>REEI01000026.1 GCA_007695145.1 Saprospirales bacterium | reverse complement strand
CATCAGGACTGCTATTCTACCAGATAACCACCGATGAGTGGAGTGGGATGAAGAAAATGGTGTTGGTGGAGTGAAAAAGAATTCTATTATGGTGGAAAGCGGATTTTGGAACACTTCAGCTTCTAAAATCCACTTTTTTTACTAATGTCAATCAATGGTTGAATTATAGGATAAAATTGTATAAATCCCTAAAATTCAGCAATATAAACATTTCGAAACTTGTTTTGAAGACTGGAAATCATGTTTTTAAGAAATTATTCACCAAATCCATCAGATATCTTTTCGAGTCTAAGAGCATAAATTTAATTAAGATTTACGCATTCTTCTGCGTTGCATGTATAAAAAATTAAAAATATTTATGTGAAAAAACTAACAAAAACAACATTCCAAGAACTAAAGTCTTTGAAATATTGACCAGTTCTCTTTTTGCAATTCGTGAAGAACAATTTTTGTAAGTCAAAATATTAATTGGCACGCATGGGATTATCCAAGCTCTTGATTTCCTAAACTTGGTTTCTTTGTAGCTTTTATTTATCAAACTTAATAACCCACGATTAAAATTCCAAGAAAAAATAGTACATTTGGCGATTAGATTAGTAGCCTAAAATATTTATGCCACTCCATTCCAATAAAATAGAGGATAAGATTGCGGTAATGTCGCGACAAAATCTGCAGTGGTTGTCATCATATCATAAGGTAAAACTACCATACCGAATGTTGCTGCTTAGTTTATTGGTAGCTTTGGTGGTTACAGGTATTATTTATCCTTTAAGTATAGGATTAATGATATTTATTCTGGGCTTTTTTAACTATCTTCTTTTACTTGCTTTTCGTATCTCCAATGTTTTAGGCAACACTCCAGTGATGCCTACTTTGGCATCAGGGCCTTTCGCTACTTTAGATTTGCCACTTGTCAGCATTGTTTTACCCTTAAAGAACGAAGGGGAAATTATAAAAGGTACCATTGAGAAGATTGAGACCATGGATTATCCTGATCACCTTAAAGAATTGATCATTGTGGTAGAGCAGACGGACCTTTTAACCAGGAGAAGTATCAAAGGGTTAAATCTTCCGGAATTTGCCCAAATTTTACTGATCCCTGAAGAGCCTCCATACACAAAAGCCAGAGCGTTGATGCATGCTCTTCCTAAGCTCACAGGCCGGTATCTTACAGTTTATGATGCTGAGAGCAGGCCAGAACCTGATCAGTTTAGAAAAGCCATTTCATTTTTTGCTGCCCATCCCGAGAGGAACCTTTGTCTCCAGTCAAAAATTAAAATATCCAATCAGGAAGATGGATGGATTGCCCGAAGTTTTGCGGCTGAATACTACGAATGGTATGAATTGCATCTACAAAATCTTTCTGATGGGGGCTATCCCTTTGGCCTGGGTGGCAATTCATTTTTCGTCGAAGTGGAAGTCTTGAGAGAAGCCGGCGGATGGGATCCGTATAATGTCACAGAAGATGCTGAATTGAGCGTTCGACTGAGGCAAAAAGGGGTGGATTTCATCTTACTCCCTAGTTACACAACAGAAACTTCACCGGACAGTAGAAAAGCATGGATCAATCAACGTACACGCTGGAATAAAGGATTAATGGTCACTCAATTTGTTCATTTATTTAAAACCTTAAAAGGCAGTGGATTTTCAGTAAGTGCATGGGTGAACTTCTGGATTCCGATGGTGTGTAACAGCCTTTTGCCTTTTTTTAATCTGTTTATTCCAATATACATGCTTTTCTCAGGTGTTCCCTGGGTGCTGTTCCTCGCAATGAGTATATTATTATGGGGCATTTTGATTATAAATCTTATAAGTTCCACCTATTTGAGCCAAAAAGTTTATAAACGCTTGCAAATTAAAGTTGGAGCCGGACAAGTTTTTTGGGATATTAGCCGATATATGATCCTTCATTTGGTGGCAGGTTTCAAAGCATATGCCGAGTACTTTTACGCCCCGCTTTTTTGGCACAAAACTCATCATGAGGAAACTGAAGTTGAGACCCCAATTATTCCCATTAGAAAAAAAGACCACATAATAAATTCTAAAGCCTAATTCTTATGAAAAGAAACTACAAAATAAAAATCACCTTGCTTGTAATATTGATTCTTAAAATCAGTATATCTGAAAAGGCACATCCTGTCAATTCAATGCTAATGCCGGGCGACACCATTACCTGGACTGGTGTTGTAGATACTAATTGGCACGAGATAGGAAACTGGGATCCGATGATAATTCCCGATTTCGGAATTGATAGTGGACATCACGTCATAATTCCGGTTGTAGCATCTGGAAATTATCCAATAGTATCCAATGATGCAGGCGCAAGGTCTCTGGTGTTGCATTTTGGGGCTTCTCTGAAAGTAGAAATTGGTTCTAATCTACTTGTTGTGGGAAGTGCCGGAGATGGTTTTTTGAATTACGGATATTTATTCAACCATGGAGATTTACGCATAGATTCTTCCTTCAATGATGGTTTGTTAAACTTTCCCGATGCAGAAATCGAGAATACAGGCAGTATAGTCATTATTGAAGGACAGGGAAAACGCTTATTGAATTGGGGTTCTATTTGGAGCAGTGGCACTGTTGAAGTTTTGGATGGCCTTGATACCAATATGATCAACTACCCTGGAGGGATGATAGAGAATGACAATGGAAGCTTTACTGTATTTGGCGGAAATTCCACCAGGCTTGTAAATTATGGAAGAATCCTGACAGATGGGACATTTTCTATTGGCGGGTCAGCGGCAGGCAAAGGGCTCATCAATAAAACCGGAGGATACATTGACCACGCAAGTGGCACTTTTTCAGTTTCCGGTGGACATGATGTAAGAGTAGTGAATTACGACACTATTAAATCCTCGGGTTTTTTTAGTATTGGCGGTGCCGCTATGGGTGAGGGATTCATCAACCATGAAAATGCTTTTTTTGAAAATAAGGGAGGATTTTCGGTTTCCGGGG
The DNA here is from genome assembly GCA_007695145.1 of Saprospirales bacterium. Taxonomy (GTDB): domain Bacteria; phylum Bacteroidota; class Bacteroidia; order Chitinophagales; family Saprospiraceae; genus PWJY01. Next base: position 3,959 of record REEI01000026.1, on the reverse strand, counting down.
GAAGCGGAACACAGGTTGATAACTTTGGTTCCATCATATCATCTGCAAGTTTTAGCGCGGCAGGTATTCCAATGGGCCCTTTAATTTTAAACCGTTCCGGTGCTGATTTTTTCCACAATGGTCCCGATTTGTCATTTTCCAGCACAGGAGGAGACATGTTACAGAACAATGGGAAAATGGAATTAATGAGTGGTTTGAACCTTAGCAATGCCAGCGGTTCCGGACTGATTAATACAGACTCGCTTGTAATTCATTCACCATCAGGACTATCTATTTCTAACTTATCCGGCTACGCAATAGACAACCACCATGTAATTATTTCCCATGGACCAATTGCCGTTTTCAGTATAGGAAACTTTTCGACCAGTGTTCTTACTAATCGTGAGGGGGCTCAAATTTTGCAGTATGGCACCCAAAACACCCTGAATATTCATAATACAAGTGGCTCATATGGACTGCACAATCAAGGAGAATTGTTTGTCGAAGGATCGCTTCAAATTCAAGGTTTTTATTGTTTCACTTGTCCTTCTCCCTTTTTAAACGATACTATGGGAGTGGTCAACATTGTGAGAGACTTGACAGTCACAAATATCGGTTCTTCTGAAATTGGAAACAATGGTGCAGTAGTGAATTTCAATCACTTTGAGTTGGGTGATTCCTCCAATATAACTATCAATAATTCCTCAGGAGTCGGTATATTTAATGCCGCTGACTTTATTACCGGAGAGGGATGTCAATTAATGATTAGGCAGACTGCAAATGGTAGTATTTTCAATGCTGAAGGGGCGTACTTTTTAAACCGCTGTGATTCTGAGTTTAGGAATTCCGGGAGTGTTCTGATTACCAATCAAGGCACCTATCTTCATAAAGAAGGCAGCCTGGATTTGTCAAATTGCAGCCTAGCAGTAAATAACCAAAGTTACATGGAAATCGACGTTCCAATCTCTCAAGTGTCTTCCATGTCAACTATTTTCCAAAACTCAGACACACTAATTTTGGGAGCCAAAGTAGTTTTTTCCCCAATCACTTGGATTAACCGAATCTTCGAAAATAGTGCTGGAGCATATTTGTATTCAGATGCGCAACTTTCAGTTCAACACTTTGACAGGTATTTAAATAATTCAGGCAAGGCAGTTCTTGGTCCATCCTCCTCCTTTACCGGTGAGCACCTGTCAGTGGTTGTCTCAAATAGTGACACCCTCATTAATATGGGTCACCTGGAAGCCAGGCAATTCTTTGGTCCAATGATATCTACTAGTGGGTATCTTCACAATTCGGGAACCATCAATTCTTCATTTCACGGCCAAAGTATTGAAAGTTTGGGTGGGCATATCACAAATGCAGGCCTTATGCATTTCGACAGCATAGGTTCTTATGGCATGTCGCTAAGCGCTAACCATTCATTTTTGAACACAGAGGACGGGGTAATTGAGATGAATTATACCATGAACAGTTCGTTAAATAACCATTCCGGAGTCTTTGAAAATCGCGGAAGCATAACCATTGCTCGACAAGATACCAGTTCCACTGGAATTAGCAACCTTGCCGATTTCTATAACTTTGGTTCTATTGATATAGGAGAAAATGCAAACATTGGAAACGACGGGCTGACTAATAGCTCTTCTGGTTACTTTTTGAATGAGGGCAGCTTATCAATAGGTGGCAGCGGTATTATCCACAATCATGGAATAAGCAATGAGGGAATTTTTGTAAACAACTACTGCAGCAGGTTGGACTTGTTTGCTTCTCTAAACAATCAAGATTCTTTTGAAAATCGTGGAATTATTGAGATCAGTACTGATTCAACACATTTTAATTCTGGTATTTTCAACAATTACGGGGAGTTGTTTTTTGATCCTCCGGGCTCAATACCGAATGTGATTCAATCCATGGCCGAGGAAATTGTCTTTGTGAATGCCAATGCTACCGGTGGAAATTCTGGTACATCTTGGGAAAATGCATTTACTGACCTACAGGATGCTCTCAATCTATGTACCAATGTAACTCAAATCTGGGTGGCAGCGGGCACTTATTATCCTTCAGACTCCTCGGGCTTGACACCCATCAATCCAAGAAACGCCACTTTTCATTTAAAAAATGGGGTGGCGATGTACGGTGGATTTGAGGGTACAGAAGACCCACTAACTTTTGACCTTGGCGACCGTGATTTTGTGACTAATGAAACTATTTTGAGTGGAGAAATAGGTGACCCAAGCTCTATTGCTGACAACGTTCACCATGTGGTTATTGCCGGTCTTGGAATTACCTCTACATCTGTGATTGATGGTTTTACCATACGGGCTGGAAATGCAATTGGTGCAGGGGCTGGAAGTTTTGGCAGAGGCGGAGGAATGTTAATAAGACAAGGGGCCAGTCCGGTAATCGCCAATTGTAATATACGTGAAAATTCAGCTGCCGGTGGCGCCGGGATGAGCATTGAGTCTAATTCATCGCCAATAATATCAAATTGTAATTTCATTGACAACACTTCAACAGGAGGCGGTGCCGGGATGATTATTGGCTTTGGTTCTTCACCATCTATCAATAATTGTACATTTTTAGGTAATTCAAGTGGAGATTTCGGAGGTGCTATTTCAATCTTTTCACCTGGATCTAATCCAATCATTAAAAATTCAAGTTTCAAAAATAATACATCAACGGGTTTAGGCGGAGGAATATCAAGCATTTCCGCTGCAAATCCGCAAATCATAAACTGCGTTTTTCAAGGGAACAGCAGCGCTAGAGGTGGCGGTTTGTCCAACGACAACTCCTCCCCTGTAATTATAAACTGTACTTTCTCTGGCAACTCAGCTTCGATAAGTGGAGGTGGAATTCAAAATGTAAATAACTCTTCCCCGGCCATAACAAATAGCATCATCTGGAACAATACAGCCAATGGAAGCGCTGCTACAGCATCTGCTTCTGTGTTTAATGGTGGTAGTTCTAATCCAACATTCAGCTACAGTCTCATCGCCAATTCCGGAGGTAGCGGGAGTTGGAATGGTGACATAGGTGCGGATAATGGCAATAATATCGAATCCGATCCGCTTTTTGTGCAGGACGTTGACTTAGACAGCATTCCCACAACAGCAGGCAATCTGCGCCTACAGGCCTGTTCCCCTGCCATCGATCGGGGCAATAACGATGCACTGACGGCTTCAGACAGTCTCGATCTGGATGGAAATGACCGCATTTTTGGTGGTACGGTGGATATGGGAGCATATGAGTTTCAGGGGCTTGTAGAGCCTTGTGAGTGCATTGATGACCAGGTACTCTATGTGGACCACTCCAATACGTCAGGTGTAGAAGACGGCTACAGTTGGTCCACTGCATTCCGTGATTTGCAGGATGCGCTTTCACTTGCATGCGGATGTGGTGATACGCTGGAAATATGGGTGGCTGAAGGCACGTACTATCCAACCCAGGATTCTTTGGACCGGAATGCTACTTTTCAACTCTGCAACAATGTAGCCCTCTACGGTGGCTTCACCGGCAACGAAACCATGCTATCTGAGCGTGACTGGGAAACCAACGAAACCACCCTCAGCGGCGACATCAATCAAAGCAACGACCTTAGTGGCAATAGCTATACTGTAGTGACCGGGTCAGGAACAGATGAAACAGCCATTATCGATGGGTTTACCATTACCGGGGGAAATGCAGATGCAACAAGTGGTTCCCCTCCCGACCCCAATCGTTCTGGTGGAGGTATCTATAACAATGGTGGATCGCCTACCATAATTAACAGCACGATCAGCGGCAATGAGGCTGGTATCTTTGGCGGCGGAATTTTTAATAGTATCAGCAGTCCTACGATCACAAACAGCACGATCAGCGGCAATTCGGCTGGTAGTGATGGAGGCGGAATTTACAATATTATTAACAGCAGTCCTACGATCACGAACAGCACGATCAGCGGCAATGAGGCTGGTGAATGGGGCGGCGGAATTTACAATTGG
>REEI01000108.1 GCA_007695145.1 Saprospirales bacterium | reverse complement strand
ATTAAATATCGGTTTTGGTAAATTCCCTCCTTTGGTTCGCCAGGGGAGGGAATTTTTTTTTCCTTAACATTTCATAATTGTTCTATTCTTTTCGATATACCCTTTTCTTTTCTTCCTCTTTTTGTTCAGGTCTTTGCGTCTGTAAATAGGCACCTTGCTCATTCCGGACCAATAATAAAAAAAATTATGTGTTTTTTAACCCCACCTAAATTTTTCACATTACGAAAAACTGTAATATATTTGCAGCTGTAATTCGGTTACAGTAAACTATTTCTCTTTACATCCCCCCTTTGTAACATCTAAAATTTAATGATATGAAAAGAGTTGTAGTTACCTCATTGTACTTTACTTTATTGTTTGTTCTTTGCACTGCACCAAAACTGCATGCCTCTTCAAGTCCAATTCAGCTCATTTGTCCAGATGATGTCCATGTAGAGTGTGGAGCGGATTTATCCGATCTTGATCAGTTTGGTCAGGCATTTGTTCACGGTTATGGAGATCCATTTCCTGCACCTTCTCCCAGTGTTCATTTTCACCTCAATTCCTGTGGAGTTGGATTCATAAAGCGAACCTGGGTATTCTATGGGTCCTGCGGTTATGTCATTGCCTGTAGTCAATTTATTTTTGTATCCGGTGGTGGCTTTGGACTTAGCAACATCACCTGGCCCGGGGATTTTGAAACTTCTGAATGTGATGCTTCACTTCTTCCTAAGGACCTTCCCTCGGGTTTTGACAAGCCCACCTTTGATGCTGTTGTATGCGGCGAACCTGTAGCGGGTTATAAAGACTGGGTTTTTGATAAGGGTTCCAGTGGTTGCGTTAAGGTGTTGAGAAAATGGACTGTTATCGACTGGTGTGTTTACGACCCTAATGCTTATTATCCAAAAGGGATTTGGCACCATACTCAAGTGTTGAAAGTAAAGATAATGGAAGCTCCCGAACTTAATTGCCCTGACCAAATCAGTATTTCTACCTCGCCTTTTACTTGTGATGGAGCAAATATTATTGATTTGGTTGCCGATGGTACCGGGTTTTGTGGGGGTGATTTGAATATTTCGAACAATAGCCTTTATTCATCTAATGGGGCAGACGCATCCGGATTTTATCCAGTTGGTGAAACTGTTGTTACCTTTACCGGTGATGATGGATGTGGAAATATTGCCAAATGTCAAACCCTAGTTATTGTTAAGGATGAAATTGCTCCATCCCCTGTTTGCATTCATGGGCTATCATCTACTCTAGGTCATCATTCCGACGGCTACTACCTTGACCTAAAGGCCGAGTGGTTCAACCGGAATAGTTTTGATAACTGCACTGCCAAAGAAGATTTGAAGTTTGAGGTATATCCTGAGAGAGTTGATTGTGATGATATTGGTGAGGTTGAAGTTATTTTGACCGTGATCGATGAAGCTGGCAATAGTGATTATTGTGTTACTTATATTCGGATTACTGACAATTATGATGTTTGTCCTGCTATTGACTCACTAATTGTAGGTGGTTCTGTTAGAACTGTTGATGGCATTACCATTGACAATGGCTTTGTTATTCTTTCCGATGATCAGGGTGATCCATTAGAAACTACTTCTATAAACAATGGGTTATATCAGTTTTTGAATGTGCCGGGTTCCTCTGGATATCAGTTAGAGCCATTATGCGATACCAGCCCCTTATCGGGTGTTTCAACCTTTGATGTGCTTCTTTTGCAAATGTATATTATGGGACTTTGGGAGCCGGAGAATCCCCTTCAGTTAATCTCAGCTGATGTTGATTTCTCCGGAAGGATTGATGTCCTGGATGTCGCTCATATCCGAAATCTTATACTTGGTAGATCTGATGGATTCCCTTCTGGCCAATCCTTACGATTTGTAGATGCAGAATATCAATTTGTAAATAGAGAATTGCCAATTGAGGACAATATCCCAAACAAGATCGTTATCGACCATTTAGAAAAGACCGACCTTTCTTTTGATTTTGTAGCCTTCAAATTGGGTGATATTAATTCATCATTTGGTTTTGATAATAGCACCTCTGAGACCAGGTCCGATCTCGATCTTACTCATTTTCCTGTAATCCACTCAAAGGAAGGGGATGTTCATATACTTTCTATTGAAATGCCCTATAGTGGGCCCCTATTCGGCTTGCAGTTTGGGTTTGAGTTACCAGATTATATCAATTTATTGAAGGTTAACTCAGCGGTCTTTCAAGGATCTGATTTCGATTACTCTGTTTTATCAAATGGCCAAATTAGGCTGAGTGCATCTTCCCCTTTTGGTGTTGCATTAGAAGAGGGAGACGTGATTTTTGAAATGGTTGTCGATAACTTTGTCAGCCATTTAGGCGCCATCAAAGGACTGTCCAATGAGTTTTACATGGATATAAATAATCCAAATCCAATGAGCTTATTTATAGAGGCTCATAGCCGAAGTTATGATCTCTCAAATGAACGAATGGCCGTCATCTTCCCCAATCCTGTGAATGGTGACTATGTAAATGTTCAATTGACTTCTACAGAGAGATCTGAAGGAATTCAATACTCTATATACGGTGCGAATGGCCAAATGCTTTTTGCCGGTCAGTTTGATTCTTCCGGCTCGGGTTCTGAAATTTTAGAATTGGACATTAAGGACCTAAGTTCCGGAATTTACATCCTCAATATTTCATCAAATGGTAGTACGCAAAATCTTCGATTTGTGGTGAGTAAATAATGATAAAGGTTTGATATTAATTTTCAAGTTATTTTACACGATGTAATCCTGACTGCTTTATAAATTACTGAACATAATTTTCTTGAGGTAAAATAATGGAGTAGGGGTTAAAGGCTTTGAAAAAATCATTCACTTTGCCTTTCTCTTTTCTTCGAATCAAGATTCGTTATATAAAGAAAAAAATTATGTAAAAATTTATAAGAAATAACATTGCAAAGCTTTATATATTACATATCTTTGTAATGTGTTATATTGATCAATCCTATCCCAAAGATTTTTACCTGGTAATGTAATGTTGTATTCAATTCAATATTTTGTTGTCCGCCGTCTGATTATTTTTCTCAAAGAAAAATATTGTCGGGGTTTATATTGAGTATCCATCTATCCAACCAATAGTGGAAGACCTAGTTTTAGTTAGTTAGTTTATACAGCATCTGTTGCCAACCTGAAACCTATTACTGGTCAATGGCGTCCGACTTTAATGTCGGATGCCTTGAACAGCATGAGTGAAATTGTAAAAACTAAACACAGGATATCATGAGATCCAAATTTACTTTACTTCTATCTGGAATTTTTTTCTTGGGAACCTTTTCTTTACCTCTGGATCGGTTACAAGCCGAGGCAGCCTCCATCAGTTGTCTTCAATATGTACAACTATCACTTTCCGGTTCAGGAGAAACAGTTATTCCTCCGGAGGTCTTACTGGCCAATTCATATCCAGACTACGACATTTTCATTGTTGAGATAATTGATCCCCCAACCGGTAACGATATTGCGGACTGTAGTATGGTGGGGGATATTATCATGGTGATGGTGACGAATACGCAAACCAATAACTCCTGCTGGAGTAACGTATTGATTGAGGATAAAACGTCTCCCATCATCTCATGCTCCGAAGTTGTATTGCCTTGTTATGAATCCGTTGATTTCGATGATAGAGATATTTTAATCGACACCCTTTATGACAACTGTACCGCTGCAGAGGATTTGGATGTTTGGTATTCTCAAACTATACATGCGTTAAATTGCGATCCTTTATATAGCATATATTTGAATCGAATTTGGACAGTTACGGATGAATCTGGAAATTCGTCCACTTGTCAGCATAGTATTTATTTTGAGAGAGGCAATGTTGCTGATGTTGTGATGCCTCAGGACACAATGCTGGAATGTCCACAGATCAATACTGATCCGGGTACTTTAGGGTTTCCAACTCTGAATGGAATTCCCATTAATGGTTTTTGTGAGCTTGCTGTTACTTTTTCTGATGAGATTGTCCCGCTTTGCGGCAATTCTTTCAAGATAAAAAGGACCTGGCAAATCTTTGACTGGTGTACTGGAGAAATGGAAACACATATTCAGCAAATTGAAATCCTCGATACTACAGCTCCTATAATAGACTGTCCCAATGATGTAACTGTATTTACAGGCACCCAGGTTTGTGAGGGAACCCATATTTTGCCATTTGTAAATGTTGAGGATGCATGTGCCGATAACGCGGATGTAAATATTAGGTTTCGTCTTGAAGGGATTCTAATCCTCGATCCATTGGTGGTCCTTCCGGTTGGAGATCATATAGTAGAAGTGGAAGCCACTGATCCATGCTTTAATGCCTCTTTTTGTGAGTACACTGTAACTGTTGAGGACAACGTGCCACCAGTATTAGTGTGCCATAACATTGTGGTTACCCTCAACAATAATGGGGATAAAATACCCTTGAATGTGAATAATATTACTGATTTTGTATTTATAGATAATTGTGGGATTGCTGATGTTGAGATCAGACGGATGGAAGATAAATGTGGGGAACCCGGGGATGTAGAATTTGGGGAAATTATTCACTTGTGCTGTGAGGATGTTGCAGATGGAGTAGTTACTGAAATTAGAGCAATTGATATTTATGGAAATGTAAACTCCTGCATGTTCAATATAGCAGTTCAGGATAAGCTGCCTCCTACCATTACTTTTTGCCCTCCGGATACTACCATTAATTGCAATGATGAAATGACCGATCTTTCTGCCTATGGCCAGGCTATAGCTGAAGATAATTGCGAGGTGATTTACTCCGAATTTTCAACCAGTGAAATCGATGAGTGTGGTGAAGGTGCTATTTTTAGAACTCTTATTGCCTCTGATGCTTCCGGAAATGCTGACTCTTGTGTGCAGGTAATTACAGTTATTAACCCATTTGGTGTCACGCCAAATGATATTCTATGGCCGGAAAATATTTTTATAACTGACTGCGATCCCGAAACTGACCCTGAATCGCTTGGAAGTTTTCCTCAGGTGATGGTCGAGCACTGTCCTATTTCTTTTGGTATTAACTTTTCAGATGAAGTGACCGGCCAGGGCGAACCCTGCCTTCTTATTTCAAGAACGTGGGAAGTCTATGATTCTTGTAATCAGATGGTGGTTGGAATGCATGTCCAATTAATTGAGGTGCGAAATAATGCCGGACCAAATCTTACGGGCCCTGAAGACCTTACTGTTTATGTTGATGAAACTTCCTGTTCCGCCCAACTTGATTTAGATGTTGTGGAAGCCGATGATTGTAGTTTTGGAGTAGTCATAGAAAATAACTTTAACAATCAGGGTGGAGCAATCTCAGACGAATTTGAGGTTGGTACGACCACGGTTGTCTTCATTGCAGAAGATGAATGCGGAAACACTTCAAATTGGACTGTAATCATTACGGTTCTGGATACCATACCGCCATCCATCAATTGTCCTGAAAACATTGTGGCTGAAAATGACCCGGGTGATTGTGGGGCTATTGTAAATTGGGACGAACCACAAGCTGAAGACAATTGTCCGGGTGTGAGTGCTATTCCAACCCAACTGCCCGGTGAGTTCTTTCAGGTTGGTTCTGCAACGGTCACCTATGTTGCTACCGATGCAAGTGGAAATACCGCTGAATGTAGTTTTACTATTACCGTTCAGGATAATGAGCCACCCGTTTTTGTGGATTGCCCTGGTGATATTGTTATTAATAGTGATCCCGGTGAGTGCGGTGCGATTGTGGAATGGCAAATCCCGAATGCTGAAGACAATTGTCCGGGAGTTGCATTGATTGCCAATTTTGAATCGGGTGAGTTTTTTGCCGTGGGGACACATATTGTAAATTATACTGCTACTGATGCGGCAGGAAATTCAGCTGAATGTAGCTTTGAGATTACGGTGGAGGATACAGAAAGTCCTGAAATTGTAAATTGTCCACAAGACATTAATGTCGTAAATGATCCTGGTGAGTGCGGTGCTAGCGTTGAATGGCAGTTACCTATTGCGGAAGACAATTGTCCGGGTGTCGAGTTGACTTCATCACATGAATCAGGGGATTTCTTTCCAGTAGGCACTACAGTAGTGACTTATACTGCTATCGATGCGGCGGGGAATACCTTCCAATGCATTTTTGAGGTAAACGTTGAAGACTCAGAGGATCCCGTCTTTGTGAATTGTCCTGATAATATTGAAATCAGCAATGAACCAGGTGCGTGCTTTGGAATAGGCGAATGGGAGGTGCCGGAAGGTGAGGACAATTGTCCTAATGTAGAAATTACCGGAACCCACCAGCTGGCAGATACTTTCCCGGTTGGAACAACCACTGTTACTTATACGGCCACCGATGCATCAGGAAATACGGCCAGCTGCTCATTTGATGTCATCGTTTTGGATGAGGAGCTACCTATGATAGCGTGCCCTGAGGATATCGAAGTAAATGCTCAATCTGGAGAATGTGAGATCTTTATTGATATTGATTTGCCGGAAACCTCTGATAATTGTGGTGTTGATACATTTTTCAATGATTTCAATTTACTTGAGGATGCATCCGATATATACGGAGTGGGGACTACTGTAGTAACCTACACGGTAATCGATATTTTTGGAAATCTCGACTCCTGTAGTTTTGAGGTCACTGTTATAAAGGATTTTGAACTGACCATTGTTTGTCCGGAAAATGTTGTTCAGGGGAATGATGTAGGGGTTTGTGAAGCTTTTGTAGAAATAGAACTGCCAGAGGTCACTGATTTTTGTGAGCTCGATACCGTATTTAATAATTACAACCAGACACCCAACGCCTCTGATGTCTATCCGGTAGGCGTAACTGTGGTTGTATTCACTGCAATCGATGCAGATGGCGTCTCCGCTACATGCGAGTTTACTGTTATCGTTGAAGATGCGGAAGCTCCTGAAATTATTTGTCCTGATGATGTAAACACGGTCAATGATCCCGACTCCTGTTCTGCTTTTGTT
>REEI01000032.1 GCA_007695145.1 Saprospirales bacterium | reverse complement strand
CAGGGAAAATTCTACCATCAAACCCATTTAAGTAGGAACCCATATTTAATGTTAAATTGGCTATGATCCAGCTTTTTTTGATCATGCGCATTAGCTTATTTGGATTAAGTCCAAATAAATGTATCTTTACGCCCATTTTGTTTAGAAGTGATTTGAGCCAAAATATTAAGGGTATGGTAAATAAGGAAGGAAAATGGGTGTTCATTATCGCCTTGTTGTTGGGGTCATTGGGCCTCAGTTCTTGTAGTGATCCGGACCGATTGGAAGTAAATGTCTATTCTCACAGGCATTATCCGATAGATAGGGAGATTTTTGAAAGTTTTACTGCTAAAACGGGTATAAGAGTAAATGTGGTAAGTGCGAGTGCGGATGAACTCATTACCAGATTGGAATTAGAGGGAGAACGCTCACCTGCTGATTTACTGATTACGGTAGATGCCGGTCGATTGCACAATGCAAAAACTGCGGGATTGCTTCAGTCTGTTGAAAGCGATATTTTGATGGATGGAATTCCATTTCGATTGAGGGATGCTGAAAATTACTGGTTTGCGTATACCTATCGGGCACGCGCAATTGCTTATGCGCCTGACAGGATTTCTCCTGAAGAGATTTTGACTTACGAATCTCTGGCCAATCCTTCTTTAAATGGCAGGGTAGTGATGAGGTCTTCCGAAAATGCGTACAATCAATCATTGATGGCATCTGTTTTGTCTCATAGAGGTGAAGAATTCAGTCGGGAGTGGTGCAGTGGTTTGGTTGGTAACTTTTCCAGACAGCCCAGAGGTAATGACCGCGACCAGATTAAGGCTGTTGCCGCAGGACAGGGAGATGTGACGGTATGCAATACTTATTACGTGGCAAAATTGGCAGAATCTCCTTCTGCAGAAGAGCGTGAGGTCGTAAATAAGATTAGAATTTTATTTCCCAATCAAGACGACAGAGGCACACACATCAATATCAGTGGTGCGGGTATTACTCGCTATGCACCCAATAGACAACATGCGGTAAAACTGATTGAGTATCTTATTTCTTCGGAAGTACAAGAAAAACTCTCGGTTGAAAATCATGAATATCCCATCAGGGGAGATGTAAAATTGTCGCCATTTCTTGAAGAATGGGGAGAATTCAAAATAGACACACTTCCCCTTGAGCAATTAGGTATTCATAATGAACAGGCGGTCAGAATTATTGATGCTTGCGGATGGTTGTAGATGAAGTAAAAGATCATCCTGGCCGGGATAAAAAAGGTTTATACTGGCGCGTATTCAGGGTAATCAATCCCTGGACTATTTTCGCATTCGTATGTGCTTTGCTGATCGCGACTCCACTGATCACCATTTTTTATTATTTATTTGAGGGCCCTTCAGATACCTGGCATCATCTCGCAGATACCGTATTGGTAACCTACATATTAAACTCTTTGTTTCTGGTGGTGGGAGTATCAGTATTGACACTGATTTTTGGGGTATCTACGGCCTGGTTGGTCTCAACAAATACATTTTACGGTCGAAAGTTTTTTGAATGGGCACTTATACTCCCACTGGCTGTTCCTACTTACATAGTTGCTATAGCCTATGCAGGGATTTTTGACTACACTGGACCTTTGCAAAGAATGTCCAGAGACCTTGGTTTCAATCCAGGGCCTGACTTTTTCGACATTGTCCACCTTCAAGGGGTGATGTTCATAATGTCTTTTGTACTCTATCCCTATGTCTATGTACTTGCCAGAGCCTGGTTTGCCAATCAGTCTTCCTCGCTTCTTGAAAGTGGTCGGATGCTCGGTAGCAACCCGACCAGAACCTTTTTTACTCTTGCATTGCCAGTCGCACGGCCGGCCATTGTTGCCGGATTGAGTCTGGTAATTATGGAGGTCTTGAATGACTACGGTGCCGTGAAGTATTTTGGAGTCAATACGCTGACCACCGGTATATTTAGATCCTGGTTTTCTCTTGGTGACGTATCAGCGGCCATCTATATGTGTGCGGTATTGATGGCAGTGGTGTTTTTGATCCTCGGTATAGAAAGGTGGCAGAGGGGTAAGGCGAGGTACGATCTGAATCGAAGTGGAGGAAAACCACTTCAGCGATACAACCCCTCCACGGGTAAAAAGCTGCTAATAACTTTATGGTGCTCAATTCCCCTGTTGCTGGGTTTTGCTTTTCCGGTTACTCAGCTAATCGGATGGTGGTGGATTTCTGACAGCAGTATTTTTGATCCCGCCTTTGGATTATTGGTCACCAATAGTTTTTCACTGGCAGCCATTACTTCTGTACTGGGCGTAGGTGTGGCACTGCTTCTGATCTACTCAATCAAACTGTACCCCTTTTGGCTGATGAGGATACTCGGCCGATTTGCTACTCTCGGTTATTCCATTCCAGGGGCAGTGGTTGCTGTCGGAATAATGATTCCCTTACTGTACTTTGACAAACGATTGATCGATTATTTAGAGGGTTTTATCGGTCCATACTCGGGATTGTTGCTTACTGGAACTTTAGTAGGATTGGTATTCGCTTATCTGGTTCGCTTCCTGGCGGTGGCTTATTATCCGGTGGATGCGGGATTCAGGAAGACTTCCGATCACTTTCTCGGAGCATCGAGAGTGCTGGGCGTTCCCCCTGCAAAGACACTCAGGAAAATTTATTTACCGCTTATAAAAACGGGAATCTTTAGTGGTGCGTTATTATTATTTGTAGATGTGATGAAAGAACTGCCTTTGACGCTTATTATGCGGCCATTCAATTTCAATACATTGGCGACAAGGGCATTTGAGCTGGCGAGTGATGAAATGGTGACTGAGGCAGCGGCTCCGGCTCTGATCATCATCCTCACAGGAATAATACCCATTATTTTACTCAGCAGATTGGTTTCAGGAAATAAATAGCATGGAGGCAATATTAGAAATAAAGCATTTGACCAAGACCTTTTCCAGGGCCGACGGGGAGGCTTTAAAGGACATCTCTCTTGAGGTGGAAAGGGGAGAAATGCTTGGATTGATAGGGGAAAGTGGAAGCGGAAAAACCACCTTGCTGAGATTGATTGCCGGATTGGAATCTCCAACCAGTGGGAGCATTTACCTCAATGGAAAAAAAATTGTCGGTCAACACACTTTTGTACCGCCGGAAAAACGTGAAATTGGAATGGTATTTCAAGAGTACGCCCTTTTCCCCCATATGACCATCGAGAAAAACATCAGTTACGGGTTGCATAAAATGGATCCGGCAAAAGCCAGAAAACGACTTTTCGAGGTGCTTGAGTGGGTAAATATGGCAGAACTTGCCAGCCGGTATTCCCACGAGCTCTCAGGTGGTCAGCAACAAAGGGCGGCACTCGCCAGAGCATTGGCACCTAATCCCAGCATCATTTTACTGGACGAACCATTCAGCCATCTCGACGGAGTGCTCAAAGATCAAATGCGGGAGGAACTCAGAACCATTCTAAAAACCAGCGGTACTACAGCGCTTTTTGTCACCCATGATACCATGGATGCACTCTCTGTTTCAGATCGCATCGCCCTTTTGCAAAAAGGAATGCTACAACAAGTTGGAGAACCCCGTGAACTCTATGAAAAACCCAACAACCTTTACACTGCTAATTTTCTTGGAAAGGTAAACCTGATAAGAGGCTATTGCTCTTCAAATGGAATCCTGACCGATTTTGGTACTTTTCCACCCAGTAGTAAATTTGAAGATGGAGAAGAGGTCATTCTGAGTGTGAGACCGGAACACGTTCGATTGGGAATTTGTCCTGACTCTGATTTGAAAGGGGTGCTATTCCACTCTTCCTATCAGGGCGACCATCAACTGGTGCACCTGCGACCTTCTGTAAAAAACAGCCGAATGAGGATTATTTTAAAAATGCCATCTACTTACATGGTGAATATTGGCGAAGTGGTTGGTTTTAGAGTAGAGGCATCTTCCATTAATCTTTTCCCGGCCAATGGAGTGAATGGCCATTGAAAACTTTTGGTTTGATGTCTCAGCAGCTCAATGCCATTCCAGGTCCCTGGTTTTTCTCCTCTTTGAATGTGTGAAGGCTGAGATAGCTGTATCCCCTCACTATTTGCTCCTGGCAAAAGCTGTATTTTTAAAAACGGTGACTTCATTGTATTACAGATTCTAATTGGGATTCCACTTATACTTCAGGATTTTGACTATGATGTAGAGCGTAATTCAGACCGTGCACATTAATCAGTTAGCTTTGCCCGAAATTGTATCCACAGATGGGATTAGACAACGTGAACTTGAAAAGGGCGCAGAGGCATATCAATAGCTTTAAATTATCCGGATCAAGGCCACACCTGCCACGGAATCCTGGAGAGTACTAATAGTAACCCTATTCCATAAAAAATAAGTACTCTCTTGTTTCGTCCTTGATCTGTTTTAGCCCTCTTTGAAAGTGAGTAACCCACTGTGATCAATACGATGCCAACAATATTGATGAGTGGATGCTCCAGGATGTAGAGCCTCTGGAGAGATTCTCCCATGGCACCTGCTCCGAAATTGTTCCAGCCTAAGGGCGATAAAAAATAAAGGACTAAACCAACAACCAGTTGAATATGAGTAATAATGAGGCCTGATAAAGCCAGTCTTTTGGACCTGTTACTCCACTCCTTTTTTCGAATAGTTGCCACCAAAAAATATACAACTACTATTGCCAAAAGCAACAAAAATACCCATGCAAGTCCGGAATGTAGATGTTGAAATCCTGTGTACATATTTAATTTTTTTGACCTTTTAAAGCGAACCATAAAGTTACAAATTTCTACCTTCTCAGAGTGGGTTTGCAGAATTCAAAAGTATTTCTCCTATTCAAGCAATATATTGAGGATTTCAAAAAGTCTAAAGTGAAGGAATATGAACATTTCTTCAGAGGAATGTCTCATATCATTAAACGAATGCCCTCCCAGGCTGTTGAATTGATTAATAGAAAGACCTTTGGCTTGGCAATTGTTGCCAAATCTGTAGCGGGCTAATTCTTTAATAAAACAGACTGAAAAATCGTATGGAAAAGCAAAAAACCGCCCTGATTACCGGGGGTACGAAAGGGATAGGATACGGAATTGCTCAAGTATTGCTTGAGAATGGTTGGAATATTGGAATTACCGGAAGCTCGGAAAATTCAGTCAATTCAGCCATGAATAAATTGTCTAATTCCTTCGGAAAAGATCGTATTGCGGGTTACATCTGTGACGTGAGGGATGGTGAAGCTCAAATAGCCACAGTAGACCAATTGGTCGGCCAATTTGGCGGAATGGATATGTTGGTGGCCAATGCCGGGGTCGGCCATTTTGCTGATATAGGGGAGATGACCACAGAACAGTGGAATGAAGTAATAGATGTGAACCTAACTGGAGTTTTTCACTCTATAAAGGCAGGTCTCGGGGCCCTCAAAGAGAGTAAAGGGTTTTTCATCACTATAGCCAGTTTGGCAGGCACCAATTTCTTTGCCCGCGGAGCGGCATATTGCGCCAGTAAATTTGGCCTGGTGGGCTTTACTCAAGCTGTAATGCTGGATTTGCGAGAGCACGGTATACGCACCTCTACCATCATGCCGGGTTCAGTAGCTACCCATTTCAATGGAAACCAACCCGGTCCAAAAGACGATTGGAAAATTCAACCTGAAGACATAGGGCAAATGGTACTCCAACTTTATGATATGGACCCCAGAACCCTGCCTTCAAAAATTGAAGTGAGACCAAGTATGCCACCAAAGCGGTAAGAGAGTGAGCCATAAAGAATTACTGTCCTTTTTTTGAATCAATCCTTCCAGGCTTAAGTCTAAAAAATTGCTAATCTATCCTTAGGTTGCATTGACTAACTTTTCTTGGGTATTCCAGAGCCGGGATCTGATCATTTCTCACACTCGATGATTTTCATAGGACTGCTTCTGAACAGACAGGCCTGAAAGCGATTGCGAAAAATTTACTTAAAGGGATCGTTCCTTTAGTGCTTTAAAAGGAAGCATCCTATTGTGGTATTGAAGTAGAGTTTCTTGGGAAGTGAATAAGAAAAGGGTGTTTATTTCATTTTTTCAGTTGTAGTTGAAAATGAAAAAGATGGTTGATTGGTAATCCATTCATTCAGCAGCCTGATAAATAAGAAAGATTCAGTCTCAATTACTTCTTAACTTGTTTACGAATTTGCCCATAACGATTATCTTCTAACTTCTCTCGCATCACTTTAGAAAAATCCATATATTTGTACCCATAGGTTGAGGTCTAAATACTCATGGTTGATGGCAATTGGAAAAGTACTTGAAAAATGGGGTGTGTGGATCATTTTTGGTTTGGCAATAGCAATATATGCCAATACCCTGGGGCATGGTTACGTGCAAGACGATGCCATTGTGATCACCGAAAATGCATTTACCAAGCAGGGCCTTGCAGGTATTCCGGGACTATTAAAACACGATACCTTTTACGGTTTTTTTGAGGATGAGAGTAAGGCGGGTCTGGTTGCAGGGGGTCGGTACCGACCCTTTACCCCGGTCATGTTTGCATTAGAGTACGAGTTATTTGGTTTGAATCCCTTAATCGGGCATTTAATGAATGTCATACTCTATGCCTTAAGCTGTGTTTTGGTTTTTCTCTTACTGAAAAACCTCCTTTCGGGCAGCATCAGACCTGAGCGGATAATGCCTGTTGCCTTTGCGGCTGCCTTATTTTTTGTGGTACACCCTGTACATACTGAGGCTGTTGCCAACATTAAGGGCAGGGATGAAATCATGGCCTTGCTGGGAGGACTGCTGGCCTTTTTTCTATTACTTCCAAAAAAAACCCTTACTCCCATGCGATGGTTTGCGGCATTCGCTGTGTTTTCCATGGGGCTATTCTCTAAAGAAAATGCGATCATTTTCGTTGCGGCAATACCCCTCGCCTTTGTATTGTTGAAAAAAATGACCGTAAAAAATGCTTTGCTGAGGAGCAGTGCTCTTTTTGTGGCAGCGATCTTATTTCTTATTGCAAGACAATCAGTTTTAGGTATGGGATTGGGTGGCGATCCCCCTATGGAATTGATGAACAATCCCTTTTTGAAGTGGGATGGAAGCGGGTATATTCCTTTTTCAGGAGCGGAAAAGGCGGGTACCATACTGGTAATTCTCTTTTACTATTTGAGGTTGATGGTCGTTCCCTGGCCATTGACTCATGATTATTACCCTAGGCAGATTGATGTCTATCAATTGGCTGATCCCCTTCCATTGCTCAGCTTATTGATTATTTTGACCTTGATAATCATTACCATTCTCAATCTCAGAAGGAATCCTCTTCTTTCGTTTGGCCTTTTGTTCTTTGCAATGGCTCTCTTTCCCTATACGAATATCCTTTTCCCAATAGGCACCAATCTTTCAGAGCGATTTTTGTACACTCCTTCAATTGGCGCATCCTTCATTTTAGCCTGGGCTTTAAACCTTTTTCTCAAGAAGAGAAAGGGAATATCTGCCGTACCATTTTATGCCGTTGGCTTTATTTGCCTCATTTTCGCTGTGATTACCGTTCATAGAAACTTTGCCTGGAAGGACAATTACACACTTTTTACAACGGATATCCACACGAGTACTGGTTCTGCCAAGCTCCACAATGCTGTGGCAGGAGAACTCTCTACTCGAGCTCCGGAAATCACTGATGAAACTATTCGGGATTCTAAGTTGGAGCGGGCACTCGTCCATGCAAATACCGCATTGGAAATACACCCGAGGTACAAAAATGCCATGCTGATAAGGGGAAACATCCTCTTTTATCTGAGGCGTTATGAAGAGGCTATTGACGCATATCAACAGGCATTGAGAGTTGATCGCCAATACGAAGATGCCAGGCGAAACATGGGTATAGCCTACCGGGACGGTGGACGCTATTTTGGCGAACAAATGGGCAACATTTCAAAAGCTTTGGAGTTTCTAGAGATGGCAGTAGAAATTTTGCCAGAAGACTATGAAACACTTCGATTGCTAGGTGTGGCTCATGGTTTTTCAGGAAATCATAACAATGCAATAGATTATTTTCAGCGCGCTGCAAACGCAGAGCCGGATCTGGCGCCGGCCTGGTTCAATCTTGGGACGGCCTATATGGCGGCAGGTGAAACTGAGCGAGGCCAGTATTATCACAGTAGAGCACGGGAAATGGATCCTGAAATCGATAACAAAATGAGATCAAATGCACAATAAATACACTTTCACAAAATGGCTCCGGCCTGCTCTCTTCGCCGCATGCATTGCTTTTCTGGTAAAGCCTGTCCAGGCTCAATGGCCTGTTCAGATGATAGAGGACGAGCTAATGGTCCAGTGGGTGGATTCTGTTTATGAAACTCTGACAGTGGATGAGCGCATTGGTCAATTAATTATGGTAAGGGCTCACTCTAATATGGGAGAAGAGCACGTGCGTGAGGTGAAACGACAAATAAGGCAATACCATGTAGGTTCCTTGTGTTTTTTTCAAGGTACCCCTCTTGAACAGGCCAGACTGACTAACGAATACCAGCAATTAGCAAGGCTGCCATTGTTGGTAGCTATGGATGCAGAATGGGGACTTGGCATGCGGTTCAGAAACGATGGTATTTCCTTTCCACGCCAACTGACACTTGGCGCCATTCAAAACAACAACCTCATTTATCAGAAAGGGAGAGAAATTGCAAGGCAACTCAATCGAATTGGGGTCCATATCAACTTTGCACCTGTCATTGATGTGAATAACAATCCTGCCAATCCTGTCATAAACGATCGCTCATTTGGGGAAGTAAAAGAATGGGTTACCCTCAAGGGACATTCTTATATGAGAGGTCTTCAGGATGGAGGGGTAATGGCTTGCGGAAAACATTTTCCCGGACATGGAGATACCGATGTAGACTCTCATTTTGATTTGCCTGTTATCAGACATTCCACTGAGCGGATGGATAGCATAGAATTATACCCTTTTAAAAATCTCATCCCTCAGGGATTGCAGAGCATAATGGTGGCGCATCTTCACATTCCTGCATATGATGCAACCCCCAATTTACCCACAACGCTATCGAAAAAAGTAGTAACTGATCTATTGAAAAACCAATTGAGATTTGAGGGGCTGATCATCACAGACGCAATGGAAATGAAAGGAGTTACTAAGTTTTTTCCTTCCGGGGAAGCTGAAGTCAAAGCCTTTCTGGCCGGAAACGATATTATTTGTTTGCCTGCGAATGTTTCGGAGACTTTCAGAGCGCTGCGAAAGGCTTTCGATGATGGTCTCATCAGCCCTGAAAGACTTGAAGAGAGTGTAAAAAAAATACTCTCCGCCAAGTATTTTTTAGGGCTTGACCAGTATCGTCCTGTGAATCTCAACGGACTGGTTGATGAGGTCAACCATCCTCAGGCACTCGCCCTGAAGTCAGAATTGATAGAGAACGCTCTGACATTAGTGCGCGATGAACAGAACTTTTTCCCTTTGAAGCTTGAAGAGAATAAAAAGAGGATAACCGTGGCACTCGGTACCGGATCAAAGACCGAGTTTCAGTCCAGGCTGGACGACTACGGAGAATGGCAGCACCGACAATATAGGCAGGACCATCCCGCTCTGCAGTCTGACCAACTTATTCGTGAATTGTCTAAGGCCGATGAGGTCATTGTTTGCCTTCACAATATGGGACGATTTTTGTCAGGGAATTACGGCTTACAACAGTCTACCATTCGGTTCATTAACCGTCTTGCTGAGGAGACAAACATCGCCTTGGTGATTTTTGGAAGCCCTTATTCTCTGCGGTTTTTTGATGAATTAAAGACTGTAATGGTCGCCTATGAGGACGGAGAAATGTTCCGAGATTTCGCTGCACAGGGCGTTGCAGGAGCCTTCGCACTTACGGGCAAATTGCCGGTAACTGCCTCAGCGCGCTCAAAGGCAGGAATGGGAGTGAATCTTCCCTCCCAACACAGACTCGGCTTTGCACTTCCCGAAAGAGTGGGGATGTGCTCTGAAATTCTCAAAGAAATTGAGCCCTTGATTGACAGAATGATTTTAGAACGCGCAGCACCGGGCTGCCAGATAGTGGTTGCAAAAAATGGAAAAGTTGTATATCGTAGGTCCTTTGGTTATCATACCTATGACAAACTTGTACCTGTGGCTGATCACCACCTTTATGATTTGGCATCGCTTACCAAAGTGCTTGCCACTACTTATGGAATCATGTTGTTGTCAGACAGAGATAAAGTAAATGTTTTCAGAGATATTGGTTATTACCTTCCCGAATTGCAAGGCACCAATAAAGCTGGTTTAAGTATTCACGATATCATGACCCATCGCTCCGGTCTGCAGGCCTGGATACCTTTTTATAGGGAGACCATCCAACGAAACCATGGAAGGGTAGTGCACAACCCTGAAATCTATAGTGCAGGTCCATCTGAGTATTTTGCAGTAAGGGTCAGTGAAAACCTCTGGATCAATAATTCTTACAGGGATGTCGTCTGGACTGAAATCATCAATTCTCCACTGGGTCGCCGGAATCGCTATGTTTACAGTGATTTGGGATTTTACCTTTTGGCAGGAATGATTGAAAGAGTTTCCGGTTCAACGATTGATCAGTTTGTACAGGAGGAAATTTATCGACCTCTCGGATTGAGAAGAACGCATTATAATCCCAGGGATATTATTCCCCTCAAAGAGATAGTTCCCTCTGAGGAGGACAGATACTTTAGGGAGGAGAGATTGAGAGGCCATGTTCACGATATGGGAGCGGCAATGATGGGGGGCGTAAGTGGTCATGCAGGTTTGTTTTCGAATGGTCTGGAGGTGGCAATAATAATGCAGTCCCTTCTCAATGGTGGATTTTATGGAGGTCAGCGCCTGGTGAACCCCATTGAGGTTTCCCTTTTTACCACCAGGCCACAAATGGAAACCAGACGGGGTATAGGATTTGATATGCAGGAATTGAACAAAGCTAGGAGACCAAATATGTCCGAAAAGGCTTCTTATCGCACCTATGGTCATCTGGGATTTACAGGAACTGCAGCCTGGGCCGACCCGGAGCACGAACTCATCTATGTAATGCTCTCCAACCGCACCTTTCCGACCATGGAGAACAGAAGATTTATCCGGGATAATTACCGTTCAAAAGTTCAAGACATAATTTATCGCTCTTTGGATAAAGATAGGCCCGGAGGTGCCTGATTCCTCTCAGTAAGCGCTACCTTTACAAATCCAGCAGACTCAAAATATGTTAAAATTTCATCTGGCAAAACGATATATCGCAGGTAAAAAATCTACCAATGCCATCCATGTTATTACTGGCATATCCATGCTGGGGCTCTCTGTAGGAACGGCAGCGATGATTATTATTTTGTCTGTGTTCAATGGCTTTCAGGATCTGCTAATGCAGTTTTTTAGCAACTTTAATCCCGAGATAAAAGTCAGTCCTGCGGTAGGGAAGAATTTTGTGCCACCTGATAATATCCAGGAATTTTTGGAACAACACCCCGATGTAAGGGCCTTTTCCTATTCGTTGGAAGATTTGGCCCTTTTTGAATATCAGGATCGGATGGAAATAGGTATTTTAAAGGGGGTAGATGACTATTTTGGAACGGTATCCCAACTCGAATCCGTAATGCAGGAGGGTAGATTTGAGTTGCATGAGGGAGGAGCATTCAGAGCGGTACTGGGGGCAGGTATGGCGCGTAAGCTTAGGGTAAATGTAATGGATCGATTTGCCATTTTGGGCATCTATACACCTGACCAGAGAGCGGGAAGGCTGGATCAACCCTTTAAAAGCAGTAATATTAGACCTGTGGGCACTTTTGCTGTTCACCACGATGTAGATCAGGAGTATGTTCTGGCACCGCTGGAATTCGTTCGCGAATTGTTTGGAGAAGTGGCTGGCGTGAGCGCCCTTGAGATTGCGCTTCATCCCGGAGCTTCGACCAGACAATTCCAATCCGATCTTTCTAGCATTTTGGGCGAAGGCTTTCTGATTAAAGATCGCTACCAACAAGACGAAGCATTTTACCGCATCATGCAGATAGAAAAGTGGGTTAGTTTTGCGATCATTAGTTTGACCCTGGTACTCGTCGCCTTTAACCTCATCGGTGCGCTTTGGATGATCGTTCTTGAGAAGAAAAGAGATATTTCTATATTAAAGGCCATGGGTGCCGACCGCAATTTTGTAAAAGAGGTTTTTTTACTCTCCGGATTGTTTATTGGATTGGGAGGTATGATTGTTGGCATCGCAATAGCTTTGGTTTTTTATTGGCTTCAGGTTTCAGTTGGTCTTATTCCCATTCCTCCCGGATTTGTGGTAGATTCTTATCCAATAAGTTTGAAGTGGTACGATTTTGTTATTGTCTCCATTACGGTTTCCCTCATTGCCATATTGGGGAGCATTTGGCCTGCCTTAAAGGCCTCTGCAATGGAGGTTTCACTTAGATCTGATTGATTTTTGAATGCTTCATTGAAAGCAAATCAATTGTAGGAAGTCATTAAATAAAATTTAGATCACTTAGGGTTCAATTCTCCTGATTTTTCTCAGCATCCAAACTAGATATAAGCGCTATGTGTTGTTTGTATTCAATCCTGGGGAATTTCGCCATCAATACGGAATTTTGCTCTCGAAAGTCTTCCAAAACTCAAATGCCTGCAAGGCTTCTTCTCTTTGAAGGTTCCATGCAGGTATGCTCCTCTGATTCGGTGCCAGCTTGATCTCCTTGTAAATAAATTCATCGTCGAATTCTATTTTTGCAGCATCCTCGCGTGTACACCCATAATAAAAGCATTTTGGTCTGGCCCAGTAGATGGCACCGAGACACATCGGACAGGGTTCGCAGGAAGTATAAATGATACACCCTTCCAATTGAAAGCTTTTAAGCTTGCTACAGGCGTCTCTAATTGCCACCACCTCAGCGTGGGCTGTTGGATCGTTTGAACTGAGAACTTTATTCCATCCCTCACCAATGATTTTTTTGCCCATGGCCACCACTGCCCCAAATGGACCGCCATCGCCTTTTTTCATCCCATGTATAGCGAGTTCAATCGCCCGGTTCATCATTTCCCGATGTATATCCTGTTCCGGATTTTTCATAAATTAGTTGATTTGATACAGCAAAATAATCATTATTTTCCATTGTGAGCAAATCAGATGTGTTATCGGATGTAAAATTTAAGGGGTCATTCAATTTTTTAGACCTTGTCCATTTTAAGTTCAAATATTTGGTTAATTTGGTTGGGTTTTACAGCTTGTTTTCAAGTGGTTGTAGCCATATTCTGAGAATGGCCAGAAAAACTGCCAGTGAAATAAAGAAGAACAACTCAAAGATACCTGTATTTCCCAGAAGGAAAAATAAGCCAATTGAACCCAGTAGGACAAACAAAAGCATCCAACTGGATTTAAATGAAATGTGTTCATCGATCTCCCCCAGAAACCTTATAAATAAATAGAGGGATGTGAGGAGACTTACTCCAAAAAATACGGCCATAACAGCGTGTACACTTTTTAAGAAAGGCAAATGATCAACGGCTGGGATAACAACAGTGAGAACTAGAAATATATGGGACCACAATAGGAGCCTGTGTGCCCTGGGTTGGGAAAAGGACTTCATGATATACATTCGTGAAATATAGAAGGTGAGTAAAAAGCCGGTTACCACCCCCCAGATAATAAATCTGAGACGGTATTCCACTTGGTTTCCTATCATGGAAAGGGTATAGTGAAATGGTGATTCGTTGGTGCCAAAAAGATAGGTGTAAATTGGTATAATGACTACCGCAAAAATTGCCAAATACCGAATATAGCCTCGCCCCAGTTTTTCCTTGTTCCATTTTCTCCAAAGCATAGCCATAGGCACCAGTTTTCTAGATATCTCTGGGAATTATTTATGGATTAATATCTGTTTTCTTTCGCACTTCACTTGGAGAAACACCGTATTTGTCTTTAAAAGTTCGAGAAAAATAATTGCGATTGGAAATACCAACCCTCATCGCTACTTCATTTACATTGAGGTCTGAATTCGTCAAGAGAAAATATCCTTGTTTGAGGCGAAAATTTCTAATATACTCACTACTGGTCTGTCCGGCAACGCCTTTTATCTTTCGGTGCAATTGCATTCGGCTTATAAAAAGCTCCGCTGCTATATCTTCAACTTTCAGGTCTTCATTGGCCAGGTTTTCCTGCAGGAATTTGTCCACTTTTTGGATAAATGGATCAGTATTCAATTTGTCTAATTCTTTGCTGATTTCACCGAAACCAAATTGCTCCAGGGTTGCAGATTGAAGCTTTTTTAGCGCTACCTCTCTATTGGCTATAAGGCTCTCGACCAGGGCGAGAAGCTCACCGGAGTGAAAAGGTTTTGATACGTATGCGTCTGCCATAGCCTGTAGGCCCCGGACTTTGCTGCTGATGGAGGATTTTGCAGTGAGTAGGACAAACGGAATATGACTGGTGAGGTCGTTAGATTTGATCGCTTTGCAAAAATCCAGGCCTGAAGAGTTGGGCATCATCCAATCTGAAATGATCAAGTCAGGTATCCTTTGCCTGGCGGTTTGTAGCCCCTCGGTTCCATCTCCTGCTTCCAATACTTCAAAATTTCCAGTAAAAATATCTGATATAAAATGTCTTATTTCGGGATTATCCTCCGTTACAAGTATTACTTTTTTATCAATCGGTTGGTTGTTTTCTCTGATTCCATTTTTCAATAATGAGGATGCAGGTTCTGCTACTTTCGTTGAGATTTGATCATTTGCAACTACCCCCTCAAATCCATCTTTTGCGGAAGTTGTTTTAGCCTTTTTAAGAGGGAGAGTGAGTCTAAAAGTAGTACCCTTGCCCTTTACGCTATTGGCCGCAAGACTGCCACCCATCAGCTCCGTCAGTTCCTTCGCTATGGGCAACCCTATACCCGTGCCTTCTTTTTGTCTAACTGACTCAGCCCGAAAAAACCGATCGAACACCTTTTCCAACTCTTCACTGTTCATCCCTATGCCATTATCCCTTACAATAATTTGGAGTTTGCACTGGTCTTTTGAACCGCTTTCACTTAACTTAATGCTGACATTAACTGACCCACCTGTAGGGGTGAATTTAACTGCATTGGAAACCAGATTATTGATGATTTTTTGTAGAGCCTGTTGGTCATATTCCACAGTTACTATTTTATTTGGAGCGATGACTTTTAGATCTACTCTGTTTTTTTCAGCAAGGCCTGAAAAGGCACTTACAGTTTTTTCAAGGTCTCTAATAATGTTTCCTGGCATTGGTCTCAACTGTAATTCGCCCGATTCTAGTCGCGATAGTTCCAGCAATTGATCAATTAGGTTGAGCAATTGGTGGCTACTTCTTTCCGCCGTTTTTAGGTCCATTAGAATCCTTTGATCCTTCACTTTGGGAATGGTTTTTCTAAGAGGCTCAATAATAAGAGTAAGGGGACTTTTGAACTCATGTGTGATATTGTCAAAGAAATTCGTCTTTATGCGGTCTAGTTTCTCAAGTCGTTCTTTCTCCATCTTTTCTAACTTCAATTGGTTCTGAATTTTCATACGGTTCCGCTGAAATCTTACAATAAAGAAAATTATTGTTCCGGTTACCAAAAAGTATAAAAGATAAGCAGAATTTGTTTTCCACCAGGGGGAAAGGATCACAAACTCAAAAACTGCTTCCTCATCAGACCACAACCCACTATTATTTGTACCCATTACTCTGAATTTATAAGAGCCTGGGGGTAAGTTCGCGTAGGTCACCTCTCTGTTGCTTCCGGAAGCTATCCATTCTTTGTCAACACCCTCCAACTTGTATTGGTATTTATTTTTTGAAGGGTCGTTAAAGTCTAAGGATGCAAAGGATAAGAATATCGTATTTTCCTGGTGATGAAATTTTTTGGGCGAATGAAAAAAAGAAGGGTTTATTTTTTTATTGTTGACCCTTAGTTGAGTTATTTCCACCTTTGGAATGGTGTTGTTGAGTTCTATTTCATCAGGATTGAATACATTTATTCCATTTACACCGCCAAAGGCCAGTCTGCCATCGCGGAGTTTGCGGTGAGAGGTGAAGTTATACTCAAAATTCTGAAGTCCCTCTGCGGGAGAATAATTGGCAAATGTGCCTGTCAGTGGGTTGTAATTTGAAAGTCCCCTATTGGTACTCATCCAGAGGTTGCCGCTATGGGGCAGAACGCTGTAAACTACATTGTTTGGGAGCCCATCTTCAGTAGTGATTCTCTCAACCAGACCACTTATTGAATTGAGTTTATTAAGTCCTCCCCCTCTGGTTGCAAGCCAGATTACTTCAGGCTCATTGGGGTCAAAATGAAAGTGGAAAATATAATTGGATCCAAGACTGTAGGGGTCCCCAGGCCTATAACCAAACCATTCAGATGTTTTGATTTCATCGTCTATAATTTCCAACCTCAGTAAACCATGCGAGCTGGAAACCCAATATTTTTTGCCACCGTGATGAACCAAATGTGTAAGGAATAATATTCCCTCCCCAACTCCCAAATATTCACTCAGGTTAAAATAGGTGTTTTTACCTGATTTCTTATCGAACCTCAATAGATATTTTTCATCCTCTGAGGACATCCAAATGAAGTCCAATTCATCCTCTATCATAAAGGATAAATAGTGAATATTGTGGCTCAGGAAAAATTTTTGACTTTTTCCACTTAGAGGGTCCCAGCTTGTCAATACATTGCTGTTTTGATCTCCTTTCAGAATAAACCAATAGACTCCATCCCCATCTTCAATCATATTGTTGGATTGTAGCAATTCTTCAGGAATATGGTCTGGCCTTATGGGTTGTTTAAAGTCTTTGTCAATTACATGAAGTCCTGCTCGGCCGCTGACAAAAATTCTACCATCTGCATCTTCATTAATATATCTGACCGTTTCACTCTCTAGAAGATGCCCAAAGCGACTTCGTGTTAAATTGTACTTTTTCAATCCATATCCTGCGGTGGATACCCAGAGCAAGCCGGATCTATCCTGGTAAAGTTTATTGGCTTGATAGTGTGCAGGCAATTCTATTAGTTTGTCAACTTTGATAAGGCCCCCATTCTGTTGCGGCCTGTATCGAACCACCGCTGGTCCTCCCAATATAAAATTCCCTTCTTTATCCGTTATCATTCCCATAATTCCCAGGTTCTCGCTCATGCCAAATGTGTGATGGATAACCGTGTCTTTTGTAACTGCGGTAAGGCTGTGTGCTCTTTTCAGCCAGAGATTGTCATACCGGTCAAATACAATCCGAAGGATTTGATTTTGCAATTTGCTTAATCCAGACTGAAAATCAACCTTCTCAAAAGGCCTTAAATCCTCTGCCGATTTTCCTGAAAATATTTGTTCACCGGCTGCTATCCAAATCTTTTTCTTAGAGAAAAAAATATCATTCACAATTGTGCCAGAAATCAAAGGTTTAACCTTTACTAAATCTGTAATATCGCCCTTCTTGAAAGTGGAAAAATCCCAGTCGGAAGGATTGAGGATAAGATCGAGGCCACTTAGACTTCCCACCCAAATATTTCCTTCTGAGTCCTCATTAAATTTTAAAACATGGTTGGATTGAATACCACTATTTTTTCTGTGGAAAATTTGGTAAAATCGCTCGCTTGTTGGGTCAAAAACATTGACACCACCGGAAAAAGTTGCCACCCAAATTAAACCTCTTGAATCTTCATAAACGAAATTGATGCCATGATCCGACAGCGAAAACTCAGCATCCGGTATAAAATGAAATACATCTATCTCGTAGCCGTTATAGCGATTGAGTCCATCCAAAGTGCCAATCCAAAGAAATCCCTTCGAATCTTGAAGCAAATCAATGACCATTCCCTGTGACAACCCGTCGGCCATCGTCAGGCTGGTTGTGGACTGTCCATTGAGCATAAAAACACTCCCTATTCCCAGAGCAATGGTCGCTAGCCAGCTTCTCCAATTTTGGAATTTGCTTGAATTCATATGTCAAATGTAAGAATTTGACTGGATTTAGATGTAAGGAAATAGTGGATTTTGCCTCTGTGAATATTCATTCTTAAGGGATTTTAGAAAGGATTAAAGCAACCCACTGTGAATTCGACCTATAATCGGACTATATACTCTCTATCAGTTGTATGAGAATTGTACTTTGATGAATTGTTTTGTTTTCAAAAATGAAATATTCGCTATTTAATTTCATGATTTTGTCAAAGTCAATGTTAAATTTAAATCAACTTAATATTTCTTTGATGTAATTTACAGGGTCGCTACAATTTGTTTACAAATAGCTAATATACAAATAAATATATCAAAATAAATCAGCCTTATTTTTGCGCAAAGGTTTGCAGGATGGTGTTTTTCTAACTGCAGAACTCATTATTATGTAATTATTAAATATAGGTAAAATGGAAAAAAACTTACAGATTTATGATGCCGGGATAAGGCCCCGGTGGGTTGATCTCAATGTCGATTTAAGAACATTGTGTGCGTTGTCTTTGATTTGGATGTTGCTTCCGCTTTTCGCTTTGGCCGGCAATCCAGAGAGTGAGGCCTGGGCAGTTTCGGGAAAAGTGACAGATGCAGAGACAGGCGAAGCCCTGGTTGGGGTTACCATTATGGTTGAGAACACCATATCCGGTACTATTACTGACTTTGATGGCAATTATACCATTATGGTCCAATCAGAAGAGACGGTTCTATTATTTAGGTTTGTTGGATATGCCGAGCACAGAGTTGTGGTGGGAAATCAAAGAGTGATCAATGTTGACTTGGGAGTTGATGAGACATCTTTGAGTGAGGTAGTGGTGGTTGGATATGGACGAGCAGAGAGAAGGGAGATAACCGGGGCGATTTCATCTATTGACCGCGCTACCATTATCAGTGAACCGATTTACTCCTTTGAGAATCTATTGCAGGGCAGAGCACCTGGAGTAGATGTGACCACTGACAGTTACCGACCTGGAGCAGGTTCCACCATCAGAATCAGGGGTTCTCGCTCACTGGTAGCAGGGAATGATCCACTTATTGTAATGGATGGTGTCCCTATTGAGGGCGATTTAATGGGAATCAATCCAGCCGACATTGAATCCATTGAAATTCTAAAGGATGCTTCAGCTACAGCTATATACGGAAGTAGAGGGGCCAATGGAGTTATTTTAGTAACTACTCAAAGAGGTCCCCTGAATGCTGCAGTAGTTGACTACCGGGCTTCCTTCGGTGTTCAGGAAATTGCCAATCGAGTCGATCTGATGAATGCTGACCGCTACATTGAAATGCAGAGGGATGCAGCTCGTAGAGAAGGTACATATACTACAGACGAAGCCCTTTTTCTCGACTGGGAATTGGAGGCTATCCAAAGAGGAATTGATACCGACTGGCAGGATGTTGCATTTGGTACCGGTTATCAGCACGATCACCATCTCAGTGTAAGGGGCGGTACGCTCAATACCAGATATGCCTTATCCGGCACCTACACACGCCACGATGCGATTGTAAGCAATAACGATTATACCAGATATGTCGGTAGACTGAATTTAGATCAAATTGTAACTCCCTGGTTGACTGCAGGAGTGTCTTCCCAGGTTTATTACAGCCAGGAGCACAGAGGTGGCAACTTTAGAGACCTCGTCCTCAGGAGTCCACTCGATTGGCCGGAAAGAGCTGAAGAGGCATTGCGGAGTGAATTTGCCGTTGGTGAAAGTTTTCCAACTCCTTTTCTAGATAGAGACTATTTTATTGACCAGAGAAATAGGACAAGGGTGATTGCCAATATTTTCGCTGAAGTCAATATCGTCGACGGCCTTTCCTACAGGTTTAACTTTTCTCCCGACATCAATATTTGGGAGCGCGGCACCCACAATTGGCAGAATTCAACGGCTGGAGTTGGAAATACTACCGTAAGGAACATGTTATACGAAAATATTGTAAACTTTAGGCGATCACTGGGGAGAAATCACACCATTCGGGCCACTGGTCTTTACAGTTTTCAAACCAATAGAGAAGTTGGGGCATCTGTTAATGTTAGAGGCTTGCCATTTGAGCAGCAGCGGTTTCACAATATTGGTTCAGCAGAAGAGACAGTTAATAGAAATAGTACCCTTCAGGAATGGGCTATGGAGTCGTATATGCTCAGAGTAAATTATGCTTTCAGGGATAGGTATATGTTTACCCTCACTGGTAGAGTGGATGGATCATCTCGTTTGGCAGAAGGGAATAAATATGGGTTATTTCCCTCGGCTGCTGTTGCGTGGTTGATCAGCGATGAGCCATTTCTTCAAAACAACAACCTGATCAATGAACTTAAGTTCAGAGTCAGCTATGGGGAAGTAGGTAATACAGGAATTCAACCCTACCAAACCCAGGGTAAGGTCTCAAGAGTCGGATATGCATTTGGCGATCAGTCGGTATTTGGATTTCAATCTTCAGAACTTGCCAATTCAGAATTGAGATGGGAAAGGACCCGGTCTTTTGATGTAGGAGTAGATTTCAGTATTTTGAATCACAGGATTGGTGGGTCCATTGGTGTGTATCAGCAAAACACTACCGACTTATTGATGAATCGCCAACTCCCACCTACTTCAGGTTTTGAAAGTACCTTGGAAAATGTGGGTTCAACCAGGAATACTGGTCTTGAGGTCGGTTTGTCCACGGTATTGATTGAACCATCTGATAGGCATGGTTTCAGGTGGACAACAGATTTTATTTTTAACACAAATAGGAATGAGATCGTAGAACTGTACGGTGGCACTAATGATGACCCGGGCAACAGGTGGTTTATTGGTCAGCCGATTAATGTACACTACGATTATGAATTCATCGGTATTTGGCAGGAAAGTGAAAGAGAACTGGCCGCTCAATACTCTGCACTTCCCGGAGATATCAAGCTAAGGGATGTGAATGGGGACGGTGGAATTGGAGCAGCAGATAGAGTCATTTTGGGTTCTGAAAACCCAAGTTGGACCGGAAGCATCAGCAGTAGAATGAGCTACCGGAATTTTGATATGTCCTTTATGGTTTATACAAAGCAAGGAGTCACTATTTGGTCTGAAGCCGGTGGTACCTCACTCGGTGGTTATATCAACCTTAGAAGAGGATATAATCTCAACTCCAGGGATATAGACTACTACACTCCTGATAATCCGAGTAATGAGTTTCCTGAGCCACGTGTTAGGGGCCATGCTTACTTTACTCCCATGGGATATTTCGATGCGAGCTTTATAAGGGTTAGAAACATCACTTTTGGTTACTCACTACCGGCTTCTCTTCTTGACAGATCAGGGCTCAGGAGGGCAAGAGTTTATACTGCAGTGCAAAATCCCTTTACTTTTACTGATTTTCCCGGACTTGATCCTGAGGGAGCGAGAAACCACGATATGCCCAATTACAGAACCTTTTTATTTGGCCTTGAAATAGGATTTTAAAACTACAAAAATTATACTTACAATGAAAAATACAATCCAACTAATATTCCTGTCACTCGCTTTATTACTGGTATCCTGTGTAGATCTCACCGAAGAGATGATCACGGATACTGTGGCAGACGTACAATTTTCAACCGCTCAGGGTTTAGATGAAGCCCTCATTGGGGCCTATGTCCCTTTTAGGTGGTATTATGGAAGGGAGAACGGTATGTTGATGACCCTTTACGGAACAGATCTATTTAGAGAAGGGCAGAGTTATAATGGGTCCTGGGATCGATATGACGCTGGACTCAATCCTGCTACAACCCTGGCTACACAAAGTCAACCTATTATATGGGAGTATTTTTATCAGGGAATTAATTACGCAAATACCGTAATTTCAAGGGCTGACCAAATTAACGATTTGAATGCCAATACCAGAAATGCCAAGGTGGCCGAAGCAAAATTTCTCCGCGCTCATTATTACTTCATTCTCGTTCAACATTTTGGCGGTGTCCATTTGGCTCTAGAAGAGACCAGGGAGGTTGAATTAGAGGCCTTTAGGGCTACAGAAGAGGAGGTTTACAGCCAAATACTATCGGACCTGGATTTTGCGGTCAATAATCTACCTGAAGAGCAGTCCCAGTACGGTAGACCCACTCGCGATGCAGCAAGGCACCATCTTGCTAAAGTTCACCTCACTATCGGCAATTGGCAACAAGCCGCTGACTATGCCAGGGAAGTAATAAATGGAGGCCGACACGCTTTACTCGATAATTATGAAGATGTTTTTGATCCTTTCAATCAAAGACATGCAGAAGTAATTTGGTCCATTCAGTGGGGTGACAATCCCGAAGTTAATAATCCCGTAAATGAATTACAGCGATTTTTTGCCCCGCGTCAATGGTTATTGCCGGGTTTGGTGGGTGACAATATGTACCACACCGGTATTGCAAGATTTTGGCCAACCGATTATTTGCTGATTGATGTTTTTGGTAATGACTACAGATCGATGGACCTCAATATAAAAAATGATGTTCGATACCACGTTACATTTAAAGAAGCCTGGCTCTACAATGATGAAGCCACATTGCCCGAAGGTAAATCAATTGGAGATACCGCAGCCTGGTTTACCTCTGATCCCTATATTCAAGAAATGTCGGATGAAGAGATTGCCAATATGCCCTATTTGGTGGTGAGGATCAAGGATATCAACCGAATTTATGCGCCCACTGTTCAAAAGCACCGCTACCCATTCCAGAGAGGCCATGGCAGGGACTTCATGGTAATGCGACTGGCAGAGACTTATCTTATAGCTGCAGAGGCTTTGATGCAACTTGGAAATATGGGCGAAGCTGCAAATTACTTCAATGTGGTAAGAAAGCGCGCAGAGGCTCCAGGCCATACTATACCCCTTGTTGATCCCTCTGAATTAAACATCGATCTAATTTTAGATGAAAGAGCCCGTGAACTGGCAGGTGAACTCCACCGATGGAAAGACCTAAAAAGAACAGGCAAACTGCTGGAGAGAGTGAGAACTCACAATCCCAATGCTGCTCCCAATATTCAGGAACACCACCTCTTGAGACCCATACCACAAGTACAGATCGATCGCACAAGAAATGATTATCCGCAAAATCCGGGATATTGAGGCCTTAGGAGCCATTAGTCTGATAGCATTGAGAAAAGGCCGGGGTAATCCTCCGGCCTTTTTTGTAGCTAATAAATTGGTATTACAAAACCAGGACCTCTAGTTGACTTTTTATGCAACAAAAAATTTACCATATAAACAGCATTTTGCCTTACCTACCTGCGTTTAAGCTGGACATAAAATATTTATCTATGAACTCTTTAGGCGATAAACCAAAGTTATTGAAAGAAATAGTAGAATGGGCAGAAAAATCTATAATTGTAGTACTCATTGCGGTTATGTCCTTTTTACTTCTTGTGTCCACTCTTGAACTCATCTTCATAGTAATTGCCTCGCTTGGAAGTGGGGAAAATGGTGTGCTACTTGTTGACCTTGACAATCTTCTCAATATTTTTGGGGTCTTTTTGCTCGTGCTTATCGGCATAGAGTTGCTCGATACAATTAAGGTTTACTTCAAGGAGAATGTCATTCACGTAGAAGTGGTAATATTAGTTGCACTCATTGCAATTGCCCGAAAGGTGATTGTTCTGGACTTTGAACATTATACAGGGCTCGAGATATTAGGGATTTCAGCAATTATCATTGCTTTGTCAGGGGGGTATTATTTATTGAAAAAGACTGGCAGTACCGGAATTTTGCCAAGTGAAGAAAAACCTCATCAAGAAAATGAACCCTCAGGTAGCGAAGAATCAAAGTCCGTAATCAAGAAGTGATTTTTTCAGTAGCGCTATTTCTTAGCTCTGGACATCACCGCATTTTCTGTTCCGGGTTCAGTTGTCCTTTTTTACATTGAAAAATGGTGGTACGGGTAACGCAACATTAGATTAGCTAATCCACATCATTTTTGTGGCCGGGCCTTCTTGAGTGAAGGATTGCAGTCCCTATTGGTTGTTGTTTGCCAGGAGAAGATCTTGATGCAAGTAGAAAACCTCCCTGGGAGTGGAGAGATTGAAAGTCAGGGCATGTTTTGGCGGAGTTTAAAGCCTTTGATGATAGTGGAAACCCGAAATTTCTATTTTGCCTTTTCACTCAGTGAAGCGTAGCTTCTAAAAACCTTGAATTAATGCACAATAGCCAAGTTTTAATGCAGGGGAAAACGCTAGGTCACCATTTAATTCACTAATGAAAGACTTGGTTTTTCACCCCCCCCCTCAATCTGAAACTTTTAGGCCGAGGGCATCCATCAGTTTGTTCAGATTTGGGTTTTTTTCTGCCATATAATGGTATTTTTCTCTAGGAGAGGTGAGTTTAGGTCCATTGTTGTCTTCTTCTTTTCGCAAGGACTCATCTACCTGAATAGTGGTTTCCACCACATGGCTGCCAAAGGACCTCCTCAGTTTTTCGAGCAGTTTTTTCTGGGAACGGATGGTTTGTTTGGCCACTTCTCCTGGAACTGCTATTTTTATGGAATTGCCATCAACACTTAAGACGGCGTTTTTTAATGACACTGCTATGGATTTCGATTCAACCTTTTCACTGTAGTTGTTCCATATCCTCTCCACATTTTCAAGGCTTAAGTCTAAAGTACTGGCGGCTGCCGACTCCTTTTTTTCCTTGATTCTTGACTTTAACGAACTTAGACTTGCCAACTGGGGGATGGAAGGTGAATTGTTAGTTTTATCTTCGATTTTTTTAATCGGGGGGTCTTCGGGTTCAGCTAGCGTATGACTTTCAGAGCTTTTTTTGTCTTTGGTTTGACTTTCCGCTTGAAATTGATTCACTTCCCCTCTGGAATTGTTTGTATCCACATCACTATTTTCCGCCCTCGAATTAGCAGCGCTCTCTAATTCAGTTTTTTTTTGGGGGGACGCCTGAACAGTACTCTTTACAGGGATGTCTCCGGGAAGTGCACTGACAGCATTGTTTAGGAAGTGATTCATGACGGCGAGCTTGCAAAGAGTCAGCTCGGTAAACATGCGCTTGTTGTTTGCTTCCTTGTATTTAAAGAGCGCATCAGAAATTACATTCATTCCCGAAAGCAGAAATGATCGGCTACATCCCCCTCCCTGATCTTTATAGCGCGCTAAAAATCGCTCTCCGGACTGCATCAGATTTTGAGTTTTTGGATCTCGGCTGACAAAGAGTTCCCGAAAATGCTCCAATAAGCCCTCAAGTAAAATGTCTCCCTCAAACCCATCGTTGAGTATCTGGTCAAATGAGATCAATATGCTTTCAGTATCGCCTTTGAGAAACCAATCTGTGAAGTCAAAAAAGTGCCCTCTATCCAAAAGATTAAGGCTTTTGATGATGTTTTGATAGGTCAGCGATCTGTTTGTAACAGAATTTAGCTTGTCGAAAAGCGACAGGGCATCTCTCAATGCACCATCAGCTTTTTGCGCAATTAGATTGAGACCTTCCTCCTCAAATTCCAGGCCCTCCTTTTCGGAAATAAAGGTCATTTGACGAACCATCTCCGGAATAGGTATGCGCTTGAAGTCGTAAATTTGACAGCGAGAGAGTATGGTCGGCAGTATTTTGTGTTTTTCCGTTGTAGCCAGTATAAAAATGGCATATGGCGGCGGTTCTTCAAGGGTTTTCAAAAAGGCATTGAAAGCAGCCGAAGAGAGCATGTGGACCTCATCAATGATAAACACCTTGAAGCGACCTCTCTGAGGTTGATACCCCACCTGCTCAACGAGATGTCTGATATCCTCAACCTTGTTGTTCGAGGCTGCATCAAGCTCAATAATATTGAAAGAGGCTCCGGAATTAAAGGATTCACATGAAAGACATTGGTTACAGGGCTCTCTGTCAGTCCCGGGATTTTCGCAATTCAGTGCTTTTGCTAAGATTCGGGCAATGGTTGTTTTTCCCACCCCCCGTGGCCCGCAAAAAAGCAGTGCATGGGCTACCCTTTCGGATTGAAGCCCCCGTCTGAGGGTTTCTGTTACATGTTCCTGACCCACAACTTCATCGAAGCGCTGGGGTCTGAATTTTAATGCTGAAACTTGGAATGACATGTAACAAAATTACAAAGCCTACTCAACATATCTGTTATTTTTGGAGGTAAATTTTGACTGTGCTGGAACATAAACTTTCTAATGTGGTTTTTTTTACGATATTGCGCCCCATTTAAATGCTTTTTATGCAGATAGCGATTGCTCAGTTAAACATTCACATAGGCAACTTTGAGTCCAACAAGAGGAAGATACTCAATGCCATTGAGGAAGCTCAAAAACAGGGAGCGGATTTGATTTGTTTCAGCGAATTGGCTACTACAGGCTATCCGCCATTGGACCTCCTGGACTATCCCTATTTTATTGAACAGGCCAACCAACTATTGAATGATGTCAAAATGGCTTCGGGAAGGATCGGAGTCCTTATCGGTGCACCTAGAGTCAATCCCGAGTTACCTGGAAAGAACCTGTACAATAGTGCATTCTTCTTCTACGAGCAAAAAGAGATCGGATTCATCGATAAAGCCCTGTTGCCGACCTATGATGTTTTTGATGAGTATCGATATTTTGAACCTGCTAAGTCGTTCAGAGTATTTGATTTTAAAGGGGAGAAACTGGCAGTCACCATTTGTGAGGACATATGGGATATCATTCAAGATGATCCAATTTATACTTTTCACCCAATGGATATCTTGATGGAATACGAGCCAACACTGGCTATTAACTTGTCCGCTTCTCCATTTCACCAGGATCAACGCCTGGAGCGAAAAAAAGTACTGAAGGCCAATGCCACTCGCTACGACCTCCCTTTTTTTTATATCAATCATGTCGGGGCACAGACGGACTTGATTTTTGACGGGGGCTCTCTGGTGGTTGGACCATCTGGAGAGGTTTTTGAGGAAATGCCATTCTTCAGGGAATCCATCAAAACTTTTTCTCTCAAAGAGCTTAGAGAGAGAGACGGGATTGGCCAGGTGAAGCCCGCAGAACGAATAGAGGCCATTCACAATGCGCTGGTTTTTGGAGTGAAAGATTTCTTCAGTAAGCTCGGGTTTTCAAAAGCCATACTGGGATTGTCAGGCGGGTTAGACTCTGCACTGGTGGCTGCAATTGCGTGTAAATCCCTTGGTTCAGAAAATGTCCACGGGCTCATTATGCCTTCAGCATTTTCATCGGAATCCTCTGTTAGGGATGCGGTGGAGCTCGCAAGCAGATTGAAAATGACCTACGATGTAATAGCTATTGATCAGCTTTACAGAGGCTTTGTTTCTGAATTGAGCAGAGCCTTTGGCGAAACACCTTTTGACGTTACAGAGGAAAATTTACAGGCGAGAATCAGGGGAATGCTGCTTATGGCTTACAGCAATAAAAAGGGATATGTATTGCTAAATACTACCAACAAAAGCGAAATGGCAGTTGGATACGGGACGCTTTACGGAGATTTGTGTGGTAGCCTATCTGTTATCGGAGATGTATACAAAACGGATGTTTATCTTCTGGCAGGATTTATCAACAGAGACCAATCCTTTATTCCTCAGAGTTCTATTCTAAAACCTCCATCTGCAGAGTTAAGGCCCGATCAGAAAGATACAGATTCGCTTCCTGATTATGCTTTACTGGATTCTATTTTAAAGCTGTTTATCGAAAAGAGAAAATCAGTAGATGAAATTGCTGAAAAGGGTTTCGACAAAGAGTTGGTTAAGAAAGTGGTGCGACTCGTCAATTCTAGCGACTTCAAGCGCTATCAAACGGCTCCTGTCCTAAGGGTCTCAAAAAAGGCATTTGGTTACGGAAGAAGAATGCCTCTTGTAGCTAAAGCATAAAGGGGATAAAAAAATAACCTTCTTCTGTAGTTCAAGGATCAAATATTTAGTTGAAACCTACTGCTTCCCTCACTCTTTCAATTTCGGTGATAGATTGTCATGTTTTTATAATTTTTTAATCCATCCATAAAAGGATGAACTTTCATGTACTATATTTGGAGGTTATGAATCCCAAACCAAATAATTTTGTATGTTAAATCTGGCTAAATCCATTTTACCTTTTCAAAGATTGAAATGTATCTTCCTCATCGGAATTCTGGCCTGTTTTGGCGCCTTTTCTTCAAGGGCTCAAACGCTTGAACAGAAGCAAAATCTTCTTGAAATATACGAAAGTGCCAATGAACGATTCCTCATAGATCAGAACGAAGTTAGACATTTGGCCGAGTTATACAATATTCCTTTAGAAACAGTAGATTCAGAAGGAAGGGTCTCAAAATTAGTTAAGTTTAGAAATGGATACCCTGTATATATTTTTACCACCAATGCAGGAGGAGCTGAGCTGATAAATTCTGATAAAGTATACACCGGCGGAACGGCCGGATTGGAGTTGAGCGGTTCGGGCCAAACCCTCGGTATTTGGGACTCAGGTCGAGTGAGGGCAGAGCATCAGGAGTTTACCGGAAGGGTCACTCAAATGGATGGTGCGAATAACAATAGCAGTCACGCAACTCATGTAGCAGGCACCATGATGGCCGAAGGTGTTGAACCCAATGCCAAAGGAATGTCTAATGAGGCTCTGCTTCATGCCTATGATTGGGATAATGACAATGCTGAGATGGCCGCCGCTGCCGCCGATGGACTCCGGGTCTCACAACATTCTTATGGCTTTATTACGGGTTGGGCAAGTGGAGATTGGTCAGGTGAATCCGGCTGGCACTGGTTTGGGAATCCCAATATCAGTGAAGAAGAAGATTATTTATGGGGATTTTATAATTCCAATTCTCAAATTTGGGATGAAATAGCCCACAATGCCCCGCACTACCTCATAGTCAAATCTGCCGGAAATGACCGTGGACGTGGCCCTTCTCCCGGAACTGAGCACTATGTCTTTGTTCCTGGAAATGGATGGGAACTCAGTTCTCAGGTAAGAGAAAAAGATGGAGGGGACGATGGTTTTGATGTGATTTCTCACAAGGGTCTTTCAAAAAACATAATGACGGTTGGCGCAGTGACCAATGCCGGGAATATGTCTGGTTTCAGTGCGTGGGGACCCACCGATGACGGTAGAATCAAGCCTGATATTGTAGCAAAGGGAGTAAGTGTTTACTCAACTACTTCAGCTAACAATTCTAGCTATGGCAATTCTTCGGGAACCTCAATGTCCGGCCCTATGATCAGCGGTTCTATTGGTCTGCTGTTGGAGCATCAGGAAAACCTCCACCCGGGTGTAACATTGCTCTCATCTACCATCAAAGGTATTATTCTGCACACTGCTGACAATGAAATCAGTGGCAATCCCGGACCGGATTACAAATTTGGCTGGGGACTGATGGATACCGAAAAGGCTGCTGATGTAATGAGTCGATCCTCAATTGGTGATGCTGCATTTATTCATGAGAACACTTTGTTCAATTCCGATGAATTTACATTGGACTTTGAGGCAACTGGTGAGGAATCCATTCGAGTTACTCTGGTGTGGACCGATGTTCCGGGAAATCCTGTTGCTCCAGCCCTCAATCCAACAGACCTCATGCTGGTCAATGATCTGGATATGAGAATGGAAGATCAGAACAATGAGGTTTTTTTTCCCTATATCCTGAACCCTGATAATCCCAATGACCCGGCAACCACAGGCGACAATTTTAGGGATAATGTTGAAATGATATATATCGAGTCTCCGGACTCCGGAATGATCTATACACTAAACATAAATCATAAGGGGAACCTGACAGGTGGAAGCCAGGAATTCTCTTTAATTTTAACTGGAGCTAATATTACAGGATTGGCCAGTTATGACATTGGTATTAGCGCTATCAATCATCCACCTGAATTTATCTGTGATAGTACCTTTGAAGCAGAGCTATTGATCTATAATTTTGGAGAACAGTCAATAGATTCATTCTGGGTGCACTATGAATTAAACAGTACCATTGCTGATAGTATCCAGTGGTTTGGAAGTATCGGACCCTTCCAGGCTACAGTTTTTTCCCTACCTGTATTGCAGGCGGAACCTGGACTAAATGAACTTCTGGTTTATACTTCTCGACCCAATGGTGAAGAGGATGAAAATAACTCTAATGACAGTCTTTTCTATGAGTTTAACCGTGCTTCAAAAGAGTTGTTTGTAATGATAGTTTTGGACAATTATCCCGGTGAAACAAGTTGGAATGTAGTTAATGATCAGGATGAAGTTATTGCATCTGGTGGTCCCTATGGAGGCCTCTCTCCGGGGGATACCATTCTTGAGTCATTTTGTGTATTGCAGGACAATTGTTACACGTTTACCATTTTCGATACTTGGGGAGATGGTATTTGCTGCGATTGGGGCGATGGTTCTTATATGGTTATCGATGTTCAAACTCAAGAAATCTATGCTTCAGGTGGGGAGTTTGGATTTGAAGAATCAACTGATTTTTGCATAAATGAAGTCCTGGAAGTAGAAGTAACCGATATACAACATATTCCATGTGGAGAGATTAATTCGGGATCTGCAAGAGCTATAGCTACTGGAGGAACCAATAGTTTTTCTTACGAATGGAGTGATGGACAAACAAGCTCATTGGCTTTAAACCTTAGTGGAGGGCTTCATTACGTGACCGTTGATGATGGGAATGTTCAGGTCGTCGAATCTGTATTTATCCAGGGAGGTCACCCTCCAAACGCATACTGCTCTGATCTTGCGATATTCCTGGATTCAAATGGAGAAATTGAACTAGATCCCATATGGGTGGATGCTGGTAGTGTGGATAGTTGTGGAATAGAATCTCTTTATTTGAGCAATTCACTTTTTTACTGCGATGATGTAGGGGAAAATTACATTTGGCTATTTGTTGTCAATGAGGCTGGGCAATTGGATAGTTGTCAATCTTTGATCGAGGTGCAAGATACACTATCCCCTACAGCCCTGTGTCAGGATATAATTGTGCAACTCGATTCCAATGGTGTTGCCTCAATAGTTCCCGGCGATATTGACAATGGATCTTTCGACAATTGCGATCAGCCGGCCCT
>REEI01000027.1 GCA_007695145.1 Saprospirales bacterium | reverse complement strand
CAGCCAAAAGCCAACCGCCAACCGCAAAATACTTGACAGCCTTGATTTTTTCGTTTACTTTCTGAACTTGTGCTGAGCCTGTCGTAGCATCAAGACAAAAAGTAAAGGAAAACTTGAGATAACTATTCAATAGCAAAAAGGACTTGATTGAGGAGAAACAAAAACGAGTCCAAGTCATTGATGAACAAGTGGATAAGGTAATTAGGCAATGCATTTTAATGCTATCTTAACTACCGACTTTAAAGTAATTAAGTGGGGAGAAGCTTGAGTAAATAATGCTGAAAGGGGCGTCTGCTAATCGGAGTTTACTTTTTAAGATTGGCCCTCATTGATTTGTCTCGAGTGAAATTAACTATGACTAATTGATCTTTAATATTTAATAGCCCAACACAATAAAATTACTTTGCGAAATGTATTGTTTAATACATTGAAGATCAACATTTAAAGGCACATTTTTTTAAACATTTCCCCCTTTTTCATGTTACATTGGTGTATTTAATCACAAAAAATTTGAAACAATGAACAGGCAAGAATTTAGAAACAAGGCCAAGTCGCAAATCGATCAATTATTCAACCAAATTGAAGAACTTGAGAAAAAACAGAAAGATGTTACAACATCTGCAAAAAAGAAGTATGATGAGCAATTGGAAAGGCTCAAAAAAGAGCGGTCGGCTATGATGAAAAAGTTTGATGAGCTTGAAGATGTATCTGAAGAGCGTATGGAAGAAGCTAGGAAAGCTTTCAACAAGAGTGCAGAATCCTTTCAAAAGGGATTCAATGAATTGGCATCGCTGATCAGACTGTAATTTGAATTGGTTGTGAAAAATCGCAGGAAATTGTTCTTTGATATTTTTAGCAAATCAGTGTGTTCTGTGACATAAGTCACCTTGGGTTCATGCCATGGCTCATATCTTTGCAGTATCAATAACAAATCAAAATCTATTTATCATGAGTAATCAGTATTTAGTAAAGCAATTCGAAGACAAGCCTCTGGCACATTATTCATACGCTATTCTTTCCGGAAATGAAGTAGTTGTGGTTGATCCTCAAAGAGATCCAAAAGTTTATTTTGACTTTGCGCAGCGCCACAATGCGAAAATTACGGGAGTGATCGAAACACATCCACACGCCGATTTTTCCAGTTCTCATCTTGAAATCCACAACAAAACCGGAGCTAAAATTTACGTGAGTAAGTTGGTGCATGCCGACTACCCTCACATTACCTTTGACTATGGAGATGAAATTCAAATGGGAGCCATTAAATTGAGGGCATTGAACACCCCAGGGCACTCTCCGGATAGCATCTCAATAGTATTGAGTCATGAAGGCAAAGATGAATATGTATTTACCGGTGACACATTGTTCATCGGAGATTGCGGCCGACCTGATTTGAGGGAGAAGGCTGGTGCGATGCAGGCGAAGCGTGAGGAACTTGCTGGTCAGATGTACGATTCATTGAGAGACATTTTAATGAAATTGGAAGACCACGTTGTGGTTTATCCTGCTCATGGTTCAGGATCTCTTTGCGGGAAAGCATTGAGTAGTGACGATAGCAGTACGATTGGGAAGGAAAAGAAAACCAATTGGTCTATGCAACCTATGAGCAAAGATGAATTTATTGAAGAAATTCTTAAAGACCAGCCGTTTATTCCTACTTATTTCGGTTATAATGTGGATGTGAACAAGGCAGGTGCCAGGGAATATCTGGACTCCATTCTCCAGGTGCCTTTACTGGGCTCCATCAAAAATGAAACCGATGCCACGAAAGTTGAGAAGGATGTTCTGATTGTGGATACGCGGCCTGCCAGTGATTTTAAAGAAGCTCATTTGCCAAACTCTATCAATATAATGACCGGCAATAGCTTTGAGACATGGCTGGGAAGCATAGTGAATCCGGATGAGCCTTTTTATCTGGCTGCTTCAGACCAGGATACGCTCGAAATGTTGATGCGCCGGGCAGCAAAGATTGCCTATGAGGGCAATATCAAAGGTGGATTTGTACTGGAATATGGAACAGAGAAATCCAATGAATTTGATACAATAGCCTTTGATCAATCTCAAGCGGCCTACACCATT
This sequence comes from Saprospirales bacterium, assembly GCA_007695145.1. Lineage (GTDB taxonomy): Bacteria > Bacteroidota > Bacteroidia > Chitinophagales > Saprospiraceae > PWJY01. Next base: position 5,034 of record REEI01000027.1, on the reverse strand, counting down.
TTGGATATTCGCAATGAATCAGAGGTGGCTGCCGGAAAGTTTTTCGATCAGGCCATGCACATTCCGCTGAATGAATTGAGAGCTAGAGTCGATGAAGTACCTACCAACAAGCCGGTAGTAGTTCATTGTGCCGGGGGATATCGATCAGCAGCCGGAAGTAGTATCCTTGAAATGAACAATAAAAACCTCAAAGTTTACGACATGAGTGAGGCAGTAAAGGTTTATGCAAGCCGAGCTGCTGAACTAACTACATCAATTTAATCGTTTAATAAAAAATAATAAATAATGAAAGCATATAAGAAGTTGGGTTTTACAGCAGAGGAAACCAAAGAAGTAGTGGATGCTCTGAATAAACTTTTGGCCAATTTTCAGGTCCACTATCAAAAGCTCCGCAATTTTCACTGGAATGTTGAAGGCCCTAATTTTTTTGAGCTGCACGATCAGTTCGAACAGGAATACGACCAGGTAAAGGCGCAAATTGATGAGGTGGCCGAGAGAATTAGAGTGTTTGGTCACAAACCGCTAAGTACCATGGCTTCCTATATTGAAACCGCTGAAATTCATGAATCAAGCACCGATCTAAGCGCTGCTGAAATGGTTAATGAAATCATTTCCGACTATGAAGTGTTGCTGTCCTTTATGGTGGATGCCATTGCTGCAGCGGAGAAAATAGATGATAGCGCTACCGAGGATTTGATAACGGGTTATGTCAAACGCACCGAGCAAAGACATTGGATGTTTTCAGCCTGGGTTAAAGAGTAATCTTGCTTGAAAGTTTCTCATTTGCAGGGGATTTATCACTCAGTGATAAATCCCCTGACTTTTTTATCGGCTTTATACCAATCCGGCACCCTTATACTTTATTATTGGAAACACCAGAATAGACTCAAGTTTTAGATTTTAATTCCCATAGAAAATGCGAGTAAAGAAGAAACAGAAAGAACATTATGAGTAATGTAAATCAGAGCATTCATTCCCATTATTTTTTTAAACAGAGTACAACCAATCAGTGTAAGGATTCGAAGTCTCCCACCTTTTTTCCCGCTCTTCAAGGATTTGGCGTTAAGAAAAATGGGTCGAAAATTTGGTAGTGCTTGAAGGCATAACAGTTCAACTACCCAACAGAACCTGTAACAGAGAACTGACAAGGAGAAGGATACAGCAGCTAATATCCAACTGCAAATTTTTCAAAAACCAAATACTTGCCAGTCTTGATTTTTTGGTTACTTTTTGTATCTGTATTGAGCCTGCCGTAGTACTTGTGCTAATAATGCCGTCGAAGCACTTGTACTGAGTTTATCGAAGCACTTGTGCTGAGCCTGTCGTAGCATCAAGCAAAAAGTAAGGAGCACCCAATCAGTGCGATATAGCTAAAATTACCAAAAAGTTGTAGATTTATGATCTGAGGAAAATTGGTATTATTTGCCGATGCACCATTCAAGGAATTGTAAATTCAACCATTTAAGTAGTTGCTCAACATCAGGCTTGAGGGCAAGAAAGCTCATTAGGAATTCAGGTATTGAAAATCAGCAACATTTGGTCAACAACTCAGATTTTATTATTTTTACCCTTTGCTAATATAACCCCAGTCAAATATAGGTTTATGAAATGGACTATATTACTGCTGCCGATTGTACTGCTCTTCTTCGTTTCCTGTGAATCGGATAATATAGAAGACTTGTTTAAAGAGACTGGTTGCAATACTGAAAATATCAGGTTTTCTTCCGATGTACTCCCCATTTTAAATACCCATTGTATGAGTTGTCACAACTCTCTTGCCCAATTGGGAGGAGTTGTACTCGAAAGCTATGAAGAGGTTCTTTTTTGGGTAAACAATGAAAGGCTATTGGGTTCCATTAAGCATTTGCCCGGATTTAGCCCTATGCCACAGGCGGGCTTAAAGCTAGATGATTGCACTATTGAAAAGATTGAGGCCTGGATTCAAGAAGGGGCTCCTGACAATTAAAATACCTGTAGAATGAAGACACGCAACATTTTAATGATATTCTTCCTTCTTGTCATCTCCCTGGCTGCTTATGTCTACTTTTTTATTTACCACCAAGCACATGCTGATATTTTCAAGGCCCAACCCGATTTCACAATTAGTGCGGTGGATTTATACAGAGCCTTTCAGGAAGATGAAAGAGCTGCCAATGAGGTATATCTTGGAAAAATAATCCGCGTTTCGGGCGCAGTTCTAGATATAGAAAAAGAAGATGGGCTCGTCAGTGCAGTCAGATTGGATGTAGGCGAACTGCTCGATGGAGTCGTATGCGAAATGGATAGAGTCTACCTCAGGGAGGCCGGAGAATTAAGAGCCGGAGATGAGGTTGTTCTCCAGGGCGTTTGTACCGGTTTTCTTGAAGATGTAATACTCAATCGTTGCGCGATTATTGAGATTGATTAATGTCCATCAATTAAAATATTATGAAGATCATTTCACTTGCACTTTTGCTGGTATTTTCTACCGGTATTGACCTCCAGGCCCAGAGCATTTATTTTACAAGGGAGGGAAAGGTATCTTTTTTTTCAGAGGCACCACTCGAGAATATTGAAGCTCATAACCATCGGGCATCATCAGTAATTGATTTAGAGAGTTGTAAGATCGAATTTTCAGTACTTATCAGGGGATTTATGTTTGAAAAAAGTCTGATGCAGGAGCACTTTAATGAGAATTATATGGAATCTCATCTGTATCCGCGGGCGACCTTTAAGGGAAATTTTATCAATTGTGATGAGATTGACTTTGAAGCAGATGGCACTTACCCATTTGAAGTTGAAGGAGAACTGGAGATGAGAGACATTTCCCAAAGCATTGCCGTAGAAGGTGTTTTCACTATTAAAAATGGCCATATCAATGGCAAGGCCGGATTTACGGTGCTTGTTGCTGATTACGACATTCGGATTCCGGCTATTGTACGTGATAATATAGCGAGAGAAATTGAAGTGACGATCGATGCTGATTATCGAAAGCTGGAAAGATAGTTTTTAGCTCTTGTATAGAGTAAATCTCTTCCATTGTTTAGCCAAAGACCTTTGTTATTGTTGAAAAAAGATAGACCGATGAAAGACCATTGCCTGATTTATTTTTTTGTGCTCATTATGTTCTTACCTGTTGCAGGGGTATTCAGCCAGGAAAGTCTGCTGGATATGTTGGGTGAGGAGGCAGAGATTGAGTATGCAATGGCCACCTTTAAGACCAATCGCGTAATCAATCTACATTCTCTTGAAAATACCCACAGGGGAGTTTTAGACATTAAGATTGGGCATCGATTTGGTCTGATCACCGGAGGTTTTGATAACTTTTTCGGCCTCGATAATGCAGTTACCAGAATTGGCGCCGATTACGGTTTGCTGGAGGATCTTCAAATAGGATTGGGCAGGAGTACTTTTCAAAAAACGGTGGATAGCTATGGCAAATACCGGATTCTCAGACAAAGTACCGGAGCGGTTGCAATGCCCCTTACACTCAGCATTCTAGGCTCTGCTGCAGTTCGGACAGATCCATGGGTGATCAATGATCAGAAAGTAGAGAACAAATACCGGTGGTTTTATACCTGGCAACTTATAGCCGGCAGAAAATTTTCAGATTTTTTCTCTTTGCAACTCAGTCCGGGCCTGGTTCATCGCAATCTGGTCGAAACTGCTGACTTGTCCAATACTACTGTTCATGTGGGCATAGGAGCTCGGTTTCGATTGAGTCGAAGAGTTACGCTGAATACAGAGTGGATTTATGTTTTGCCCGATCAAATTGACGATCGCTTTCGAAATTCACTGTCCATCGGATTGGATATAGAGACCGGAGGCCATGTATTTCAGTTGCATTTCACCAATTCCCTGCCAATGACGGAGCACGGTTTCATCAACCAGAGTACCGGAGACTGGTCAAAGGGCGACATTCATTTTGGATTCAATATCAGCAGAGTATTTACCATTGTGAAACCGGAAACCTTCCGCTAAGAGGCTTTCGACAAGCTTCGCATTTCACTTATAAGAGGCGTATTGTGTTTTTCAGGACAGTTTATCGAATCCTGTAAGCAATGCAAAGGATACATTCCCCATATTTTTTTTGAATCAGAGTACATCCCACCAGTTCATCGTTTCGCGACCTTTCAATTTTCATCCAAATACCTGACAGCCTTGATTTTTGGTTGCTCTTTTTACTTGTGCTTAGCCTGCAGAAGCACCAAAACAAAAATTAAGACCCAATCAATTCGATAGAACTAAATCCACCAATAATTCTTAGATTTTATGCGAAATGGAAACTGGTCAATTATCCATCATCCTCTTCGGTCATGCCATTGCTTGCTGCCTCTGGTTCTTCAGCTTCAGCGTCAATTTCAGGCTTCCAATCCATGCCTTCTACCAGTTCCTTGAGTCTGTTAAGGCCATCTTCATATTGCTCTCCTACTGCTTTTTCGAGATTCATCAACCAACCCATGATATTGAGTGGGCGCGACATTGTGCTGTACATCCCCCAGGTGATTCGGGTTATGGGGCGTTCCGCATCTATTTCCTCGATGATATAATACGATTGAGCTTCACTTTCGAAAGGTTCCTTAAAATGGAGGTCAATGAAGGCCGTATCCCCTGAAATGGCCACTAATGTTTGAGTACCCACTCCGGCTTCCCTGTTTCCTCGCCAGCTGTAAGTAGTCCCGATTTCGCCTTCGGTCCCTTCGATTTTCACTTCCATATCAGGATCGAGATCCGACCAGGGGCTCCAAAGCTGAAAATTGGAGAAGTGAACAGCCTGCTCAAATACTACTTCCGCAGGAGCTTCGATCGTATTTTCCCTTTCAATATGGTAGTTTACCGGCGCGATAAAAGCCAGAATGACGAACAAGAGCACAAGGCCACCGATGACATAAAGAATGATTTTTACTGCTTTCATTGGATTTATTGTTTTAGACAAATTATTTCATTGACCCCAGTCCATAGCAGGGATCATCTATCATGCTAATAATAGCATAAGACAAAGGTAATACTTTTTTAAGACTTTAATAAGGTATAAAATTTGTCGGGGGAGGGGAT
>REEI01000069.1 GCA_007695145.1 Saprospirales bacterium | reverse complement strand
AATTTATTTAATAGCCGAAATAATAGTTGTAAGATGCGATTAGTTCAGTTTGAGGTCAAATATTCGCTGTAGAGATGATAGCAGACCTAGGTTAACAACAGTTTGAGGACTGCGACTATTTCTTGTTTATTGCTATTTCATACATTCAACCCTTAATTCCTAATTCAAAGAGCCGGTTATTCGTATTTTTGCAAAATTATTAATAATCCACCGTCAAATGGCAGTTAATCCCACAGAGGAAATTCAATACGAAGATGACTATTATATTTTTAAAGAAATTGTGGTCGACCCGAAGCAGAGTCCTTTGCGAATTGACAAATTTCTTTTGGACAGATTGGAAAGGGTTACAAGGAGCAAGATACAAACTGCCATAAGAAGTGGGGCAGTGCTGGTGGATGAAAAGGAAGTGAAACCTAATCACAAGGTCAGGCCTGGAGAATTGATAAAATTGATACTTCCCGAGCCACCAAGAGAGACCGAAGGAGTACTGCCTGAAAAAATTCCTCTCAATATTGTTTATGAAGACCAGTACTTATTGGTTGTGAATAAACCCCCCGGCATGGTGGTACACCCTGGAATAGGTAATTCTAAGGGGACTCTTGTCAATGCTTTGGCCTGGCATCTTCAAAATAGTGAGCTGCCCATACTTCCGGGAAATAAAAACGACAGGCCTGGATTGGTACATAGGATTGACAAGGATACAAGTGGACTTTTGGTAATCGCCAAGGAGGATTACACCATGAGTAAGTTGGCGAGGCAGTTTTTTGACCACAATATTGAAAGGACCTATCTCGCCCTGATTTGGGGTTCTAGAGAAGAGGATGGGAGTATAGAGGGATTTATCGGTCGTCACCCTAACCACCGCAGAAAGCATCATCTTTTTAAGGATGAAGAGGATGGCAAGTACTCCCTGACCCACTTCAAAATTTTGGAAGACTTGTACTATGTCAGTCTTGTTAAATGCAGACTGGAAACTGGGCGCACCCACCAGATAAGGGTTCATTTTAGTTGTACAGGCAATCCCATCTTCAACGATAAACTGTATGGCGGGGATGCCATTCGGAAGGGTACCGTGTTCACCAAGTACAGGAGATTTGTGGAAAATTGTTTTGACATAATGCCCAGACAGGCTCTACATGCTGCAAGTCTTGGGTTTATTCATCCCCATACGGGTGAAAAAATGTACTTTGAAGCGCCATTGCCAGACGATTTTGCTGAGCTGATGGATAAGTGGAGGTCATATGTGGATGACCGAAGGTCGAAGGCGGCTATTCAGGCTTGATTGGTTGAGTTTTTCTCCATAAATTCAAAGGGCTTTGTTGGATCGGAATGCTACACAAAATTTTTTTAAATGTTACTACATGATAGAATAGCAGCCTTGCATGAATTGGGCAGATGGGTAGAAAGTCATCCGGACGTTCTGGAAATTGCTGTGCTAAAGTCCATGAAGGATAACCCCTGGTTTACGCGGCAGAATATCGAACTATCTCTTTGTGCTATTGCCGAAAAGTATTTAGAAAAGGATAAATTACTTGAGTGGACAAAGACATACGATTTTGAAGATCTTTCAGCTTTGAATATTGGAGTAATAGCAGCAGGAAATATACCATTGGTCGGAATTCACGACCTGATTTGCGTGTTTGTTTCCGGTGCTTCTGCTAAGGTTAAGCTGTCTGCAAAAGATGCCCACTTAATACCAGCTTTTATTGAGCAGTTGATCCATATCTTCCCGCAAGCTGCTGCTCAATTGCATATTGTAGATAAAATAACAGGAGTAGAAGCTGTTATTGCGACCGGCTCTGATAATACTTCAAGGTACTTCAAGTCATATTTTGGCCATCTTCCTAATATTATCAGGAAAAACAGAAATTCAGTTGCCATTTTGACTGGTAGTGAAACTGTGGATGATATGATCGGTCTTGCAAAAGACATTTTTAGCTATTTTGGCTTAGGTTGCCGAAATGTTTCAATGCTGCACGTGCCGGAGGGTTATGATTTTACTCCATTGATTGAAGTTTTTAAATCGGAATACCCACTCATCAATGATCATCCAAAATATCGGAATAATTACGAGTACAATTTGGCGTGTTCAATGTTGAACAACGACCAATTAATTGTATCTGAACCAGTACTTCTTTACAAGAGACTTTCTCTATTGTCACGTATTGCCACCTTGCATTACTGGCCTTATAAAGACTTGAATGAGGTGAAGAATTGGCTCGATAGTAACCGCAACTCTATTCAATGTGTGGTCGGTGCGGCTGGCGCCAGAGCAGTCTGGCATGACATGGTTGAACCCGGTCAAGCGCAACAGCCTGCCCTTTCTGATTACGCGGATGGTGTAGATACGCTGGCTTTTATTAATAATTTGAATCAACCGGTTTAAATTGGGTCAGCAGCTTTCCCAGGTAAAGCCATTGATGAATTTGTCTAAAAAGCAATAAATGAAAAAAGTAGAGATAGCCACAGCAATAATGAACAAACTAGACGAGCTCTATCCCGAGACTCACATACCTCTTCATCACAAGGATCCCTATACGCTACTAGTTGCCGTACTGCTTTCAGCTCAATGTACGGATGAAAGGGTAAATCAGGTGACGCCCCATCTCTTTGCATTGGCCGATAATCCTGCTGAAATGGCTAAGGTAGATGTGGATTTGATTCAGGATATCGTCCGCCCTTGCGGTCTATCAAAGAATAAATCAAGAGCTATTCACCGTCTATCCGAAATCATTAGGGATAAGTTTGCAGGTCAGGTCCCCGCTTCTTTTGAGGAGCTTGAAAAACTACCAGGAGTAGGTCATAAAACCGCTTCTGTAGTAATGTCACAAGCCTTTGGCATTCCGGCCTTTCCAGTTGATACCCACATTCATCGGTTAGCCTACAGGTGGAAATTGAGTACCGGAAAAAATGTCGAGAAAACCGAGCGGGACTTAAAAGCGGTTTTTCCCAGAGAAAGATGGAATGATCTACACTTGAAAATAATATATTTCGGCCGGGAATACTGTCCCTCCCGGGGCCATAATCCCTATGGGTGTCCTATTTGCTCTATCCATGGTAGAAAAAGTATGTTCGTTGAGTTTGATAAGAATAGAAAGTGAGTAATTGCTCATTCTATTGCTTGATGGCCTTTATTAGTCTCCTGAGGTTGATGGCTTGCAGCCAGGGGCAGGAATTGGTGGTCAAAAAGCTTTATTAAAAAGTTTCGAACAATTTAAATCTGTTAAATCTTTAATCTGTAAAATATTGAAATGGCTAAAGCTTTACCCAACAGAAAAAGAAAGAACTATTTGATAAAGGCCAATAAGCATCTCTATCGATACAGTTCTATTTATTTTGTAGTTTTTAGCTTGCTTGCCTTGGTTGCGTTCTGGTCATCCTACTACAGTCGACTTTGGGCTCCAATGGCAATTGAAGTTCATTTTCATGGGATTACTATGACTCTGTGGTGTGTTATGTTGATTGGTCAGGCATTTTTTATCAGGTTCAAAAAATACAATTTGCACCGATTTACAGGTAAATTATCTTTCCTTCTGGTACCATTAATTATAATTTCAGGATTCAATATTGCGCATTTCACCATTGAAAATATACCAGTCGGCCACCCTGCCCGCTACTACAGCTCTGCCTTGATGTTTAACTCCATAATTGTATTTGCTTTGATATATGGGTTGGCTATATACCACAGGAAAAAGCCGTTACTTCATGCTCGGTACATGCTGTGTTCTATTTTACCATTGATTACTCCGATTTCTGACCGAATTATCTTTAAGTACATTCCTTCATTGGTTAGCTATGCACCAGTGGCGGAGGGCATTCGGATGGTTCCGGCGATTGGATTTTCGCTCGGGCAAATTTTGCTGATCTCACTGATCATTTGGGACTGGAGAAAAAACAAGCAATTCAACGCTTTTTTCATTGTGTGGATACCTCTAACCATTTACCATTTTTCAGTGCTTTATTTTTACCAGTATTCCTTTTGGCAAGGTTTTACAGAATGGTTGATGAGTCTACCACTGTCCTGATAATATGCGTATTTCCTTGGTATAAATGGGGTACAGAAAAGACTGCCATTAGTTGGTTTAAAAAGGTAATGGGTATCCAATTAATCTCCGAAGTCACCGGATTAGGAGAAGATGATCTATTGAAACTTTTCAGAAGAGAGGAAGTGATTTAAATGAGGGCTATCTTCCTTCTCAATTTCCCGATATTAACCCAATGAGTCCACCGGCAACGTCCTCGATTATTACGAGCAAGCAGGCGCCACCTTCGCCTGTACAGAGCAAAACCTCTACGGGCTTATCGCGCCTCGGTATGTAGTTGTCGGGAGTGAATTGCTGCCTAGTGTTGCGTATTTCAGTTGAAAAGTGTACCACCTTTCCGGTTGACAACCTTAAAATCTGTTGACCTTTGTTTTAAAGAAAATAAGCCGGAATCATTTTACTATCTCTCTCGGAATTGCAGAAGGTAATCTACTGAGCATTTCGTTATTAAGGAGGTTGATTGACTCAGTAAAAGAACTTACCCGGATTACACTGTTTTTTTGTCTTCCAACCAGCACTACCTCATCGCCAATGTCTGCTTCTGGAATATGGGAGACATCGACCATAAACAGATTCATATTAATGAGACCGGTGATGGGTGCCTTTTTACCGTGAATTAGAACGTGGCCCCGATTGGACTGTGCCCGAGGGTAGCCATTGCTATATCCAAGGGGCATTACTGCTATTCTCATGTCTCTTTGGGCCTGAAATGCCGTTCCATAACCGACAAATTCACCTCTTGGGACATCCCGTATGTCCATGATGTCTGTTTTCCAGGTAATAATCCTTTTAAGTACCCGATCCGAGGTTTTATTGACTTCATTCAGATGGTGATAATAAATATCGGGTCCTGGCCAAAAGCCGTACTGAATCACACCCGCTCTTACCATATTAAATCTGGTTTCTGGGTAGGCAAGTGCAGCTGCTGATGAGGCCAGATGAAGCACTTCCGGATTCATTTTTCTTGATTTAGAAATCTTAATGTAGTCCGTAAATCGCTTTTGCTGAATGTCGATCTTAAATTTGTTTGAATCGCTTTCGGCACCACCAAGATGGGAACAAAGGCCAATATACTTCAAATAATGGCCGTACTTTTTGATAAAGCTCAGGGATTTGGTGAACTCGCTCATTGGTAAACCGGTTCTATTGGCTCCGGTTTCTACCTCCAGGTGAATCAGTGCTGGTTTGTTGCATTTTTTTGCTGTTTCCAATACTTTAAGCAAGCGATCATAATTGAATACATAAAACTCAATCCCGTTTTCAACAGCCCATTCTATATCTTCCTCGTAGAGGATTCCCATTATCATTATTGAGGAGCTCTTTGATTTGCATTGCAATGCCTCATTGGCCTCATGGGCAGAAGCAACAGAAAAGTGGTTGATACCTGCTTTTTCAGCCATCCTGACAAACGGATCAATTCCATGCCCGTAGGCATTGGCTTTGACAACGGAAGATATCCTTACATTGCGACCCACTTTCTTCCGAACAAAGTTGATGTTGCTAGTCAGTGCCTTTTGACTGAGCTCTATGCGAGAAGAGTGTCTTACCATATCTTTGCAAAATCTGACCAAATATACTTTTTGCCCCAACTTTTTTCTGCTAACTGCCTCACTTTTTTTATTTCTCTGTCAGCCACTTTTCTGATGCCTCTCTTATGATCCACCGGATGAAAGTGGAATGCGTATATGCGCGATGCCAATTCGTGAAAAGGAAGGGAGGACTCGCCGGGATCCTCATTGTGGCCATATACTGCCGGCCTGATATCCTGTCCCCAGTTTTGTCGCCCCTCATTGTTGGGATTGAGAAAAAAGGCACGTACCTCCCCGTTAGTAGTCCTCTTGACCCTGAGTAATGAAATGGCGTGAAACCCAAGCATTTCACCTTGCGAAGAGGTGATGAAAATGCCTAGAGGACAGGGATATGTCATCATTTTTCCTCCATTGTAGTCCGGGTGAAAGGAAGAGTAAAACAAGCGGGTGAACCCATCGAAATCTTTGATAGTATTGGTCAGATAATCATAGGCGGATGCAAACCCGACCTGTATCCAGTGGCCGTAAAGTGCCGGATTGACCCATTTATGAGGGTCTTCTCCTCTTCCTGAAGCCCTCCTCATCATTTCGTTGTAAATTTTATCAAGGTGTGGGACAAGCACAGCAGAAACCACGTCCAATTGAGGATCCAGTTTATCTACCAGCCCTTTGCCAAGTTGATTGGAGTTGAGCTCTGCATTTTCAAATCTCATAATAAGGCGGTTTTGGGTCGCCACTGTAATAACCATGTCGATCAATTTGGCTGGTGCATGTCTGCTCCAAAGACTAATGCCCCTTGCTGATTGACAGGTGGGATTGTTACCCTGACCCACCCCTAATGGCTGGCCTAATATTCGAACTATGCCGCTGAGTAAAAAAGGCAGCGCTTCCTGATCCCTAACCGATTCCGGTAGAGATTTTCTAATTTGTTTGGTGACAAGTGTGTGGACTTTGATTTTCCTCATGTTGTTCAATCCCGCCTTTACAGCGCGACGAGAAAATAGAGATTTGTTCAACATTCTCGATAGACCGTAAATGGATTGATGACTCAAAGACATGGCCACCTCAGGGAGGAATTTGAGTAGCCATTCCCTGTGCTCTTCCCATTCTGCAAGTCCGGCCTGACTGAGGGCCAGAGTGCTTTTAATCAACCGCATTTCATCCCCGGATTGGACAGCATGAATGAGTAATGGAAGATGACAGGGGCTGACCAGTCCTGTTCTGTCCATGGCTTCTCCCATTAACTGCCCCTCCTTTGTAACTTGATCAGGTGACAAATCCTGTATAACTTTTTTATAGTCTGAAGGACTGGGGTACTTTTTTGATAGGGGCGTAGGATGAAAAGCCGCATCTATAAAAAACACTAATCTCTTATCTGTTGCGCTTTTACCAGAAATACTGAGGCGATCCCTAATTAAGCGGATTAGGTCAATGGTTTTTTGTGTTTCCACCGGTCGTTGAGCACAAATGAGCTGAATTTCGTCGGCAAGCCTGGACTTTATGCTATCCAATTGAACCTCTTGAATCAAAAATTCAAAAAGCAAAAGTGTTTTTTGGGCTTCTCGTTTACTCAGTTTTATTCTGGAGGTTTCATTCAGAGTCCCCAGAGCAAAATCAAGATTTTCTACAATAACATCCTCAAGAAATGAGTGCGCACTTGCTTGTGTTATGCCTTTTTTACTGTAAATCCCTTTTGCAATCGCCAGCATCCTTAATTCGCTAAGCATTTCAAAAGTGCTACTAGGAGCTCCGGCCATAAGAGTACCTCTTACCAGGGAGGGTACCAGGTATTCTGGCTGGTTCCAGTTGGTCCCCTCAAAAAAACCGGAGGAGTCCAAATTGCCGGCTATGGAATACAGCATCTTTAATCCTTCTGCGGTAGAGGTGTACTTTTCCAATTGGCTGGCCAATTTCATCGCCTTTTCCTGACGCATCAGGCTTCCGGCCTCATTTAATTCCACCAGGCTTAATTCTATTGTATCGCTCACATTTATTACTTCCATACATTTATTGTTGTCTCAAAAGTAAGTGGACTTTTGATTCTCGCCAAGATAAAGAATTTATTTAGAAATTTTATAACTATAATAAAGCAATGACCATATTCCTACTCAGGGCATATCCATTTGTATTTGAGAATTGGAATTCCTCAATGGTCAACTGTGACAATTGGTTGTATATATTATCAAAAAATTTAATTTACAATCCACTAAACCTTAGATCAGCGACTTAAAGGATTATTCCTGACTTTAAAACTCTGGTAGTCGATGAAATACTGTTTGTGGGACAAGGCCCGGCTCTTTAGTTGGTTTTACTATGCTTCAGATAGAATTCACCTCATTATCTCCTTCAACAAACCTTCTCATGGATACCAACACCCACTTAAATTAATCGCAAGAGTATTGTGAATCCGACTCGGAGGAATTGAATGAGTTTTCAATTGATTTCTAACAGACTTCAATTACCTGAAATGGAAAGGGATTTACAGTCCAATTCTACGGACAATGTAATGTCCACAGCATAAAGATACAACGACCTTTCTATTGCTGCTATATTACCGAATATCAATGGTAAAAATCCACTGTTTGGTAATGGGTCAATAGCTCTGTCATTCTGTTGGCATCTTCACCTTTGAAATTGATAGTTCCAAAATGATTGCCAAATCCCTCGCGATCCCCAATTTTTTGCCCGGATAAGGGTGGGATCAATGTGTGATCCAAAAAGTATGGTTCCTCGTGAAGTTCCTCTGGCATTATGAGTTCAGAGATTTGTTTTTTCTGAGGATAAATCATTACGTTGCCATTGTAAACTCCGGGGTGTACGTCATCCGGCGGGAAAATTGACTTGATTTCTTCATCTGTCAGGGATGGATCATGAACAAGGACAAAAGCCGCCAGGGCATCAAATCCGTACGATTTGGAAAGTAATTCCAGTATGTGGCCACCGGGTATCCTGCAAGCTGTTTCCCCAAAGTTTAGCTCGTCTTTTTCCGTTAGGAACCATTCAGGGTGGATCATTCCATATTCTATTCCGAATATATCCACCAATTTTTGGACGTGTTGACGTATAAGTGGTCTTTTGGACTGTAGCTCTGGTCCGGCGGGCACGAAGTTGGAAAATCCAAGTTTTACATACTCAGTAATATTTAGAAAAACCACTTTGCCATTGTGAATAAAGGCTTCGCAAGAAAATTCCTTACCTGAAAGATGACTTTCTGCCAAACAGGGAAAATCTTCCTCCTTTAGTTTTTTTATAATATCCTCTTTTGATCGCAGAAGACGATGACCTACCGTACCTGCAGAGGCAAAAGGTTTTATGTGAACCCAACTATCCTCTTCCCCGGGTAATTGGAGGTTGGCCTCATTGAGGCGGTCCATAAATTGCTCCACTTGTCGCGCATTGAAAACCTCTTCAAATAGTCCCACTCTAAGCCCTCCAATGAGTGCCTTCCTTTTCATCATTGCCTTGTTCCTGAAAAGCATGGCTCGATTGAGTACCCTGGGGTCGTTCCGGTAGATGGAATTCAAAGCTCCTGCCCATTCCACTGTCTCTTCGTAAAGTGGAACTGCAACATCGGCACCAAAGGGTTTTAACTTTTCGAACAGATCAATTGAATTGGAGGTGTCACTCCAGGTATCCAACTTGTATCCCACAAAGGGGATATTCTGCTCCGCTGCATAAGGTTCAAATTCCGGAAGTGAAACCACTACAAAGGGTCTCCCGGTTTTCAGCATACTTTCAATTACCGGCTGACTCCAGCCAATGAGTGCAAAACAATTTGCCATTTCTTATTTATGTTTTTTGTGAATAATAATCACAGTATAGGAAAAATTCCGAACCTATCCAAAAAAAATAAAATATTTTTCAATGGATACAAATTCAATGATACAATAATATCACGCAGGAGTCCACAACTTGTTCATTAATTTTTTGAAAATTCATCAAGAATCTCAACTGGCACTACCTCAATCTCTCATTCTAACAATTTATAACTTTTTTCCAGATTTGCGCGAATTTCTTAGCTTTGCACCCACTTTTGAAATCCATTTGAATCATTATGGCAAAAAACCTGCTTATTGTTGAGTCGCCTGCTAAGGCAAAAACCATTGAACGTTTTCTGGGAAAAGACTTTAAAGTTAAATCCAGCTTCGGGCACATACGCGACCTCGATAAGGGGAAAAATAGCGTGGATGTTGAAAAGGGATTTGAACCCCGTTACGTCGTCAGTCCTGATAAAAAAAAGGTAGTAACGGAATTGAAGAATGAGCTGAAGAAGGCTGAACAGGTTTGGCTCGCAACAGATGAAGACCGTGAGGGAGAAGCGATTTCCTGGCATCTTTGCAAAGTATTGGGACTGGACGAAAGGACTACCAAGCGAATCGTATTTAGAGAAATCACCAAAAACGCTATTCAGCGAGCTGTTCAAAATCCCGGGCAACTCGACCTCAATTTGGTAGAAGCTCAACAAGCCAGGAGAATACTTGATAGACTGGTGGGTTTTGAACTCTCGGAACTGCTTTGGAAGAAGGTTAAAAATAAACTCTCAGCCGGTAGGGTACAATCTGTTACGGTAAAACTGGTGGTGGAAAGAGAGCGTGAGATCAATGAATTCAATTCCGAAAATTTTTACAAGATAGTCGCTATTTTTATTGTACAACCGGAGAAGGGTGAAGCAGTAAAACTAAAGGCAGACTTCTGGAAGCGAATTGATAATGAAACCATTGCCAGAGAAATATTGGAAAATTGTATAGGTGCCATTTATACTATCAATTCCATTGAGAAAAAGCCCCTTAAAAGGAGACCCGCACCTCCATTTACTACCTCTACCTTGCAGCAGGAGGCCAGCCGAAAGCTTGGATTTGGAGTAAAACGAACCATGATCGCCGCTCAAAAGTTGTATGAAGCCGGTCACATAACTTATATGAGGACGGATTCTACTATTTTGAGCAGTACGGCAATCGCAGCCGCCGCCAGTGAGATTACCTCAACCTTTGGCGCGAAATACCACAAGGCCCGAAATTATTCAGGGAAGAAAAAAATGAGCCAGGAAGCTCACGAAGCCATTCGTCCGTCCTATATGGACCGACATCAGGCCGGATCAGATCGAGATCAACAGAGGCTCTATGAATTAATCTGGAAGCGTACTATCGCATCACAAATGGCCGATGCCGAGTTGGAAAAAACTACCGTCAAAATTGGTATTTCTACCCTGAAGGACGATTACTTCCAGGCGACCGGTGAAGTCCTTTTGTTCGATGGATTTCTCAAAGTATATATGGAATCAAAGGATGACGATGGGGAAGACGATAAATCAGAAATTCTGCCCCCGATGAAAACAGGCCAACAGTTGCCCGTTTTAGAAATCACGGCTACAGAGCGCTTTACTCGTCCCCCGGCCCGCTATTCTGAGGCATCCCTGGTTAAAAAATTGGAAGAATTAGGCATTGGCAGACCATCAACCTACGCTCCCACTATAAGTAAAATTATGGAGCCGGACAGGGGTTACGTGATAAAGGACTCCCGCGACGGAGAGAAGCGAGAATTCAAGGTGCTGAAATTGAATAATGCTACCATTCAAGAAACGACTGAATCCGAGATCACAGGAGCAATAAAAAACCGACTTTTTCCTACAGATATGGGAATGGTGGTTACCGATTTTCTCGATCGCCACTTCGAAACCATTATGGACTACAGTTTTACAGCCGATATCGAAAAGCAGTTCGATGTAATTGCTGAAGGTAAATTGCAACGACAGAAAATGTTAAAGGACTTCTATGGTGATTTTCACAAGATTGTAGAGGAAACCATGGAGCATGCCAATCGCGAAACCGGAGAAAGAGTGCTCGGTAAAGACCCGGTAACAGGGCACAGTGTTTTAGCTAGAATTACGCGCTTTGGCCCGGTCATTCAAATTGGTAGCAAGGAGGAAGTAGGGGAGAATGGTAAGCCTCGGTTTGCCGGCCTTCGACCTGATCAGAGTATCGAAACCATCAATCTTGAAGAAGCTTTAGAACTATTTAAACTCCCTATGAACCTCGGTACTTACAAAGAGAAAGAGGTGGTTGTTGGCGTTGGAAGATATGGACCATATGTGCGCTGGGGAGATAACTTTATTTCTCTTCCAAGGGGCACAGACCCACTCAATGTGGAAATGGACTTGGCTGTAAAGGTTATTCAGGAAAAAGAGAAACAGGATCAACCTGTATTCCTCTATAAGGGTAAGCCTGTTACCCGTGGAAAAGGACGCTTCGGACCCTTCCTTAAATGGAATGATATGTTTATCAATATCCCCAAAAAATACGACCCTGAAACCATTAGCGTGGAAAATGCAACATCGCTTATTGAAGCCAAGATAGAAAAGGAAAAGAATCGGTTTATTAGAGTTTGGGAAGATGAAAAACTCTCTATCGAGAATGGTCGATGGGGACCCTTTATCCGGCTTGGAAAGAAGTCTGTGAAATTACCCAAAAAGGCCGACAACAGTCGCTATACTGCAGAGGAAGCTAAAGAGTTCTCGCTGGAAGAGGTAAAGAAGTTCGTTGAGATGGAGATTCCCGGAGCCTTTTCAAAGAAAAAGTCGACTAAGGCGAAAAAGGTCGCAACAAAGAAAAAGTGATTGATTGTTGCGAAAGAAGGTATGAGATAAGTATATTGAAACCCATCTAAGGGAATGAACTGATGGTCGAGTTGATTTTTTATGTGGTAGAATATGGATCGATTTATTCATTCCCAAAAACTGATTGGACGCCCTTATCTAATAAGACTCACATTTCCATTGCTTCTTAAATAATCTCCATTTTCGCATTCTACAAAGAGGGTGAATGCATAAACCCCGGCTGGAACCTCTTTGCCATGGGCCGTTCCATCCCATCCGTGGTTTACACCATCCGCATTGAATACCTGGCGGCCCATTCGATCATAAATGATCAACTCTGAATTTAGAATGGTTTGGCCCCGGATGTACAGGACATCATTTTGTCCATCCCCATTTGGTGAAAAGGCTGAAGGTAGAAAGACAAACGGATGCGCACAGGAAAAATCAATAACCTCTACTTCGACCTGGATACTGTCTACACATTCTTTTTCGGATATCAGGTACGCTGTATAAAGGGTGGTCTGTCGAGGGCTTGCTACAGGATTAAAAACATGGGGGTTGTCAAGGAATTCAGGTGGGAACCAAATTATCTCCTTTACATTATCTCCAGGATTTAGCAATAAAAAACTTTCTTCTCCCGGAGAAATGATAGATGGATTTGCACTTATTTCATTGAATTCAGGCAAGGGATGGACAACGAGATTTACAAAAAATTGATTGGAACAATCCCCGCCACTAATTTCAACCCTGTATTTAGTATTGTCTGGTGGAGCTGCTAAAGGAGAGGGTTCCGTTATCCCACCAATCAAACCAAAGGCAGGGGACCAAACATATTCTAATTCCGCAGGAGCACCTGGCCAAAGTTCAACTTCTTCTCCCCTGCAAATGCTGAGACTATCCATAGGAGGCTCGGCTTCTATAAATTGGTATTGAAATAATTGGTTCGCAATAGTTTTGCATCCAAATTGATCATTCACTTCCAATAGAATCTCTATCTCACTTAATCCATCAAGGGTAACCCTTAGTGAATCACCTGCAAAAATCATTGTGTCTCCATTAATAACCACCCATCTGCTTTGAAAATCCCAATCTTTTTCATGGTTATGGATCAGTTGTTTGAAGAGGTGAAGGTTGACTCTTTGTCCAATGCAATCCTCCTCAAGCACAGAAATCTCAACATTCCACTGACCACTTTCTGTAAGAGTGACACTAGAAAGTCCTAGCAGACCACAGATGTATTCATCTGAAGGGTAGTACAACCAGAGTTCATATTCTGAAAAGTCCGGGAATTCAACCTCGGCAACCCCACTATCCCCACTAGCAATACTGACCCCATTCTCATCTCTAATTGTCCATTTTTCTGGTCCTTTGGCCAAAATATTGAAAAAGTCTAAGTGTTGATTTAAATCATCATCACATATCAAAATTTCCCCTAGTTCAAGTTCACCCGGCCCGAAAACGGTGATGTCAAATTCATACTGATATTCGCATCCCAAAAATTCAATCCCCATGATTAGAAGTTGGGAAGAGTCAGGTAAAAAAGCTAATGGAAATTCATTGGGGTCGCCAATAAACTCAGCCTCTGACAGCCACTCAATTTGCATTCCCTCTTCCATTTCAAAACTCAGGAACAAGGTGTCTCCCTGACAAACTCCTATAGAATCTATAGAATATAAATCTGGAAGGTAGGGTGTTGGTAGGGCAAAAGATTCCTCAATGATACAACCCCTATCAGTAGTCAGCAATAATGTAAATTCAATGGTTTCCAGCAGTGGGGTGTTTATCTGGAATTCAGGTCTTGAGCTTACTAGTGTGTCAGTATATGGAGAAATCAAAATATACTCTTCCCGGCCAATGAAAGTTCCGTTGGAAATACCCGAAATTATCAGAGAAATACTGTCCGAGCACTCTAAAACATCGAGTTCAATATCCCAATCTACCGAAGGTTCAAAAAAATAAACCTCTTGAACGATGGTGTCCGGACAATTTATACCGTCAAAGCCGAAGGGTTCTAATTCAATGATAGCGTTGCCGAAATTGGGCATACTAATTAAAGGAAAAGTATCGATTCTCGATCCAACCCTTATGCCATTTTGATAGTACCTCCACACATAGTTTCTGGCAAATCCATTAAATGGGTTATAAGTGACCTGATATTGCCTGCCGCAAATAGTATCCGGCAAGAATGGCGTCCCAGGCTTAAAGACCTCTATGTGATAGGTGAATTCACCACTGCAGTTTTCCAGGCTGGCTGTTCCAATATAAGTGGTTGAGGTATCTGGAGAAACTGTTGGATTCTGAATATCCCACTCATTATTAAGGATCCCATCTCTTGGGTCCCAATCAAAGTTATGATTGTTATTTCTGTCATCGTAATGGTCGTCCAGTGCGAGACTTCCTTCACATAAAAAATAGGCAGCCTCATATTCCGAATTGAAAATAAAGCCGGTCTGTACATGTTGAAAATAATAAGGTGCACACCATTCCGCTGAGTGAATAATAATATTTGGAATAATGGAATATCGGTTTGGGATCTTAAAGGTGAAAATGGAATCCTGAACATAATATGAGTTACTGCCAAAATATACACCAAGCTCAAAATCCAATTCACTTAGTGGAATTGTTGAAGTTCCACCCCTTATGGTAAATTCAATGGAGTCTTTTGTGCATTCGCCCCATTCAACCTCAGTAAATGCGCCTACTTCATCTTTTCTTATATCTACTACTTTTGAGATGGTATCATTACAGGAAGGATTGGGGCCATACACTATCCGGGTTAAAAGAAACTCTCCAAAATGAGGAAAATTGATAACTGGGCGGTCGTTCGAAAAGGTTGAAATGGGGTTTTCCAGGTCTCCAAGAATCCATATTGAAGATAAAAAATTAACAGTAATGTCAATAAATGCAACCTCCAATCGTGGGGGTTCGCAATAAAAATCATCAACTCCAAAATCTGCATTTAAATGTCCGCAATCACCTACATACATGAAGAATTCTCTATTAAGCACTCCGCTTAATTGATTGCCATTATACTGGTGAATGGAAATTCCTATTAGAAAAATGCCTTGATTAACCGGAGTTCCGGAAATTTTTCCCGTATGCCTATCAATGACCAATGGATCGGGTCCTCCCATGAGATTTGTCAGCCTAAAACCATCTGAGAATCTGACCTTATTTAGTGGAGGGGCAGGCCATGTGTTGTAAAAGGGATGGTAAAATTTGTATACAATAGAATCGAATTCGGACTTTAAAACCGAAGCATCTATGTTGATGGGCTCATTGATGCAAAAGTATAGTTGCTCGATATCCCGTAATTCAGCACTGCTTTCGCAAGCAATAAGTGCCCTGCTGTGTATTTCTGCGGTAAGTACAGGGCCGTCGTTGGGCGTGATTACTTCTATATTGGTGATTGTATTGACAATGCTTCCTAAGGGTGTTCTCCTTTCAAAATCTGAGACGAGGTAATATCCCTCAAAACTAAAGGGTAAAATGACTGATCCTTTGTAAATGCCGTATTTTTTACAGGCAAACTTGGGGACAAAGTCACATTGACCCTCTCTCATTATGGTATCCACGATCTCCCCAATTTCTGAAAATTGAAGGGAAATAGAACCATTGTTTCCAACAGCTGTAGCCTGATTGTTGCTAGATAGAAAGTAAAACCGCAGTTCGGTTGTCTGCGGAAGTGGATTGCTACTGGAGTTTATATTGCAATCCCAATAGACTTTAAGTTCGATATCAAAAAGATTTCCACCCCGACAATGGTAGCTTATCTCACCTCCTGAATAAAAGCCTGCTATGAGGCAATTTGGGGCGAGAATAATAAGGAAGAAAATGATTGCCTCAAGTATCCTTCGCAATGTCATAAAACAAAGTTGCCAAAAATTCAATAAAGACAAAAGAAGGTTTTGGAATTGTTTTCAAGACATTGCAGGCGGTAAAAGAAAGCCCATCCGTTAGGGACAGGCTTTAAACTCGAGGGATTAAAATTGTCGAAAATTTAGAAAAAATTACCAGCTCATCTGGTCATCATCCATTTTTTTGTCAGAAGCAGAAGAAGGATTAGTATTACTTCCCTCATCATTATCATCTTCGTACCTTTTGTCAAACTCCTCATAATCGTAATCAGGCATCAGTTCTGTTTTAACATGCTTGATGGTTTCTTCCAGGCCCTCTATAAACCGATTGAAATCCTCTTTGTAGAGAAATAGCTTGTGCCTTTCATATCCATTGCCATCAAACCTTCTGGTGCTCTCTGTCAGTGTGATATAGAAGTCGTTCCCCTTGGTTTTTCTGACATCAAAAAAATAGGTCCTCCTCTTTCCGGCCTTTACCTTCGTTGTAAACACTGTTTCCTTATTGGTTAAATCCACGTCCTTCAAATTTTGTTATCAAAAGTTTATTCGGACGCAAATGTAGGAAATAGAAGTAAAAAATAATACATAAAAAATCAGCTTTCTACTTCTTCTAACTTTTGTCGCTCATAAATTTCGAAATAGGATCCTCCTTTTCTAATGAGTTCTTCATGAGTTCCACTCTCAATAATTTTCCCCTCCTCAAACACCAGGATTCTGTCAAAATCCTGAAGAGCGTCCAGTCGATGGGTAACCATGATGGTAGTTTTTTCTTTGAGTTCAGTTCTAAGGTGATGGATGATTTGTTGTTCTGTTTGGGTGTCAACAGCAGATAAACAATCGTCCAAAAGTATGATTTCCGGTTGCTTTATCAATGCTCTTGCAATAGATATCCGCTGTTTTTGTCCCCCGGAAAGGGTGACTCCGCGCTCACCTGTCATTGTTTCAAAACCTTTGGGCAGCTCGATGATATCTTCGTGTATGGCTGCCAGCTTTGCATATTTTTCAACCTCATCCCTATTTGCATCTGCTTTTCCAAACTTGATATTCATGGCGATGGTATCACTGAAAAGGAAAACGTCTTGCTGCACGTAAGCAATGGACTTTCTAAGTACATTTAAGTCGTATTCTTTAATGTTAACCCCTCCAATTTCTACCATGCCCTCTGAGGGATCAAAGGTTCGTACAATCATGTCCATAAGTGTAGTCTTTCCAGAGCCGGTTCGACCCACTACACCCACCTTTTCCCCCTTTTTTATAGTGAGAGATATATTATTCAACGCCCGAATGCCGGTGTCAGGATACACCAGACTGACATTTATAAATTCGATATCCCCTGTTGGCCGTTCTCTGGTTTTTGGTTGAGAAATAACGGATGGTTCTGTATGCATGAAGTGATTGATTCTCTCCATGGATGCCTCAGCCTGCTGAACAATGGAAGCTATCCAGCCTATGGCGGTTACCGGCCAGGTCAACATGTTGACGTAGAGCACAAACTCTGCAATGTTACCAGCACTAAGGTCTCCCCTGATCATCAATATGCCTCCTACATATATAGTTATTATGGTGCTGGCTCCGATGAGCAGGATCATTAATGGGGAAAAGAGTGCATCCACTTTCGCAAGTTCAATGGACTTGCTCTTAAAAATATTACTTTGAGATAGGAAGTAATTACCCATATATTTTTCCCGGACGTAGGACTTCAAAACCCTTATTCCCGAATAGACTTCTTGCGCAGTGCTGTTTAGATGGCTGAGCTGTCTTTGTATTTGTTCACTCTTTTTGTTGATGATGTTGCTGACATAATAAATCGATATCGATAAAATGGGAAGTGGGGCCAGCACATAAAGAGTGAGTTGTGGACTTACAGATACCATGGCCACTATTACAATGGCGAAAAGCGAGGCGAGGTTGATAAAGTATAAAATAGCGGGACCAAGATAGTTTCGGACTTTGTTTACATCCTCTGTTATCCTTGACATTAGATCTCCAGTCTTATTCTTTCTATAAAACGCCTGATCGAGGGACTGGTATTTGTCGTACATTTCCTTCCGAAGATCATACTCAATCAGCCGTGAAGCTACTATTATGGTCTGTCGCATGAAATACATGAAGATACCCATTATCAGTGCAAGGACCAAAACCAGAGCACCAAAAAGTAAAATAATAAAGGCTATTTCTACATAGAGTTCCTCCCTTGAAGCAGAACCCTCCAACATTTGAAAAATTCGGATGTTCTCCAAAACCAAATCAAGGGCCTCTCTCACCATTTGAGGCTGTAATACACGAAAGTAGTTGGAAAGGGAGACGAAGACGAGTCCCAATAACAACTTCCACCTATACTTGTAGAGAAAACGGTTTAATGTAAATAAATGCTTCAAGTTCGATTCTCGGCTCTTGCAAAATTTGTTTCAAACAGCAAGTATAACCTCTTTTCTGAAGTAATGTTTTGAATTGACCATTTCTGAAAACAAGTTCTGACTTAAAAGTCTTATATTTGCATGAAATTTAATATTTTATTTCTATGTACAGGATTGAAACACTGGATGAGTTTATTATCAAAAGGCAGAAAAGCTATTCAACCGCCACCGGAGAATTAACCGGGCTGCTCAGAGATATTGGCCTTGCTGCAAAAATTGTCAACCGCGAAGTTAACAAAGCTGGCCTAATCAATATTCTTGGAAAGTTTCAAAAGGAAAATGCATCAGGCGAACAAGTCGCAAAATTGGATATTTATGCCAATGACCGCTTGATTGACTTTCTAAAAACCAGTGGAGAGTGTGCAGGAATTGCCTCCGAGGAGTTAGAGGACTTCGTAGTTTTTCCTCCGAGAAATGAACAAAGGGGGAAATATGTGGTGGTAATTGATCCATTGGATGGTTCTTCAAATATAGATGTCAATGTATCTGTCGGTACCATTTTTGGGATATACAGAAGAGTGAGTCCCGAGGATCAAGACATCACCCTTAAGGATTTTCTCCAACCGGGCCTTGACTTGGTGGCAGCTGGTTACGTGATTTACGGAACGTCTACCATTTTGGTATATTCTACGGGCGATGGAGTAAACGGGTTTACACTCGATCCTTCCATAGGAGAATTTTGCTTATCGCACAGGGATATAAAAATTCCGGAAGAAGGCCCCTACTATTCCGTAAATCAAGGATATTATCTGAAGTTTGACCTCGAAATGAGGAGATATATTGATTATTGTTCAGATCTGAACCTGAGATTGAGGTACATTGGTACCATGGTCGCAGATATTCACCGAATTTTGTTTCAGGGGGGTGTCTTCCTTTATCCCAATACCAGAAAGTATCCCAAGGGAAAACTCCGCTTGCTTTACGAATGCAACCCCCTGGCATACATTGTTGAACAGGCAGGTGGAAAAGCATTAAATGTCAAGTTGGAGCGCATACTAGAAATGCAACCTGAAGAACTGCATCAGCGATCAAGCGTAATTATGGGGTCGCCTAAAATGATAGACGAAATGGCTGAATTCGTGCAGCGATACGCTCCCAATATTCCATCCGAGGTTGGATAATCAGCCAGGGGAGAGGGGAGCCGGCTAAGGTAAGTCAGATTCCAGATGTCATTTCTTTTTGTTCAGTTTTCAGATAGGGTTTTACGCGATTCCATTTTTTAGACGTAAAACAACCGCTTTTGCACTCTGGTGCTCCGGCCCGTCTTTGTTTGACATTGAAGAGGCATTGCACCTCTTCGAATTCCAAATAGGGGTGAGAAAGCACCTCGCGGAAAGTTGATCTTTGAAAATCGATTTGCCTTATTTCAGATTTTTCCACGATAAAGTTCATTCTATTGTCGTCAACAATTGTTGAATCCAACCCAAAAACTTCCTTTAATTGATCTACTTCATGAAATCCACCTAACCTCTCCCGATATCTTACAATTCTGTCTGACAATACCGGGCCAATTCCCCTAATCTGCATAAAATCTGCCTCCCCTGCAGAATTAATGCTGAATGGCTCAAGAGAAAAAGTGGCCATTTGTGTTTTTTTGCTCGATTTTTCAAATGTTACAGCAATCCTTTCCTCTTGCTGGCCAGACCCTGTTGCCCGGTTTTCTCTTTCCCCCCTCAAAGCCATCCCTTTAGTTTTCGAGCCATTGTTTGGTGCAGCCTTTAATGATTGATCAAATGTTAAGATCGGACGCAAATTTTCAACCATCTCCTCAGACATTCCAAAAATTCGCCCAATTTGATTTATGGAATCAAAGCCACCTATGGAGTTTCTAAAGTTGATCCACCTGGAGGCCAAAGTGCTGTCAAGGCCAAATCCCAGTAAGTCCTCCTTGCCCAAGAGATTTGCTTCAAAGCATCCTGACAGATACAATTCCTCTTTCTCTGCAACTTCAAAGGTGGCAACTTTTATAGGAGGACTTGATGACTGCAGTTTTGAAAGAGCTATCCCTTCTAGAAAGCTGAAAGAAATAATTACCCCCAACAATGTCAACAATGAGGTCCTCTCCTTTGGGTGAATGTAAAAACTATTTTTCAGCTTCATTTCAAAAGTTTTTAATACTGTGATATCGATTAAAGGTATTGTGAAATTCAATTTCAATTTCCTCAGCTGTTTCTTTTAGGAAAGTGGCTGCTGACCGGGTATTTCCCGCTGCGGAAGTAATGGACAAGGGCTTTAAATCGCCTAGAAATTTCATTTCCTTAGTTGTGATGCCCCTCAGGCCTGATAGAATGAGATGAACAGGTCGTTCTGTATTGAAGTTTATTGGCAGTGAAACTTCGTTAATCATGATTAATATATCCGCCTCACTTCCTTGAATATGGATGAGATTACTGCTGTCCGCGGTTTCGACCACTCTGAGGTCTCTGTCCCTTGTTCTGTAGTAAATCCTATTGCCTTTTGAAGCAAAATTTTCTGCCGAAGAGCTCAAACGATTTGACTTTATGGTGGTCATCAGATTTGGACTGAAAACATCGACCAACAGCTCCCGTCCTGTACTGTATACATAAATGGAGGTGCCTGTAGTGCTCTCAACTTTAGATTGAAAGCCCATCAACATGAAAACAATGAGTGAAAGAATTACCGGACGCTGCCAGGTCTTAATTCGGCGGTAAAAAATAAATGCCAATAGCAAAATCATTACATAAAGCATTAACAATGCTGGCCAACTGAGGTAAATCTCCCTGGCTGTAGCGTATGGCAATTCTGTAAAACCTATCATTATCCTGGCTAGAATTGCGCAACTCCAATCCATAATCCATCCAAGGATATTGGCTAGTGGAGAAAAGATGAAACCAGAAAAACCAAGCAGTAAGCCCCCGCTGAGTATGATGTATGCGCCAAAAACAGAGAAAAGGCTGGATAACATGAAGTAGGGAGAAGCCTGATTGAAGTAATAGATACTAAGAGGCAATACACCTAATTGGGCTGCAATACTCAAACAACTGAGGTCCTTAAGTGGATTTACCCAGGGATGAAACGAAGGAATCAGCCCGTTGATTTTATTGAAAAACACGATGATACCTCCCAGAGCCAGATAGGAGAATTGGAAACCGACATCCCTCATGAGGTTGGGTTCAATAAAGAGATGGAGAACTGCGCAGAAGGCCAGGATATTTAAAGAGTGGCCCCTCCTGCCGACCAATTGCCCCAGGGCAAATAAACTGAACATACTTCCGGCCCTTACGGCTGAAGGTGGCATCCCCGCAAAAACGATAAAACTCCAAACACCAATCATAATCAGAGCTGTTCTCAAATATTTGTTGACCTTGTGAAGGAAAAAGAATAGAATGCTAAATACAATGCCCACATGAAGCCCTGAAACTGCCAGTACATGTGCTGCACCCACATCTCGAAATGCGCTGTTGATTTCATCCTTTAGCAATGAGCGATCACCGAGTACAATTCCTGTAATCATCCCTGGACTGAGGTCCTTATCGGTGTGCTTCTTTAGGTTGCCAATAAAATCAAGACGGAACCGGTGAAGTCTCTCCCTGAAATTTCGTTTTGAATTCTCGGCGAAATGAATTTCTTCTAAAGAAACTCTCGCTCTGTGGAAGACCCTTTGGCGAGCCATATAGTTTTTGTATGAGAAACTCCTGGGATTACTGCTCTCTCCTATTTCAAAGACATTGGCCGTGAACCCGATGATCCTTCCGGGAATTAGTTCCACAATATTCTCCTCTTCACTTATTGACAGTAGTAAATTACCAGTTGTAGTTTTTAGAGTTTCAGGCCTATCTTCACATAGTGCTGACAAGATTTCAACTACAGAAGTGGTAGAATTACTTCCCTGTCTGATTTCTTTTATTTTTGCCGTGAAATGAATTTTGTCTTCACAATCCAATTGGGTTGAAAAGTGCATGTCCAGATGCCTGTTGTCCAACTGGTAGGACCTGTAATACGCTGTATTCATTAGAGCTATCATCAATGCAAGCCCGATGATTGTCCTCCAGCTGAAGTGTTTTAGAACAAGTGGGAGTAGCAAGAACAAAATCAATACCCCATTGATCTTCAAAACATCTGCTATACTGAACCCAAAGACATAAAGTGTTGTCCCGGTAATCCAAAAAAGCAATATTCGTAAAAACGGTACTTCCGAAAAGCTGATTGGCATATATTCTCAATGTATTTGGTAGCTTTAAGTGTATGGACGATTGAAAATGTACCCACCTTCCATTATTTTTTATTGAGAATTTGAAATTTTCATCTTCACAGACCTTATTAGGATACAATAACTTACCCGGTTTTTTCTAAAGTTGTATCCATTTTTTCGAAACCTGAAGCATAATGATTGTACAACCAAAACTTGGTCAGTTCCCAAAATTGGTGGTATCTTCATGCTCTCAAATTAAATGATGGTGTGCTTGAGGTAATTCTTAGAAACCACTGCTTTTAATTAGGTTGCGGGTTCATTCCGCGTTCATTTTTCAGCCTGTTTATGGATTTAGAAATTAGAGAGATAAACGAATACAGATTGAACCCAATGCTTGCAGCTGAAATAGCCTGCCTACTCCAGCTGTCTTTTACCGGCTACCCTGCAGGCAAGCACTTCTTGCATCAAATTCCTTCTTTTCGCATTTTGGCTATTGAAAGTGATGAAATAATAGGACATGTTGCTATTCATCACCGCGTAATTTCAAGTGATGGAGAAATATTTAATGTTTTTGGTATTGCCGACTTATGCGTGGCTGAAGAAAATCGCAAAGCCGGTGTTGCAGGGGAGATGTTGGACAGACTTGAAATCATAGCTGTTGAATCTGGGATCGATTTTCTCGTTCTACTCACCAATGTCCATGATTTTTATTTAAAAAAGGGCTTTCAAAAAGCTGATAATCCATGTCGATGGATGATGATTCAGAACAATCACTCCCTTGGTCTGGTTAGAAGGAGGGTAGAAGATGGTTTGATGTACAAGCAGATGAATGATGTGGAATGGCCTGTCAAAGAGATAGATCTCATGGGTCATGTTTTCTAAGGTCTTTTTATTTTTTCAACTAGTTTTTAGAAAGGAAAATTTTAGATAATGGATAAATTGAATAGTTACATTGAAGAAAACAGGGAGCGATTCCTGGAGGAATTGTTTGAGTTGTTGCGAATACCATCAGTTAGTGCAGACTCGCGCCACAAGAAAGATATGCTGGATGCCGCGAGATTTGTGAAAGAAAAGTTGATTGCAGCTGGTGCAGATTCTGCTGAGGTAATTGATACTCCGGGTCACCCCATAGTTTACGGTGAAAAAATGATCAATGAAAATTTACCCACCGTCCTGGTCTATGGACACTACGATGTGCAGCCACCAGATCCACTTGAATTGTGGGAGTCTGAACCATTCAATCCTGTCGTGAAAAAGACGAAAAATCACCCCAATGGAGCAATTTTTGCAAGGGGAGCCAGCGACGATAAAGGCCAATTTTACATGCATGTTAAAGCCTTTGAAGCCATGAATAAGACCGGTGAACTTAACTGCAATGTAAAGTTTATGATTGAAGGGGAAGAAGAGGTTGGTTCTGCTCACCTGGGTGGTTTTTGTGAGAAGTTCAAAGACAAGCTCGCCTGTGATGTTATACTCATTTCTGACACAGCTATGATATCCATGGACACGCCTTCGATTACCACAGGTCTAAGAGGGCTTAGTTATGTAGAGGTTGAAGTTGTAGGCCCCAATCGGGACTTACATTCAGGGATATACGGGGGCGCAGTTGACAATCCTGCAAATGTTTTGTGTAAAATGATTGCTTCACTTCAGGATGATGATAAACGAATCACCATAGAGGGCTTTTACGATGATGTTGAAGAGGTCTCTGAAGAAGAGAGAAAGTTGATGAACGAAGCACCCTTTGATCTTGATTCCTATAAGGAAGACCTGGAAATTGATGATGTAAGTGGTGAAAAAGGCTTTACAAGTCACGACCGAACTTCCATTAGACCCAGCCTTGATGTAAACGGAATTTGGGGAGGATATACTGGAGAAGGAGCCAAAACGGTGCTGCCTTCCAGGGCTTATGCCAAAGTAAGCATGAGATTGGTTCCTCATCAGCGGAGTGAAAAAATTACGGAATTATTTACCCGGCATTTCAAGAAAATCGCTCCCGATACCGTCAAGGTGGAAGTAACTCCTCATCACGGAGGAGAGCCGGTTGTCGTTCCTTCTGATTCAGATGAATACAGAGCCGCTCACCTCGCCATAGAAGATGTGTTTGGTGTAGCTCCACTGCCGCAAAGAAGCGGAGGTAGTATTCCTATCGTGCCATTGTTTGAAGAGGTTTTGGGGGTGAAATCCATTTTGATGGGATTTGGTTTGAATTCAGACGCTCTACACTCTCCCAACGAGCACTTTGGAATTGAAAACTACTTTAAAGGGATACAAACTATACCGCTATTCTTTAAACATTATGCAGAATTGAAAAATCAATAGAAATGAATGACTTTATAACTACCAGAACATTAATCCTACTTGTCGCATTGGGCATGAGTTGGACGTGGAGTTTTGGACAAACCACTGAAAAAATGGATTCACTTAGTTACAGTGTCGGAATTATTTTGGCACAGAACCTTCAACAGCAGGGCCTTACTGATATAGATGCGAACTCGCTGAAAGAGGGAATTATGGATTTTCTTGATGGCAATGAATTAAAGATTGACGCCAATCAGGCCAATCAACTGATACAGCAATATTTTGCTCAAAAAAATCTGTCGCAATGGGAAGAAAATGTAAAAGCGGAACAGGAATTTCTTGCAGCTAATCGCAAAAAGGATGGAATAGTTGAACTTCCCTCCGGTTTGCAATACAAAATTCTGGAAGAGGGAAGCGGTCCTAAACCCGGGCCTCAGGACAGGGTGACAACCCACTATCATGGAACTCTAATGGACGGAAGAGTTTTTGATAGTTCAGTCAGCAGAGGCCAGCCTGCTAGTTTTCCGGTAAATGGTGTGATACAGGGTTGGCAAGAGGCGCTTCAACTTATGCCTGTAGGGTCAAAATGGAGGCTTTTTGTGCCCAGTAATTTAGCTTATGGCGAAAGAGGTGCAGGCGACATGATTGATCCTTATGCACTCTTGATTTTTGAAGTGGAATTAATTAGTATAGACTAAAATCCATGCGGATTGATATAATATCGGTATTGCCGGAATTGCTCTGCAGTCCCTTTGATCACTCCATTGTAAAAAGAGCCAGAGATAAGGGACTGCTGGAGATTTACCTTCACGACCTCAAAGATTATGGAAAAGGAAAGCATCGACAGGTAGATGATTATGCCTATGGGGGCGGCGCCGGGATGGTGTTGATGGTTGAGCCTGTCTTCAATTGCATCAAGAACCTGAAATCTGAAAGAGATTACGATGAGGTGATTTTTACGGCACCGGATGGTCAATTGTTGAATCAGGGTTTGGCCAATGAGCTTTCTCTTCGAAAGAATATCATCATACTCTGCGGGCACTATAAAGGGGTGGATGAAAGAG
Organism: Saprospirales bacterium; assembly: GCA_007695145.1. GTDB lineage: Bacteria > Bacteroidota > Bacteroidia > Chitinophagales > Saprospiraceae > PWJY01. The sequence goes on along the minus strand of REEI01000069.1, from coordinate 5,153 downwards.
TTAGAGAGCACTTGATTACCCGTGAAATATCTATAGGAGACTATGTCTTATCCGGAGGTGAATTAGCAGCAGCAGTAATTACTGATGCCATTGGCAGATTGTTGCCGGGAGTACTCAATGACGAAACTTCTGCGCTTACGGACTCCTTTCAGGACGACTTGATTGCACCCCCGGTTTATACCCGTCCTGCAGAATTCAATGGTTGGAAGGTTCCGGATGTTTTGGTTTCCGGTCATCAAAAAAAAATTGATGAATGGAGAATGGCTGAATCCGAAAAACGAACCGCCCAAAGAAGACCAGGTTTGTTGTAATCCCTTTTTGATAGAATTTTAACTCATTGATTTTCTTGACTATCCCATAGGATAACTTATGAATGCAGACTGGTTTATAGATTGGTTCAATTCTCCCTACTACGACATACTTTATCGGCACCGAACTGAGGATGAGGCCAGACAATTTTTATCTACGCTTTTAAGTTTTTTACAGCCTGAAAGAGGTGCCCGAATGCTCGATCTCGCTTGTGGAAATGGGCGCTACAGTCGCTATCTGGCTGAAAATGGGTACGATGTCACCGGTGTTGATATTAGCGACTCCAAAATTGAAGAGGCCAGGAAATCAGAACACGAGAACCTCAGTTTTTTTCGACATGATATGCGCAAAGTATTCAGGTTCAATTACTACGATTACGTTTTTAATTTTTTTACCAGTTTTGGTTATTTTGAAACCGATAAAGAGCACCTGGACACCATCTCAGCTGCCCGTTTGGGTTTAAAATCCGGTGGCTACTTTCTGATTGACTACCTCAATACCCCCAAAGTTCTCAGGAATTTAGTGGATGAGGAAGAAAGGGAGGTAGAGGGCGTCAGATTTAAAATTTCCAGATATGAGGACAAAGGATTTATTGTTAAGAAGATTAGGTTGTTACACCGAAATAGGGAATTGGAATTCAGTGAACGTGTACGAGCCTTTGGGTTGGATGATTTCTCCTCTATGATGAATCAATGTCGGTTTGAAGTAGTGCAGGTTTTTGGAGATTACGATCTGAAGACCTACGATCCCCAACTATCCGATAGAATGATAATACTTGCGATAGGACGATGAACCGGGAAAACATGAAATTTCGAATGTAATTGTCTCTGGCCTCCAGATTGGAATCTATAGCATTTTTTACCTGATTAGTGAGGGAGTATTCCATCCTCAGCTCTCTGATAGTGGTCAGTATCGATAATTTTTCCCCTTCAAAAATCAGTGGAGTGCATAATTCTTACCAAATTTTTATATCCAGAATTATTGTATTAATCCCACTTCTGTACCGGAATCAAACTTTGACACTTTTTAAGATGGTACGATTTTGTGTGGTGATTGACAAATGTGTTATTTTTACCCCTTTATTGTTTACAATGGGATTCGAGCTCCCTTTTTTTGATGAAATTATTACCGAAACTACTCTGGATTTTTCTCTTCTTCTGCGCGGGAAGTAGAATAGTGTCAGGAGGGACCTCTGATTACACATTTGTTTTTGATGCTGTAAGTCCAGAATATTTTGAGATCAATGAAAGGGTTCTAGTATATTACGACGCTGAAGGCCGTATGAGCATCGATGAACTTCTCGCTGGAGATACTTCAAAGTTTCATCAGGCAGATAAAGATTTTGGAGTCCATTTTGAGTTTCCGGCTGTAGTGTGGGCCAAGATGAAATTCATAAATTCTCAGCCAAAATCCGAACATCGATTTTTAGAATTTTGTAGAAGGGTAGACACTGTTCAGGTTTTTAAAGTTATTGACAATGTATTGGTTGGAGTGACGGAAAGTGGAAACGCCTTTAGACCCTTGAAAAAAGAAATTCCTTCAGATAGGAATTACACACATATTACACTGGAGCCAAATCAGGAGAAGATATTTTATATTAGAAGCGTTTTTAATAAGCCTGTATCCAATGAGCATTACTCCCATTTTTATTTGCAGAACCCTCAAAAGATATTGAGTAATCTTGTATTTCAGCTGGGAATCCAATCATTTTATTTTGGTATTATGATGATATTGAGTTTGATGGGCTTTTTTCTCTTTCTGATATTTAAGGACTCCTCCTTTATTTACTACGGATTACTGGGCTTGGTTTTTTCGATTTACTTTCTCATGTTTAGCAGTGCCTTTGAAATACTTGTTTTTCCCATACCTGCGGAGTTCGATGCTATAATTTCAATGACTTCTATTTTCGGAATGATCATTTTAGGTTTTCTTTTAATAAGTAGACAGATTTCCCTGTGGATACACTATCCTACAATCTACAAGATATTTCAGGGATTAACTATTCTTATTGTGGTTTCGAGGGTGATTCTGCATTTAATATTTGGAAATATATACCTGGTATCTTTTACTCATAACATTTTGTTGATTATTTGGATTGTGGTCGCAATGATTCCAGTGACCTTTCTTGCCTTCAAAAGGGATCCCAATGGAATAAAGATGTTTATTGCGCTATCCATTCTATTTGGATCGTTCCTTGTTTTAATTTTTGGGCTTATTGGAATTATCCCAAGGAGTACATGGGTAGTAATGAGTGTACAGATTGGGTCAGTATTGTTTTACTTCCTGCTATTTTTAGGACTTTTAGATAAGGTGAATAACTTCCGGAAGGAAAAAATGGAAGCTTCCACCTTGAGTAAGTTGAGATCAAGGTTCTTCGCTAATATTTCTCATGAATTTCGAACTCCTCTAACCTTAATCATGGGACCTATCGACCGTGTATTAAAGAGTAAAAACCAGTCGATTCAAAACATAGAGCTGTTGACCACTGCAAAAAAGTACTCGGAGAAGCTTTTGGAGATGGTCAATGAATTATTAGAACTTTCAAAGCTGAATACAAATAATGTCAAATTAGTTGTTGAGAATCAGGATATTGTTGGCTTTGTAAAGGGACTTGTTATGTCATTTGAATCCCTTGCAGAAATTCGCAAAATTCGCCTGACCTTGAAAGGGGGTAGTGAACCAATTCTACTTTGGTTTGATCCTGCAAAAATGGAGGTTATTCTTAGCAACTTGTTATCCAATTCATTTAAATTCACTCCAGAGGGTGGTGAAATTTCAGTAGAAATTTCCAGACATAAAGGACAGGTAAAAGTTTCTGTAGAAGATACAGGATGTGGTATGCCACAAAGTGAACTTCCGTATATATTTGATAGATTTTTTCAAGTTGAGGATCATTCAGCTATGAATGTGAGTGGTAGTGGAATAGGACTTTCTCTGGTAAAAGAATATACAGATCTGCACAATGGCACAATCGAAGTGTCCAGCACTATTAACAAAGGTTCCCGCTTTACTCTTATATTTTCAATAGGAGAAGTTTTTGTCAATAATGAGAATGTTGTTGTTAAAGAGCAGTTAAATTCTCGTCCACTCAAAATGGCTTTTGCGCCCAAAGTATTGTCAAAAGTTGATGCTGCTGAAATCGAATCTCAAATTGAAATCCAGAGTAATTCTCAGAAAGTTGCAAATCACAAGGCTACCATTCTTATCGTGGAAGACAATTCAGACGTACGTAGTTTTATTAAAGGGCAGTTTGATGGAAATTTCAATGTGATTGAAGCCAAAGATGGAAAAATGGGGCTGGAACTTGCAAATGCACATCAACCTGAATTGATAATTAGCGATGCAATGATGCCTGAAATGGATGGTTTTGAACTCTGCCACTTATTGAAGAGTGACATCAATACCAGTCATATTCCTATCATTTTGCTGACAGCCAGATCTGAAGAAGAACAAAGAATCAAGGGCTTGGAATTAGGTGCTGATGACTATATTACCAAACCTTTTAGTTCCACTGAATTAAAAGTTAGGGTCAGAAAACTCATAGAACTCAGAGTTGAATTGAAGAAAAAAATTCTAGAAAACCCTTCTTTCTCCTATCAAAGCATTGAACTAAATCAAATGGATCTTGCCTTTTTAAAAAGCATTGATTCCTGTATTCAAAAAAATATTTCTGATCCTCAATTTGGAGTCCCCACTTTGGCTAAAGAGGTAAACCTCAACCAGGCTCAGTTAAATAAAAAGCTCAAATCTCTTACAGAGTTAACTGCGAGTAAGTACATACAGCATGTTAGACTCAATAAAGCCTTGTATATGCTACAGGAAAAGGAAGGTAATGTTTCTGAAGTCGCATTAAGTACTGGTTTTAGTAGTACTGCCTACTTCATTAAATGTTTTAAGGAAAAATTTGGCCATACTCCGGGAGCCATAGTTGAGTAATGTTTCAGTTCCAGTCTTTCAGCTAAAAATTCTTTCTCCGGATATGTCGCTACAATTTTTTATGTTTCATTTCACAATTCCATACAGCGCCTAATTTTTTCTAATCACCTTCCGCTGTACTTTAAAATTTTGAAGGATATTTTTTTATCCATTCAACTTATGACTTTCCAACCAATTAATTTCGTAATACCAACCATGCGAAATGATTGGTCTTAGGTAAAGTGAAATACCATCTGTTTCAGTCTATTTGTTGTTATCCTATATTTTAGTTGAAAAGTGTAGCACCTTCTCACTTTTTGTAAATTCCAGGTTTTGTCCTTCACTATTCCCACTCTTTACTCCTAGTATGTAAAAATTAAGTATATGCCACATGTGACTGGTTCAAATAATTTAAATGAGTAAAAACTCTAGCAATTCCAGGGTAAATCCAATAATTTATATAATCGATCAAAAAATTGATACCTGAAATGGGCTTATTTCTATGAATTTTGCAGCATTCTTATAATTGTTAAAAAATTTCTGAATCATGATTAAACGTATGCTTTTTTGTTCTTGCTTTATGCTTATTTTGCTTGGATTTCATCAAAATGATGCAAAAACAGCCGTTTCTAAAACTTCATTCCATGCGGTTGTTCATTCTTGTTCAGGGGGGGCATTGGTGCTTGATGGGAATATGGAAACTCCATTTTTTCAAGGTGATATGGTTAATGTTTTGCAATGTACAGAACCCAGTTTGGCATTTGGATTTAACGACAATCCTCTGGGACCATCACCCGAATTGGAGTACTGCGCTAATGAAGAAATTATCGTCTTCCTAGCAGTAATCATCGCTGGACAACCGCCATTTACCGTCCACTGGGAAGTAAACGAAGTTCCGGATAGTGCATCGGGAGTTGAAGTGGGTGACA
>REEI01000033.1 GCA_007695145.1 Saprospirales bacterium | reverse complement strand
GATTCAATAGTGACGCTGAACTTAAGCATAGCGCCGGTTCTTGAGGGGACTGAAATAGTGAGCATATGCCAGGGTCAGAGCTACCACTTCCACGGCACGGAGCTGAATGAGTCAGGAGTTTACACCGAGATGCTGGTAACAGCAGAGGGCTGTGACAGTCTGGTAACCTTAGAGTTGACAATAGAGCCAGCCATAGAGCAAAGTATAGCAATAGAAATATGCCAGGGCAGCAGTTTGGACTTTAACGGCCAGATACTGGAAGAGGCGGGCACCTATGTAGCTGAGTTGAGCACGGCAGAGGGCTGTGATTCAATAGTGACGCTGCACTTAAGCATAGCTCCAGCTTTATTGGGATTCAAGGAAGTAGAAATCTGTCAGGGTTATGAATATGACTTCCATGGTCAATTACTCTCTCTACCTGGCGTGTATGTAGCTGAACTAACAACAGCTGAAGGCTGCGATAGCATTGTCTCATTAGAGTTGACAGTTCTACCTGCAATTCAATCCTATGTAAATAAAGTGATTTGCAATGGTCAGGAGTACGACTTTTTTGGAACACTGTTGACGAGCAGTGGAAGCTATACTCACACTACCCAAACTGAAAGTGGGTGTGATAGCGTAGTAAATTTACAACTCACGGTATTGCCTGCTGCTGAGGAACACATTTTTGAAATAATTTGTCAGGGGCAATCCTTTGACTTTAATGGCCAGATCGTCAATCAAAGCGGACAGTATATGGCAGAGTTATTGAATTCTGAAGGTTGTGATAGTATTGTTTATCTTGACTTGATTGTCCTACCTGCAATACAATCACAAATCAATGCAACCATTTGTTACGGGCAAACCTACCATTTTAATGGCGAGAACTTATCTGAAGCTGGCACCTATGTAGCAGAACTTACTACCCCCGATGGTTGTGATAGTATAGTTACTCTCAACCTTATCGTTTTTCCTGTAAAACAGAGTACCAAAACAGTAATGCTTTGTTTGGGTGGTAGTTTTGAGTATCATGGAGAGGTATATACTGAAAGTAGCATACATGAAATCCTGCTTGTTACAGATGAGGGTTGTGATAGTATTGTGACTCTTGAAATTAGAATGCTACCCCCTGTTGAAGAAAATATTGAGGCCTTTATTTGTGAAGGAGAGGAGTATTTATGGCACGGACAGTCACTAAGTTCAAGTGGGACTTACAGTATTACGCTTACTACTCCTGATGGTTGTGACAGTATAGTAAACCTTAACCTTTATGTTCAGCAGACCATTGAAAAAGAAGTATATGTACAAATGTGTCAGGGGGCAACATATTACTTTGGATCTGAATCGATCACTGAAAGCGGGACTTATATTGGCTATTTTGAGTCTCTGGCTGGTTGTGACAGTATTGTTACATTAAATATTGATTTTCTTGATATTATTACCACTGAAAAGACCGTATTAATTTGCCAGGGAGGCACATATACCTACAATGGCGTCCTCCTTGAGCAGCCTGGACAATATCAATTCGAATTTGTAACATCCCACGGCTGTGACAGTATTGTAATCCTAAATATAAATACCGAAATTCCACCTACTGTTTATAAAACTGCTAGTATCTGTCAGGGGACGAGCTATGATTTCTTTGGAACTATACTTTCTGAACCAGGCACTTATTATGCAGAAAAATCAAGTCCGGGTGCATGCGATACAATAATTGCACTTACGCTGATATTGACTCCTCCTCAAGAATCTTTTATGTACGAATTTATTTGTCATGGTAGTTCTTACGACTTCCATGGCCTTAACCTTAATCAATCAGGAACTTATCAAACCATACTCACAAGCTCAGAGGGTTGTGACAGCATTGTTAATTTGCACCTCACAGTCCTTCCGGCTCCTGTCAAGGTATTTAATGAGACTGTTTGCCAGGGAGGAGTCTTCTACTACAATGGGAACTATCTCTCTGAAGAAGGACCTCATTTGTTCCAATACACAACTCAAGAAGGATGTGATAGTTTGGTGATTATTAACCTCTCCTTCATTCTTCCATCTCAAGGCAGTGAAATTGCATATGTATGTCCTGGTGGCTCCTACAATTTTTATGGGGAAGTACTTACTGAAGCTGGATACTATAGTACCATCATATCTACTCCAGAAGGCTGTGACAGCATAATTAATCTCGATTTAAGATATTCAAATATCGTCCAGAATACAGTCAATGCAGAAGTCTGTGAAGGTGGCACCTATTATTTTAATGGCACCCACCTCAGCGAACCGGGAACCTATACAGATACCTTGCAAACGGTTGGTGGCTGTGATAGCTTGGTGGTTCTCATTTTGAATTTTGCTCCAGACATTATCCGCAATATCGAAGTTGAAATTTGTGAGGGTGAAGAATATGACTTCTTTGGCCAGATGCTTACGGAAAGTGGAACCTATTCTGCGGAAATTTCCAATGCGGAAGGCTGTGATTCAGTGGTCAATTTAGAACTTACAGTAATTCCTCTAAACCACCGTGAACTTACTATCGAAATATGTCAGGGAGACACCCTTTATTTTAATGGCAATACTTTCTTTCAGGAGGGCACTTATGAGGAGTTGATCATCTCTCAGGATGCCTGTGACACCTTACTTTCCCTGAGTATAATAGTAAAGAAAACTTCCGAAACCTTCCAATTTGTTGAAATTTGTGAAGGAGAATTTTATGTTTTCGGTGATCATATCATTTCTGAGTCAGGTATCTACTATGATACACTCCTTAACTCTTTTGGTTGCGACAGCATTGTGATTTTAGAAGCTTATGTCCATGGAACTGGAGTCGATACACTTAATATAAAAATTTGTGAAGAGGATGAATTTGTGTTCAATGGTGTTGTTTACGATCAACCGGGTGTTTTCTGGGATACTCTGCAAACCGGAATGGGTTGTGACAGCGTATTGGTTCTCGAAGTTTCAGTGATTTCAAAATACAGAACTATAAACGAAGTGACCATTTGTGCAGGCGAATCTTACTATTGGAACGGAGAGTGGTTTAATAGATCTGGAATTTATGTTGAAAATTATCTGGGCGCAGAGGGCTGTGATAGCCTTATACGGCTGGACCTAACCGTTCTTCCTGATTTGGTGGAATCCATCGACCTGTCGATTTGTACAGGGGAAGTGGTAGAATGGAACGGGAGGGAACTATTTGAAGCGGGCGTTTACTTAGATACTCTCTCAAATTTTTGGGGCTGTGATAGTTTAGTAGTTCTAAACTTAAGCGTCAACACAGTAAGTGAACTTCAAATAGAGCAAAATATCTGTTCAGGCGATTCTATTTGGTTCATGGGTAGTTACCTAACTGAAGCGGGCCTTTATCGTGATACATTATCCGGATTTTATGGATGCGATAGTATCATTTCACTTGACCTCAAGCTTTGGAATTCATCAGTGGAATATTATGAGGCGACTATTTGTGAGAATGAAACTTTCGAATTCAATGGTGTGGAATTTTCAGAATCCGGTATTTACTCAATTCACCATTCCACAATGTACGGCTGCGACTCTGTTGAAATTTTTGAATTGACTGTCATACCTATTACAAGGGATACCCTTATTGAAGAGATTTGCGAAGGGGATGTTTTTGAATTTTTCGGCGAATCTTACTACGAAACTGGCAATTACCTCGAAGTAATTGAAGCCGAAGTAGGATGCAATCATGAAGTATTACTAGAATTAGAGGTGTTTGAAAATACTTTCAAAGTGGACCTGGGTGAGGATATTACTATTAATCTGGGCGAAGAAGTCCAGTTAAATGCCTGGATCAATCAACTCGATGAATACATCGATTACTACTATTGGACTCCTCCGGATTGGTTGAATTGTACAGATTGTAAGCGACCACTTAGTTCACCTCTTGAATCCATCACCTACTGGTTTGAGGTTATTGGTCTTAATGGCTGTAGAGCAATTGATTCCATTAAAATAGAAGTTGAAGAAAATATCAATGTCTATATTCCTAATATTTTCACCCCCAATAGAGATGGAGTTAACGATGTACTCTATATTTTCGCTGACAAAGATGTACGAAATATTAAGGAGTTTAAAATATTTGACCGCTGGGGAAATAAGGTTTTTGAAAGCTATAATTTCCCCCCTAATGATCCCTATTTTGGCTGGGATGGAACCTTTAAGGGTCAGCCTATGAATCCCGCAGTCTTCGCATATTACGCTGTTGTGGAACTCATCAATGGCAATAGAGTGTTGCTTAAAGGAGACATTACCCTGGCTAGATAATCTCTTTTGGAACTGCATTTTGCCCAATAGTTCTTTCTGCCCTGAATCTCACCCATGGAATATTGTAAAAAGGGGGCCAATAATCATGCAGATGATTCTATTTAAAAAGTGCCCTCTATAAAATGGGGGGGCTGTAGGCGAATATTTTTATTTCTTGAGATACCCGTATCTGGTACCTATGGGGTTGTGGAATTCTCAATAGACTAATATTAGAAATCTTTCTCATCTGTTGAAAAATTAATATCTTCGCAGATTGTAGTGCGACAATCAATCGTTCTTTATCACTGTAAAAAAGTAACTATGACCAAATATACCGAAGAACACATTCAATCCCTGGACTGGAAAGAACACATCCGCCTCAGACCTGGTATGTACATTGGAAAACTGGGCGATGGCAGCTCTGCGGATGATGGTATTTATGTATTGCTCAAGGAAGTGCTGGACAACTCTATAGACGAACATGTAATGGGCTACGGCAGTGAAATTGAGGTGAAACTTGAAGAAAATACCATTACCGTAAGAGATTATGGCAGGGGCATACCGCTTGGAAAAGTGGTGGACTGTGTCTCGAAAATCAATACTGGTGGAAAGTACGATTCGCGCGCTTTCAAAAAATCTGTAGGTCTTAATGGAGTGGGAACCAAGGCAGTAAATGCTCTTTCTGAACATTTTGGAGTATCTGCCTTCCGGGAGGATAAAATCAAAACTGCACATTTTCAATTTGGCAATCTAACTCAAGATGCTCCTGTAAAAAAAATGGTGGCTAAAAATGGAACTGAGATAATTTTTACCCCTGATTCCACCATCTTTAAAGACTATCGCTTCAAGCCTGAAATTATCGAAGCACAGTTGTGGAACTATGCCTACCTGAATGCAGGTCTCAAACTCAGGTTCAATGATAAGGTGATTGTCTCCCGTAATGGCCTGCTGGATCTTTTAGATAAAAAAACCGCGCAGGAAAACCTTCGTTATCCTATCATTCACCTGCAGGGAGAAGATATTGAAATTGCACTTACTCACGGTAATAGCTACGGAGAGCAGTATTATTCCTTCGTAAATGGGCAGTTTACTACCCAGGGCGGTACTCACCTCTCCGCTTTTAAGGAGTCCCTCGTCAAAGTAGTCAGGGACCATTTCAATAAGAATTTCGACCCCAAAGATGTGCGATCTTCCATTTTCGCAGCTATATCGGTGCGAATAGAAGAGCCTGTATTTGAATCTCAAACAAAAACAAAGCTGGGAAGCAATGATGTGGGCAAAGAAGGTCCCACAATCAGAACTTTTGTGAATGATTTTCTCAGCCGTGAATTGGACAACTTTTTACACCGCAATTCTGAGGTGGCTGAGATCCTGCTAAGACGTATCCAGCAATCTGAAAAGGAGCGGAAGGAGATGGCTGGCATCCGGAAACTAGCAAACAAAAGGGCCAAAAAAGCCAATATCCACAATAAAAAGCTTAGGGATTGCAGAGTCCATTTTAACGACAACAAGAAAAATGAAGAGGACCGCTTAAAATCGACCATTTTCATCACAGAGGGTGATTCAGCTAGCGGCTCGCTTACCAAAGCAAGAAATGTGCAGCATCAAGCTGTTTTTTCCCTTAGAGGGAAGCCGCTCAATTGCCATGGACTAACCAAGAAAGTGGTGTATCAAAACGAGGAATTCAATCTTTTGCAACACGCTCTCAATATTGAGGATGCATTGGAGGACTTGCGCTACAACAGGATCGTAATTGCTACGGATGCAGATGTGGACGGTATGCATATTCGATTGCTCCTCCTTACATTTTTCTTGCAGTTTTTCCCTGAATTAGTGCGTGCAGGACATTTGTATATCCTGGAAACACCCCTATTCAGGGTTCGGGATAAAAAGCAGACCTTCTATTGCTATAGTGAAAATGAAAAACTGAAGGCGGTTGAAAAACTCAAGGGGAAAGCAGAAATTACGCGATTCAAAGGTTTGGGAGAAATATCTCCCAATGAATTTGAGGATTTTATCAGTGATAATATCAAACTGGAGCAGGTCGTGTTCAATGAGGAAACTGATCTGGATTCTATTCTCGCCTATTATATGGGTAAGAATACGCCCGAGCGACAGGAGTTCATCATTGAAAATTTGAAGGCGGAAATTGATCGCATCATGGCTGAAGAAGAGGAAAAATTAGCAGCTATATCAAATGGAGAACCAGTATTGGCCTGACGTATTGGCAGGTAGTATTGAAGATAATGAATCAACTCCCCGTTCGCAAATGTTTTTCTGCCAATATTGCCGCTAATGAAGTGCGGCACAGTGGTTGATCCGTATATTTGCAAACCTTTAAAATCCAGTGGATGCATTTTGTGGTAAAATTGATGATACAAATGACTTAGGATTCAAGCCAACCTATGAAAGACAAGATTATAGACAACAATGATTTTATGTTTGAAGATATTATAATTGACACTGCTCAGGGCGAAGAGCCCGAGTTTCTACCCATCATTTCCGTAACAGACGAAGAGGAACCCTCTCAGGATGAAAAATATCCGGAAGTTTTACCGGTTATCGCTTTGAAGAACACTGTACTTTTCCCGGGAGTGGTCATCCCTATCAATGTCGGACGAAACAAATCCTTTAAAGCTCTTCAGGAATCGTTTCAGAAACACCGCTACATTGGTGTGCTCACTCAAGTAGATTCAAAGGTAGAAGACCCTGGAGTGGCAGATCTTTTTAAGATTGGTACCATTGCCCGAATAATTAAATTGCTGAAAATGCCGGATGGCTCAACTACAGCTATTCTGCAGGGAAGAAAACGCTTCGAATTGGGTGAGATGGTCAGCAATGACCCTTACTTGCTAGGAAAAGTACTGCCAATAGAATACAGACCACTGTCTGATCAGATCCAGTTTTCCGCTCTCGTAAAATCAATGAGGGAGAAGTCAAAAAGGATTATAGAACTGTCTCCCAATATCCCGACCGAATCTATTATGATGATCAGGAATATTACCAACAATATATTTCTGATCAACTTTATTGCCTCTAATCTCAATATCAACATTTCCTCCAAACAGGGCATACTTGAAGACAACGATCTTGTCAGTAAGGGATCTTCGGTTTTGCAACATATGGATAAAGAGCTGCAATTACTGGAAATAAAGGATCAGATTGAGTCGAAAACACGCTCTGACATCGAAAAACAGCAAAGGGATTACTTTCTTAATCAGCAACTCAAAACCATTCAGGAGGAACTGGGAGATTCCGGCAGTGGTATGGATATCGAGGAACTGGTGCGTAGGGCAGATAAGAAAAAATGGCCCAAACACGCTCGCGAGGCTTTCAATAAAGAAGTATCGAAACTGAGGAGAATCAATCCACAAATGGCCGAGTATTCGCTCACGCTAAATTACGTGGAGTTTTTACTGGATCTCCCCTGGGAAAAATTCAGTAAAGATTCTTTTGACCTCAAAAAAGTTAAGGAGGTTCTGGACAAAGATCACCACGGACTGGAAAAGGTAAAAGACAGGATATTGGAGCATCTGGCAGTTTTAAAACTAAAGGGTGATATGAAAGCGCCCATTATCTGCCTGGTCGGCCCTCCGGGAGTGGGAAAAACCTCCCTGGGACGATCTGTGGCGAGAGCCTTGAAGCGAAAATTTGTGCGTATGTCCTTCGGTGGCCTTCACGATGAATCTGAAATACGCGGACACAGAAAGACCTATATTGGTGCAATGCCTGGAAGAATTCTGCAATCTATCAAACGTTCCAAAACCTCCAATCCCGTCTTTATTCTAGATGAAATTGACAAAATTGGCAAGGATTTCAGAGGAGACCCGTCTTCGGCCCTGCTTGAAGTGCTTGACCCGGAACAAAACGACACCTTCTACGACAACTATCTGGAACTAGAGTACGACCTTTCCAGAGTTTTGTTTATCGCTACAGCTAATTCTATCTCGACTATTCAACCGGCACTGCGTGACCGTATGGAAATTATATCCATAAGTGGTTATTCTACGGAAGAAAAAGTTGAAATTGCAGTAAAACACCTGATTCCAAAACAGAGAGAAGCCCATGGTTTGAAGGGATTTGGAGTCCGAATTTCACGCCCTGTAATCCAATATGCCATTATGCATTACACAAGAGAGTCAGGTGTGAGGGCTCTTGACAGAGTAATTGCAGCAATTATGAGAAATGTTGCCAAAAAAGTGGCTATGGATAATGTAACTCAGTACACTGTTACAAAAGAGGCACTTGTCGAAATGCTCGGCCCCGAAAAATTCCAAATGGATTTGTATCATGAAGTTGATATTCCCGGAGTGGCAATTGGGCTTGCATGGACTGCTGTTGGTGGTGATATCTTATTTGTGGAGACTTCGCAAAATGAAGGCAAAGGAAAACTCACCCTTACCGGAAACCTCGGGGATGTAATGAAAGAGTCTGCTACTACCGCTCTTAGTTTCATCAAAGCCAATGCGGCAGACCTCAACATTGATCGAGATAGGTTCGATAAAACTGATATTCACCTTCATGTCCCGGAGGGTGCCATTCCAAAAGATGGACCTTCAGCCGGGATAACCATGCTCACGGCAATAAGTTCTTCCCTCAGCGGACGAAGGGTGAAACCCTATCTCGCTATGTCTGGTGAAATAACCCTAAGAGGGAAAGTTCTGCCAGTAGGTGGAATTAAGGAGAAAGTGCTGGCTGCAAGACGTGCAGGTATAAAGGAAATCATCCTCTGTGCCGAGAATGAAAAACACGTCAAGGAGATAAAAAAGGAGTATCTCAAAGGTCTTACCTTCCATTACGTAAAGACCATGAAGGAGGTGCTGGAGATCGCTCTGGTGTAAACCTGAACTCTTGAATGAATGGTTTTGCTGATTTTTCCGGGTGATTAGGGTGAAAAAGTGACGGGATTTCACTCCCTACTATTGCTTTTCGCCACCTTGAATTAGGTCAATTTTCGAAGTCTCCTGAGTGACACCTTCATTAACTTGAGTGGATAAATGGGAATTTTAAAGAGGTAGTTATAGAGCCTGGTTGCACATAGTCTGCTCTATCTATAAGCTTCAATTCCCATCCCATTCCATCCATGGAAGCAAAGACTCTTACTGGCACCTGATGTAATTGAACTTCCCACTGTTGGCAGATTCAATTGATACAAATCTAGGTTTATCCTTCAGGGATATTTATGACCAACTACTGCCATTGCTTCATGAATTATTAGTTTTGACTTTCAGATCCTTTACTCCACCGGTAGGGTGTTTTTCAAGGAATGCTCCCAGAACAATACCTCCGCTAATGAGAACCAGATTTTTAAAAATGTACTGCCCCTCGATAGTGGGTACAAATGGAGCTGAGACAAAAACTAATTCCGGAAAAATAAATACCGGCAGGAAAGTCCCGGGCATTTGGAGAAAAAGTAGAAGCAAGGTAAAGCGCATAAATTTTCCCGTGAGTAAGCCGAGCCCAATCAGCACTTCCCAGGTTGCCAGCCCTACAATAATTGAACTCTCAGGTATTAGGCCAAAAGTAGCAACTGATATGGTGTTCACAGCTAATTCATAAGCCGGACTTAAGCCTGGAAAAAATTTAAGGATCCCAAACCAGAAGAAAACAAGCCCAATACTTATCCTAAGAAACTTTAATCCATATGCTTTCATCCAGTTGCGAATAGACTGATCCATTCTGGAGTACCAATAGGTTTTCTCAATTTTTTCATCAATTTTGTTCAGCATGAGTTCAGCATTTTGGTCTTAAATACAACCACTGGCCCTCTGCGGTGTTCATTCGGATTGGAATGACGAATACCACTCTGTTTGCTCAAGTGCGCGCTTGATACTTTTCGGCTTGCGAGTACCTATCAATAGTTTATTCCCACCTTTAAAGACAAGTTGAAGTCCAATATTGCCAGAAACATTCCAAGCCTTTCCGCCCTGAGATATACTGTATCTAAAGCCCCAACCGCCAAATTCTCTAATGGGTTTGTACTTTCTCAAGTAGCACTTTTCCAAATCACTAGGATTGAAGTAGGTGAATTGGCGGTGTACCGGAGCGAATCGGGCGTATACTCCATCGGTGCGAATTTCAGTCTTAAGCCTCAAAAACCAAAGCAGCAGGGTAATGGCGAAAGTAAAAACAAAAAGAACTACCAACCCACCATCGCTTACCGGATTGTCACCAAAGGTTTGACCCATAAAAATTTGTCTCCAAATTCCATATAGGAAAAGAAGATTCAAAAAGGTCATAAAAATGCCAATAATAGGTAGAGCTAAGAGGAAATTTTGCTCCTCTCTAAAAAGTAACTCACCCCCGGAATTTCCTGTCTGAAATTGACGGTCTTCCAACATAGTAATCTCAATAATTCAAATCAAAACTCTTTCTTCATTGAATAAGCTGTGAGTTCAACGCCTCTCAATTGCTGCTCTCTTTCTTCTACTTCTTGAAATCCCATCTTCTCGAAAAAGGATTTCGCAGTAATGCTGGACTGAGTGGTAAGTTGCTTCATGCTCTCCTTTTGAGCCTTTTTGAAAATAGCTGACATTAGTTCTGTACCTACCTGCTCCATTTGATGGTCTCGGTGGACAAACAACATCTCCACATTGGCAGTGGGAGAAAGCACGGCAAAGCCAACAATTACTCCTCCTGCAAATGCCACAATACTGAAATTGCGATTCAGCCTTCGATGCCATATGTCGCGGTCGATTTCCTCAGGTGCCCAGGCTTTGACTTGTTCTTCATCGTAGTCCGCTGCATTTACTGAATGAACTGTATTTTTGAAGAGGTTTATCAATTCATCCAAATCCTCCGCCTTGTATCTTCGTATTATTAATTCCATGATTATTAGTCTTTTATGGACTGATCGCTCTTCCTGGATCCTCTTTTTGCAATCCCATCTCTGCCGCAAAAATACGTCATTTAGAGGACAATTTTGGATAATATGTACCGTGTCTTTCAAACCGCAGAATTTCTCCATCTTTATCTCTGACAAATACAAGTTCCTCGGCAGTTTCTCCATCATCCCGCATTCTGACAAATCGATCCTCACCCACCTTTTTAAAAACAGTCATGGCCGAAGCTGGGTCATTGGCCGGAAATGTCATGAGGACTATACCATTCCCAAGAGCACCGATATACATCTCGCTCACCCATGGCTGCCCCTGGTAGAATCCATTGTATTCGCTGAAATCCGGCCAGGTTTCGTCCTCTTCAACGGTGAGTGATTGCCTTGATGCTGCGGTTTTCTTTCTTATGCCCCTGATCCCATTGATGTAAAGACCAGGATTCGTCCCGCCGGCATTGATCATCACTGCCACAGCAGATTTTTCAGATGGAAAAATGGAAAGTCCCGAACGATAGCCCGGACAACTCCCACCATGCCCAACCATGGTAGCACCGGCACCATCGCGCGTCACCACAAACCCCAGCCCCCAGGTGGTACTCCAATCAGGATCCGTCCAGTGAACTCGATGCATGTAGTCCAGGGTAGATGGTTTTAGCACTTCAGCCTTATCAGATTCCAAAAGTCTTAATTGCCAGGATGCAAATTTGCCCAGATCTTTTGCGGAAGAAGCAAATCCCGCTGCAGCATCCAGACCCTTCGCATCGAAAAAAGGCATTGGTTCTCGATCCCCCTCCCTGTTGAGAGCACCGTATCCATAAGCAAGGCGATTCCCGTGTAGATTTTCAGGCATGGAGGTAAAAGTGTGTTCCAGGCCCAGCGGTTGTAGTATGTTTTCTTCCACATAGGTGGAGAAATTTTCACCGCTCACCTCCTCGACAATTGCACCAAGTAAAGCCATGCCCAGATTGCTGTATTGGAAAAAGTTGGCCGCAGGATAAAGTGTCTCCTGGTTTTTTAGACGATCAATAATGGTTGACATGTCCGGGAAGGGAAAGTCTGGACCAGTCCAGTAGGGGGCATCGGCCTCGCGAGGAAGTCCTGAAGAGTGAGTCAAAATCCTTCTAACAGTAAGAGGACCACTTTTCTCGTGAACTTGTTTAAGATCAAACCAGGGCAGCAAATCCTCCACCCGATCATCTAATCTCAACTTTCCTTCTTCATACAACTTCATCACAGCAATAGAGGTGAATAACTTTGAAATAGAGCAAATACTATATAGAGTGGAGGTTTCTGCTCTTTTCCTTTCCTGCAGATTGGAGTAACCCATGGCAGCACTCCAGATCATTTCCCCATCTTCAATAACTACCAGGGAAATCCCCGGAAGCCTTTCAAATTCTCTCTGAGCATCCACCCAGGTCTCAACTAATGCAAAGGTTTGAAAATTCCAAAGGGAGTCATTAGTGGCGTTTAAAATGGAGAAGTTTGCCAGAAAAATCAGCAATAACATCAATTTTTTCATAGTCTATTAATTTGCTACAATAATACGGAAAAATATGATTGGCAGAATAGCCCAGAAATTGAGCCATAAAACTCAGAAATTTTGTAGGAGAATGGGTAAGGATGAATGGTCATTGATCGCTTTGTTCAAATTGCAATTCTTCAAATCATCCATTCAAAACTCTACCCATTAAAAATCATCGTCCTTCCGGATAATATTCACAATTAATGCCATACCAATGATGCCAGCAAATAGGAACAAAAGTATGGGGATGCCGGGGTAACCGAGAATGGTGAAGCTAGTCGGTACCCTCATGAGTAATGCAGCCCCTATAATTAGTGATGCAATTATCAGGCCCAGGGTTATCCTGTTGGCCACCTTTTGGAAACCGGAGGTGAGACTTTGTTCATCTATGGCTTTGACTTTTATCTCAAACTTATTCTCTGCGAGATTTTGGGAAATGGTGTTCAGCCTTTCAGGCAGATTTTCAGCCAGCCTTTTGGCCTCAAGTGCCCTTGAAAAGAAATTGCGTGGCTTCAGCTCCGACTTTACCTTTTCCATCATCATCCTCTCCACATTTGTACTGATTGTCTCCTGCAAATCATAATTTGGACTTAGCGTTGAGACGATTTTATCCATGTTGAGCAGTATTTTTCCGAGTATATTCAACTCAACAGCTATTTTTATACCTGAATTTGCGGCAATGCGATTCATTTGTATTATTAGACGGCCCGTCTGCATGTCTTTCACCTTTCTGTTCTGATTGTCCAGGACAAGGCGTGTAATCTTCTTATTAAAAGCATCTATATCAGCGGACTCGTCATATCTGCTCATTTCAAGAAGAGCGTTTGCGACTTCACCTCCATCGTACTGACTGATGGCAACCATCAACTTTAGAATACTCTCCTGGATTTGTCCTGAAAAACGAGCGACCATACCCAGGTCCATGAGCGCTAATTGGTTATTTTTGGTGAGATGGATATTGCCGGGGTGAGGGTCAGCATGGGCAAATCCGTCCAGGACAATTTGTTTCAGATAGGCTTCAACCAGCTCATTGACAACGTCGGTAAAGTCTGTTTCCAACA
This sequence comes from Saprospirales bacterium, assembly GCA_007695145.1. Lineage (GTDB taxonomy): Bacteria > Bacteroidota > Bacteroidia > Chitinophagales > Saprospiraceae > PWJY01. Next base: position 17,568 of record REEI01000033.1, on the reverse strand, counting down.
TCTTCATAGGCCCCAAATCAGTGACCTTCTTACCATCTACATAGTCCATCGTCAATATTCTGGAACTGGAAAAGTCATTCACAGGTTGGGGAACGAAAAGGTTTTTGAAGCTCTTGAGATTTGCTCCCAGAGCGATTAAATTTTCAGCCTCCCTATTGCAGTCCAGTTCGTTTATTAACATAAATCTGAACTCCTCCAGGACTTCATCCAGTGCGTATTTTCTGGCAGCACCTATATGTTTTACGGCAATATTCGCAACCTCTTTTAGCGTGTCCAGGTCTTCTAGAAAGCTCTTTTTTATTCCCGGGCGGCGAATTTTTACCGCTACTTTTCTGTCGTCGTGAAGTTCAGCCTTATGCACCTGTCCGATAGAGGCACTTCCCAAAGGGTTTTCATCAAAACTTTTAAATGCCTTTGATATACGCATACCTATTTCCTCCTCGACTATTTCCCGGACATCCTCAAAGGGGATTGAGTCCACATCATCCTGGAGTTCAGAAAGTGCATCCAGATAGTGATCGGGCAGAAGATCGGGACGGGTAGAAAGCAATTGTCCGAGCTTTACAAAGGTCGGCCCCATCGATTTTAGATCCTCCGCTAATTCTTTCGGCTTTTCATAATCTACTCCCTGACCATCGGACTCCATCTCACCTGCTACCACCCTATTTGCACCATGGCTAAATATATCGCTGTTCCAGTGATTTACGACAAACCGTATAAACTTCACATATCTATCTATCGAATCAGGTATTATTCCCATACTTTACAATTTGGACAGTTGTAAAGATAGTTGTAAAAGTCATTTTTCATGCCGAACATGCCAAAATTTAAAGTAAATTGCGAAGATTGTTGCTATGACAACAATAATTTTCTTACCTTTGCGCAAAATACAGAACGAATACACCCATCTCAGCCTCCTGACTTTCAGGAATTTTACAACAAATTTTTTTTATGACATTTACCAGTTTAAATTTAATTGATCCCATCCTCAGGGGTTTAAAAGAGGAGGGTTATACCCAACCTACACCCATTCAGCAACAAGCAATACCACACCTTCTGAAAGAGAGGGATATTATAGCATGTGCACAAACAGGCACCGGAAAAACCGCAGCCTTTTCCATCCCGATTTTACAGTTATTGAGCCAAAATCCACCGAGAAGAGGAGCGATTAGATCACTGATTCTCACTCCAACTCGAGAACTTGCAATACAGATTGAAGAGAGCCTCAAATCTTACGGAAAGTACCTCAAGCTTCGACACATGGTGGTGTTTGGTGGGGTTTCTCAGAACAAGCAAGTAAGCGATTTGAAGAGAGGAATTGACATCCTTGTAGCAACTCCCGGCAGACTCCTGGATCTGATGGGACAGGGATATATTGCCCTCGATCAGTTGGAAATATTTGTTTTGGATGAAGCTGACCGCATGCTTGACATGGGATTTATCAACGATGTGAGGAAGGTAATTAAGCACCTTCCTGCCAAAAGGCAAACCCTTCTTTTCTCGGCCACCATGCCGGATGAAATAAAGAAACTCGCTGCATCCATGTTGCACAATCCGGCTAGAGTAGAAGTGACCCCGCCTGCTACTACAGTCGAAAAAATTGACCAAAGCCTTTATTATACCAATCGATCCGACAAACGCAAGTTGTTGCTGCATTTGATAAAGGAGTTTGAAATCGGCTCTGCCCTTGTGTTCACAAGGACCAAACACGGCGCGGATAAGGTCGCACGCTTTATGTCTAAATCCGGTTTTAATGCTGCGGCCATTCATGGAAATAAAAGTCAAAATGCCCGGCAAAAGGCCCTCAATGATTTTAAATCCGGACGCATAAGTATTATGGTGGCAACTGACATTGCTGCAAGAGGTATTGACATAGACGAACTTGAGTATGTATTTAACTTTGACTTGCCCGATGTGCCCGAAACTTACGTTCACAGGATTGGCAGAACCGGAAGAGCCGGTAAAAGTGGAATGGCCATTTCATTTTGCGATGCTAGCCAACTCTCTGAGTGGAAAGATATATTGAAGCTCATTGGCATTAATATCCCGGTGATTGACAATCATCCCTTTCCGTTGACCGATGTTGAGGAGCCTCCCAAGGCTGCTTCTAACAAAAATGTACCCGGATTCAATAGGAGAAAAAATCCCGGCAGACGCTCGGGTTCCGGCAGGAGAAATTAATTTGTGGGAAGCTTTGCTTTAAAAGGTTGAAGACGACTTAAAATTAATCTGATGTACTTAACTTTGCATCCAAGTCTAAAAATTTATTTCAATGAATGCTTCAGTAAAGTATTTGACTAGCCACCTGGTTTTATTCTCTTTGTTGGTTTTTGTTGCTTGCGGGGAACAGTTGTCTCCTGAACAACAACAGGCTATGATAATGGATCAACGCTGGCTTTTAGATGAGGTGGATGGGAATCGCAATGTTGATAACGATACTTTGCAACCCAATCACCTGATGCTGCCGAGTACCATGCACGGGACTGCCATGGCTTTTGCAGGTTGTAACCAACTGGCTGCAAAATATGAAATAAGTGGGACCGACCTCAGCTTTTCCAATGTGATTGCCTCCAGAAAAATGTGCGAAGAAATGCAATTGGAGTACGCATTGGTTGAAGCGCTGGAGAGAACCGACCGTTTCCGAATAAGGGAGAATAAACTGGAGCTTTTTGAAGGCAGGAAAAAATTGGCTGTCTTTTTAAGGGACGATGGCGAGTTCAGCCTTCCTCAAATTTACGATCCCTCCAGCTCCGGCAACTGAGCTTTTCATTTGCTTTGTTGAACTCAAAAGGATGCTGGCTGTTTCCTGTCTTTAACTCAGGTCATGGAAAAAGCTCTGGTAATCCAAACTGCATTTCTGGGTGATGTCATTCTCGCCACACCGGTCATTGAAAAACTTCACAAGAGTTTTCCCGGAATTGAAATTGACTTTTTGCTTCGGAAAGGCAATCAGGCGATTTTTGAGAATCACCCTCACTTGAGGAAAGTAATGACCTTCGACAAGTCCGCAAAATGGGATAGTTTTTGGAACCTTCAAAAACAGATAAAGGACGAGCAGTACGATTTGGTCATCAATTTGCACAGATTTTTTACCTCAGGGATGCTATCCGTACTGTCCGGAGCAAATATGATCATTGGATTTGATAGAAACCCACTTTCTTTTTTCTACCACAAAAAGTACGCCTACCGGATTGAACCCGAAAGTATGCTGCATGAAGTGGATCGAAACCTGACACTGCTGGCAGAAATAACCGATGGAAAGCCAGAAAAACCCAAACTCTATCCCTCTCATCAGGACTATGCAAAGGCTTTTAGAAATAAACCCTATATATGCATAGCTCCAGCTTCAAAATGGTATACCAAACAATGGCCTATTGAAAACTGGGTTTTGCTGCTCTCGATGAAACCCGGCGATATAGATGTACTGTTGATAGGCTCAGACGATGACCGCGAACTTTGCAACAGAATAGCCGCCAAAGACCCTTTTGGAGAGACCATCAATTGTGCCGGCGATTACAGCCTGCTGGAAGTGGCTGCTTTGATGGAAAATGCCAAAATGAATTTTGTAAATGATTCGGCCCCACTGCATATCGCTTCTGCAATGAATGCACCAGTTTCAGCAGTATTTTGCTCTACCATTCCGGGCTTTGGTTTTTATCCCCTATCTGACAATTCCTTTGTAGCTGAAACAAACGAAAGACTCTCTTGTCGACCTTGTGGTATCCACGGACGTAAAAAATGTCCTGAGGGCCATTTCAGATGTGTAAATGTCCCCATAGAACCTCTGCTCGATAGAATTGACTGAAAGCAAACAGGTACTTTGATATGGGGATTTTGGGAAAATTTGAATAGCTGTTTTAATTCTTTAAGTTTCGCATTACTTTATGAATGGAATGAATCGAGTGTTGCCAGTGACAATTTCGGCAGGTTCAGTACATCGCATTTGTGACGCGATCTTGCCTTGTAATCAAAATTTTCATGAATACTTAGGGTTTAAAATTTAATAGTGTCTGAAGGCGATACCAGTTCGACTACCAAACAAAATCTGGAATAGTGAACATATAATCAATTAAACATGAGACCAAATGCTATTGCCAGGGAACTGCTATCAACTGAGTTTGTCAAATTTTAGGTGGGGAAACCATTTTTTAGCCAAATACTTACCCACCTTGTTTTTTTGTTACCTTTTATCCTTTTGTTGTATATCGAAGCACTTGTGCTAATAGCCTGTCGAAGCATTTGTGCCGAATTTATCGAAGTATCAAGACAAAAAGTAAGCATACGCCAGTATATGCTTTAAATCTAATAATACCAGTAAAGATTTGATTTACGGGAAGCAAAAATTGGGTAAATGTCATGGATATACAAGTAAAAAGTAATGCATTTGAAGCTTTTGTTGCTATATAAACCACAGATTTTATGGCCATTACATTCATGAGTAACATCAGTAAATAAGATTTTTGTATTTTTGACGCGTATTCATTCTTATTAAAAATATAAACTATGAAAACTTCAGACTTATTGAAAACCAATGATTATAAGTGGTTCTTTATCGTTCGTCTAATACTTGGCTATGTATTCCTTGTAGCCGGCCTGCAGAAGTTTATCTTTCCAGAGACAATGGGTCCGGGGAGATTTGAGGACATGGGGTATAGTTCACCCGAATTCACCGCCTATTTTGTTGGATTCTTTGAAGTTTTGTGCGCCTTATTGATGCTGCTTGGGTTGTTTTCAAGATTTGCAGCCGTTCCCTTAATTGTAATTATGCTGGTTGCAATTTTCACCACTAAAGTGCCGGATTTGGTCGATGGTGACTTCTGGAGATTTGCTCACAGAGTCAGATTGGACCTCAGCATGTTATTGACTGCACTTTTTGTCCTCCTCAGTGGATCAGACAGGTTTTCATTGGACCATAAGTTGTTTGGAATAGATAGGGAAATTCATCAATAAAGTAGCTGGGGCGAGACCTTGTGTTCTACTTTATGCAACTCAATATTCTAAAACCTTGATGAGATTTTTTGGAAAATAATGAAATCAGAAATAAAGACGCAGGGCATAAGACTGCTTTTTAGTCCAAAGCCAAATATATTCCCAAGTCAAAAAATAATTGTATCTTTGCATTCCTGTACTAAACGGGAATAGCTGCAGGGACAGCTTTGATTAAGGCCGTATTTCCGAACTATTTAGTCAAAATCTCAATTGAAGCAGGTCCCAACCATTTTGGGCAGACCTAGTATCCTTTGTCGATTTGAGCTATTGAGCTTTAAACCGCAATCCCGATTGGTGCATTTTTGTATAATTAGTTGAGAAGGATTATGAGCAAGAAAAAGATTCTGTATGTGACCCAGGAAATGAACCCATTCACCGATTTGACTGAAATATCGGGTATCTTAAGGGAGTTGGCCCAAAAAGCTATGGAATCCGGCAACGAGGTGAGAATTTTGATGCCGCGCTACGGCACCATAAACGAGAGAAGACATAGACTTCACGAAGTGGTCAGGCTTTCCGGTATGAATATTATCGTCGATGACGACGATTACCCACTGATTATTAAAGTTGCATCCCTGCCTGGTGCCCGCCTTCAAGTATATTTTCTCGACAACGAGGAGTTTTTCAAGCGGAAACAGATTTTTGAGGACAACAAAGGCAAGCCATTTGACGACAATCAGGAGAGAATGATATTCTTTTGCAAAGGTGTCATTGAAACTGTGAAGAAGTTTGGCTGGCCTCCCGACATTATCCATTGCCATGGGTGGATGACAAGCCTCATGCCTGTTTATATCAAAAGGGCTTACAAAACTGAACCTCTCTTTCAGAAGAGCAAAGTCATTTTTTCCGCATATCCAAACAATTACGCCGATTCATTTAATGATGACTTTTTAGAAAAAGCTCAAATCAATAATCTCGAAGAAGAAGACTTGATGAGTTTTAAGAAGAATGGCTCAATTAACCTGATCGATGGAGTTTTGGAGTATGCAGATAATATCGCGATTGCAAGACGCACTGAAAGTGAAAATGGCTTGAAACTTGATGAATCTGATAAAGTCAGGAATTTGGACTATACTGAGATGTCCGATCTTTTGGAGCAGTACATCTCCTTTTATAATGAACTTCTAGAGGACTAAAGTTTTAAAACTTTCGTTAGCTTTGAATACTGACTTGAAAGTTTGACCGGATTTTGAACCAAAGAATACAGTAAGCATCTAAATTCAAATCCGGTTCATTGGGCATATAGTAAACTCCCTCTTTCTAAAACATCTGATACTGAATGACGATTAGAATCCTTTTTCTCCTGCTGCTCGGGTTTGTTCTTATCCACTTTGCATGTAACGACCCTTCATTTGTGGGATCAGAATTGCTCGAAGACGATCTGATAAACTCGGAAGTGCAAAAAGACTTTGATTTCAGAGCCAAAATCGTAACTACTGATTCTATTTTAGTGTACGATGCCGGTCCTCTAAGCAATAATTTTCACCTGGGAAGCCATTTTGATGAGTTTTTTGGCCGATCACGGGCAGAAGTAGCTCTTCAATTGATCAATGTGAATAGAGCAGTCGATACCTCCTCGGTTATTGAGGTTGACTCAGTTGTTTTGTCTATGGCCTATAATCCGAACTTGTTTTTTGGAGACAGCACCCTGCCCATGTCCATTGAAGTTTTGAGGATTACTGATTATGTAGATCGCTTTGGTGCTTACTTTTCCAACCATGTTTTTCCAATATCCATGGAGCCCCTGGGCAGTATTCACAATTTTCTCCCCAAGCCAAATACTCCCATTACTCGAATATTGGATCCGGAAGACGAAGAGTCAGACCCGGATACTGTTCAACTGGTGCCCCAATTTAGAATTGAACTTCTTCGGGAACTGGGAGCAGAACTTTTGAGCCTCGATACTATATCTGTGCAGAGTGACTCATTGTTCCTGGCAAATTTCGGAGGTATATATTTGAGATCCTCGATGGGAGATGGTTCTCTAATTGGGATAGATCCGGCTTCTCCTGCATCTGCAGTAGCGGTTTATTACAGGGCCAATGGAGAGAATCGAGTGCGTAGATATGTGCCGGAAGCCGGTTTCGCTCTCCGGGCTCAGGTTTATCAGCACGATCATACAATAGGCTCGCTAGCGCCCTTAATCAACCAGTGGCAGGATAGTGTTATCGCAGTTCAGGGCATATCCGGACTAGGCACCGAATTGGAAATAGCTGGCATGGAAGACCTCAGAGGTGCCGTAATTAATCAGGCCAGAATGAAAATATTCCTCAATGAAAGACCGCAAGGAGGTGGCTTTGTACCGGACTTGAATGCCCTGGCTTTGCGTTCAATCGAACAGGATGGTGCGCAACCTTTTATCGAGGATCTGCAGTTTGAGCAGGGTAGACCGGGATCCGGTATTTTTGGAGGGATTAGGTCTTCAGAAGTCATTGAAAATGATACCGTACCCGTATTTGGGATGAATATAACCGGCCACTTGCAAAGAGCTCTGAAAAAAGATGATAAGACGCGATTATTGATCAATCCCCGATCCCGACTGGGTAACCCGGCCAGAAGTTTATATTATGGACCTGCTCATCCTGATTTGCCGGTCGAATTGCGAGTGATCTACACAAGATAAATACATGGAAAGATGTGTGGTATAGTAGCCTATGTAGGACAGAAGAATGCCTATCCTATTCTGATCAATGGTCTGAAGCGATTGGAGTACAGGGGGTATGACAGTGCCGGTATCGCAGTTGCGAACGACAATCTCACAGTAATTAAGAAGAAAGGAAAGGTCGCGGAGCTTTTAAAGGTCACTCAAAAAATTGATCCCCACGGAACCAGTGGAATCGGCCATACCAGATGGGCCACTCACGGTGCACCCAATGATGTCAACGCTCATCCGCATTCCTCCCGGGATGGTAAAATTGCACTGGTGCATAATGGAATAATTGAAAACTGTGATACACTGCGCAAAGCCCTCATCAAATTGGGACATGTTTTTGTTAGTGAGACAGATACTGAAGTGCTGGTTCATCTGATTCAAGAGTACAAAACCCGCTACCGGGTGCCCCTTGAAGAATCCGTTAGACTGGCTCTTGAAAAAGTGGTTGGTGCTTATGCCATAGTCGTGATTGATCAGGATGAACCCCAAAAGATTGTTGTTGCTAGAAAAGCGAGCCCCCTGGTCATCGGTTTAGGAAATGATGAGTTTTTTGTGGCCAGCGACGCCACCCCATTGATTGAACATACCAAGGCAGTAGTTTACCTTCAAGATGAGGAAATAGCCGTACTTGAACCCGGCAAGAAACTCGCCATTAAGTCCTTTCAAAATGAACCTCAAAAACCCTCCATAGTCGAGTTGGATATGAAACTCGAAGAATTGGAAAAGGGTGGTTTTCCCCACTTTATGCTCAAGGAAATTCACCAGCAGCCGGAAACTATAGCCGATTGCATGAGAGGTCGTCTCAATGCGAAGGAAGCATGGACGAGACTTGGTGGACTGGAACCTTATTTGGATCGCATGGCTAAAGCGAATAGGTTGATCATCACAGGATGCGGCACCTCCTGGCATGCAGGATTAATTGGAGAATACCTGATCGAGGGTCTTGCGAGAATTCCGGTAGAGGTGGAGTACGCCTCCGAATTGCGATACAGAAACCCGGTTATTAATTCGGGTGATGTGGTCGTGGCGCTTTCTCAATCCGGGGAAACAGCAGATACCCTTGCAGCTATCCAACATGTAAAAGAAAAGGGTGCGCTCATTTACGGAATTGTAAATGTTGTCGGATCATCTATAGCCAGGGTAACCGATGCAGGATCCTACATTCACGCAGGACCTGAAATTGGAGTGGCCTCCACTAAAGCCTTCACTGCCCAATTGACTTTATTGTCTCTGATGGCCATTCAGCTCGCCAAGGCGAAGGGAACTCTGCACCATGCCTACTACCAGGAATTGATTAGAGAACTTTCGGAAATACCGAATAAGGTGCGAAATATCCTCGCAAAAGATGAAGTGATTAAAGACATAGCTGAAACAATAAAGGATGCATCAAATGCCCTTTATCTCGGTAGGGGATATAATTTCCCCGTTGCTTTAGAGGGGGCGCTGAAACTCAAAGAAATTTCTTACATCCATGCGGAGGGTTATCCGGCAGCGGAAATGAAGCACGGCCCAATTGCCCTGATTGATGAGAATATGCCTGTTATTGTACTGGCTACCAATATGAGTGCCTACGACAAAATTGTTAGCAATGTGCAGGAAGTGAAAGCTCGCAAAGGAATGGTGATTTCCATAATCAGTGAGGGAGACCGACAAATTAAAGAACTGTCAGATTACTCTATAGAAATACCTAAAACCATTGAACCATTGACACCCCTTCTCTCGGTTGTGCCATTGCAGTTGCTCTCTTATCACGTAGCTGTGATGAGAGGGTGTAATGTGGATCAACCCCGAAACCTTGCTAAATCTGTAACTGTTGAATAGAATAAATTACTAAAAATGCAATACAACTCACAACGTGAAAAACTGGTCATCCCCGAGTATGGACGCCACGTGCAAAGACTGATTACGCATCTCAAAAAGATAAAGGATGATGATTTAAGACAGGCACATGCTGAGGAAATCATTAAATTGATGTACTCACTGAATCCTAATAACAAACCGGGGGCAGAAACTACCGAAAGACTTTGGAATCACCTTTTCAGGATAGCTGATTTCGATATTGAACTAACTCCTCCAAACGGGATCATACCCACTCCTGAATCTGTGCGCAAACACCCTCAGAAACCCGCATACAATAAGTCGAGGATTAAATATCGCCACTATGGCAATTACATCCAAAAACTCGTAGATAAAACCGCTGAAGAAACCGACCGGGAAAAACAGGTACAGTATTTAGTTATCATAGGCTCGTACATGAAACTGGCATACAAAACCTGGAATCCCGAACACTATGTTTCTGATGAAATCATCCTCGAGGATCTGCGGAATCTCAGCCAGGGAAGAATCAGTATACCCGATAATCTTTACCTGGATGCCCTTAGCTCCAGCAAGACGGTGAGAAAGGAAAAACCCAAAAATCCCGTTATCCAAACTCGAAAGAAAAGAAGGAAAAGAAGATAAATTCGGATTTTTTTTCAGGTTTGGCCTCTCAGGTTTAAAGAAGCTAGAAAAACCGGATTCAGACAAAATCCTCAGGCTGGGAACTTCTAAAATTTTGGAGCAGCCGGTTTTTGTTGCCTGCTTTTAGCATCAGGCATTCCACATGCAGGCGTGGTCATACATTGCTATGGAGTCCAATTTCTTCTCAGTCCCCTTAGAAAAGTATGGATAAAAAGCAATTGAAGGACCAGACAGAGTTCTTCAAGGCCAAATTTCGATCATTTCTTTAGGTGAATCCTCCATTCATTGCTGTGCTATTCCATTTTTTGAGAATTAATCTTTTCGACATAATAGATTAATAAAAATCTTAATATATTTACACCTTAAAAATAATTGATTCATGAGTTATCAGGCATTTGAAGTGGAAGGCGGTCACTCCTTGAATGGAACTGTTAGTCCACAAGGAGCAAAAAATGAAGCACTACAAGTAATTTGTGCGGTATTGTTGACAGAGGAAAGGGTTGTGATTTCGAATATTCCAGATATTCTGGATGTGGTGAGATTGATTGACCTTCTCCGCGGACTAGGGGTAAAGGTGGAGAGGTTGGCTGAGGACACCTACAGTTTTGAAGCATCAGAAATTGATCTGGAGTATACAAAGACAGAAACTTACCATAAGAATGCAAGTAAAATTCGCGGATCTGTAATGCTGATGGGGCCGATGTTGGCTCGTTTTGGAATGGCATTTCTCCCACAACCGGGAGGGGATAAGATTGGCCGTAGAAGGATGGACACACACTTCCTCGGTTTTCGGAGTCTTGGGGCAGAATTCCGCTACGATGCTGTTGAAAAAACATATTTACTTGACGCTTCCGGATTGAAGGGTGGTTTTATTTTGATGGACGAAATCAGTGTTACCGGAACGGCCAACATTTTGATGGCAGCAAGTCTCATCGATGGGACTACCACAATATACAACGCAGCTTGTGAACCCTACATACAACAACTCTGCAGCATGCTCACTGCCATGGGGGCTATTATCGAAGGGCAGGGTTCCAACTTGTTGCGAGTAACCGGAGTCACCCGCTTAAAGGGCACTGAACACAAGGTATTGCCGGATATGATAGAAATCGGCAGCTTTATTGGTCTGGCGGCAATGACATCTTCAGAAATAACTATAGCTAATGCCAGGCCAGATAAACTCGGTGTCATTCTGCCTACTTTTAGAAAGTTGGGACTAAAAATAGAGACGAGGGGCGAGGATATCTTCATCCCGAAACAAGATCAGTATGAAATTCAGACCTTTATTGATGGTTCGATAATGACTATTTACGACGCCCCATGGCCCGGCTTTACTCCCGATTTGATGAGTATAGTGCTGGTTACAGCTATTCAAGCTAAGGGCAGTCTTCTTATACACCAAAAAATGTTTGAAAGTCGCTTGTTTTTTGTGGATAAATTGATTGATATGGGCGCACAGATAATTTTGTGTGATCCGCATAGGGCTACTGTTATTGGACTGGAAAGAAAATACCCCCTCCGGGGAATTGAAATGAGTTCGCCGGATATTCGTGCCGGTGTTGCTTTGTTGATAGCTGCACTTTCTGCAGAGGGTAAGAGCACCATTTATAATATCAACCAAATCGATCGCGGTTATCAAAAAATTGACGATCGCCTTCGTGCCTTAGGTGCAAACATCAAAAGAGTGGAGGCTAACTAAATTGAACTCCTGTAGAGTATTTTGCTTCTATCCTTTGGCTCATTAGACCTCTAGCGGGCTATATTTCTTCTTGGAATCTTTTCTAACTGTGCTTTCAATCTGCTATAATTTATTTCATATCAAGGAAAGGTGAGAGATGATTTTTAGAGAAAATATTTAGTTTATCCTAAAATTCAACCTAAGGAAACCATAAAAGACAGTATTGCGCTGAGATAAAGCTAAAACACCCAACAGTAATTCTACGGATCTTCGTATTTATTTCGGTCATCCACATTGAGGATTTACACTATAGGACCCGGGAATCCGGAGGGGTTTACTGGGAGCATTCAATAATAGATCAACGCACCTTCTTACTTTAGTGAGCGGCTAAAAACGAGACCCTGCATTTTCCAAAGCCGCAATGCGATCATCCAGAGGTGGGTGGCTCATAAAGAAACTTTTCAGGCCCTGGACCTTTCCACGACTGATTCCAAATGCATTGAGGGATTCAGGCATTTGATCGGGCACCCCTGACTCTATTTTCAGGCGCTTTAGGGCGGCTACCATACCTGTCCGACTTCCTAGCTGAGCGCCGGCGATATCTGCCTTGAACTCCCTTTTTCGGGAAAACCACATTACTATAGCTGTTGCTAGAATACCCAATACAATTTGAGCTACTATAGTTGTGATCCAGAACCCGGGGCCTACTCCTCTTTCAGTTTTGAATACCACCCGGTCGACAAAAAAGCCTATAATTCGTGAAAAGAAGAGTACAAATGTATTGACCACTCCCTGGATCAAAGTCAATGTAACCATATCTCCGTTGGCAACGTGACCAATTTCATGACCCATCACTGCCTTCACTTCCTCTTTGGAGAATCGCTCCAACATACCCGAACTCACCGCCACCAGCGCTTTGTTTCGATTCCAACCCGTGGCGAATGCATTTGCTTGCTTCATAGGGAATATAGCAACTTCGGGCATTCCTATTCCCGCCTGATTGGACATGGATCGCACTTCATCCACCAACCACTTTTCGGTAGCATTAGTAGGCTGTGTTATTATTTTGGCGCGGGTCGTCCATTTGGCCATTCTCTTTGAAAGCAGCAGAGAAACAAAAGATCCTGCCATTCCAAATACAAAGCAGAAAATCAACAACCCTGTAAGATCCAGGTTTGTTCCAGTCTCATCCAGCATGGAGCCAACGCCGAGTATACTGAGTACAACCGAAGCCACCAAAATGACCGCAATATTGGTCAGCAACAATAAACCTATTCGCATCATGATCTATGGTTTTTTTTTTAGAATTACCGCCATTTCTCATTGCCGACAATTAAACTATTGTCTGAAAAACGGAGCAAAATTAAAATTTTTGGAAAAATGTGGTATTATCATTTAAGTTGACGAAGAGATAACCATCTCTATTGAGAAAAAATTTTATTCAATCATTGAAATTGATCCAGTCTCATGTTTTTTTTCTACTCATTTTGTAGTCTTCGCTGAAATACCTGGGATGAACGAACAGCAGACCAAACGACTCGCAGTCTTCTTTGGTCTTTTTGGAATGATGGCTGCCATGCGCTCTGAGAATAGCCCTTGAGTAGCGGCTGTCCAATTGTTTAAACCACTTGAATCGCCGGTGAATATAGACGTCGTGGATGAGGAAGTAAATCAGGCCGTAAATGGAAATGCCAATACCTACAAAGAGCAACCATAAGTGGGGGGTAGCCAGACCCACAATATACGCAGTTGCACTTGGTATGGCGAAAACCAAAAAGAACAGATCATTTTTCTCGAAAAACTGTCCCTCCTTGTACTGAGGATCGTGATGGTCTCTATGCCATCCCCACAGCCAGCCATGCATGATGTATTTATGTGCAAACCACGCCATGAATTCCATGACACAGAATGTAATTACAACAATAAAAGCATACCACGCGACAGTCATCATATCAAAAGGTTTTGATTATACCACTCTGACCGTATAAACAAAGATAAAGAAAAACAGTTGAAAAGCCAGTATCCATATCGCAATGGGGTTCTTTCCCTTGTCCACTCCCATTTTTACAAAGGCAAAATTCAATGCCAGCGACACAATCCACCAGCCGGCATAGTTGGTCAGTGGCACTCGCACATTATCCCAGGACCAGAAGTTCAATTCTATCGCAACCGGCTCTATCAATACATCAAAGGCTGTCATTAGGGTAGCAGATATCGCAGCAATTACAAACAAGCTGAAATTCCTGGGTGCCCAACGCGCTACTACCCGGGTAAAACAATAAGATAGCAGTATCCAGTTTATTCCAATAATGACCGGAGTTCCTGCAATGGCAGGGCGCATATTGGGGCCGTATTCATAGTGCCCAAAGAGAAATCCGTATTGTACACCGAGATATTCCACCAGTGTCCCTAGTAGGTAAGCAACCATCAGCCAGAGCCAAAACACTACATTTTTTTTCTCATGCCAAAATACGAGAAATAAAAAACTGATTAACAGATGAATTGAGGTCAGTGCTGCAAGCCCCGGAATGAGCTTGTACCCAATGCCAACAGCCCCTACCAAATAGAGAATAGCCAAAATACCAATACTGGATTTTAAAGTGATTTTAGAGTTCATCGTTTATCATTTGATCAACAATTCGCGCAGAGGATAAGCAGAGCGGTATGCCACCACCCGGATGCACACTGCCTCCGCAAAAGTATAGATTTTTTATGCTAGAGTGCTGATTGGCCTGTCTCAGAAAAGCTGACCACATCGAATTGGAACTGCTACCATACAATGCCCCATCTGCGGAAAGAGTCCTTTTAGCCAGTTTTAACGGGTCCAGTACTTCTTCTTCAACAATACAGGCTTCAATATTTACCCCGGTTATTTTTTCAACTCTTTTACAGATAATTTTCTTTAGCTGCTTCTTTATTTTTTCCCAATCCTGTCCGCTATCGTTTGGCCCATTGATCATGACAAACCAGTTTTCCATACCATTCGGTGCGTCAGGTGGGTGGTACTTAGAGCTTATGTTGATGTAAATGGTCGGGTCGTTTGAAAACTCACCTTTTCGTATGGATTCAAATTCAGACCTATAATCGCTACTGAACAGAATATTGTGGACATCCAGGTCCGGGAAAGTGCGATTCATCCCCCAGTAGAATATGAATCCGGAACTCGATCGCTCTTCGTATTTCAGTTTGGCAGGTGGTTTTAATCCTGGCAGCAGTTTGTCATAGGTCAGGTTGATGTCCATGTTGGACACCACTAAATCGGCTTCTTGAAATTTGTTGCCATTGTATATTACTCCTTTGACTTTTTTCCCCTCTAATTTTATTTCCGAAACCTCTGAGCCAAATCGATAGCTCACAGCACAGCGAAGCCCCAGATGATACAGGGATTTTACGATTTCGATCATCCCACCTTCTGGGGCCCAGGCCCCTTCGTTCATCTCTATATGTGGAATCATTGAAAACATCCCGGAGGCCCGATAGGGGTCACTTCCATTGTAGGTGGCGTAGCGGTCAAACAGTTGAATCAACTCAGGAGACCTAAAATGACTATCGTTGCAAGAATGAAGACTTTTAAAGAGGTCGTAATGCGGCAGGTATTTCAATGCTCGAACTGTTTTCCAATTCAACCAGGTTTTGAATCGATTGAGCGGTTGCTGCAGAAATATTTCACCTGCAAGGCGGTATTTTTTACTGCTTTTACTGAGGTATTTGGTCAGTGCATCAGGACTTTCACCAAAGGTGGCGCTCATTTCTGCGGCAGTAGCTCCCATATCCTGTCTTATATCCAAAGTTTTGCCATTTTGCCAAAAATATTTGCAAACCACCGGTAGCCTGTGATAGTTAAAATGCTCCCTTGGATTTTCTCCGGCTACTGTAAAAATCTCATCCACCCATTGCGGCATGGTAAAAAGAGAAGGCCCCGCATCAAATCTGAAGTCACCTACTTTTACTTCGGACAGCTTTCCCCCCGGCCAGAGATTTTTTTCAAATACGGTTACATTATACCCCCTGGCAGCCAACCTCGCTGCAATGGCTACACCTGCTACTCCACTACCTATTACAGCTACTTTTTTCAAAAATTGCAGTTTTTACTTTACTTATGAGTAACTAAAAACCATTGGGGATGGTTCTTATGCGAGCAAAGAAGCTGTGGTGGATAGTCAGGGAAATGAATGGGTCTGACTCAATATTCAGTCAAATTCATTGCACCCTTGCCCTAAAAGTCATCGTGGATTGTTAATTTTTGTGCCTGTGCTGCTTTTCGAAGTACTACTGCTAATAGCATGTCGAAGCATCAAGACAAAAAGTAAGGGAAAACCGAATGAACGCGAGATACCCATTAACACCATTAAGGATTTTATTGATGAGAAATGGAGTAGTATTTTAAGTTATTGATGTACAAGGGAAAAATGATTAAATTTTGTGCTCTATTACTTTATAAGCAGCCGACCTAAGGGCAATTATCTAATGAGAAATTCTAATAAAGTATATGTAGTCAGTTCTTGGAGGTTGAGTAAGACCTGCCTGTCTACCCAGAGTTATGAGTTGACCTCTGTGGTAGGTTGCGTGGTTGAATACATGCAACACAATATCCTCTACAGTGGTAGGTACCCCATCGCTTCCTAGCGGTCTCCCCTCGCGATAAGTTTCCTGCTCAAGACCCAGTACAAAATCCTCAAAGGCTCTGGAAGTGGTGAGAAAACCCTCGAAAAGTTCATCCAATGACCCCTCATAATCGCGACCCGGCGGGCTGCCCCAGCTCTCTCCCTTTAGGGTACTTAGCCACCCAAATTCTGCATTCCAGAGGTGAAGCAAGGTTTTTTTTAGCGAGTTGAAACTGGATTCTATTTCCATCTCCATTTGTTCTTCATTAGCTCCTCTGAGCCACTCCACAAATCGTTCATTGGCCCATCGATTGTAGGTGGCGTAGTTTTTGAGCAAATCCTTTTCTTCTGTCATTTCATTTCGGTTTTCCGACATGTTCCCAGTTTGAGTTTGCAGCCCGGTAGACATTACCTCACTACTCAATCCAAGGGTGAAAATTATAATTAGCAATAGTTTCATAAGCTCTTGATTTTCTGCCTGCTTTAAGTCGGCTGCCAACTGATTAACTTCTATTCCCATAAACCTTACCTGCCATATGATTCCAGGTATAGCAGGCCATGTAGAATTTTATGACCTATAAACCACTGACCTTTAATTAGGTTTAATTTTTCAGCAGACATTATCAGGGGATGTATAACTCTTTCAAAAGTCAATAGAAATTTTCTCATCAGATTCAGTTTTCAATCTTTTGAATCCAATGGGATTTTGGGTGGCCTATAATTCACTTACATTTAGTACGAGGCAAACGTTTGAAAGCCTTTGTGTAGGGTAGGTATTTTATTAGTCAAATACCTGGCAGCTTTGTTTTTTTTACTTTTCAAAACAAAAAGTAAGAAGAACCCAATAAATACAATCTAACTATCGAATTAGGCTAAAAAATAATAAGCTTGAATGATGAAGGTTATCAAAGCAATCAATTGAATAGTGGAAGCAAAGTTTAAGAGCCTTAAGGTTTTCGAATTTCAATAACCCCTTCCCTGCCTAATGTTCATCTTTTTCCCATGGGCCCAGACAGCCAACCGCCAAAAGCCAAATACTTGACAGCCTTGATTTTTTTGTTACTTTTTGCACTTGTGCTGAGTTTATCGAAGCATCAAGACAAAAAGTAAGGGAAAACTTGAGATAACTATTCAATAGCAAAAAGGACTTGATTGATGAGAAGCAAAAATTGTGTACAAGTCAT
>REEI01000077.1 GCA_007695145.1 Saprospirales bacterium | reverse complement strand
ATGAAACCAATGACAGAATTCATCCTCAATGGGGAGTTGGTGAGGACCATTGAACCTACCTCATTTACTTTGTTGGATTACATTCGGTACAGGGCCAATTTGAGGGGCACCAAAATAGGATGTCGCGAGGGGGATTGCGGAGCCTGTACGGTGCTCATTGGAAGGAGTATCGGGAATGAAGTATTTTATGAAAGTGCGACCTCATGCCTTACACCCCTTGGCAATGCGCATGGAAAACACATCGTCACTGTAGAAGGCCTCAATATGGAAAACCTGAACAGAGTACAACAGGCGATGGTTGATTTTTCAGGGACTCAATGTGGAATTTGCACTCCTGGCTTTGTAGTTTCTCTATGTGGGTATGTCTTGAACCCACAAAAAGAGCTATACCGATCTGCAAAAGATGCGGTTGACGGTAATATTTGTAGATGCACCGGCTACAAATCGATTGAGCGAGCAGCAGAGCGTATAGATTCTGAATTGGCAAATTGTGGCCCCGGACCTCGCTTGAACTCGCTGGTCAGTAAGGGGTTTGTTCCGGAATATTTTCTTGGCATTGCCAGTCGATTGAATAATATCAATCCACCGGAAATCATGACAAACGGAAGAAAGCCTGTAGGGGGCGGCACTGATGTTTATGTGCAGATGCACGATAGACTCCAAACCATGGAAATTGCACTTTTAGCAAGAGATGAGAGCAATCCAAGGATCGAATTCCGGAATGGGCAAGTAATTATTGACAAGGCCGCAACAGCTACAGATCTGATGAAGTCAGTTGAATTCATTGACGCCATTCCCGGATGGTACGATTATATGAAGCTGATATCTTCACAGCCCATTAGAAATATTGGAACCATAGCCGGCAACCTGGTCAATGCTTCACCCATTGGTGATTTTACCATCGTACTGCTTGCACTTGGCGCCGAATTGGAGATAGAGAATCAGGAGGGTAGCCTGAGAAAGGTCCTGCTGAAAGACTTTTATTTTGACTATAAGAAAACAGACCTCAAGCCGGGAGAAATCATCAGCCGTATTTTTGTCTCCTTACCTGGTACTGAAAAGTTTCACTTTGAGAAAGTGTGCAAACGTCAGTATTTGGATATTGCAAGTGTGAACACCGCCATCAAAGTGGATTTGGAAGGGGATACCATAACTGGCATAGATCTTTCAGTGGGTGGTGTAAGTGCTGTGCCGCTATACTTAAGAGCAACCTCTGCTTTCCTTTCCGGAAAAAAACTCAATCCCGAAAATATAGTCGCAGCAGAATTACTACTGCAGAATGAGATCAGTCCCATCAGCGATGCCAGGGGGAGTGCCGACTACAAGCGACTATTGGCAAGTCGTTTGTTTTTTGCGCATTTCATTCATCTCTTTCCCAAAACAATCAAAATGGAAGAATTGGTATGATAAATATTGATGCCCATAATCACGTAAGAGGAAAATCTGTATACCTGGACGATATTCAGGAGATTCAGGGAACTCTTTTTGCCCTCCCGTTCTATTCTCCTGTTGCTCATGCTGTTCTGGAATGTGTGGATACCAGTAAGGCCGCACAGATGGAGGGAATTGAGGCTGTTTTTTTGCACGGTGATATTCCCGGAGAAAATCAAATCGGAGGAATCGTGCCCGATGAACCTCTCTTTGCTGAGAAAGAGTTGCACTTTCGAGGCCAACCCATTGGTTTAATTGTTGGAAAGTCAGAATTTTTATGTCGATCTGCCAGAGAAAAGATAGCGTTGAAATTTGAGGAATTGCCGATAATTACTGATCCTAGAGAAGCTGCTCAAAAAGGGCAGTTTATTGTGCCGCCGAGGACTTTTGAGATCGGGAGCCCTGATAAAGTCTGGAGTGAGTGTGCTCATGTATTCAAGGGCAGGGCAGATGTAAATGGGCAGGAGCACCTCTATATTGAATCCCAGGGTGCCTATGCATGGCCCAGAGAGGACGGATGTATTTATGTGGCCTCTTCAACCCAGGGTCCAACCGCCGTTCAGAGGACTGTTGCCTCAGTGCTGGGCATACCAATGCATAAGGTGGAGGTCAACGTACAAAGACTGGGAGGTGGTTTCGGTGGGAAAGAGGATCAGGCAACGGCCTGGGCTGTGATGGTTGCCCTGGCGGCTTTTAAATTGAACAAACCGGTCAAGTTTTCAATGCACCGGATGGACGATATGTTGATGACAGGTAAAAGACACCCCTATTCTTCTGATTACAAAATCGGGCTGTCGAAGGACCTAAAAATTTTGGCGTACGAAGTAGCCCACTACCAGAATGCCGGCGCTGCTGCAGATCTCTCTCCGGCGGTATTGGAGCGCACTTTGTTTCATTCCACCAATGCCTATTTTGTCCCTAATGTCAAAGCCACGGCCTTTAGCTGCAGGACCAATCTCCCCCCCAATACAGCCTTTAGGGGATTCGGCGGACCGCAGGGCAAATTTATAATGGAGTGTGCAATTGCCCATGCAGCCGATAAAATTGGGATTTCCGCAGATGTTATTCAGAGAAAAAATTTGCTCTCAGAAGGAGACCTTATGCCCTACGGACAAAAAATGGAAGGAGTACTGGCCGGACCCACCTGGGAAGAGTGTGAGAAGTTGTACGGAATCCAACGAATGAAGGAAGAAGTAAAGAGCTTCAATGAATCCAATGGCAGATTTAAGAAAGGCCTGGCTGTGCAGCCCATTTGTTTCGGGATTTCATTTACCAACACTATGATGAATCACGCTCGCGCCCTGGTTCACGTATATCACGATGGCAGCGTGGTAGTCAGTACGGGAGCGGTGGAAATGGGTCAGGGAGTCAATACCAAATTACTGCAGGTGGCATGCGATACCTTTGGCATTAGGGCTCAAAGGGTCAAAATTGAATCCACCAATACTTTGCGCATTGCCAATACCTCTCCAACAGCAGCCAGTGCTGGTGCTGACCTAAATGGCAAAGCCCTTCAAATGGCTTGCAATTGCATTTTGGATCGCTTGAAGAAGGTGGCAGAGGAATCTCTCGGAGGAACCAACATCTACATACGCAATGACCGGGTTATTTCAGACGGGGAAGAAACCTCTATGAGCTGGAATGATTTGGTACAAATGGCTTTCAGTAAAAGAGTCGGTTTGAGTGAGCACGCGCATTATGCAACACCTGTCATTCACTTCGATAAAAGCAAGGAAAAAGGACATCCTTTTGCCTATCACGTTTATGGTACGGCGGTGATTTGCGTGACGGTGGATTGTCTCAAAGGAATTTATAAGTTCGACAGTGTAAAATTGGTACACGATTGTGGAATCAGTATGAACATCCCTGTGGACAATGGTCAAATTGAAGGGGGATTGGTCCAGGGAATGGGGTGGATGACGATGGAGGAGCTATTGTATGATAAAAAGGGCAGACTGATGTCCAACGCCCTTTCTACTTATAAGGTCCCCGATATCTATAGTGTGCCGGAGGATATTGCAATCAGTCATTTTAAAAGCGAAGGGCACGAACTGGCCATAAAGAAATCCAAAGCGGTGGGTGAACCGCCGTTGATGTATGGATTGGGAGCTTATTTTGCTATTCGCAATGCAATTAAGGCATTCAATCCCCGGGCGCATCTGGCTTTTGATGCGCCTTACACACCTGAAAAAGTTCTAATGGACCTCTGTAAAAAGACTGTTTCGACCTCTGTTCATCAGATGCAATCAGAAGATGCAGGGCTTTCTTAAGCAGAGTATTACAGGTGGGATTATCTACCTTTCGGGGGATACCATTGCTGCACTTATAGCCGGGGATTTTAGCCTGATCCGCGCCCTGGGTATTTTGTTCACAGGCAGTACGCTCTATGCCTGGGAAATTCAAACCTACTTCAAATGGATCGACCGAAAAATCAGCAAGATGGGAGTGAAAAAGCGGATGCTGGCAAACACCACCCTGGCCTTGATTTACTTTAATCCACTCTGGATAGCCCGACATCTGGTAATCATTTATCTCTTCAGTGGAAAGGCAGGAGATATTTCCTCGGGCCTCTTGTATTCAGCGCTCATCGCTTTTCTGGTCAATATCCCGCTATCCATTTTTGCTAATTTTATCATTCAAAACAAAATAAGCCTCAAGTTCAGATTTTGGGCCAGTGCCACCTTTTCAGGACTTATGGCAATTTACTATTCAATGAGCAGCATATGGTTTTAAGGTTCTATAGAAAGGCGACCGAACTATTAAAGCGACACCAATCCGCTGTATTAATGGTGGTGAGTGCACACAGTGGCAGTAGCCCCGGAAGGCAGGGGTTTCACATGCTGACTACGGGTAAGGAAATGACGGGCACCATCGGAGGAGGAATCATGGAGCACAAACTGGTAGAACTTTCGAATTCATTACTGGTAAAAGGACCCTTTGACCCTTTTCTCAAAGTTCAAAAACACAGATCTGAAGAAGGTCACAATCGATCGGGTATGATTTGCTCAGGCGAGCAAACAGTAGCTTTTTACTATTTAGACAGACAGGATTTAAGCTGGATGCAATTACTTCAGTCTGACTTAGATTACCACATCCACTATTCAGTTAAGAGAATTGACGTTCTTCCCGGAATAATACCCGGGCCCGACTTTGTAATGGAGTTGGAGTCGGCCTGGAGTTTCAAGATGCCGGTGCAGCTTCAGAATGAAGTTTACGTCATTGGAGCCGGCCATGTAGGCCTGGCAGTTTCGCAAGTATTGTCCCTACTCGATTTCAATATTCACCTCCTGGACGATCGACCGGGGCTGAATACCATGGAGGAAAACACCTTCGCCCACGCAAAAAGGTTGGTTGATTACGCTACTATTGATGAGCATATTCCGGAGGGTGACAATATTTTTGTAGTGATCATTTCTTTTGGATACCGCACGGACAAGCAGATCATCAAGAGGCTTTTAGGTAAGAAGTATTTCTATCTGGGCATGATGGGAAGCATAAGGAAAATCGAAACCCTATGGCGGGAATTATTAGAAGAGGGATTTAAGCAGGAAGAGCTCGATCGGGTAGTAGCTCCTATTGGACTTGATATAAAAAGTGAAACTACCCACGAAATTGCCATCAGCATTGCAGCTCAATTGATAGAGTGGAAAAATAAAAAATCGATCTGAAGTAATTGCCTAAGATTTATTCAAGCCATGAATTTGGGTTGTGTAATTTTTATAGACGATCAATTCAGTTCCACTGATAGGGAGGTTGTCAAATTGGATTGGTATTATTCAATCCAATACCCTTCGAGCATTACCCTGTGTATACTTTGAGAGTTGCGAACATCTTCCAGTGGATTGCGATCCAGCATAATGAAACTGGCGTCCTTCCCCCGGGCTATACTGCCCATGGTTTTATCCATTCTTAAAAAGCGGGCAGCTTCAATGGTTGCTGAACGAAGTACATCCGCAATGGCCATGCCCTCCTGAGCCATGAACTCTAACTCCTTGTGAGCACTGTAACCAGGAATGACCGAGGGATTTCCTGCATCCGCCCCCATTAATATGGGTACTCCGGCCTCATAAAGGAGAGAAAAGTTATGTAACATACTCCTTTGGAGTTCCCCGGTATCAAATCCTGCGCTCCTTACCATCATCTGACGTATGGGCCAGTTTTTCAAACTTCGATTGGTTCGTTCAGAGCTGTATTTTATCATGAAAGGATCATCCAGGATTTCAGCAGACGCAACGAATTGATACATATAAGCTATTGAAAGTGTAGGCGTGTAGAAAATGGAATCCTCTCTCATTTTTTTGAATAGATGGTCTGCATCAATCAAAAACTGATCTCCTACGGTGTGCCCAATCACATCCACACCTGCATTAACGGCATCCTCAAAATCAGCCTTAACAGAAATATGGGCAAGTACAGGAAAATTATATTCAGAAGCCTTCTCCACTATTTTTTTCACCATTTCATTTGATAATCGCGGCTCCGCAGGTCCACCGCCCAAACCGGATTCAATCATAACCTTTACTCCTTTCATACCCAGTTCTTTCTTGCTTGAGAAAAGTGCGTCCAGGTCAGTATCTTCAGTAACAATTGATATCCCAAGTTTGTCGAGATCCATTTCATCTTTGGAAACGCCCATCATTAGGGATAGAAGTGAGATCGGATATCCCCCGGGAGCAGTCAGAACATCCCCCGTAGCAAAAATTACCGGACCTACAATCTCTTTGTTTTGCTGCTTTGTGATCAAGCCTGAGGTGATCTCCTGATTGAATCCATGCCCACCCCATGTAAATACTGCACATACTCCATATCTTGCAAATTGTTCAAGAGCCATAAGGCGTGTTGAAGCATCCGGGGGTATCAATCCACCACTGTTCAAGTGAGCATGCATATCGAAAAGACCTGGCAAAAGGAATTTTTCTGCCGCATCTGTTACCTCATATATCCTTTTCAAACTATCCGGAATCGCGCCTGAAAAAATACTGTCAATGATTCCAGCCCGCACTAGAATGTGCTGTGCTTCTAAGAGGCTTCCCGACTCTACATCAATAATATTGGCATTGGTAATTAAGTGCCCTTCAGCTTGATTAGAATACACCAAAGCGGGATCGAGCTGCAATGTGTGCTCATAGGGATTGTGAAACCAGGCAAGGTATGCTGTCACACCTGCCAATAGGATGACTCCTATGGCAATTAACACATATTTTAAGTACTTCATAAAACCTCCAAATTTTAAAAATAAATGGTCTCAATAAACCTTTGAACTCTATGCCGTTTCTTGCCTGGTATTTCTATATGCCCGACGCAACCAAATTCCGATCTTTAAATCGACCCACAATTTTGGTAGAATGAATGTAATTGCCACAATCATTTCCAACAAGGGAAATTTAATCATTGGGCCGTAAACTTCAGCTAACAAATCCATAGGAATTGGTTTTACATTGATTTGACCTTAGTTCTGGTTGGTTAGTAAAAACCCTGCAAACAGTTAAGAAAAAGGCAAGGAGCTTTTCTTTGAGTAATGGATAACGAAAGCAACCTTGTCGATACCAGGCTCCAAGATAAGTAAATTTAACAATTCATTCAATAATCCTGAATAAATTCCTAAAACTCCCAACTAAATCCGACCCGGTATTCGAAGGTTGCCGGCAGGCCTTCATCGTAGATTGTGTATCGAAATCCGGCAAAGAAATCTGCACTTTGCGAGATCTTGTATTCGCCCTTTAATTCAATTTCAGTGCTTCCCGCAAATATTTTGGTAGTAGCGTTACTATAAGAATGGATGGGTGAATTAATTGGTCGAACATTGATATGGGAAATGCCTTTACCGGCGGAAAGACTGAGGTTTGCTCTGTTGAAGTTGAGCTGACCGTATGGCCCTGCACTGAATTGACCAAACAACCAATCGCGGGCTAATTGAGCACTTGAGGTGCTTATCAACTCCAACCCAGATTGAAAGTTCAGTGCCGCCTGCATCCCAACGCTGAGTCTCGAAGCCCTCAGTGGGCGGTATTTAAAAATAATCGCGGATGAGGGTCCCGGATAAAGAATAGATTTTATGTCCTGCGCTGGAGGCAAACCGGGCTGTTCTAAAATTTGCCTTTGGTCTGTGAGGGACCAAAAATGACCAGTGCCGTTGAAGTGATTCACTACAACCATTGAACTTTGGCCTCCCTCCGGAGACAATTCCACTTCTAGAAGGTCAGACGAACAATTGCGGGCATCTACTAGCTGTATTTCATAAATATTGTAAGTCAACCCCTGAATTTGGTAGGGGCTTTCGGTGGCTATACCTTGCTCTTCACCATTGACGTATACAGTAGCGGGAAAAACCGTATTGATCAATTCAATGGTAATGTATCCATTGGATTGTTGGAAATTTACGGGTGGGACAGCCTCCAGCAGTAAAAGGGATGATGGGTCCGAAATGAGATCTATTTCAACCTGAATGATCTCCTTGCAAGTACTTCCAACTGGATTAACTTCAATGGTGTAAAGACCAAATTGAAAAACGAAGAAGTTTCTCAAGTCTGTCATTCCCTCTGAAACAGTTATGGTGCTGGCACTGATTCCGGGACCGCTTACCTTAACTTGAAGCTGATTGCCAACTGGGGTTTGCAAGTCCAGTTTTACACCACCATCTTCATCACAACCTGAGGGTATGACTTCATAATCCAGAATCCAATTGGCTGGTTTTTCAGTCATTTCTGTTGCAAATTCAAGCTCACACTGCAGCAAGACGTCTTCAACAGTAAGGGCGTATGTTCCAGCCGCGACATCGGAGAGTTCATTTCCACTTTCTCCATTACTCCAATGAAAAAGGTAGTCTCCGGATTTATTGACGGTGGCCTGGATGGCTCCGGTTGAAAATCCACAATCGGCCTCAGTTATCTCAAAAGTCACCTCAAAATCGCAGGGGGGTAGCTCGACAATGATGGTCAGCATTCCGGTGTCTAACTGACCACAGCTGTCCTGAACAAAAAATTTGATCTCTATGGTCCCATTCTCAGGGATTTCACTGGAAAAGCTTCCCTGGCCATTTTCGTCCAGGAGTAGGGAGCCAAAAGGAGGGAAATCATGACCAGAGACTTTCAGACCTTCTCCTTCAGAGTTTTCCAATACATTAAAGGGGATGGTTTCACCTGAAAAAACTTCCAGTATTAAATCATTGACCTGAAGGGGAAGTGGTTGTTCCTCAAGGGTGACTTCAATGCTGTCACTGAGTGGGCAATCCAAACTGATGTCGCTAACTATAATGATGTAAAACCCTGCTGACAAGAATAATTCTTCTGATATTTCTACAAATGTTTCGCTGCTTTCAAAAGTGTGCCTTCCATCTGGTCCCTCTATTTCAATTTCAAAAACTCCGTCACCCGAACTTTCAAGCTCGAGGAAAATTTTTCCGGATTCGATACAACTCCCATCTTCCTTTGAAACACTGACAATGTAGGAGGGCTTTTTCTGCTCAACGGTATAGGGGATTGTAATGGTATCGGGCTCAAAGGCATCTCCGGAGAGTATAAGGGTCAGTTCATATTCTCCCGGTTCTTGATTTAAAAGGGTATCCGCTGAGCTGCTGTCGTGCCATATGAGTTCGTATTCACACTCTGTCTCTATTCGGAAGATTACTGTTGCATTGCTCAGACCGCAGTCCGCACTATCGATTGCCAGGTCCCAATCTGCTTCACAGAGAAGGGGAAAAACCTCTATAAATACCATCCCGGTATCTGTTCCACCACAACTGTCAGTAATCACATATGAAAATTCTAGCATCCCGGTAAACTCTCCGAGGGCGCTAAAACTCATCTGTCCGTCGTCCTCAATTTCCAGAAATCCCTCAGAAACAGGTTCAAAAAATGTGAGCTTCAGCCCATAACCGATGTCATTTTGTAAGATGTTTTCCTGCAGAGTATCAATGGCACTTAAACGGAAGGTGTCGTTTACTGCCTCCGGTCCTGCAATCCCGACCTCCAACTCGAACTCCTCGCGACAGTTGGTGGCTACCTCTGTTATGGTTAAAAAATAGGTGCTTCCCTCCAGATTTTTGAGCTGTGAAGAGTCTCCCGGAACAGACCATTCGAAGGTGAATGCTGTTTCATTTTCCAATAGGACATTAATAGATCCGTCTGCAGTCCCACAGTTTGCCATGGTAATTTCAAATTCAGCAGTCCATTCACATTCCAATACCTCTATGTATAGAATCCCACTTGCCGTCTGATCGCAGCTGTCCGAAACCTCATAAATGAGCGAAAAATTTCCAAACTCGTCTGCCGGAGCCAGGTAGGTCGCCGTGCCGTCTGATTCAAAAGATAAATCGCCAAAGAGAGGTCCTTCTATGTCTTTGAGTATCAATCCGTAGCCACTGTCATTTTCCAACAAATTGATCGACTTTTCCTGTCCCTGTCGCAGCACCAGTTCATCATCTGTGGTTTCCAGCCGCAGTGGCTCTTCGGCCAATTCAAAATTCACCTCACCTGAACATTCCTCTCCGGCACTTAAGTCAAATACTTTCAGGAGATAAGACCCTTCCGAAAAAAAATCCTCAGGCCACAATTCTGTCAGAGAGGTTTCTGCTTCCCAGTTGGAGATTTCAAGTTCCCGGAATCCGGTGGGTCCATCTAATTGAAGGATCAGAGGACCAGCCCCTGGATTGTTAAATCTAAATTGAGCATCGGGACTCTCCAGGCAGTTTCCAGTCAGTGTATTGAACTGATTGAAGTAATCAATTTCCAAACTGCTTACCTCCAGCTCTTTTTCATAGGTGCATTGATTGCTTTCTTCGGTAATGGTGAGCGAGTAAAGGCCTTCTGGGAGTTCATCCCTGAAAAACCCTCCACTTCCATCTTCCCAGTTTATACTGAAATCTCCTTCCTGTTCTTTTTGAATATCAATAGAGCCATTTTTCAGGCCGCAATCTTCAGCAGTGATGACAACAGTGAATTCCGCCTTACAGACCGGCTCAACTTCTATTTTTAAAATGGCAGATCCCATCTGTCCACACGCATCCTTTGCTTCGTATGGTATTTCTATCCACCCCCCAAATGCCTCTTCAGATTGGTAGTTGAACCTTCCATTCTCAAACTGAACAGATCCTGAAACGGCTTCTCCTGCGCTGATTAATTCACAAGCTGTGCACTCATCGTTTTCAAAAACATCACCGGAGGCGCTTTCGCCTGCAGTGATTGTTAACTCCAGGTCCCTCAATTCAAAGTCAGGTAGAGACACGTCAACATTCACGGAAGCGCTAGCAGTATTGCCCAATTCATCCCTTGCAGTGTATTTGAATGCAATGGACTCGGATAGACCAGGAAAAATTTCAACGCGCTCCGGCGGAATGAAGCGACCAATCTCTGAAGACAGTCCTGTGACTTCCGAAATGATTAGATTTTGACCCTGGTCATTAGAAAGTGGATATACATCAATACCATTTGGGCACTCAAACGAAATGGTCAGGTCATTGGCTTTTAGGCTGGGTAAGGTATCTGTAGGGCTGGGCTCATCATCACTTCCTGACACAATCATTACAGCTGCTCCTCCGGCTGCTACTATTCCGGCAGGCACATACCACGGCACTCCTGCCACAGTGAATGGCTTGGTCCTACTACCCAGCAATTCCAATTCCTGCCACACAGAGCCTGGACTCTGGAAATTTTCAGCTCTTACTATCTGTGAGGTCTCCATACTCAGACCGGGATTGTGAGTGATGAGCAAATGTTGATTCGATACAACAAGCTGGAGAGCTTCAGCTTCCTGCAAAAAAGGTCCATAATACCAGTTGGCAACTATCTGGAATGTTCCGGTAGTGGGCAAGTAGAAAAATGCAGTGTGTGATTCCCGAAAGGAGGAGGGATACAATCCTGAGGGATCGGAAAGGGACCAACGGACAAATTCTGGTTCCTGAGGCAAATTCAACTTTAGCATAATGCCGGGTCCAGTCAGACTATCTCTCGCCTCAATTACCGCAATAAGCTTTATATTTCCTTCTGAATGCTCACCAAATTCATAAGAGTCTGCAGGCTGGCACCCAACCAGATGGGCCTGTATGGTCAGCATTCCCGTCAATAAAGTAAGAAGGCCAATCCTTCTGAACATTTCATAGATTTTTAGGCCAAAATAGCCCTGCCTGGAATTTGATCATTGGTACAAAGAGGGCTTTTTCGCCCGGGCATAATGGGCAAAAATAGGAAAATGAGAGCAATGCTCGGGAAAATCCCTGAGGTGGAGTAGCAAATTCTTCCACACTTCTTATTTCTCAATGGATTTGCTGCCTGCATTTCGCTCTTCTTCAGGAGGCAAGGTGCCAAAAATGCGATCCCAGAGAATAGAAGAGACTCCAAAGGCTTTGTCCGGGTATTTGTAATGGTGAAGATTGTGGTGCACCCAGAGGAATTTGAGAAACTTTGGTGGCTGAAACTTGTGAATGGAGTAGTGCATAAAAGAATAGAGTAAGTAGCCTAGAAAAAAGCCCGGAAAGAAGGCCCAGGTCAATACAGGATAGCCGATCAGGAAGAAAATCCCATAAAATATCCCGAAAAGAATAGAAGCCAGAAGAAGCCCGGGTACCGGAGGCATAAGTAATCGCTCCTCATCTCTTGGATTTTCATGATGGACTCCGTGCATGATATAGTGCATCCTCATTACCAATTTAGAATCGGAAATCCAATGAAATAGGTATCTGTGTAGTATATATTCGGCCAGTGTCCAGAAGAATATCGCGAAAAAAAAGAGACCAAGCGTTGTCACCACCGGCAATCCCTTGATGAATATGGCTACATAGAGCAATGCCAAAATAACCGGTCCATACACAAGAACGCTGGTCAGGGGGGTAGTCTTAGTCAGCGATTCCAGAAACTGATTTTCAAATATTTTTGGCTGTTTCGATGGATTTGAATGAGTCTTGTCCATACTTTACATAATTACATTTTAAATGTTAACTCATTTTAAACAAAACTAGGCCAACTACAATTCCTTTCATTGTAAAATTTTCAATCAAAATCCCTAAGCCTCTCTATTTTATAAAAACCTCCTTGAGGCTATTTTAAGCAAAATATTGAGAGCTCTATATTGTTAAAAGGTGAATCTCAATCCGAGGTTGGCATAGAACACGTTCTGACTGGCACTACTTTCAACCGACCTTTTAAAAAAGTCATCCACATCCCATTTATATGCCACATCCAGGAAGAACATAAACAAGTCGACACCCAGGCCGGCGTTCCAGGCCACATTGAAGCTTTTCACTTCACTGCTGCTAATGCCCAGCCCGCTTCCTCCGCTGAAGTCAGCCATGAAAGAAATAGAAGGTCCGGTGAAGATTCTAATATCGAAGTATTTGTCCACATCCTCTTGAAACATTTTTACACCTGCAAAAACCGGAAGGTTGATACGGGAAATCTTTAAGTCGGAAATTTCAGGATTGCTGACGCCTACCCGAGCAAATTCATAATTCAAACCGGGCTGGATATAAATCCGGCGTCCAATCATTAAATCTATACCAAATTGATAGCCCAGATTGGATTTGAACTCCTCGTCCTGGAAATCGCGGCTAAGGGTAGTGGAATTGGCCCCGACATAAGGCTTTATATTGAATTGAGCTTCAAGGGGCACGATGGCGAGGGAAAAAGCTATAAGTGCGAGCAAAAACTTTAGTTTCATATTTGTAGTTTTAGTGTTAAGTTACTTATGTTAAACAAGTCAATTTACATCAAAGGTTCCAAATGAAAAATAATACTATGCATTTCACGCTCCAATCTGAATTTTGGTCCCGGCGCTACAAAGAAAATGAATCTCCATGGGATCTGGGTGAAGTATCGCCCCCTCTGAAAGAGTATTTTGAAGGCATCGAGGACCAGGAGATGAAAATTTTGATTCCCGGGGCAGGTGCGGGATATGAAGCGGCCTGGTTGCACCAAAACGGTTTTTCAAATGTTTATTATATGGATTTTTCACAGGAAGCGGCTGAGCAGTTTTGCAAACAGAATCCTTCCTTCCCTGAAAAAAATGTATTGGTTGGAGATTTTTTTGGAGAGGAAAACTCTTATGACTTAATTGTTGAACAGACTTTTTTCTGTGCATTTGAGCCATCTGAGGAAAATAGATGCAGATATGCAGAGAAAGCTTACCAATTGCTTCGGTCAGGAGGAAAACTGGTGGGTCTTTGGTGGAACTTTCCCATTGAAAAGGATCAAATCGACCCTCCCTACGGCGGATCCCTGCAAGAGTATATCAGTCTTTTTAAACCCTATTTCTCATCCATACGGTTTTTTCCTTGTTACAACTCTCATCCATCCAGGCAGGGAAAAGAGTATTTTGCCATTATGACAAAAAAGCAGATTCATTCATGAGTTTTTTTCTCCGCCAAAATGTACCTTCAATTATCGCCTCGGATCATTGGTATACCTCCCAGAATTCTATTCAAATTCCAGGTCAATGGCATGCGGTGGTTCTCTGTGGGTATTTGCTCTTTTGGTCCTTGTTAGTTTCAAACAATACCCTGGGTAATACTCTCGATACCAACATATTTATCCTCAACCTTCCAGAGTTAGAGGTGTCTGCTTTTGAAACTTCAAGACCCGTTCTTGTTCAGCCGGTATCTATTGAGAGAATCAGCGAAGAGGATATTTTGGCTTTGGGAAATCGCTCTTTGGCGGAAGTTGTCAATTCTAAAGCCGGACTTACATTGGAAGAAAGAGCTCCTGCCAGTTATAGGATTTCTATTAGAGGGAGTTCGTTAAGGGCACCCTTTGGAGTTAGAAATGTAAAAACCTACTGGAACGACATTCCGTTTACCCTCTCAGATGGTTCTACCCCATTAAATCTTATCGATATTAGGTCGATTGAATCCATTGAAATTCTCAAAGGTCCGGCGGGAAGTATATATGGTTCGGGAAATGGAGGAGTGCTCAAGTTGCGCACCACTTCCCTGGCAGTCAGAAGATCAATCCAGTCCTATATCGAAACGGGCTCATGGAATCGATTACATACCGGGATAAAATGGACCCACCCCTTCAATGAGGGTGGCATTCAACTCGGATTTAATCACTTTAGAGCAGATGGTTTCAGGGATCATAGCTCTGTTGAGAGAAATAGCTTAAATTTATCGGTTAGTTTGTTTCCGACGGTGGATAACCCTATTTCCTTTCATTTGCTCTACACAGATCTTCAATATCAGATTCCGGGAGGGTTAACCCTTGATCAGCTCTCTGATAATCCACAACAGGCCAGACCCGGGAGCGCAGAACAAAATTCCTCCATCCATCAGAAGACCTTATTGACAGGTCTGACAACCCAGTACTCACTATCGAATAGTTGGATAAATCGGTCGGCTGTCTATATCACCACCACGGATTTTGACCATCCTTTTATTCTGGATTATAAAACTGAGTTGTCCAACGATATGGGGGTGAGAACTGTTTTTCAGTGGGACTCTAGATGGAGGGGAATGCCATTAAGGCTCATTTTCGGAGGGGAATTTCAGCGAGGACGCAATTCAGCAGGCAATTTTGGCAATCTGGGGGGAATTCGCGATACTATAAGGTTTCTGGATGATATCACCACTGAGCAATGGGTACTTTTTCAGCAATTAGAAGTGGAGGCAGGGGATGGTTGGCTGATAGCTGCATCACTGAGCCAAAATCGCATCTTCTATGATTTGGACCGCAAAGTGGATGCTTTAAACCAAATGCCTTTATCTCTGTCGCGGACTTTCAGAATGGAGTGGGTTCCGAGGCTTTCTGTTTCGAAAAAGCTGAGTGAAAATTCTGCTGTTTTCGCTTCAATGAGTGGGGGATTTTCACCTCCTACCTTAAATGAATTCAGAACCAACGAGGGCAGCCTTAACAGAGATTTGCAGGCAGAGCGGGGACTGAATACGGAATTGGGTTTTAGGAGGTATGCAGCGGATGAATCCTTTTCCCTGGAGGCCGCTTTGTTTTATTTTAGTCTTTCCGAAACCATCACCACTTTTACCAATTCGGACGGGGTAGTTCTGTTTAGAAATGCTGGTGGAACCGATCAATACGGACTGGAAGTAAGTCTTGCTTATGACCTTTATCGATCCGGTGGGGGTATGGGATTGAACATCTCTGTCAAACATTCATACACCGGGCACCACTTTCTGTTTACTGAACTTGAATCCGGGGGTGAGGACATCAGCGGAAACAGACTCACCGGAGTAGCACCCCACTCTTTGAATAATCTTGTACAGCTAGACTTTGGACGCGATTTTTCCATTTTGCTGCGACACCAATATTCAGACCGCATCCCATTGAATGATGAAAACACCGTCTATCAGAGCTCGCGCAACCTTTTTTCTGCCAGGGCT
This sequence comes from Saprospirales bacterium, assembly GCA_007695145.1. Taxonomy (GTDB): domain Bacteria; phylum Bacteroidota; class Bacteroidia; order Chitinophagales; family Saprospiraceae; genus PWJY01. The sequence continues at coordinate 15,812 of REEI01000077.1, read as the reverse complement.
ACCTGGAATCCAATGTTTGCCCAGTTTCTAAATTTATCTTTTGGAGTGGAAAATATCACCGACCAGGTTTATGGATTAGGCAATGATCTCAATGCTTTTGGAGGTCGATACTATCAGCCGTCACCCGGAAGGCATTGGAATGCGGGGATCAGGTGGAATTTGAAATAGATTTTTCGGGCATTCGGTTCATGTTTTCTTCTGAAAGTAAGGGGATATTTTCAGTAAAATGAGATGGAGGCTACTAGTAAAAGAATGCCTGGAACACACTGGCCATACTACTGGATGGTCTGGCTTACTTGAATATTTTATCTGCCACTTTAAATACTCAAAGTTCCACTCTTTTTAAGGTTTGAATATTTTCTTCCATTCTCATCAGGGGTAGCTCTACGAAGAAACTCGTGCCCTTATCCAATTCCGTTTCAAAATAAATGCGACCGTGGAACGATTCCACAATGTTGTGACAGATGGCAAGCCCCAGTCCGGTACCACTATTTTTTGAGGTAAAGTTGGGTTTAAAAACCTTTTCTTTCATTTCATCCGGAATTCCGGTTCCATTGTCGGTAACCTTCATATATGCGAATTCAGCTTTGCGGTATAGTTTGATCTTTATCTCCCCCCTGCGCTCTATCGGGATGGCCTGAATGGAGTTTTTTACCAAATTGGTCAATACTCTTATTAGGTAGTTTTTGTCTGCATAGACATATATTTCGTCTATAGGTACCGTGAGGCTGATATCCATATCATCCCTGTTTCGAAAAAGATCGTGGGCGCGACTGATCAACTCATTGAGATTGATTTTTTCGTTTCTTGCCTCCGGCATTTTTGCAAAGGTGGAAAATTCGGAAGCAATTCTGGAGAGGTTGTCAATTTGCTCTATTAGGGTATTACTGGTACGTTCGATTAGGGATTCTAAATTATCACCTCCTCTTTTTGATGCAAACTGAAGGTGTTGGATACTCAGCTTCATCGGGGTCAGTGGATTTTTGATTTCGTGGGCGACTTGCTTGGCCATCTCTCTCCAGGCTACCTCGCGCTCGGTAATGGCGAGTAATTTGGCACTGTCGTCTATTTCCTTAATTATGCGGTTGTAGTCCCGAATCAATTCTCCAAGTTCATCGTCGTGCTCCCATTCAATGGGTTCATTTTCTTTTCCCAGGCGCACCTTGTTGAGGCTCTCTCTTATTCTGACTAACGGTTGTGTCATTCCATCTGAAAATGCAAAGGCCAGTGTACCTGAAAGTATAAATAAAAAGAAGTAGACATTTAGAAGGGATCCCAAAAAATCAGTAAATGCAGTGGTCTGCTGCCGATAGACCGGATCGGGACCAAAGGCGATGTACTTTGGGCCAATATCGGTTTGCAACACAGAAACCTGAAAGGGTCTGTCAGGGTAGTGGGCATTGAAGTTTTGAGTGCGGTACCATCCAATCTCCGCCTCGGTTCGCCATTCATTCGGGAGGTAGACCGGCATGCCAGAGTATTCAGATTTCCTAGGGCCTTCAGATATTAATTCTCCACTTGCATTATAAACTGAAAGGCGCAATTTTCGATCAGCTGACAACTCTTGTGTCTGTTCTTTTAGGTTGCCTGAATTACTGCTGAGCGCAGTTTCCAAATACTGTAATTGTTCTCCAAAAACAGCTGCCTTCTCCCGTTCGCTATTGATGTAAAAAAAATAGATGGTTATAAGTCCAACCAACACAAAGGATATCAGCGTTAGACTGATGATGAGAGCCTGAATTTTTCGCCTCAGTGATGGCTTTCCGGTGATTTTTACAGACCAGTGGCGCGGTAGGAAATGGAGTCTTTCATTGATCAGCAAAAGAGCGAAAATAATGATCGCCATCAGAAAAAAAATATAGGAAAAAAGGGAAACCGGTTTGAATAAATCTGATGAGTATTTTCCTACAACTATCTGCAGGTCCTCTTTGCCGGTCGGGTGCAGGTATTCTGTTCTGCTCCCCTTTCTCTCCAGGGTGCGGACCGCAGCGGGTGATTGACTCAGGTCTTTGTGGTAGTGATAATAAGAACTGTTGGTCCAAACCTTTTGACTGTTAATATAGATGGAAAAGTCGTACCGGTCGTAATTGTTTCTGCTTATACTATCTGAAATCAAGTATAGGCGATTTTCAAGCTCATCTACATTTTCAGCTGCGTTTTGTAGTTCTGTTGCGAGCTGTTTTCTTTTTTCCAGATCGTTATCTAAGGTGAATTTGTAAAGCAGGGCAGCGGTGCAGCCCGAGAGGACCAACATCCACATAAGTGCCCAGTAATATCCTCCTGTATTTGGTCTTTCAGTAAAAAGATCCAGAAGAAAAAGGAATAAAAAGATGGTGAGGTAAAAGGGAAAAGGCGGAACAGATTGATTGAGCGCCAGAAAAAGTGGTAGGCTGAGTAGTGCAGCTGCGGCTATAGACAGTACCCGGTTTCCAAGAGGTACATGGAGCCCCTGAATGGTTTCTCCCAACTTCAGACTTATGAGAAATTGGGCCAACAGATATATGAGAATACCCGACAAGGTGAGGAAACTAAAGCGATCCAATTGAAAAACTTCCTCAAGATCGATACTGACCGTTGAATTGAGAATGAGTAAACTTACTATACTTGAAAATAGTGCCCACCCAGCAATGATAGTAAAGTAACCCCCCACAGAGACAATAGCTTTCCACCCGGGATTGAAATCCTCTTTCTTTATCAGGGGCGGCAAATGCATGAAGTAGAGGGCAATACTGAGCAGTATACCAAAATCTATCAATAAATGTCCGAGATTCCAGCCGATAGCCCAGCCCATAGTCGAGCGATCGAACAGTGGGAAGGCAGAGGTCATATGCTGAATCCCTCCCAATTCTAGAACCAATCTCGATGCAACCAATATGACCAGAGTTGGTATTATGCCATATGGCCGTTTTAATCTCTGTGCGAATCTTCCCTTCTCGTAATAGACCATTGATAGAAACATCAGCAGGAAGTATCCTATAAAGAAAAACCCGCCCAGTTTCCTTAGAACACTGGACCGAACCTTATCCCCGGTTTCAGGAACAATGAATACTCCTTCTGTATTTAGGGAGTAAGCCACTGGAGAAATACCTGGAAAATGTTGGCTGAAAAGTGCCATTTGCCGGGTTTTATCCTCAACCATGAGCGGAATGAGAATTTGAACCCTCCTGTCCTGCACTTCATTGTTTTTCGCAGAGTAGAAAGCCAGCCAATCAGCTCCATCTTCAAATAGAAGGAACTTCCCATCGGTTTGACTTCCCTCGATTGCTGATCTAAAAACTGAACCGATTCGGTGCTTTTCGCCCTTGTCCTCAAAAATTATCAGTGGTTCATGTAAGCCCCGGCCCACTGAGGGATTTTCCGGAACCAGTCCATCCTCCAGATAACTATCAGCCACCTCCTTCAAGTTGGATTGCAACTCAATGAACCCATCCTTAAAGTTGCTACTTAGGTCGGTGCTGTAATATAAAAGAGAAAACAACAACCCCCCGACCAGCATAATCGCCGGTGGAAAAATGTGTCTGCCAATTATCGCTTCTCTCCACATAAACAATCCCTGGTTTCGAATTGATTTCACAAAAGTAATACTTTCAGTGGATTAATTATTAAAAAAAATTTAGATGTGTGAATGCATTGAAGCACGACTTGCATCTACCGGCTTGGAAATCCGCTGGTTTTTTTATTCTTTTTTCCGGTGGTAAAGGAAATATGAGCTTCGTTGAACGAGGTTTTTACCAATTGGTGAAAGTTTGATGGCCAATCACCAAGTAATGCTTTAGGTACTCATGTTTCGCATTTCTTAATGAGTCAGATTATAGTATGCTTTATGAGGCAGCACTCTAAGATAAATCGAAGTACTCGCACTGAGCCTGCTGAAGCACTTGTGCTGAGTTTATCGAAGCATCAAGACAAAATGTAAGGAGAAGCCATCAGATTTGATAAATATAATAGTACCAATTTGGATTGGACTTGCGAGAAGTAGATAGCCGGCATAATTCATTGATGAACAAGTAGAAAGTAATTGATTCAAGGATTTTATTTCTAAACGAACAGCAGATTCATGGCTAATTTATCTTGGAAGCTTTTGTACTAAAAAATGCAGCCGTACCTTGAATCAGTGGCAGAAGAGTTGATTGGGTAGTTGCTTCATCTATTGTACTGAAGTACTTCAAAAAATTTCCCAACGGTCACCACGCTTCGGGAATTAATATCAGGGTAGCTTTGTTCTTTAATAGATGGGTAGTGTCCTGCCGCATTCCCTGGTGGAATGAGGAAAGTCCGGACAACGAAGAGCGCCGTACCGCTTAATAAACGGGCTCGCACAATGGTGCGAGACAGAAAGTGTCACAGAAACTATACTTCCTCACTTTACGGTGAGGTAAAGGTGAAAACGTGTGGTAAGAGCGCACGATCCATGAGAGTAATTTTATGGATGGATAAACCTTGCGGGTTGAAATGTCATGTATATTTCGCTTCCCTTCTCAGCTCGGTTGAGTGAGGGATTTGGGTTGCTCGTCCAATGGCAGTAATGCCGGCGAAAGGGGTAGGCAGATTAGATAAATGGCAGGATACTCCCTTTTTGGGAGTAACAGAATCCGGCTTATAGCTACCCATCAAAAATAAAGCCCTTTCGATTTCGAAAGGGCTTTATTTTTGCAAACCCGGCTTTTAGCCCAGATATAATTTATGATATTTTCTTATACTCCAGTCGTGTCAAAAGCGTCCAGATTGAAGATAAGCGAAAACCGAAGAGTGTTGTCGAGTGGATTCCGCTGTGCATTAGTTGGAACGAGATAAGAGAAGTTCAAGCCAAACACGTTGTACTTCACACCAAATCCAAGTGTTAGATATTTTCTATTGCCTTTGAGAGCGTGCTCGTGATGGTAACCGGCTCTAACTGCAAACTGATCAGCGTACCAATATTCTACCCCACCTGAGATATTGATCTCTCTCAACTCCTCTTTAAAAGGTGCATCACTGAATGAGTTGATCACTCCGCTCATAACTGATTGCTCTCTCCTGTCCAGATAATCAGGATCATTGGGGTCGAGAGGGGTAGGCACCAGCAGTTTATTGAAATCCAGGGCGATGGTCAGACGGTTGAAGTCATCAAAGTCCAGATTCCAGGCCGCTCCAATGCCGAAATTGCCAGGAAGGAAATCTTTTATTTGCGACCTGGTATAAGACACTTTAGATCCGAGATTTGTGATAGCCATTCCTACTGATAGTTCAGAAATGGGGCTGAGTACGGTGTTGTAAATCAAAGAAATATCAACAGCAGCTGCAGTTGCAGCATTAATTTCAATACTCTCCACCGTCTGTCCGGCAGCCAGATTGGAGTATATGAATCTACCGGTAACCCCGGCTGCAAAATTTTCTCCCAACCTTCTCGAGTAACTCAGACTGATATCAAACTCGTTAGGCCTTCCGTTTCCGAGAGATTCCCCATTTTGATCAGTAAACTGAATGTCACCTAGAGAGAAATACCTCAAAGAAAACCCCAATGCCTGATTGTCGTCTATTTTATAGTATCCTCCCAGGTAGGCCAGGTAGATATCCCTTACAAGGCCTCTGAGCCATGGTGTATAAGTTGCTGACAAACTAAATTGGTCCTCGGCGAATACAAGTTTAGCCGCATTGTAATGGATGCTGTTGGCATCTGGAGAGGTTGCTATTCCCGCATCACCCATGGCACCTGATCTGGCATCGGGGGCGATTCTCAAATAGGGTACAGCAGATACTACCGGTCGTGGACAGGCTCCCTCCCACTGATTGGTGAAGGGATTAAAGCTGCATGGCCCGTCATCAGTTGCCTTCAGGGGCGTGGCAATTAAACCTAATCCCAATAATGGTAAAAAGGTCAGTTTAATGAATCTCAACATTTTAATTCTTTTGAATTGATTGTGCAAATATATGGTTAATATAGAATTATCGTTTGAAAGGCTTATCTTAATATTACAAGTCTTTCAAACTTGCTTTCTGCGGTTTTATTATTCAAATCTTTGTGATCTGATCGAACATTAACTCGATACAGATACACCCCATTGGCCAGCCTGTCTCCGTAGTCATCCATTCCATTCCACTCAATTCCCGTTACACGGTAGCCGTCAGTCATAACAGAGGTGTGAATGTCTTTAACCAATCGACCAGAGAGACTGAAAATAGAGATCCGCACATCGAGCTGCCCTGGGGGAAGATTGTGTTCAAACTGAAATTCCGTGTGATTCATAAATGGATTTGGGTAATTGAGCATTCTTTCAATAACTGCATTTTGATCACTCATGACCACAAATTCCAGCATAGCTTCTGATTTGTTGTTCAAAATGTCCCATGCAACTACATTGATTTCGTAACGTCCATCTTCTAGATTGTAGAAGGGATAGGTGACTCGACCTCTTCTAAAGTTATCCTTTTCAGCTTGATAGTAGTCGTTGAGCACTATTTTGTTGTTGATGTCTCCGTTTAACCAGGCAGATAGCTCTCTGCCAATGCTGTTGGATGCCACATTTATTCCACTTTCATCTTCCAATAACACCAATAAAGAGGGATTTGCATCTGTAATGCCACCGTAAACAAATGACTCATCGTTCATATAAAGCATGATTTCAGGGCCATCTCGGTCTTCTGGTATGTCGTCGCTCGAACCCCCTATCAAAATATTTTGGTAAGCTCCTGCAGCCGTTCTCATGTCATTACTATAGGCGAAGTAGCTGGCTTTACCAAACCCAAGTTGGTAGTTGATATCCAATGGGACAATAAATTCAATCTGGAATCTACCCTGATTTACTGTGGCACTGCCTTTGAAGAGCACGTTGTTCTGAATCTTAAACTCTGTTTGGTGGCTGGTTGAACCTTGTCCCAAAGTGGATTGGGTAGCGGGCTTGTCAAAAAGGGTAAAATCCAGTACTCCATTGAAGTCGGAAACCACGCGGTCCAGAGGCCCTCTGATCTCTCCTTCAATAACAACTGTTTGCAGGGCCTTTAGCGTATCCGTGCCAGTGCTTTCTATGGAACGTCCATTGATTGAAGTGGTCGCTACTGAATATTGGGCAATGGCCAGTTTCTGGGAGGGGTCTCCCAACAAGGTAAACTTCCGAACATTCTCCGTGTCCTCAGAGCGAGAGTTGTTTTTTGCCACCATCATTACTGTTCCGATGGATGCATTCTCGCCATTTTCATCCTTTTCAAAAAGCCTGTTGAGTACTTCTTTGTTAAGTCTTTCATTGGCGAATGCAAAAACCAGCCGTGTAGTTGTAAGCAGACCAAATGAGCCTCCATTGGGATTTAAAACAACATGTTCACCGGCGGATGTGATGGCCGGATCGTCGTAGTTTGCAAATGAGCAGGTAGCTGTAATCATTAGGGACAAACTTTGGGAGTTGGTCCAGGAATTGATATCCGGAATTTGCAGTACCCTTTCCTGGGCCCAACCTGCAGGACCACCATGACCCAGGTAGTTGATAACCAATGGACCGCGATTCATAATGCGGTTCAATGAGTTTTTGGCCTCTGGAAATCTATTTCCCCCGGGCGTTGAAACTCGCTCAAAAGCATCGAAGTACACCTTTTGGATATTGTACTCAGGATAATCTTCCTTTATAGTGGCTACCAGGCCACGGGTTTGATTCAAATGTAAATTGTTGTCTCCGTTGTCGGCAATAAAGGCGAGATTGAGTCTCCAATCACCTATGAATTCAGTCTGGGTGTCGTAAGATATTATCTTATTGACCAGGGTGCTTGCCTCTGCTGCAGTGCGAGCAGGAAGCCTTCCTACTGCTATATCAATTGCTCCGATTAAATTGGCCCCTTCATCCTCATCCAGAAGGCCAAAGAAATCATCGCTTGGGTAGGAAGAAAGCGCATTTAGGGATTGTGCAGTTTGATATACCGGTATGAAATTTTGATCAGGCAAGTCCGGCATCAGGTTTTTGTAGTCGTAGGAGCCATCTCCAAAAAGCAGTAAATAGCGAAAGTCATCTGTTCGTAGATATAGCATGCGGGCAAAATCCCTAATAGCAGTCGGGTCTGCTGAGCCTCCTCCAAATTCATTGAACACCTGATTGACAGGTACTGCGACTACCTCAAGTCCACTAAACGACCTCCTGTGATCGGCCAGTTCCAGAGCTGCTTGCTCAAAGTCCGGGTGATAAACTATGAGTAATTCAGCAGAACTTATGGCGTGGAGATTTTGGTTTGGCACTTCCTCAATGAATCTGGGCTGTGGGAAGTTGCCCTCCGGATTGAAGGCAATGAATTGGCGAAGTGTGGAGGAGGTGAAGCCAAATCTCGTAGACTGGCCCTGAATTTGCAAGGGCATTCGGCTGACTGAATGGGGATCTGTTACATCCCAAACATCAATGCCTTGAGTGGTAGAGTTGCGCAAATCAAAACCTGCTACATTGTAATCCAGGCTTTGGCTATTTCTGAATGTCAATGGTTGCCCACTGTACTCCAGGGGCTTAAACCCTCTTATTTGCAAGAAGTCCATCCAGGACTCTGAGATGGATCCCGTGCTGGTTATTTCAAAGAACATGCTCAGTAGATCGTTACCCACTGTCCTTTTACCTGTAATTACACCGAGGTTGGCAAAACCTGATTGAGAACTTGTGATAGAAGAAACAGCGGATACTGTTCGGTTGAAATTCTCCTGCCCCACCCTGAGCCTTGTATTGGAGGCACCATTAGATCGTATGGCAAATTCAACGTTGACTTCCAGCTCCGTTCCCGGTATAAAGCCATCTAGATCAAATTCCTGACTGTAGTCCTTTGACCGTATATTGCTCAGATTGTCTCCAAACCAGCGCCGTCCCCCGCCATAAAATCCGGGATTGGCGCCCATTACATTTACGCGATCTACCTCATACCTCTGTAAAAACTCATAGCTGTCAAAAAATTGTTCTATATTGGAAATGGTTTGAGCAGCGGGGATCTCTTTTCTGTCTTCGGCCCCTATTTTGATGAAGTAATAGTTGTAATGGTCATAAATATTTTTGGGTTTATCAAAGCTGTCATCCACATTGTTGTAAGTCCAGTTTTGAGGCCCCTCAGCGTAGAAAAGCAATTTTCCACCCTGGGCCAGAGTACTACCCGTTCCAATAAATCTGCTCGGTATTTCTTCTACATCATCTACCCGTTCTGCACCTACCAGCTTAGGTAGCATACCTCCTCTATTTCCCAAAATTCTGATTCTGTCCACCTGTATTTCAGCTGGATTGAGGCCCAACTCATCCCTAATGAAGGCAGCATCTATTTGGTGTATGCCACCTTTGTCTATAGCTATTTTAAAAATACTGCCATCAGCCAGTTCAGAGTGGTCTTTAAAGGTGCTTCTGCCGGTGGTGACCGGATCGGAGGAAGGCGAAAATACGGCAGAAAGCGTAAATTCACTGGTCAATTGGATCTCTCCACCCGAATTTCTAAAAATGGGTCTAAAAAAAATGTTGGCAAAATAGCGGTTTCTCTCTTTTTCCACCACGGCAGAGACCACAACTTCTTCAGAGACTGCAGTTCTCAGATTTTCATTTACTGTAAATGAAGGGCGAACGAAGTTTCTTACATTTACATTTACAGCCACACTGCCGGGCCCGGGCACTTCAATCCTTTTAGAAAAAACCGGAAGTGGGAAGTCTCCTCCTGTGAATCCTGCCTCATCAAAAAAGGGAATACCTGAGTCTTGACCTGAAAAACCCGGAGCACCAACATCATGCCATTCAATGTTAAAGGACTCATTGAGGATTTGTTGTTGACTGAAGATGAAATAGGGCAGAACAAGCAGAGTAAAGGCGGTGAAAACCTTCACCAAAATCAGAGGTGTTGGGATTGAATTTCCCAAAGTAAAGCACTTGATGTTGTTTGTAGCTGACATACTTTTTCTATGTAATGTAATGCAAAACCCCAAAATATAAGGTAAGCAGGGTCAAAATAAATACACTTATAAAAGTAACGTCTTTTCTATAACAAACATTTAGCGGGTCAAAAATGACCTTGATTTCAATGAGAATGTCTAAAGGCACAAATTTCATACCCAAAATTCCCTAAATTAAACTGAAGGAAATCTTCGAGCATCGAAAATATCCCAGCTATCTTAGAGCGCTTAAAAGGTATTGGCAATCACAAAAGTCGGATATAAGAACTTACAGAGTATGACTTTAGTATGAATTTAACATTTCAAGCTCGAAAATTGTGTGTATAATTGCTTTGTGTTTGTTCGGAAGCTTTAACAGAAAGATGAATTTCAAGAATTTCTGCAAATTTGTTTGATTCAAAATTATACATCTGGGTAGAGAACTTAAAATTTCCCCCGGAAAAAACATTGAGGACATAAAGAAGGTTAGAATCGCTACAATCCGTACACTTTGAAAGAGAAATTAGTACTCTATTTTTTTTGCCTTACTACCCTATGGAGTGTTTCACTAAAGGGGCAGGACCCCGTCTACAGTCAGTACTACTTTAGTCCAATGACTATCAATCCTGCATTTTCAGGAACTACCGATGGGCCATTGCTCGCAGCCACTTACCGTCTGCAGTGGCCCGGCATCTCTGCTGCCTACCGAACTTTTTCCCTGTCTTACAGCCAGTATTTCAGAAGGATGAACAGTGGTTTTGGTGCTTTGGTGTTAGCTGATAATGCCGGGGATGGAATTTTGACCAATACCCGCTTTTCCGCTTATTATTCTTACCGCCTCCGGATTGATGACCGATCTTATTTCCAATCCGGCATTGAAGTCACGGGCATTCAAAGTAATCTGGACTGGGAAAAGCTGGTGTTTGGAGACCAAATTGATCCCGTGGTGGGTCCTCAAACCCCGGGCGGAACTCCTTTTCCCTCTTTAGAAACCAGGCCTGAAAATTTGGTGAATCACTATCTGGATGTGGGCTTTGGTATATTGTTTTCCTCCCCACAATTTTATGCGGGAGTATCAGCAAGACACCTCAACAGTCCCAAAGTGGGCTTTCTCGATGACTCAGGACCAGAAACCCCCTCACTGCCTGTTTTTTATTCAGTAATGGCCGGCACCGAAATAAGTTTGGATCACAATGAAAGAGTTGCTATTTCTCCAAATATTTTATACGCGAGACAAGGTGTGCAGTCACAGATCAATCTTGGATTTAACCTAAGGTTCTCTGAAATTCACTTTGGAACATATTACCGCCACAGTGGTCAGAATGCCGATGCATTGCAGTTTCACCTCGGCTTTGAGAAAAATGTTTTCCGCATTGGTTACGCGTATGACTTTACGGTCTCAGGCCTCGCTTCACACACGGGAGGGAGTCACGAACTCAGTTTGATCATTAACCTGGACAATCAACCGGGCCGAAAGCGCGTTGATTACTCCGATTGTCTGGATATATTTAGATAGATGCTATTTTGAACTCAATGTGAATAGCTTGTTAATGAGTGGTTTCCATCACAATTTATTTAGGCGGTGAAAATGCAGTTTTTTGTAATCTCCTAAACTTGAGCTAACCGCATTGGAAAATGGAGTACAATACAGAAAATAATGACTTTATATATTATTAATTTTTTCTCTGACCTTGAAAAGAGCCTTGTTGTCTGATTTGTAGTGAATTGATTTGTTCAACACCCAAAAGTTAAGGTTATTAAAATATGTTGCAGCGTTTAAAATATGGTTTTATATTTGTTCCACTTTAAAATAATTTAATGTCTCATGATTAAGAACTTAAATTTCGGCCTCCTTTTGATGCTAATGGCTTTGGTTGTGATGAGCTGCCGTCAGCAGGAGAGATCTTCAACCACTGGTTGGGTTTACAACGACCCTGAGTGGGGTGGTTTTGAAAAACTGGAATACGAGGGTCAGGAAACCGGCCCCAATCTCGTACTCATCCCAGGTGGTACTTTTACCATGGGTCTCACCGATGAGGATGTCATGTTTAGGTGGAATGCCACCCCGAGAAGAGTAACTGTTGGCTCCTTTTACATGGATGAAACAGAAATCAGCAATATCGATTACCGCGAGTACATTTTTTGGTTGCAAAGAGTATATGATTCTCATCCTGAAGTAGTTAGGGACGCATTGCCGGATACGCTTGTTTGGAGAGAGGAATTGGCTTACAACGAGCCCTTCGTAGAGACCTATTTCAGGTTTCCGGCCTATGACAACTATCCCGTAGTAGGTGTATCCTGGGAGCAAGCAACCCGTTACGCTGAGTGGAGAACAGATCGTGTGAACGAAATGCTTTTGATCGAAAGAGGCATATTAAACCCCAACCCGGATCAAAGAGATCAGGATAATTTCAATACTCAGGCATATCTCGCCGGACTCTATGAGGGAAGTGTTAGGGAAAATCTCCCCGACTTGAGTACTGGTGGTGAGAGAAGAGTAAGGTTTGAGGATGGTATCCTTCTTCCAAGCTACCGCCTGCCTACAGAAGCGGAGTGGGAATACGCTGCCCTTGCACTGCACGGTTTGCAGGGAGATCGCGGCGATGAGTTGATTACAGATAGAAGAATTTATCCCTGGGATGGTGTTACTATGCGCTATCAGAGACGCGATCGTAACCAGGGCCGCATGCTTGCCAATTATAAAATGAGAGGTGGTGACTATATGGGTGTATCAGTAAATCTGAATGATAATGCAGCTATTCCCGCACCAGTCAGGTCCTACATGCCCAATGACTTTGGTCTTTTCAACATGGCCGGAAATGTGAGTGAATGGGTAAAAGATGTTTATCGCCCCCTTACAACTGAAACCCTAAGGGATGTCGATAACAACGATTTAAACCCATTTAGAGGAAATATTTTCCGGGAAGTGGTTCGAAATGAAGATGGCACTCCGGTAGGTCTCGATAGTTTAGGTCGCCTTCAATCCAGAGTTGTTACAGAAAGGCACCTGGAGGAAAGAGACAATTACAACGTAGCCGATGCGAGAGATTTTGGAGATGATGATTCGGAATTTGTAAGTTACGAATTTGGGGTCCACTCTCTTGTAAATAATTATTCCAGAGTAATTAAAGGTGGAAGTTGGGCAGATCGCGCCTATTGGCTCTCCCCAGCCCAGCGCAGGTTTATGGATCAGCGTTCTTCTTCCAGAACGGTTGGCTTCAGATGTGCCATGACCAGAACAGGTGGACCAACCGGAAATGCTGAAGATGCCGGTAACTTGTTTGGGAATAGAGCGGAAAGAAGGTTTAGATAAAAAAAATGTTTGAGTGTTAATTTTAAGAGTTTAAAAGAGGCCGGTTTCAATTGGAATCGGCCTCTTTCGTTACGCTAGTATGGAAAAGATTTATGAGTGTTTTTTGAAGTGCCGCGGGTTGAGTATTGACAGCCGCGAAGAACAGCAGGGTAAATTGTTTTTAGCACTCAAAGGACCCAATTTTGACGCCAACCAATTTGCTTTGAATGCCCTTGCAAAAGGAGCAAAATATGCGGTAGTTGATGATGTCAAATTAAGAGGTAAATCAGACCGTCTATTGTTCGTAAGTGATACTCAATTTGCCCTCCAGAGGCTTGCAGAAATCCACAGGAAAAATTTTTTACATCCGGTATTTGCATTGACCGGCTCAAATGGAAAAACCACCACAAAGGAGCTGATCGCAGCCGTTCTGGCAACGAGCTACGAGGTTCATGCCACCAGGGGAAATTTCAACAATCTGATAGGACTGCCCCATACGGTATTAAACATGCCGGCTGAAACCAATTTTTTGGTACTGGAAATGGGTGCAAATGCGCAGGGAGAAATTGCAGCCCTATGTGAAATAGGACGACCTGAATTTGGACTTATTACCAATATTGGGAAAGCTCATCTTGAGGGATTTGGTGGGATTGAGGGAGTTGTAAAGGGGAAGGGCGAGCTGTTTGACTTTTTGAGTAAGACAGATGGGACTGCTTTTGTGAACATTGCTCAAGAACATCTTGAAAAAATAGGCCGAAAAGTGCAACGCAAGGTACTCTTCAGTTCCGACTTTGAGACAGCCTCAATTGGAGGGGATGTAGAAGTGCGTTTTACCAATTCTAAACCGACCATCGAGTTTGAAATCCGTTGGCCAAATGGAGGGTTGATCCCAGTTGCTACCAAAATTTCCGGCTCTTACAACTTCCACAATATCATAAGCGCCCTAACTGTTGGGAATTACTTTGGAGTTCCCTTAGAAAAAATGACCTCTGCTATTGCTGATTTTACCCCGCATTCCAATAGGTCACAATTGCGTGAATTTAGTTCTAATAAGGTCTTCATGGATGCATATAATGCTAACCCTTCCTCCATGAAACTTTCCGTGACTGATTTTTTGGAAACCTATACTCGACCCTCTTTACTAATTCTCGGAGATATGCTTGAAGTGGGAATAGATAGCGATATCGAACACCAAAAACTTGTAGAGGACCTGTTGCTCGATCACACCAAATTTGATGAAATTTGGCTAGTTGGAAATGAGTTTGGAAAACTCGCCATACAGCATCCTAAATTGAGGTACTTTTCATCTGCTGCTGCTGCAAAGGACTTTTTTAAAGAAAGAGTGATCCAGAGCTACCATATATTTCTAAAAGGGTCAAGAGGAATAAAGCTCGAATCTATATTTGACTGAATTTGATTGATGCAGATCTATTTATTGACTTCAATCAGAATGCAGTTGCTGCTATTCGATCACTTATTTCCCCCTCACATATACATTTGTAATCCTCGTAGGAACACGGGTGCAGATTTAAAGGGTCAAAATCCACTCCTGTTGAAAACCACCACCTCTCACTAATCCTGCTTTTAAAGAATTTTAAATCTGGTAATCCATCCTTATTGGATATTGTAAACTCAATCATATTTTCTCTGCTCAAAGGATAGTCGCCCGGACGGTGGACAGCCCCATTGATAAAGTACCAGACCAATTGAGCGACGAGGTTGGCTGTTTCTCCTGCCGTTTCTGAGTTTTCAGCAAAGCCTTTTATCCAAAGGAATCGACTGTAATCAGAAAACCCATAGTAGCGCATTATTCTACAGGCCTCTTCTGATGACAAACCCGAAACATCGTTACTGATTTTTCCCGGAGCATCTGATTTTCTAATGGCTGATAAATTAAATATACAAGCTTCTCTTTCTCGCAAATCCGGTTCCAGGAGCTGAATTCCATTTCGCAAACTCCCCAGGGAAGCAAGATCCCTGCCATTATTGCCCCACTCAAATATATCCTCTATCAAAAGGTGCTGTTGGGTAGCTACATATTTTACCGATGCGTGTTTCCTGTGTTTATCCATGTAGCTCGACCCAAAACTCGCGTCAGAACTCACAAGGATTAAATTTTGGCATACCAACTTCTCTTCCAACTCTCGTACCACCTCATCCGCCTCTCCAACCAGAATAAGAATACGACCCTTCTGATTGATTATATGCGAAGGATCAAAAGCTTCTTCATCTTTTCGGATCCCGCGAAATACTGGTTTTTCATCCGCAACCCATGGTTGTACACAGCGATTGATTTCACAATTCAATGTTTGGTTAAATTCCCTGGAACAAGCAGATAGAAAGGTAAATGCGAAGTCCTTGTCAATGTTGGCAAAAACCCTCTGCTTGCTCTTAATTCCGCTCTCATCATTATGGTATTCCAATCTTTCCATGACTTTAAAGTTATTTAGCGGGGCAAATATACACATTAAAAAATTATTTAATATGTAATGCTCCGGATTATTTTTAATTTTTTTATCGAATTAGGCTAAAAAATAATAAGATTGAATGATGAAAGTTATCAAAGCAATCAATTGAATAATGGAAGCAAAGTTTAAGAGACATAAAATTTTCGAATTTCAATAGCCCTTTCCCGGCCTTCAAGGATTTGGCGTTAAGAAAAATGGGTTCCACAACGTT
>REEI01000035.1 GCA_007695145.1 Saprospirales bacterium | reverse complement strand
ACTTGATTGATGAGAAGCAAAAATTGTGTACAAGTCATTGATGCACATATGGATAGGGTAATTAAATCATGCATTTTATTACTATTTAAACAACTGACTTTAAATTATTTAGTATGGAGGGATCTTTCATAAATAACTCTGAAAGGGGCATCCGCTAATCGGCGTTTACTTTTTAAGATTGGCCCTCATTGACTTGACTCGAGTGAGATTAACAATGACTAAATGAGTTTTATTATTTAATAGCCTAATACAATCATTTTAAAAGGTATGGTTCAAAGGAGACTTTTATCAGTCAGCTAGTCTGATTCCATTGAATTGCCACCTCATTTCAGGGTAAAAAAAGTTGCGGTAACTTATTCTGCTGTGTCCCTTTGGAGTGGCAATGCTGTATCCCCTGAGTACCATTTGATTGATCATAAACTTTCCGTTGTATTCGCCTATTGCGCCATTCGGTTTTTTATAGCCCGGATAGGGTAGATAGGCACTTGAAGTGTGCTCCCACCTCAGTCCTATTTTGAGTTTTGATGCAGCTACTTCCCACTCCTGTTCAGTTGGAAGTCGCTTGTTTTTCCACTGGGCATAAGCAAATGCCTCATAGTGGCTGATGTGAGTGATGGGCTCGTATTGGTTAAGACTGTGGAGTCCGGATAGGGAGAACCTGTACCACTGTACATCTTTTTGGTGCCAATAAAGAGGAGCTTCGATTTTGTTTTTACGTATGAATTCCCAACCATCGCTATGCCACCATTCAGGTCTTTTGTAACCCCTGTCCTCCATAAATTCAAGGTATTCACCATTGGTGACCAGCTTTTGAGAAATTCTAAAATCATTGAGCATAACATGGTGATGGGGTTTTTCATTGTCGAAGGAGAATAATTCGTTTTTGGCCCCTATGTGGTACTGACCTCCTTCCACTTCGAGAAAATCTGCTATTGGTTCGCTCTCCATTCCCTCGTCAAAATCTTTTCGATATACAGGGAATTGAGGACTTTGAGCCAGGATGTATTTGATATCTGTGAGCAGCAATTCCTGATGCTGCTGTTCGTGCTGAATACCTATTTTTATCACCTCAATAGCCTCAGATGATGGTTCTAAAAAGAATTTTTTCATCTCTTCATCTACATGGAGCCTGTAATCCATAATGGCCTGCAATGTGGGTCTGGTCATGAACCCCCTGCAATCCCGTGGTGGTCTATCACCTACAGAGAAGTAGTAACTGTTGAAAAGCATTTTAAAATCAGAGTCAAATGCTTCATAGCCAGGGAAGAACTGCTGCAGCACAAACTGTTCGAAAAACCAACTTGTGTGTGCGAGATGCCATTTTGGAGGACTTACAAATAGCGCAGGCTGAACTACACAGTCCTCTACTTCAAGTGGTCTGACTATTTCAAGGGTCAGTTGTCTTGTGGATTCGTAAAGTGATTTGAGATTTACTCCATCGATACTTTTTAAAGAGATCATTTTTGGTTTTTTTGGTTATTCATTTCAGGATTTGCGCCTTTAGAAAAAATATTCGTATTCCGGTCGATCAGTAGATTAATTGACAGACAAGACTTTTTGTTCAAAGAAAGGGTATTTGGCAGAAGACCGGGTCTCAATCTATTTGAAAGCTTCTCATTCTGAAGTCAAGGCTGGTACTTTCGGGAAAAACATAGCATCTCCTTGAAATTGTATGCAAAAGTATTTTTTCCCGGTAACCATAAAGATAGGAAAAAACCGTTATCTTGCATAAAACTCCCAACAATGGGGTATCGCTATATATTTATTGCATTTTTCTTGTCGCTGTTGATGGTTTTGTCAGGAACTTCCTGCAAAAGGGACAGCAAGCGGGCAGCATTTGAAATGAGGTACCTCATGGAGATTGAAATCCCCGCCGGCCTCAATGTGTTTACCTTTCATCAGTTTCCCGTGCAAAAAGAAGCCTCCGGCATCAACTTTTTTCTCGATCAGGCCAACCTAAATCCGGAGGATATTGTTGCGATCAATACTTCATTTGGTCGAGTGACTACTTTGTTAGGGGATGAGGATTTGAGCATTATAGATGAAATCGTCATTGACCTGTTTAGAACCGATGACAACAGGTTGAACTATGAAGCAGCCTACACCTTTCAGATCCCTATTCGCAGACTCTCGCGCATTGATCTCGTTCCTAGTATAACCAATTTAAAAGAAGTGCTGCTGAAGGACGAATTTGACCTGGTAATGCACGTTCGATTCAGAGGTATTCCCCCTAGAAATTTCACAGTCTTACTGGAAATAGGATTTGAGGCTTTTAGGGACTGATCCGGTAAAAAAGACTCAGATCGTTAATAGACAAATAAACAGAGTATCCTTCGCGGGAGTCCTATTGGTAGAATCACACCGGTAGGGGAGCCGCAGCATAAAAAAAGGCAGATGCTTTTGACACCTGCCTTTGTTCTAACTTTTTAAGCGACAGCTTAGTTTACCGCCTCAGCCAATTTCTTGCCTGCCTTGAACTTTGCTACAGTTCTAGCTTTGATTTTAATTTCTTTACCAGTTTGAGGGTTTCTGCCTGTTCTTGCAGCTCTCTTGCTGGTTGAGAATGTACCAAAACCTGGGAGGGTAACCTTGTCTCCTTTCTGAAGACTGGTGGTAATTGAATCAAGAACTGCATCTACAGCTCTGGTTGAATCAGCTTTTGTAAGGCCACTGTGCTTAGCAACGCTGTTAATTAAATCTCCTTTGTTCATTTCAAAAAGTTTTAATGACTTATAATGAATTAATTCGCCGCAAATGTATGCCTTATTAAGCGATTCAACAAATTTTTTCTAATAAAAAACTGCTGAAACCATTGTGTTTTCTACAATTCAGCTATATTTACAATATCGAAGCCAACTGATACTTTTATTAAATTAGGTTCAAATGATTGCTCTTTAAATAAATACGCATATGAAATTTCGATATATATTGATTTTGTTCGCATTTGCAGGTTTTTTGACTCTCTCCACTTCCTGCAGCAAAAAATATGGCTGTCCAATGAATCAGCAGTCAGAAATAGACCTGGATGATCCTCGACAACAACGCGATCGTGCGAGGAGTGGTTTGTTCCCCAGGCGTTAAAGAGTTCTGCCTTTTTTCTTCATCCCGCTCTTTTTTGGTGAATGATCGATCCGAGGGAGCATGGACTTTATTGTCGTATGGTAAAAGGTAGCTCCTCCTCTTTGCCATTTCCTTTTATCAACCAATCCCAGCTTCCCATTGCCCTACATTTCGACAGGGTGTTCTGATTATGGATTCTATTCGAACGATTCCATTGTTTGATCTTTTTTTGTTGGAAGGACGTCCAATGCACCCGAGTATCTGCTCCTACAATCATTGGGGATTGAGTCAATAAAAAGATGTAATTTTGTAAAAATCCTTTTGACATGAAAGTCATTCATATCGGTAACCAGATTAGCATTACGGTTTTATTCATTGGTTTACTTCTTTTGGCCATTGCCTGTGGTCGAGAAGGGGAAATGCAGCATGGGTTATCAGATGGCCTTTTTCCGGAAAGGGTGAGGGTATGGCTTCCTTCAGATCCCGAGAGATTGCATCCTATGCTATCTCGAAGTGGCTATGCCACACAGATTGAGTCCAATATATTTTTACCTTTAATGGACCACGATCCAGAGTCATTAGAATTGGTGCCTGTATTGGCAATGGACTTCCCGGTGGTCACTGAGCAGGTGGAGAGAAGCGGAAAACAAACCAACGCATACCTCTTTACCATACGGGAAGAAGCTCAATGGTCTGATGGACGCCCGATACTTGCAACTGATTACCTTTTCACTGTCAAGGCAGCCCTCAATCCCTATGTGAGCAGTACCTGGAGAGGTTTTTTAAGTTTTTTTGTCGACGTAGAGCTGGACCTCGAGGACGAAAAGTCCCTGACTGTTTATGTTGACAGTGATTATATGTTGGCCGGTGAAATAGCGGGTGGATTTTTCATCTATCCCGAGCATATTTATGATCCAAGAAGGTTGATGAGGCAAGTCTCCCTTCGGGAATTGATTGACTATGAAGAAGATGCGCTTTCAGAAGAAAAGGAAAATGCACTCAGTGCTTTTGGTGAACTTTTTTCTGCAGGAAGGTACAGCACTGAGGTGGTAGAAGGGGCCGGTCCCTATAGCCTCAGACAGTACAGTTCAGGTAGTGTGATTAGCCTGGATCGAAAAGAGGAATGGTGGGGTAATAGTTTTTTCAGGAATGGGCCAAACAGAATCGACTACCTGATAATTGCGGATGAGGCTGTGGCCCTCTCAGCCCTGAAGGATGGAACACTGGATATTGCAGGGGAAATCCCAGCTCGATATTTCCGCGAATTAAAGTCAGACCCCCTCTTTGCAGAACAGTTTAAGTTTTACACTCCCCCTTTATTTCAGATGTACTATATAGCGCTGAATAATCGCCACCCTATACTCTCAGCCATTGAGGTGAGGCAAGCACTGGCCTACCTCACGGATTTGGACTTTATGATTGATCAGATTATGGGAGGCTTTGGAGAGCCTGCCCCCGGAGTGATACATCCGGCAAAGGATGAGTTCAATCCATCCATTGAATCCATTCCCTTTGACCTGAGTATTGCTGATAGTTTGTTGAAAGCAGCAGGCTGGAGCGATATGGATGGTGACGGAATAAGGGATAAGGTGATTGATGGAAAGCGGATACCACTGAGATTGACTATGGATGTATCCTCGGGTGAAACCGGACAGCAACTCGCCCTATTGCTTAAGGAGGCTGCAGAAAGGGTGGGAATAGACATTCAAATAAGGACCAGAGAATTCAGACTCATACGCGAGGATATGAGGAGAGGTGATTTTGACATGACCCCGCTGATTATTCGACAAAATCTCTTCCCAACTGATCTCTTTGGAACCTGGCACAGTAGTGCTGCAGCTCCGGCCGGCAACAATATGATGGGCTACAGTAACCCGGAGGCGGATGATTTGATCCAAAGGATAAGAGTGGAAAGGGACGAAGAAAAGCGCAGGGACTTGTACTTTAGGGTGCAGGAGGTCATCCACAGGGATCATCCCGTCGTTTTTTTGGCAGCTCCCGTTGAGAGGGTGGCCATCCGCTCAAATCTGGAGGTTATTAGCTCTGCTAAAAGACCTGGCTATTTTGAGGGTATGGCGCATCTGAGAGAATTAAGATAACTTAACTTACAGTTTCGGTCATGGGAAAATACTTGCTCAAGAGAATAATGCTTTTTCTCCCGACCCTTTTTGTAATATCTCTGGTGGTTTTTGGATTCAGCAGGCTCATGCCCGGCGATCCTGCGGAAAGACTGACCGGTATTGTAGATTTTGACGGAGATCCGACCCTTGAATTCGCTCTTCAAACTCATTATGAAAGGACCTATCGGCAGCTCGGACTAAATTTGCCCGGATTTTATTTTTCTATCAGACCCGCTGCTATCAATGCTGATTTATCTCTGGTTTATAATCCGGAAGATCGCAAATCTCTCATTTTACTCATGTATGAAACAGGGGAGCCTGATCAGGTGATGAGCCACTATCTTCTCGCAAGGCAGCTCATTTCAAACTACCGCCAATCAAAAGCTGATTGCACAGCAGCTATTTCAGAAAAAATCGATCTTTTGACCTTGTCATCCCTCAGCTCCATTGATCAAATCCATTCAGCAAGAATAAATTTGTCCGAGGCGACCCTGGAATCCGCATGCCCAACAGCGTCCATTTCAAATGAATGGTTGAATGTGGCCGGCACACTGACGGAAAGCCAAAGGGGAGCCCTTTGGTGGATGCCTGTCATACGATGGAATGGCACAGAAAACCAGTACCACAAATGGCTTCAAAATATTGCTTCCGGCCACTGGGGATATTCTCTAAGGGACGGGCGCTCTGTGGGCAGTAAAATATCCGGGGCCCTGGATTACACGCTGAGAATTTCATTTTGGAGCATTGTTCTGACCTTTTTACTGGGAATACCCATAGGGCTTTTTTTGGGTATCAGTGAGAATCAAAGCGCAAAGCGAATCCTAAGATCCATCATTTATGCCTTCTATGCACTTCCCCTATTTTGGTTGGCAACACTTTGTGTCATATTCTTCACGACTGATGAATACGGTACCTGGACTAATTTGTTTGCATCTCCGGGCCAAATTATGCTCTCTACCGCTGATGGGGGACTCAATATGTGGAATAGCTTGTCCTATCTGTTGCTCCCTGTTCTATGCCTGACTTCGGGTGGAGTGGCATTTGTTGCCAGGCAGATGGAGCAGTCTGCAGGCAGGGAACTCAATAAAAGATATATTTTGATGTCAAAGGCTAAGGGCAATACTTCAATTCGAACTACCCTGTATCACCTTTTCCCCAATGCTGCATTTCCTATAATAACCCTTCTGGGAGCCCTTGTCTCTTCATTGGTATCCGGTGTCGTAATTATTGAAGTTATATTTAATATTCCCGGCATGGGACGCTTGCTCTGGGATTCCATTTTTGGCCAGGACTGGAATACGCTGGTAGCCATATTGTTAATCGGTGGAATATTGACCCTGATTGGCCAATTGCTGGCAGATATATTGTATGCCCGATTCAACCCAAAAGTTCGCTATGATTGAATTTTTCCAGCGAAGGTTGAAATTTTCAGGCTTTGAAAAAAATAAGGGACCTGAAAAACCATCCAGAGGCATCTACTGGGTTGTTGGGATATGGATATTCCTGGCTTTATTCGCCGATCTGCTTTCCAATGAATTGCCACTTAGTTGCACTCTAGACGGTAAGAGGTACTTTCCGGCTTTGGAAGAGAGTTGGTCAAAGTTAACTGGACAGAGCAGCCCAAGAATAAAGTATCTCAGTCAAAGTGGGAAGATGGACAACAAGTGGATGCCCCTTATTCCATACAGTCCGGGGACCATTGACAGGGCAAATGCCGGCTTCGTTGGGCCCTTTTCACCTCAGCACATCGATGGATGGAGGTACAGGCATTGGCTGGGTACAGATGGATTGGGCAGAGATGTGCTTGCAGGCCTTGTTCACGGAAGTAGAATTGCAATTATAATCGGTTTGCTGTCGGTACTTCTGGCAATGATAATGGGGGTGATTCCCGGAGCGATTGCTGGGTATTTTGGGGACAAGGGTTGGAGAGTTAACTTACCTTCTGGTTTAATTGGATTGGCAGTAGGCGCGCTACTAATTTGGGTAATTGCTGTTGCTATCTCATCTGCAGGAAGTAGAGGGAATCTCCTATTGTTAACGCCCTTGATCATTCTCACCGGATGGTTATTGCACTATTTGAGAGTAGCTTTGTCCCAAAAGTATCCAAACAGTTTTTTGAAGCGGAGCATGAGTGTACCATTAGATATCATTCTACTTCGGATAATTGAAGTGTTCCGCTCCCTTCCGGCTCTGTTCATTCTTCTCGCCCTACTGGCCATCGTTAGAGAAGCCGGTATACTGCAAATGGCGTTGATCTTGGCACTGATCATGTGGCCGTCTTTTGCCAGGTATACCAGAGCAGAATTTATCGCCCTAAGAGAGCAAGAATTTGTAGCTGCGGCTAAACTATTGAGGAAGAGTCATTTCAATATCATCTTTCGTGAAATACTACCCAATGCGGTTCCTCCAATAGCTGTAGTATCTGCATTCGGCCTTAGTTCTGCCATACTTGCCGAATCCACCTTGTCCTTTCTGGGTATTGGACTGAGTGCGGATACGGTCAGTTGGGGTTCCATGCTCAATGAAGCTCGTAAGTATTTCGGAGCATGGTGGCTGGCCATTTTTCCGGGGTTGGCAATTTTTGTGGTTGTTTTCACCATGAATTCTCTGGGTGACTTTCTCTCCAGGAAATACTCTTCCTCCTGACGATAATTCATGTTTAAATTTTTGAGAAAAACACAAGTCTCAACTGGTTCGACTCTTTGATTTCCAAAATCTATTGATCCCAACAGACCAGATTTAAAGAAACCTAATTTTAAAACTCCTACGCAAGCTGGTTTGATCTGTATCGGCCTTGCATTTGGTCGGTAATTTAGAGTGGTTAAAACGGAGGAATCCATCAATCGCTCCTCTCAATCAATACTGATTGAACCTATCAAAAACAGCTCATCAATTCAGCTTTCGTTTATCAGTGCCAATCTTTTCTCTTCCAGGTCAGAATTTTTAAACTGGTTTTGGCTGAAGTAAACTTTGGGATAGAGGATTCAATTTTCAGAAAACCGATCTTCCCTTTCCAGGAATGAATAAATTGACTCAAGCGAACCATGAACTATGAGCCACCAACCAGGGTTAACTTAAGAGTTACGATAAAAAATAAGGAAATATGGAGTTGAAAGGAAAGACCATACTAATAGCAGGGGGAACGGGTTTAATTGGTAGCCATTTGTCTCAGTATCTAATCAGTCAGGGTGCAGAAGTCAGGTTGTTGAGCAGGAAGAAGGGGGAATACAATGGAATAAGAGCATATGGTTGGAGTCCTTCCGAACATAAAATGGATGATGATGCTCTTCAAGGGGTTGATTACATCGTCAATCTTGCTGGCGCTGGAGTGGCTGATGGACGGTGGACCTCAAAGCGGAAACAACTGATAGTTGACAGTAGAGTGGACAGTGCAGCGACATTCGAAAAGGCTCTAAAGGCCAGTGGGGAAAGACCTAAAGCCTATATTTCCGCCTCGGCGGTAGGAATATACGGAGACCGCGGCGATGATGTGTTGACTGAAGATTCGGCACCAGGCAGTGGTTTTTTGGCAGAAACAACCTTAAAATGGGAGGCTGCTGCGGACCGGATGAAGCAATTTATGCCTGTAAAAAAATTGAGGATAGGTCTGGTGCTGAGTACAAAAGGGGGGGCATTGCCCAGTATGGCCGGCCCGCAGCGAACAGGCATAGGAGCTTTGCTAGGTGGCGGCAAGCAATTTTATCCGTGGGTGCACATTCGAGATATTGCCAGAATGTTTCAGTTTCTCCTGGAGAGGGATGATCTGGAAGGGGTCTTTAATGGTGTGGGCCCCGTCCCGATTCGTCAGACGGATATGGTGGATGCCATTCGAAAAGGAATGAAGAGGCCGGCTATAAAATTACCCGCTCCTTCCTTTGTATTGAAAACCATGCTGGGAGAAATGGCCGAAGTGGTCCTCAGTAGTAATCGCGTTTTGCCAGAGCGACTTGAAAAGGAGGGATTTGATTTTCAGTTCAGTGAAATTATTGACGCATTAAAGGATTTGGTTGAGCATAAATACTGAGTCAGGAAGCTACTTCTCAAAGACTTCAATATTGTGTTTTCTCTTGACCAAATCGGTAAACTTACCCTTGAATCTCGTGGCCCTGACCATGTGGTTGTCAATCCAGTGGTAATTTCCTCCTCGAGGCTTATTCATGAGCAAGCCGTGGTATCTAAACCCCCGGTCATCTAACCACTTTTTGGTCACTTTCCTGTGTTCTTCTGTTCTGGAGGTGAAAAAAGTAATCACATGTCCCTGTTCGTACCATCGATTGATTGTTTCCAGAGCGTCGGGGTAGTGGTCGCAGGTGACCATCCGCTCAGGTTCTTCGTTGGGGATGTCGTCACAAATTGTACCGTCTATGTCTATCAGGTAATTTTTGACTTCCTTTGGAAGGACAGGACTAATACGATTCCCATCGGCATCAAAGAGTTCAGACAATTGATCTTTTTCAGCCACGATTTCTAATTTTTAACAAAGATCAGAAAAATGCTGAAAATTCATAGAATTTTTTCACTCATTGAATTAAAAGAATTCAGCATACTCCCCATCCGGAAGGGCCATCATCTGCGTGCGAAGACATAGATTGAAAGGGTCTGAGCAAGTGCATCCGGATTCTCCCTCACCGTTCAAAGGCAGGAAAGAAGAATCCTGAGAGATAAAAAATTCAATGCCCTCTAAGGTCGATAAGTGATAATTTGGCTTTAACATGGCTACACTTTTAGATCAGTTTTGTCAATAATCCTGCAGCTATCAATTTCCTTAACGAAAATTAAAGTTGACAATGTCAAAATTAGTGTACAGTTGTTTTTTGAAGGTGAATTGGAGGTTAATTGCACATTAAAGTTTTCAAGATGACTTTTGCCCAACATAGATGAAATACGACCACAAGCCGAGGTAAGCGTTTTTAACCTTGATCAGTTTTGATCGCAGACCTCCGGCTTTCAATTGGTTGAGCAATTCCGGCCCCATTTCCACGTGATTTTTCTTCATCCAATTCCTAAAAAATTTACGTTCAGTGTGATGAAAATCAACCACTAGCAACAGTCCGCCCTCTGACAGCATGGTCATAGCCCTGTCGAGTACTTCTTTTCTGATTTCGGGAATCATTGTTAGCACATAGCTGATTACAATTAATTCCTGATTTTTAGGTATATTAAGCATGTTGAGCACATCTCCCTCAATGAAGCTGACTTTTCCCGTTTGCAACAACTTTTTTGATCGAGCTTTATCGAGCATATCGGTTGATAACTCCAGTCCTGTAATTTTGGCATTGGGAAGGGCTTTAGTCAACCAAACCAGATTCTGGCCGGTCCCACTTCCGATTTCTAATATACTGCTGACCCCCGGATAGTTTCTTTTTATGTAATTAATGGCACTTTTTCTCCCAAAGAGAAATGACCATCTGGTAAGATCGTAAAATTTGGACTGTAGCTTATAGTACTTCTCCAGGTGGATTAAAGTATGTTTATGGTTTGGGTTCACTTCAAAAAATTGTAGAAAAAAGGATGGTTTAGCAGTTTTTTTCAGCCAGCGCCGTGAGTTGATACATTCCCACCCTGTCTTTTTGGCTCACCAATTTGGCTTCTTGCTCATTTAAACTGAAGTTGGAAAAAAATTCTTCAGGAAGGAAATTGTAATCTGTCGCAGCTGACCGAAAGAGAACTTTTGACCTGGCAGTGGATTTTTTGTTGATCAAACTCCACTCTCTCTTAAGTTCATCCAGATCATTTTCTGCTAACCAGTCCATGTGATCCAGGAGCACAAAATGGGTGTAGGCTCGGTTGGTTTTTTCAAGGTGGTCTGATATGCCGGCAGTTTCAATAGTTATTTTGTCCACTCTTTCGACCAGAAGGTCAAAGTTTTCTTCTTTTAGATAATTTGGGCAGCACTCTTTGTCATATTCTCCATAGAAGTACAGTTTATAAAAATAGTTTTCAACGGGGTCGGTATTGAAGAATGTATTTCTAAAGCACTTTTGGAGGTAGGAAATGGTGCCGGTCGCTTCATTCTGACTCAGTAATTGATGTTGACCTGCTGGAACACCGGCAAGGGAAAGTACCGCGCTATTGTTGAAACTCTTAATGAGGTAGGAGTTGAACAAAGCAGTCTCAATTTTCTGATATAGATCGGCCTTATTTTGTTCTCGCCGTGAGGTAAAGAGGCGGTTGATATCATTTTTGAGGGTAGGCCTTCCTGAAAAGTACAAACTTGCAAACCATGCCAAAAGCCCTGAGCCCCCCCTGAAATAGAATGACCTCCTAAGGCCTTTTCCCGAGAAGTAATTGATATGAGTATCCCAGTACTTCTGAGATGTAGGTATGAGTTGAGGGCGCAACTTTTCTTTGTATACCTCTTTTGGCCGGTCCAATTTGCCACGACCGAAAAAGTCCCAAAGCAAAGAATAGTCACCGTTTTTAAAAAGGGCGATCTTTAAATCCAGAAGGGCATTTTGTCGAAAATTGAGATCCAGGCAGCTTATGTTTTTTGGGTTGTCCAGCAAGTAGTCCAGTGCATTGCAGCCCGCGCTTGTTATCATTAACAATTCCGAGGATTCGTCTAGCTGAAGTAATTTCCTGTCACATGCGGGGTCTTCCCAGCAGCAATTGTATATGAGCTTGTTTCCATGGACTTTGTTGAATAAATAGTCTTTAAAAGACATAGCTACTAAAATTTTCGGTTAAAACTGACTCCAGACTATGCTTACCGTCCGGTACTTGTCCTGCCGTGGGGGTTGTATTGTCGGATGGATTTGGGTCATTGTGTTGGGATGGAGCATAGTCAGTCTCATGATGGTAGAGTTTCCATTTGTTGTCATTGAATTCCAGGGCTGATAGATTTTCCACCCAATCACCGCTGTTCATGTAAATCACCGAGCCTTGCCTTGTCGTCATTTTGCGAATTTGAGGCTGGTGAATATGTCCGCAAATTACATAGTCGTATTTTTTCTTTATGGCCTCCTCGGCAGCAATTTCTTCAAAGTCATTAATATATTTTGAAGCCCTTTTTACGCCGGATTTGACTTTGGCTGAAAGGGACATTTTGGGTTGGTTGAATTTTAAAAGGAGGTGGTTGATCATTCTATTAAACCGTATGAGATAGTCGTATCCTTTGCCACCCATTTTGGCCAGCCATTTTGAACACTGGACCGATAAGTCAAAAACATCCCCGTGAAAAACCCAGATTTTTTGACCGTTTACGTCAAGTACAAGTTTATTGTCGATGTAAAGGTGTTCCAACCGCACAGGAATGTATTTCCGCAAGAACTCGTCGTGATTTCCAACTATGTAATACACCTTAGTTTTGGACTTTGCTAGATTGAGTAACTTTCGCAGCACGTCAATATGATCTTTGGGAAAGTAATTTTTTCTGAATTGCCAGGCATCAAAAATATCCCCGTTGAGAATCAATATCTTTGGGTCTATGCTGTTTAAGTATTCAAGAAATTCTCCGGCATGACTTCCATATGTCCCCAAATGCAAATCTGAAACGACACAAATGTCGAGCTTTCGTTTAGCCATTCCTCTTTTTTATTACCATTGTGCAAAAGTAGCAGTACTAGCCGAACACCTGGTTAAACCAGTTTTAACGAATGGTTATGTTTGTGGTTGAGGTTTACCTAAATCACAAGTGGCCCACTCAATTTTTGACAGTAGAATGCCTGACCCCGATTTATTCAATTCTTTGTAATTTTTGTATATTTGCCGCTCAAAAAAATTAAGCAAACTGAATTATGATAGAAGATGTATTGAAGGAAATAAAGGATGAATTGGAATACCCTAGTGTAACTTTGCTTTTGCAGACCCACAGGACTCACCCGGAGAATAAAAAGGATCACACTAAACTGAGAAACCTGCTCAAAGAAGCAGAAAGCCGATTATTGGAAGATTTTAATAAGCGAGAAATAGCCGGAGTACTTGAAAACCTCAGCAAGTATCAGGATGGGTTTGATCACAACCTCAATCTGGAAAGTCTGGTTATTTTTGCCAACTCCAGAGTGGGAAAGCATGTTCGATTGCCTGTGGAGGTTGAAAGCAGAGTAGTCATTGACAAAACTTTTGCAACCCGCGACCTGGTAAGGGCACTTCATAAGTCAGAACATTATTACATCCTCCGATTGAGTCAAAATACGGTTCATCTTTTTGAGGCTTACAGCGATAGACCGGTAAGGGAAATCAACTCTGATGGATTCCCCATGGAGAATAATTTGTACAATACCGATACACTGAAGCGCTCTATGGCCGAAAAACAGGACAATATGTCCAGGGAGTTCTTCAATCGAGTGGATAAGGCCTTTCAGGAATTCCATAAAAAACATCCGGCTGATGCTATTATTGCCGGAGTTGACAGAAACCTCTCCTTCTTTAATGAGGTGTCTGACAACAAGTCTATGATTATTGGTGAGCTGAATAAAAACATCGATCACCTTTCCGCTTATCAGGTGGTGAAGGAAGCCTGGCCTGCAGCACAGCAGGGAATAAAAAGGAGAAGAGAAGAGGCCTTGGATAAGTTGGGGCAAGCCATTGGTCAAAACAAATTCGCCACTGATCTGAACGATATCTGGAAAATGATTCACCACGGCAGGGGAGATGTGCTATTGGTTGAAAATGATTTTTTCCAACCGGCCAGAATTACCGACGACAATCGCTTGAAGCTCGAAGAAGACCAGACTGAAACCGGTGTGATTGATGACATTATCGATGAAATGATCGAGAAGCATCTCAGTATGGGTGGTTCAGTAACTTTTATGGAAAATGGTCAACTGAGCGACCATCAGAGAATAGCATTGGTCCTGAGGTATTGATAGGATATTTCAACTTCAAACGTTGTATGGAGAACCTTATATCTCGCCAGTGGTGGATTAAAAACTGCTGGCGAGATTTTTTTTGTCTTACTTGGTTTGTCTCACATGCTTTCAAAGGGTTAATATGGTGACTTTTGATTCGTTTGCTTTCAAGCCCAACCACAAATGAAATGCAGGAGGAAAATGGGTGATTGGTAATGGTACTCCTTTTTGCGCAAGAGCGGGGCATTTGGGAATTACTGGTGACGGTTGTCTTGTATTGTTTTCGATTATTCAAAAGCGGAAATCACCCGTTAGCACTTTTGTAAAAGAGGCACTTCATCACCACCTCTGCTTCTGATTAGATTAAAATTGAGAAAACCAGTTGTCCAGGTTTCATACTTTAAGGCCTGGGGGCCAACCTAAAATTTTTTTACTTCCTGTCACATTTTAAACTTCCAGAGGTTTAATCAAGTGCATTTATAGAGGTAGAATTACTGAATGAGCAGTTTTTTTTGTTTTTTCGGAAATTTGCCTTATATTTGGAGTATTAAAATGTCAACTATGAACTGAAATGTTGCGCACCACAGATATACATCGTGGTTATTCCTACCTTACAAGTATATTGTTTGTAGGCTTTCTATTGTTTGCCCCAGGTCAGCAATCCCTCTTCTCTCAGATTATTTATGTGAACCAACAGGCCTCCGGCATTAATGACGGAACTTCCTGGGAAAATGCATTTGTTGACTTGCAATCCGCCCTGGGTATTGCAGTTGAAGGCGATGAGATTTGGGTTGCCAGAGGAACGTATTATCCCGTCAGCTCAGGCTCTGACCGAAACAGCCGATTTATTATTCCGGATGGAGTCAGTATTTTTGGTGGATTTTCCGGATTTGAGAATGAAAGGAGCGAACGAGACTGGAGACTGTTCATAACGGAATTGAGCGGTGATATCAACCAAAGCGGTAGCTTGTTTGGAAATAGCTACACAGTGGTTGATGTTTCCAATACAGGCCCATCCACCACTTTGGATGGTTTTGTGATACAGGGTGGCAATTCAGAGGTTATAGCTGTTGAAGGATACCCCCTTAATAATACTGGCGGAGGTATTTACAATAATGGAGGCAGTCCGGTTATCAGGAATTGTATCGTCACCGGAAATTCTGCCAATCAGGGAGCCGGCATGGCGAATTTATTTGGAGCCAATCCCTCTTTATTCAATGTCACCTTTCGAAATAATCTGGTAGTGATTCCGGGTGGCGGAGGAGGAATGCTCAATGCAGAAGATTCAAATCCGCTGATTCACTTCTGTCAATTTGAGAGTAATGAGTCCAGAACGGCGGGTGGGGCCATGTTGAATATTTACGGGTCTTCCCCAGAGATTCGTTACAGTCGTTTTATTTCGAACAAAGCGTTAAACGGGGCAGCTATATTTTCTTTTGACAGCAGTAAAGTGGTCATAGTAAATTCCGAATTCAGAGGCAATGAATCCGGAGGCAACGGTGGAGCAATAGCAGCTACCTTTAAAAGCACATTTGTCATTGAGAACTGTCTTTTTTCAGGGAATAAAGGCGAACGCGGAGGGGCCTTTTTCAGTGAGGGTGATACAATGTGGATATACAACAGCACTGTTGTTGGAAACATAGCTTCAACAGGGGGTGCTGTATGGGTGCGCGAGAATGCCCGGATCATCTTTAAGAATTCAATACTTTGGAACAATCGTTCCACTGTGGGTGAATACCCCGACTTTGATGCCATAGACTACAACGTAAATTCCCAAAAGGTTAGATTTAAGAACAGTATTATCGAGGGGTCGTACGCTCCTGAGGAATGGAATGTCCTCGTGGGGACCGATGACGGTGGAAACAGGTCTTTTGACCCCTTATTTGATGGCCCTGCTCCATTGTCCAACAGACCCTTTACAGAGGGGAGTTACCGGCTTACGGAGTGTTCTCCGGCTGTAAATTTTGGCAACAATGATCTTATGGGGAATTTATCCACAACGGATTTGGGCGGCAACGCACGTATAATTGATGAGATAGTAGACATCGGGGCATATGAATATGAGGGAGAGGTACCTCCGCCGGTTATTTTTTGCGCTGACGTGATCGTGGAGTTGAATCTACGATCCTACAGGTCGTTCAACGTAAATGACTTTTTTGTTGTAGTTGACTCCTGCGGTCCTGTTCAGGGAACTATCTATGGCCTTGACTCATTGAAGCTCGATTGCAGTCAGGTGGGATTCAATTCCTTTACTCTTATTGCCACTGATTTGTACACCGGACTATCCGATACCTGTGAGTTTACCATCGAAGTGAAGAATCCGTTTTATTACTTTAATGTCAATGGCATTCCTCTGATCCCGGGAGATACCCTCTCAATTTGTCCAGGTGCAATCCTGGACCTCGGGATTGACTCCGTGATGTATTCTGCTGCTCCCATTTTTACTGCGTTTACTACAGAGGACTCAGGCCCTAAAGTTGAAACCATATTGTCAGCATCTCAGGCCCATCGTTTCTCATATGATGAATTGGGCGTTTATCGCCTTCAATTTCAATCTATATTTGATGCCAACGGCTGCCTGGTGGAAGGTGAAGAAGCCGGACATTATCAATTCTTTTTTAGGGTAGCTGTAAGTGCTGATACCAGCTACCACTCTGCTTCAGTATGTATTCGAACTTTCTACCGGGACATAAAAGTACATTCGGACACAGTCCTACAATTCCTGCACCTCAACCTTAAAGGCTGCGACAGTCTTGAAGTGGTCGAAATTAGTGTTTATGAATCTCCTGACCTGTCCGTGGTGGGAGATGAGGTGATTTGCTGGGGAGAAACCGGCTACCTGAGCATTGATGAGGAATTTGAGGAGGTGGAATGGAGTGTTTATCCATACCAGACTCAAGAAATACGATTTGTTCAGTCAGCTGAAATTTCGGTTGTTGCTGTGGATTCATTCGGATGCATCTTTACAGAGTCAATTGAGGTTGTGGTGTTGGAGCCTGTGATAGTAAACCATCATATAAGCCCGGCGCATTGTTATGAATCTGCCAATGGATTTCTTGAAATCATTAGTATTTCAGGGGGACTGGCTCCATTTCAGTACCATTTAATGGACGACAATGGAGTAGTATTGAATAATTTTACCGATTTAAGTCCAGGATGGTACAGTTTAAATGTTGTCGATTCCAATAATTGTCAAACCGAGGAAGTAATTGAGATTCCCCTTATATTCTCCCCGGAAGTTACTATTCTCGGTCCCGATCGAATTGACAAGGGGGACAGTTTGCTACTCTTGGCCTCTCACTCTTTCCCGCATGAGGTGCAGATTGATTGGTTCATAAATGATCGGCTTTACTCAACCGGTTCAGACCAAATAAGAACGCTTCCAAATGAGGACTTAAATGTTCTCGTGCAACTTGAGGACTCCCTGGGTTGCAAGGTTGAGGTAAGGCACTTTGTATGGGTATATGAACCGATCCAAATTTTTGTGCCCAACGTATTCTCTCCAAACAAGGATGGAATCAATGATCGATTGACCATTTTTACAGATGGGGGCGATGAAATATTGAGTTTGCGGGTTTTCGATCGATGGGGCGCAATAGTTTTTGAGCAAAAGAATTTTCCTTCCAATATCATAGAAATAGGGTGGGATGGAGAGTTCAGAGGGCGGAAAATGCCACAGGGCGAGTACCTGTATCAATTGGAGCTGCTGGACGATGGTGAATTGCGAAAATTTGCCGGTACTGTATTGCTGATGAGGTGACCACCCGAAACCCAAAGTAAATCAATCTTGTTTTAAGTCGTCCCAGTAATCTACAGCCCTGCGACTGTGAGGAATGCAAATTGACCCACCTACCAGATTGCCAATAGCCAGAATTTCAAAAAACTCCTCTTCTGTCATTCCATTTTCTGCACATTTTTCGATGTGGTATGAAACGCAATCATCACACCTAAGCACCAAAGAGGCGACCAGACCCAACATCTCTTTTGTTTTCACCGGCAGTGCTCCCTGTTCGTATGCCGCGCCATCCAGACTAAAGAATCGCTTTAGGGTTTTATTGGGATGACCGAGGATCCGATCGTTCATCTTTGACCGGTATTGATTAAATTCTGCGCTCTTTTTTCCCATGAATTAATGATTTTAGACACCCTTTTCGTTGGTCTGTCTCCACAGAGATAGAACCATCCTCAGCACAAAAAGTATGCCTGCTATAATAGTCCCGCTTGAAAAGAATATCATTTGATTTTTGATGTATTTGTTGAGATCAATCTGCCTTTGGTAAGATAATTCCGGCATTAACTCGCTCATACTGTGTTCATCCATAAACGTTTGAAAATATCCAAACCTGCCCGCCATGTAAAATAGTATGGCCGGCGTAATCAATGCCAGGGCTACTTTCCACCAGAAGCTCACCTTGAGGATGTTGTAGTTGAGTAGAATCACATGTCTTGAGTAGTGAAAGAAGAGCAGGATAAGGCTAATATTTAAGGTGGTAAAGGGATATTCCTCTATTGCATGAATGATGGGGTGCATGATAGCATAGACAAGGACTATGGAAAAAATCCACCAAATACCCTCCATTCTCCAAAGGAGTTTCCGCTCTTCCGGTGTGAGGATTACCTGCCTGGGCTGATAGCCGAATGATGACATACTTTATGGTTGCCGAGGTTTTGTGCCCCTGGATTTATTTAAAGAGTACAAAGGTAACTAACGGAGGGATGATGAGGAAGGTTTATCCGGGGACATTGATTCAGGCCACGGGGAACTCATTTGTGCCCCGGACTCCCAAATTCCACTCCAATGTATATCCCGGTAGCAACATAATTTTTGGGGATACTGATACTGTATATTAATTTTTGTTATATTTGCAAAAAAAAAAGCCCCTCTTTCAAGGAGCTCTATCGGAAATTCGTTATTTCGTGTCTATAAAAGAATAAAAACTTTCAATGGATACGAAAGTACAAATTTAGGACTCCTTAGCAAGATAGATCACCCTATAATTAATCTACTTTAAAACCCTAATTGTAGTGATGAGAAAATTTTAAGATGATTGTTTTAGCAGATGACCATAAGTTATTTCTGGATGCTGTATCAGATTCTATTTCAGGACTTGGTTATGACGTAAAAAAGTTTAGAAACGGAAAGCAGGCCATAGGTTTTATATTGTCTAATTATGAGGGAATTGATCTTCTCATTACCGATATCAATATGCCTGAAATGGACGGTATGCAGTTGGTAGATGAAGTGAAGCAAAGAGGTAAAAGTCTTAAAATATTGGTAGTAAGTGTCCGGGAGGATAGATACGCTATTCGCCAAATGGTTGAAAAGGGGGTAGATGGGTATCTTTTAAAGAACTCTTCAAAAGATGAGTTTCTGGAGGCAATAGAGAGCATCCTTTCGGGTAAGAAGTACTTTAGCCCATTGTTAAAGGAAAGTTTCACTCCGTCATTTTTGGAGAATTCCAATGATATGGGCCACAGTATTGCAGAAAGTGTTTTGTCGGAGCGGGAGATAGAAGTAATCAAACTGATTTGCAAGGAATATACTACAGAAGAAATAGCTATAGAGTTGCATTTGAGTGTTCATACGATCAACTCTTATCGCAAGAATATTCTCAAAAAAATCAATGTCAAAAATATTGCTGGTCTGGTGAGGTATGCTATTAAAAACGGGATTGTTGATTGAAGAATCGCACCCGTTGAGATGTTTTTCAGTTACTGGATAGGGAACTCAATGAGTGCTATGGTTCCTTTTCCCGGAACAGAGTCAATATTGAATATTCCATCTAAAAGCTCAACCCGTTTCTTTATATTTTTTAGGCCCATTCCCTTACCAGGTTTGGATTTTTGAAAGCCTATGCCATCGTCTTCCAATACTGCCGAAAAACATCCATTTTCCACCAGGAGATTGACATTTACACTTTTCGCATTAGCGTGTTTTGCCAGGTTTATAGAGAGCTCTGAGAAAATCAGCAGCAATTCATTTTTTAGGTGTTTATTGAAGCCCTCGATAGCGTCGTGATCGCTTATGAAAAAATTAACCCTGGTGCCATTCCCCAAATTGACCTTTATCAGCTCTTCAATTTCGCTGCAAAAATTTCCATAGTCGAGCGAGGAGTTGACGAGATTGTGGCTCAACTGACGAGTTTTCTCATAAACCTCTTTCAGGCCTTCGGAGAATTGACCTAACCTTCGTGTAAGAGTTTGTTTGTTTTCCGGCTTTAAATTGTCCAACATCAGAATTAGAGCGGCCACCCCATTGGCTACTTCATCGTGTAAGGTCATTGCTATTCTCTGTCTTTCATCCTCCCGTCCCCTGTAAAACTGTAAGGCATTTTCAGCCTTTCTTATCTTTAACAAACGCTCCATTTCTCTTTCCCTCGCTTCACTTTTCTTAAAAGCCTCGAGGTATTTTTCTCTCTCTGTAATGTCCTGATAAAGGACAGTCAAAGCAAAAACATCCCCATTGGGTGCTTTGTGCGACCCAATGCCTACCTGAATAATTTGTGTGTCCCGATCGCGGGAAACAGCTTTTTCAACGAAGGTAATAAAGTCCGTTTTCTTACTAAACAGGGCTCTAAAGTGACCCTTTAATATGTTGAGCCATTTTTTATCGGTGATAACTTCATCGATTTTTTTTCCAATTCCTACTTCATCTCCGGAATACTTTATGCTGTTATCCCGGTGGGTAGAATTAAATGCAATGACCCTGTAATTCTTGTCTAAAGTAAAGACCCCGGAATCTTTCAGACTGTCAATAGTTCCCTGAAGCATTTGCTTCCTTTTCCAAATCTCTTTTTGGGCTCTTACTTGTACTACCTTCACGCCCAGTATGGAGGCGATGGTTTCGAGTACCTTTAGGTGATATCTATTGTAGAATCCGACCTGTCTGTGTTCTGTATCGATCACCCCAATGAGGTTTCCCTCCACCAATATCGGAACTGCCATTTCACTGCCCCTAACCTTCTTATCCTTGATATACCGCGGATCGTTTTTTATATCCTCTACGATTTCTGCCCTCCTCTTTTTTGCTACTGATCCTACTATTCCCTCTCCCAATTCCAGAAACACCGGAGACTTTTCAATCTTGTTGAGATCGACTTCTATATCTCCCACACTGTACTTTACTTTCTGCACCAATTTTTTTATGGAAGGGTCCCAGATGTAAATCACACAATCTTCAAAGTTGAGCATAGTGCTCATCTTTTTAATTAAAGCGGAGTACAGTTTCTCTTCCTCGTCATGTATGATTATTTCTGATAAAAGTGTTCGGATCGTTCTTTCTATGACCTCATTGTAGCGGAGTGTACGCTCTTCCTGTATTTTTTGGGAAATATCCTGAAATACCCCCTTCAGTCTACTCACTTTGCCTGATCTGTTTTTCTCCGGTCGCCCCCAATTGAGTACCCATTTTTCCTCACTGCCTATAATTTGATGCATTACCTCAAAAGTCGAACTGGTCTCAATGGCCCGTTTGGTGGTCTCCAGAAAACTTTTTATCTGGTAATCAGGTATAATCTCCTTTAAATCTTCCCAGTTGATGTTTTTTTTCTTGCCAATATCCAGTATTTCTCTCGCCACCTTAGAGAGGCTAAATGTTCTACTTTCAAAGTCATATTCATATGAACCCAACCTGCTTTCATTGAGTCGTCGGTACTTCAGTATATTGTGTCCATCAATTTCAAAGGGCCCGGCATCAAGGGGTATCTTAGTGTCATCAAAAAGCATGATCAATGCATTGGATTCCGCAAGGTAAAATGAATTGACATTCACATAGAGCATGCGGTACTTAAGGTCTAGCAAGACATCCAGTGTAAAGTGGCCTTTTTTTATGGTTTGTTTAAATATATTATCCAACACCAGATTGGATGGCTTACCATCAATTTGAGTTTCGGGCAAAAATTGATTAACAGTTTCCAGATCAAATTTTTCAACCTCCCATCCGGTGTAATTGGTAATGACTTTGTTGAAGAAAAAAGGCTCTCTGGTTTCAATATCAAAAATGATAACTCCCTCCCTCAGTGAATTTAAGAAGCCGCTGTCTATCATGTCTCTCAGTCTGGAGGCATTTGCACTAAATAGTGAACTTTCCATTTTTGTATATTATTTCACCATCCGCCTCGATGAAACTGTCGGTGCTCATATCAGTAATCATATCCCAGTGGACAGAGGATTTATTTTTTCCATTATTTTGCAGATAACTCTGTCCAATTGCCAGGTGAATGGTGCCGCCAATTTTTTCGTCGAAAAGAATGTTTTTTGTCATCTTGTCTATTCTGTAATTGGTTCCAATTGCGGCTTCTCCGAATCTTCTGGCTCCCGGTATATCAAAAATTTTATCCAAGAACTCTTTCCCTGTTGCCGCATTCCATTTTACAATTTCACCCTTCTCTACCCACAGCTCAATTCCCTCGACTACCTCACCTTGATAAACTGCAGGATAGGAGAATTTGACATATCCGTTCACCTGATCTTCTACCGGCGCAGTAAACACTTCTCCTGAAGGCATATTGGCCCTGCCGTCAGAGTTGATCCAGATGCGGCCCTCCACGCTGAAGGCGATGTCAATATTTGGACCCTTGTAGCGAATTTTCCTGCACTGGTTCAAATGATCTACGATTCTTTGCTGGTCCTTTCGCACCTGTAGCCAACTCTCCTTTGGATTAGGGTCGAAGAGTCGACAAGCCTCAAATACAAACTCCCTGAAACTCTCCAGAGACATTCCTGCATTTTGGGCTGCAGCTTGTGTGGGATACTCGCATAGAGTGCGTTTCATCTCCCCGTTTGCGGTGCGCCTAAAATAGGTTTCATTGACCTCCTTCAGAGCCCGCTGTCTCATTTTCATCTTATCTGCCTTCATGCCGGCTGTTGCCCTCAAATTGTAAGGGGCGCGAATGGTTAGAAGGGCATCAAATTCGTGGATGGCTTTGGTGTAAAATACTGGTGGACTCTTTAAAACAGATTCTGACGCATAATTGAAAAAGATTTCTTGCTTTTCCGGAAAATCTAAATTAATCTCAACCAGAACCCCTCTCTCCAGGGTTTGCCGGTAGACTTCACTGAGTAGTGGAATGGCGTTGGTTGAAGCATTGATGAGCAATTTTTCCCCCTCTTTCAGCTCAAGACAGTAGTCAATTAACAATTCGGCATATTTCTTTTCGACGGTCTCTATTCTTGTCTGCATAAATACTACCATTTTTGGGATTGATATGGATATTTCGCTTCATATTGTCTGGAAACTATTTCCAATAATTTACTTCTCAACTCGTCGATATTTTCTTTTGTATGCGCTGAGGTCAGCACAAAGTCTTCCTGATACTTATTGGAGAAATTAGACTTCAGCCCGGATTCGATCTCTTCCCGGGTTTCGCTGTCCAAAAGGTCGTCGTAATTTCTCTTTCTGTAGAGGTCTATTTTGTTAAACACCATTAGGGTCGGCTTGTCCAAAGCGTCCAGATCGGACAGCGTCTGGTTGACTGTTGCGATGTGGTCTTCATATTGGGGATGTGCGAGATCTACCACATGGACCAGGATGTCGGATTCTCTGACTTCATCCAGGGTGGATTTAAAACTGTCAATGAGGTGGTGAGGAAGTTTGCGTATAAATCCTACGGTATCGCTCAGTAAGAAGGGAGTTCGGTCCAGCACTACTTTCCTGACGGTAGTATCCAGGGTGGCAAAGAGTTTGTCCTCAGCAAAGACCTCGGATTTGCTCAGCAAGTTCATCAGGGTTGATTTGCCCACATTGGTGTAGCCCACTAAGGATACCCGAATCATTTTTCCCCTCTGCTTTCGTCGGGTTTCATTCTGGAGTTCAATTTTCTCCAATTTATCCTGAAGCTGAGATATTTTTGTTCGGATAATACGGCGGTCTGTTTCTATCTCCTTCTCACCGGGACCCCTCATTCCAATACCACCGCGTTGTCGTTCAAGGTGAGTCCACATTCCCCTCAGTCGTGGAAGCAGATACTGCAGTTGGGCCAACTCTACTTGAGTCTTGGCCTGGGCAGTCTGTGCCCTTCGGGCAAAAATATCGAGAATTAGACTGCTTCGGTCTACAATTTTGACCTTCAATTC
Source organism: Saprospirales bacterium (assembly GCA_007695145.1). Lineage (GTDB taxonomy): Bacteria > Bacteroidota > Bacteroidia > Chitinophagales > Saprospiraceae > PWJY01. The sequence continues at coordinate 7,803 of REEI01000035.1, read as the reverse complement.
TTTCTCAATATTGTTGATTTGCGAACCGGTGAGGTCATCGTCAAATATCACCATGCCCACATCGTGTTTTTTTATCAGTTCTTTTAATTCGGACAATTTTCCACTTCCCAGGTAGTGTCTTCTATGGGGATGTTCGAGTTTTTGGATTACTCTGTCGACGGTGATGGCACCGGCAGTATGGGCTAAAAATTCCAGCTCATCCAGGTGTTCCTCTACCAGCTCTTCTGTCATTTGTCCGTGAATCACCGCAGCGAGAACAGCCTTCTCATCATCCTTTCCGATTCCTGCTCCCAGGTTTTCACCTACTTTCCACTCTGATGTATTGTCAATACCCACCTTTTTCCTAATTTTTATGTAGCATAAATGTAGTGCATTCTTGTTGAAACGGCAATTTTAAGTCATTTTTTTTGTAAAACATTGGATAAATGGAGTGTTTTCTCATTCAAAATTGGACATCCAATTATTATCTGCTGATCCAGTCTTCGGGATTTAGCATGGTTTTTCCTCTCCACAATTCAAAATGGACAGTGTGGTTGCCTGTGCCGGGGTCCTTGCCCGCCAGACCCAGTTCCTGACCTGCGTTTACTGCTTCTCCTCTGGCAACATAGCTGGTCTGAAGACCCGCATAAACTGTGAAGTAGTCTCCATGCCTGATCAGTATCATTTTTTGGTCTCCGGGCATGGATACCAGAGCAGTTACCTCCCCTTCAAAAACCGCCCTTACCATTGCGCCTTCCTGTGTTCTAATGTCAATGCCGTTGTTTTGGATGGTGACATTTCGAAGGGTGGGATGCGGTTGGCTGCCAAAACGGGATTGGATAATTCCTCTTTCTACCGGCCATGGAATTTTGCCTTTGTTTTGTTGGAAACTACCACTTAAACGGTCGAACTCAGCAGCCCTTTCGGGCAATTCATCAACTACTTCGGCTCTCCGGGCGATCTCCTCGGCTATCAGGCGATCTATTTCTCTGGAAAGCTCCCTCCTCCGCCTTTCCTGCTCCCTCAAGTTCTCCCGCAACTCCTTTTCTTTTCCCCTCAGGGAATTGAGAAGGGCATCCTGATTCCTGAGGTCGCGGTTGAGGGCGTTCACGGTGGATCGCTCTCTTTGCTGAAGTTCTTCCAGTTCGCTCAAGGATTGTTGAAGCAATTCTTTTTTGTGCTGCAACTCACTGGATATGGAGTCGAGCTCTGTCTTCCTGCGTTCGATAAAGGAGCGAAACTGCTGACTGTACAAGTACCTTCTAAGGGCTTCATTGAGATTCCCTGAAGACAGCAGATACATCCAGTCTCTGGTTGTCAATTGTCTGAGATAGGAAATGCGCAGCTGGGTAAAATATACCTCACGGGTGGATTCGAAGGTGATCGTCAATCTGGTTATAGAATCGGATATGATTCGCATGGTATCATTGAGAATCTGCATTTGCTGCTGAATATTTTGAAGCATACGTCTTCGAGCTTCCAACTGATTTTGTAGGGCTACATAATTCTCAACGGTTGATTTTTGTTCTTCCAGGCTTTCGTCTAAAAGTTGGCGGGTGAGGTTGATTTGCTCCTCTAGCCCTACTCTTTCCTGTTCTAATTGATGCCTTGATGAGGTTTGTCCGTGTGCATCGGTAATGGCCACAGAAAGAATCAAAATTGCCACGAAAAATGGCAGATAATTATTCCACACGGTCAAAGCGACTGGGCACATCAAATGGTAGAGAGGGGACTTCATCTATATTCAGCTCCAAAAACTCGCAATTTAGGGAAAAATTTTGAATGCCGTCAGTTCCGTTAATTTTTCGGTCAAAAGCGAAGTAGCCTGCATTTGCTATAGCCTGGTAATCATTGTTGACAGACTCCAGAATTCTGCCATTGCCGTCCTTGAGGTTGAAACGCTGCACCCTTTGACGATTGTCAATTTCATAGAGTACCTGCATATTTTCATAAAAGCCGGTGATGAAGGATCTCGGGTTCTCTAAACGGAGGTCTCTGATTACCACATCGTCAAAGGACGGACTACCAAGGAGTAATTGTTGTAAATGGCGAAAACCTATGTCTATACCGTAACGGTGAGCAACTACATCCATTGGAAGTTTTACATACTCCCGGTTTACGCGGTCTATGAGGTGAAAGGTGTCAGGTGTAATCATGACGCGTCCTACTTCAAAGCCGAGAATAGTAGCTCGCACCCAAATGGCACTGTCCTGTATAGATCTTATATGGGCTCTAAAGGTGTAAGATTGGCCATCCATACTCACATCCATTCTCGCACGAGCATCGATATGAGGGGCGGAGAATTCATTCAAACTCACTTCTCGAATCAATTTTTCGGCCGTCAATTCTTCTGCCGGGCTCTCCACCACAGCCCTTTTGGACTTGCAACTCCCCATTCCCAATGCCAGAAATAGCACGAGCCCGAAGATGTAGGGGCTGGATGAGCTGAGTTTGAATTGAAATAAAGGGACTGATTGCATTTTTTTGTATTGAAGTAAGTACAGAGGATAAAACGATTCAATCATCCCTGTATTTTATTTTTCCACTCAGCAATATCGCTGCGGTCAGAAATGTCGAACTTTTCGATTGCTTCAAAGTACTTCAATGCCCTTTCGCTCTGACCCATTAGGTGATAAAATCGGGCTGCGAGAAACAGGTAATCAGGATCATGGGGAATCAGCTCTTCAAGCTTTTCAAGTAGATCGGTCAACTCACTTTCAGTCTGACCATTATCCAACAGAAGCCCTGCTTTTAAGAGCATTAGATCCGGCTCGCCGGGAAACTCCTCAATAGCATTATTTAATATTTGGGCGGCTGCTTTGAATTCCCCTTTGGCACGCTCCAAAGCGCCTTCTGCAAGAAAAAAATAAAGCCTCAATTCAGGCTGTCTTCTCGACATTAGCACCCCTCGACGAAGGGCGTTTTCAGCCTCGGGAAATTTATTCAGTCCGGCGAGTGATCTCGCCAAATAATATTGAAACAATGCTTGATTGGGATAGAAATCCATGCCCTCTTCCACGCGCTCCTTTAAGTCTGAATATTGGCCCGAACGAAGAAGAGATTCGAATTCATTCAACCACAATTGAATGATTCCGGGTCGGATGTTGAGCGCAAGCGCGTATAGTTTTGAAGCCCTCACAAATTGATATCCTGAGAATTGAATATCGGCGGCAATTGCAAAGGATTCTGCACGATTGGGGTGCAGTTCCATCAATATTTCAGCAATTTCTGAGAGTGAGAAAGTGAGCTGCTGATCGTACTGTTCGCTCAATTGAATGACCATGGGCATCAGGGCCTGGATTTTTTCATCTAATTCCACTGACGGATTCTCAAGTAAGGGTCTCAGTGCCTGAAGTCGATCGTCACCCCCTTTTTCTCCCATTTCAAGTTCAGTGAGCCTCAACCTTGCTCTACTGTAATCGGGTTCAATTGAGAGTATTTCTCTGTAGAGTTGTACGGCACTCTCGTTTAAATTCCTTTTTTCAAGAAAGGAGGCATACTCCATTTTAAAGTCGATCTGGCGGGGAAAAGCATTGATGAGTTGCTTGTACTCACGACCTATCGCCTCCCAGTTTTCGTCTACCGTAAAAATGCTGATTTTTTTCCTGCTCACATTGGGAGTGATCCCACTTGTCTCTTCCACTTGATTCAAAGTCCTCACTGCTTCTTCCCGACGATCCATGAGAAGAAGGTGATAAGCACGACTGATCCCGTAATTGGTCCGGCCGGGATGCAGATCCAGAAGTTTGCGGTAGGAGTCCTCTGCGAGATCGTCTCTGTCAACGGAGGCAGCCAAATTCGCCAGCAACTGAAGTATCCAACTGTTGCTTGGATCGTAGCGATGCCCCCTTTCGGCATATTCCAGAGCCCTGGCGGCCTGGTCGATTTGGTCAAGACTTCTGGCCATCTCGTATAGGAAAACCGGATTATTTGGGTCTTTTTCCAACAAATTCTCCAGTATATCTACTGCCTGATCGTACTGCTCGAGTATCATCCACATCCTGGCTTCAATAAAGTCGGATTCCAAATTGGGCACTTCCTCTATTTCAGGAAAATCAAAATCCTGAGCAGCTAGAGGAGTAAAGGGATACAGGGTAGAAAGCCCAAAGGTAATAGATAGGACAACTGCATAAAAATGGTATGCCTGAATCATTGGAGAAAAGTTTTGCAATCCAGTAACGGATTTACCGGGTCATTTATCATGTGGTGACCAAAATAGCTCAAAAATATGGTCAGCTAAGCCTTGAGTAATCGCCCAGACTTATTTTGCCAGGCTTTTTGATGAATTCGGCCTGATTTCCTATCATACTGTTTTTTAGGTTGACATTTTTGACGACGGATTCGTTTTGGATTACACTTTTTTCAATGACGGACTTGACGATTTTGGAATCAGAGCCAACGGACACAAAAGGTCCAACGACCGAATTTTTGATTTCAGTTCCCCTGCCTATGTAACACGGGCTGATGATGGTGCTGTTTTTTAAAACAACCCCTTCTTCAATTACATCCTTTTGGATCTGAGTGTTGAGGATACGTTCGTTGGTGTGCAAAATAGCTTCCTTGTTGCCGCAGTCAAGCCACTCATCAATAGGGGCCGTTGAAAATGGAAGGCCGTCTTGTTTCAGTAACTCCAGCACGGTGGTAATTTGAAATTCGCCCTTTTCTCTTATGTTGTGATCGAGCAGGTAGTCCAACTTTTCCCTAAATCTGTCACCGTCCCTGAAATAATAGATACCCACTATGGCCTGATCTGAGACAAAAACGGGAGATTTTTCTACAAAATCAGTAATAATCCCTTCGGAATTAGTTTTGACTACTCCAAAATTTTGCGGATTTTTTACTCTTTGGGTCCAAATAATTCCCTCGGTACCGGGGTCAAAATTAAAGTTAGTGATAAAGAGGGTATCTGCAAGTGCTACCATGCATGGACCTGATATGCTGTTCCGCGCACAATGTATGGCATGGGCAGGTCCCTTTGGCTCCTCCTGATAGTATATGGAGGATCGTGCTCCCACCTGGTTGGCCACCTCCTCCAACTGCCTCTTTACTTCTTCTCCAAAATCACCTATCACAAAGGCAATTTCTTCAAAGGGTCTTTCGAGCCCTTTTGTAAGCATTTCAATCAGCCATTGAACTATGGGCTTTCCCGCAATAGGAACGAGAGGTTTTGGAGTTGTAAGGGTATGGGGCCTCAATCTTGAACCCCTTCCAGCCATTGGTATGATTAGTTTCATTTTTTTAGTTGTTTTTTTGGGTATTCTATCTGCCTTGCCAGGCTGTATTTATAAAATACTAATTGTAAAGCACTTATGGATAGTGAAAGTGACGACGCCGGAAAAAATGTCCGGAATTTTATCAAATCACCTTTTGCCGGTGCTTCCAAATCCTCCTTGCCCGCGAATGGAGTCCGGGAGCTGGTCCACTTCTTTCCATTTTACAGTACAATGCTGACTGACCACCATCTGAGCTATGCGCTCTCCAGGTTCAATGAGGGCTTCCTCATTGGACAGGTTGACCAACAATATTCTGATTTCACCTCTGTAGTCGCTGTCAATTGTTCCTGGACTATTCAAAACTGCCAGGCCTTTTTTTACTGCCAAACCGCTTCTCGGACGAACCTGAGCCTCCATCCCCGTCGGGAGAGCTATGCGTATTCCGGTGGGGACCAGAATTCTCTCTAAAGGGCCCAGTACAAGCTCTTTGTGAATATTGGCGTAAAGGTCAAGACCCGCACTGCCCGCTGTGGCGTAGAAGGGAAGTGGGTTGCCTGAATCGTTGATTATTGCTACTTCTGTATTCATGTTTTGGTTGTGCTATGTAGCCCGCAAATTTACAAAAATTTACCATCTGACATAGCCATTGAAATTGAAGGACCTTCAAGAAAATAGAATGAGCTCTGTCGCCGAATGCCTTTCTTTCCTTCAGGAATCTATACAACCATTTGAAGTCCTTAAATTTATTGAACCATTTCAAGACGAAGAGGAAGCTTCGGTTGTGCCACACTCATCAAAACATTAATGCTGAAGGCAGTTTCTCCATCAAAAGTTGGAGAAAAAGGATTTAGTAAATCCTGTAACTTACCTCCTTATTCCAACCACTCCAAACCATGACTTACTGAAACCTCGACTTTATTCGACTCAAGATTTACCTGTTCTGCTCCTACCTCCCCACCATCACACTCCCCGTCCTCACCCTACACCCCATCAATTGTCCCTTGTCCCTTTGTCCGTCCCTAGAATAGGTTGACCGAAAAAAGTCAACGAACAATGCGAAAAAACATAACAAGGATTAGAAAGAGCAGAAAGTATTCAGAAGAATTTAAGAGAGAATTGGTCGGAATGTTTGAGAGTGGAAAATACAGTGTTCTACAATTAGAGAAATTGTATGATATTAGCAATCCTTCAATTTACAATTGGATATATAAATTCTCTAAACATAACGAAAAAGGAGTAAGAGTAGTAGAAATGAAAGACAGTCATTTAAAGAAGATCAAGGAACTAGAGCGAAAAGTCAAAGAGCTAGAGCAATCAGTTGGGCAAAAGCAAATAAAGATTGATTATTTGGAGAAGATGATTGATATAGCCAAGGAAGAGTATAAAATTGATATCAAAAAAAACTAAAACACCCCACACTCAGGTGGTTTAAAGAAAATCAAGTGAAGATGGATTACTCATTAAATGCTTTGTATAAAGTTGTAGGTATAAGTAAACAAGCAGTATCAAAACAGCTGAAAAAGCAGGCAAAATTTGAAGAGCAATTACTGGATTTGAGTATTCAGGCGGATGCTATTAGGAAAGAACATCCTGGGTGTGGGGTTGAGAAGATGTATTATACACTAAAGCCTTCATTTATGGGAAGAGACGCATTTATAGAGTGTTTCATGAGGCTTGGATATAGAGTGAAGCAAAATAAGAATTACAGAAGAACAACTTTTGGATCAAAATTATACTATCCCAATTTAATAAAGGGAATAGAAGTAAGAGGTCCTAACGAAGTATGGCAGACTGACATCACTTATTTTGAAGTGGGGAATAAGTTTTATTATGGTGTCTTTATTATTGATGTATATACCAAAGAAATAGTTGGTTATAGCGTATCGGATCACATGAGAGCGAGCGCGAATATAAAGGCATTAAGATCAGCAATAAAAAACTATGGAAAAGTAAGGATACATCATTCAGACAGGGGCAGTCAATATGTATCAAAGCAATACACACAAATACTAAAAGATCAGGGTACATTAATAAGTATGGGGCTAATCGCACAAGACAACGCATATGCAGAACGGATTAACGGGACGATTAAGGAGGAGTACATAAAGTATTGGGAGATAGACACCTTAAACAAGCTAAAGAAGGCGGTAGCTAAGGCTGTAAAAAATTACAATGATAGACGATTACATAATTCATTAAAGCCATTAAGGATAACACCAAAAGAATTTAGAGAAAAAGTAGTAAATTTGCCGGAGCAAGACCGACCGACGGTGACGATTTATACCGAAGGTTTTAATCAAACTGGGGAGGCATCGAGCCACCCCGGTTTGAAGCAAGACCTCCCTCCAGATCAAAATTGCCCGATGGATGATTTAAAAGATTTTTGAAACAAAACGGTCAACCTTATTTAGGGATGTACAAATGGACGGACAAATGGACAAATTTTGTCGTTCCATAGGGTGCGGGGATTCACTGAGTCTTTGATTGGCTCATTCCAATACTCTTGTGGACAGGCTCAGTAGATTTAATTATGGTACACCAATTCCATAGCTAAATAGTTCTTTTGTATTAGGCTATTAAATAATAAAGCTCATTTAGTCCTTGTTAATTT
>REEI01000041.1 GCA_007695145.1 Saprospirales bacterium | reverse complement strand
ATATATAACTAATCATTTTTCAATTGTGCATCAATAACTTTTACTCATCTTCCACCTATCATCAACCAGATTTATACTGAAGTTACCAGCTAAATAGCGTTCACTCCTACTATTGATTCTGATGCTTCGATACACTCAGCACAAGTGCTTCGATACGCTCAGCACAAGTGCTTTGATAAACACTCAGTACAAGTGGTACGGCAAGCGCAGCACAAGTACAAAAAGTAATAAAAAAATTCAAGGCTGACAAATGTTTAGCTTGTGTAAAATTTCCGGTTGGCTATTGGCAGCATTGTATCCTATTCCTTGCATATATTTTTAGGATTCGATAAACTATTTCAAAGGGCATGCTATATCTGATTCATTCAGAAGGGCGAAAATTGAGATACATATATATATGTAGCAGTTCGCAAGGGAAGGGCATTTAGCCTGGAGGCAGGGTAGACCTCTAGCTATATATAAGGTGTGCGATAAATATAATGAAAAAAGCGGCATGGCCAAGTATTGGCAAAGAAAAAGAGCGATCGGGAAAACCCAACCGCTCTTTTCATATCATTTCATAAACCCTGACTGGGATTTACTGATTTTGCAGTATCATTCGCTTAACAGCGTGATACTTATCAGAAACCAGTCGGTAGTAGTATAATCCAGAGCTGAGATTATCAGCATCTACGCGAAGAGCATTATAGCCTTCAGTAGCCTGAATATCATAGCTTCTTATCAATCGGCCGGTCTCATCAATGATTTCGATGGTCACATCCATTTCTTCCGGAAGTACAAAGCCAATGACGGTTTCAGTACCAAACGGGTTAGGCTGGTTCTGGAACAGTTCAAAAGCATCCGCTGCAATAGCAGTTCTCTCGATAAACTCAACGTTCAGGTTGTAAATCTCACCGAAGTTGTCGTATGCTTCTGGAAGCATTCTTTCAGACTCCATAGAGATCACATCGCTCAACATAATTCCGTCTGTTAAGACTTCGAAGCTGAGGGTCATCAATTCCATACCGTTGTAAATATCCTGAGACAATGCATTGAACCAGTTGGTTCTCAATACTCCCTCTTTTGCAAAGCGATCGGAGAAGTTAGCCGGCATGATATTGCTCAGGTCACTGTTGAATTGAACATCCATAAATCGCAGGTCAGTAGTACTGAAGTTCAGTCCAAACTGATAACCCACGGCCTGGTTGATGCCATTCATCATTACAGGTACGGTAACCACCTCTCCCCTATTCAACTCGCGATTTTCAATCAATAGTGATCTGTAAGCTCTGCTTTGAGCATTCTGAGCCTGACCGATATCATCAGTCACATCACCGATCTTAACAGCCACATAGTCCTCACCTTTCTGATCTTCCGTGATATTGCTATATTCAATATACTCAGGGAAGTAAGTTTCGAACGGATTCACGGGATTCGGGAAGTCAAAGTCAGCAGGTACAAATCTCCAGGAGTCATTGTCAGGAAGTTCGTCGATATTTCCAACGATCAGATTGAGGAACAATACGAGGTCAACAACACTGAGATTGTCGTCCTTGTTAGCATCCGCAGCGATAATCTTGTACGGGCTATCGAGCGCTTCAATCTGAAGAATATGACGCTGAATCAAGATGAGGTCAAGTGTTGAAACACCTTCCAGATAGTCGATATCCCTCGTTGGAGTTACGGTCACATCGCTACCGTTCTCAACAGTAAAGGTGTAGTTTCCATTGCTACCTGTTACCATAGACTGGCTGCTAGAACCTGTCATTGTAACTTCCACCTGATCCAGGTTGTATCCATATTCAGTAGAAACTCTACCACTTACCACATAGATATCTTCCTGACAGATAATGGTAACTGTACTTTCACAAGTAGATACATTGCCATTGTTATCAGTCACAGTGAGAACTACCAGATTGGCACCCTCATTTGAGCAGGTAAACACAGAAGGAGTAACACTCATGCTAGCAATACCACAATTGTCAGAGCTTCCACCGTCCACATCAGCTGCTTCAAGTATGATAGCGTGATTAGGATTGCTAATTACAAATACAGGGTCGTCACAAATAGCAACTGGAGGCATATCGTCTTCTACTGTAACTGTTGTAGTACAAGTAGCAGTATTGCCACCGCTATCAGTCACGGTAAGGGTAACGCTATTGGTGCCAATATCCTCACAATCGAATACTGTTTGAGACGCGCTGAACGAAATGAAACAGTTATCACTGCTGCCGCCATCGAGGTCTGCAGGATTGATCTCTACAGTACCATTGGTACCAAGAGAAACGTCAATACCAGCATTACAAACAGCAGTAGGTGCGATAACATCAAATACATTCAGAGTAGTCTGGCAATTACCTGAGTTACCAGCGCCATCGTATGCATGAAGCATAATAGAATTAGTACCAACAGAAGAGCAATCGAAATCAAAACTACTGACAAGATCGCCACCATTAACAGACATCAGGTATGACAATTCCGTATCAGGACATCCGGGATCAAAGCTATTCGCATTGAAGAATGCCGCATCAATTGAAATCATACCAGATGATCCAATATTCACATTGAGATCATTGATACAGATAGTAGTTGGCTCGGAGGTATTGTCTATAGTCACCACAGTCACACAAGAAGCAGTATTGCCGTTAACATCTGTAACGGTGTAGTTGATATTGGTCACACCGTGTAGGAAGTTAACATCAGTAATGGCCACAGAACCGTCACCTGAACCTTCGGTTACACCTGAAAGTACATAGGTGATGTCATCGATTCCACAGTTATCAGTAGCAACAAGCGCAGGAATGTCAACACCGGCATTACAGGTCAGGACGTTGACCGGGCAGCTTACGATCACAGGAGCGATATTGTCTTCTACCGTTACGGTAGCCGTACAATTAGCAAGCTGATTGTTGTCGCTGTTAGAGGCAGTAACCACTACAGTGTTGGCGCCTACATCTCCGCAGTTAAAGCTAGTTTTGCTCAAAGAAGCAGTGAAGTTAGCATCACAAGGCACTGATATATCTGCAACCATACCGAGGTTAATAGCAGCACTACCAGAACCATTCAACTGAACAGTGATGTCATTACAAGTAACAGCAGGAGGCAAGTTATTATTCACAACTACAGTGGCGCTGCACTGGGCAGTATTTCCACTACCATCTGTTACAGTAAGTATCACATGATTCACTCCTGTATCACCACAACCAAAAGTTGATGGAGTTGCGGCGAGAGAAATAGAACCACAGTTATCGGAACTTCCATTGTTGATCATTGCCGGATCAAGAGTAACCATTTCATTAGGTTGCAATTCGATCACAGCATTTTGACAAACAGCAACAGGAGCGATGTTATCGACAACATTCACAGTAGCATTACAAGTAGCATTGTTACCATTTTCATCAGTAACTGTGAGAGTCACCGTATTGGTGCCAAGGTTTGCACAGCTAAATGAAGTCTGACTTACACTTCTAGAGGCGATGCTACATTCGCTATCGAAGCTACCGCCATCAACCATACTTGCAGTAAGGCTACCGGTTCCCATAGCATTCAGGGAAACAGTGGCAGTCTGACAAATAGCAACAGGTGCATTATTGTCTGGCGATACAACAATAGTCTGCAGTTGAGATACCTCGTTTGAACCGTTGGTGTAAACCCAGGTAACCATAGCATTAAAGCCATTCGGGAAGGTGTAAGTACCATTGCCGTTGTTGACAACGCCGGATGGAACGGGTACCAGCTGGGCACTGACCTGTGAAGGTCCATTACAACCACCGGAAATATTGGCCAAAGGAGCAACAACTATTGCAGAATTACCATCACAGGCAATTTCGTTAGTAGTTGGCAATAATGGGCCGGGTACAAGCGGTTGAGGCACATCGTCATTCACCAGGGTCACTTCAAAGCTACAGCTTCCGGACAGATAATTTGGACTGAGATCGGTAGCAGTAACCGTTACGGTAAAGGTTTGACCTTCATTGAGGATCAATCCAGCAATATCACCCAAAAGGGTTCCTGCAGCCGGATACTGACTTACTTCCTGATTCCCTGTACAATTGTCCGTAACCGTAACAGTTCCGGTCCAGTCGGGAAGAGGAGTATCTGCGCATATGTCAGTAATCGTAGCACTAGTAGGACAATTGGTCACCACCGGAGCCTGATTATCGAGTACGGTTACCGTAAATTCACAAACTGAGCTCAATCCGTTGACGTCTGTAGCAGTATAGGTCACAGTAGTAATACCTGCAGAGAACAGAGCAGTACCGGTTGAACCAGTTTGATTGAAGAAATTATAATTGTGAATTGGATTCACTGCAGGGTCGCTGAACTCTTCGGTAACAGAAGCTACACCACAGTTATCAGAAATTGCATATGGAAGGTTCCAGGCCACAATTTGGTTACAATTAAAGGCTGAAGAATTTACGGTTCTATCAGAAGGACAAGTCAAGAATACAGGAGCCTCATCATCGGCAACTGTTACAGTTAAGGTATAACTGCTTGTTAAGCCTGCATCATCTGTAAGTGACCAAACCACATTGGTAGTTCCAACAGGGAATCTTGCATTAGAAAGAGTAGTGTTGGAAATAACTCCACCGCCAGTATAGTTGTGAACCGGCACAGCTGTCAGGCTACAATTATCACCAAAGCTCGTTGGATCAAATTCATTGCCATTAACTGTATATCTGCAATCACCGGGTTGTCCATCCTCAGAAGTCGTTACACTTAATGATGTAGGTCCTGCGAGTGCAGGGGCTTCGTCATCGGTAACGACAACAGTTACTTCACAAGTTGCAGTGTTACCTGACTGATCTTCGGTGTAATAAACAACCGTTGTGGTTCCGACATTGAAATCAGCAGAAACTGTCTGTCCCAGAATATCCAGTTGGTCAATGGTTCCGGAGGTTGCTCCTGAGAGTTGAGCCTCAAGAACAGTGACCTCACAATTATCAGTCGGTGTTGGAACGGTCCATGTAAAGCTTCCGGTGCAGTCTCCTGTACCATTGTTGCTAGTCACCACAGATCCACCATTAGGACAAGTGATCTGAGGCGAAGTAACATCCTCAACAGTTACAGTTGCATCACAAGTTGCTTCATTTCCGTTCTGATCGGTAATCATCAGTACAACCGATTGGCCGCCCAGATCGGCACAAGTAAATAGTGCAGATGACAGGAAGCTATTGCCACCATCGGTAGATATTTCGTAAGAATCTACAGAGCAATTTCCACCGGCATTGGCGTCTACGTCCTCAGCTTCAACCACTGCCTGTCCACTTCCATCGAGATCGACGGTAATGTCCTGACATGCGGCCATTGGAGGAATAGTATCCAAAACAGTAACAGTGCTGGTACAAGTTGCAGTATTTCCAGAGAAATCTTCAACAGTAAGGGTTACGCTAACACCAGTCCCAACATCATTACAACCGAAAGTAGAAGGATCTACACTCATGGATGCGATCTCACAATTGTCGAAACTATTGTTATCCACATCATCAGGAGTAATAGCAGCGGTGCCACTTGCATCGAGATAAACCGTAGCATCCTGGCAAAGTGCAACAGGAGGCGTAGATTCAGTTACCGTTACATCAAATGAACAAACTGTTTCGTTGCCTGCCAAATCAACAGCAGTATAGAATACAGTAGAGGTTCCAATCGGGAACAGCGCTGTTCTCTCCTGTTTGGTTGGATCTGTGGGATCATAACCGGTAGGAATGATGGTGATCGTTCCGTATGGAGAACTTACAGATTCAGTCACAGTCAAATCACCAAATCCGCAGTTATCATCAATATCCGCTTCCATTGGAGCCTGCCAGGTGTAATTGTTATTACAAGCACCGGGACCTACAGTAGGTATGGTCACAGATGGAGGACAATAGTCAAAGATCGGACCCTCATCATCTGCAACAGTAACAGTAAAGGTACATGCTGAAGAGTTTGAGCCGGTTGCATCGGATACAGACCACTCAACAGTGGTAGTACCTACAGGGAAGGTAGCTCCATCCAGGCTTGAGCCTGAATTGAAGTCATTAGAAACAGCACCTATTCCAGAACAATTATCAGATGCAGTTGCGTCGAGATCAGTACCGGTGAGTGTAAAGCTACAATCACCACTACCATCCTCAGAGGTTGCAAAAACAGCATCTGAAGGACAGGTGATTTGGGGAGCCTGGTCATCAACAACAGTGACATCAAATGAACAATCGGCATTATTACCCGCTACATCAGAAGCCGAATAAACTACAGTAGTAGTACCTAACTCAAATGTTTGAGTAGTTGAAGTACCACCTTGACCCATTACATTATCCGGTCCTGCTACTGTACTTCCGGTTAGCATTTCTGTGAAGCTGCTGATACCACAATTATCAGAAGGTGTAGGAATGGTCCATGTATGGCTTCCAACACAATCGAAGGAGCCAATAGAGCTGGTTCCAACGGTAACATCAGCAGGACAGTTGACTACAGGTGCAATATTGTCTTCAACAACTACAGTAGCATCACAGCTAGCCGAGTTTCCACTTTGGTCAGTGACTCTGAGGTAAACTACATTTGGTCCAAGTTGGCCACAAGCAAAGTTGAGGCTATTGCTCCAGCTATTACCGCCGGTGCTCAATTCTCTTGAAACAATATTACAATTATCAGAGCTTCCATTGTCAATATCCGTAGCATTTACAGTAGCACTTCCCGAAGCGGAAAGAGCAACTGTAAAGTCATCACATACAGCAGTGGGATCTATATTATCGATTACATTCAGCGTTACTTGACATTGGTCAGAACCACCAGCAAAATCAACTACAGTAAGGGTCACCAATACTTCATCCAGGTTACTGCAAGTAATTAGCGATGGACTCACACTAACGTCTGCCAATGGGCAATTGCCTTGACTTCCGTAAGTAGGATTAATATCTTCAGGCTCAATGGTTGCTTGTCCGTTTGCATCCAGAAAGATATCGGGAGCATACAGACAGATCGCAATAGGACCTGAACCTGAATTGGTAACCGTTACATCGAATTCGCACTCTGTGCTATTTCCAGCTGCATCGGTAGCCACATAAGTTACCGTGGATGTACCTGCAGGGAACATTGCCTGACGGTTGGTAGATCCATTAGGGAACACCAATATAGAAGCACCGGAAGGATCAACCGCTTCTTCAGAAGTACTTACCAGTTGGCAGTTGTCGATGGCTACAGGAGTAGTCCATACAAACAATGCATCGCAGGAAGTGAGAGTAGAAGCTATGATAGTGTCAGGCAGACAGGTACCCTGGAAGTCAGGAGCCTCGTTATCATTCACATTTACTGTAAACGAACAGGTAGAAGACAAGCCTGCTTCATCGATAACTGTCCACACTACTTGAGTGGTACCGAGGCCAAAAACAAATCCATCCAGTGTCTGAGCGGATGCTGCACCACTTTGGTTGTGGTAGAAAGTATCCACCGCACAGTTATCTGTCACATCGGTATAATCGAATTCAGCACCTTGAGTAGTGTAAGCGCAATCGTACAAGCCTTCATTGTCGTCACCTGTACCTCTGGTCTGAGGCTGGGGACAAAGTACAACTGGCGCTTCAATATCATCTACCTGAATAGTGAATGTACAAGTAGAACTATTGCCTGAAGAATCAGATGCAGTGTAGGTAACATCAGTAGATCCAACATCAAAGAAGGTTCCACTTACATCATCTGTTCCGGTGGCATTGGTAGCTCCGGAGGCTGACCATGTAACGGATGCAATACCGCAAGCGTCATTGGCAACGAGTTCAAGCATATCTATTACCGCTCCACATTCGCCCATATCATTAATGTAGCTGCTCAGAACAGTAGGACACATCACAGTAGGTGCAATAGAATCCAGAACTGTAACAACAGCAGTACAAGAGTCAGACAACCCAAATATATCAGTAACTGTCATGGTAACTGTTACCGGATTGTCAACATCTACGCAACCGAAAGTAGTTCGAGAAAGGACAAAATCCAATCCACATGCTTCGGCATTGTCAGAAGAATTATCATCGATATAAGTCTCATCAATCATCTTGAAGCCGGTAGCATCCAAATAGACAGTGGCGTCCATGCATGCAGCCACTGGAGCGATGGTGTCGACAATGGTAAAGGTTTTCTGACAAGAATCAATATTGCCCGCACCATCATTGACAAAGAAAGTAACCTGAACCTGAGGGATATCAGCACAGGTCAAGACCTGCTGACCGACCCACTTATTAGATATGGGACACTCACCGGAAACTATGGTAACTCCATATTCACCAAAAGTAGAGGTGTCTATCACAAACTCACCATCTGTATTCAAGTGTGCAATGTATGGAGCACTCTGGCAAGTAATTTCAGGTCCTTGTTGAGTGTTAGGCGCTCCGGTAACCGTAACTACAAATGAGCAGCTATCGGCATTACCGGTAGTATCGGTCAACATATATTGAATGGTAGTACTTCCAACGGGGAAGTCCGCATCGTGGAATCCGGGAATAACGGTATTGATCCAGAATCCGGGACGATTTGTTGATGAAACGGTAAGCGATTCTATTTCACAATTATCGATACTGTCTGGAACTATCCAGCTGTAGTTGGTTCCACAATTACCTGCTGATTGTATCGTAACATCTGAAGGACAATTGCTCAAAACAGGAGCCTGATCATCTAATACTTCAATTACAATATCGCAAGTGCTGGAATTACCTGCGGTATCAAGCACCGTCCAGGTTACCGTATGAGTACCTGCTTCGAAAGCAACACCCGCTAGAGATGCCTGACCGTTTTCACTATTAGACCAACTGTCAACCATACAATTATCAGTAATGCTCACAGGATCAAATTCAGCTCCTTGAGTTACATAGAGACAATCGTAATCCGGCAAACCATCGCCTGAAGTAGTCACCAAAGTATCACTGCTACAAACGATAACAGGATTTTCAGTATCGTTGATGGTAACATCGAAGCTACAGCTGGCAGTATTGTTATTTACGTCGTTTACAGTATAGGTCACTGTGGTAGTACCGGCTACAAAGAATTCGCCACTGGCGTTGTCTGAGCCGCTTCCCTGAGTAGCCCCGGTAAGAGAGTAACTCCAGAAATCTACTGCACAATTGTCATCGGCAGTCAGGTCAATGTTATTGACTACAGCACCACACTCACCCATATCATTGTCCTGAACAACACTAGCAGGACAAACAGGAACAGGAGGAACAGTATCTAATACCACAACATTACCCACGCATTCGGAAGAATTACCAAACACATCAGTAACCGTCAAGGTAACCGAAATCGGATTGTTTTCAATATCATCGCAGTCAAATGTCATTCTGCTCAAATCCATTGTCAGACCACAAAGATCGGCATTGTCAGAGCTACCATTGTTGATGTAGCTGGAATCAATGCTGACAAATCCCTGAGCATCCAAATAAACTGTGGTATCCCGGCATAGAGCGACAGGAGGAATGGTATCTGTAATAGTTACAGGAACAGAACAAACATCTGTCAAGCCTGCTACATCCATGACAGTCACTTCAACAGTAGTAACAGGTCTGTTTGAACAATCCAATACATCTGGTGAGAACATAACGGTATCAATTCCACAACTGCTCTGACCTGGTGTATAGTTGGTAAGCAAATCCTGAGGTCTTGGAGCATATTCTCCATTTTCGTCAAGGATAGCAGTAAAGTTGTCCACGCAGTTAGCAATAGGCCCATTGGTAGTGAACACATTTACAGTAGTATAGCAAGTATCGGCGTTACCATAAATATCCTGAATAACCCAACCTACGATGGTAGTTCCAACAGGGAATTCAAGAGTTACCTCTACCCCATTTTCAGTTAAATTATTAACAGATACTTCGTTCACATCAGGATTATCGGTAAAGTATTCAAATGTAGAAGCATCAATTGCACAATTGTCTTCAAAACCAATATTAAACTGACGAGATGCATCGCATCCAGAGTTGGCATTGAGATCAAAATTTGCATCACAAGTAACTATCGGAGCTTCATCGTCTTCTACAGTAATTTCTATATCAATCGAGTCGATATTTCCATAAATATCTTCAGCGTACCAGCGAACATCGTGAGTACCCGGAGCAAACTGTACTCCAGCGAGACTGGAAGCATTGTTTAGATCATTCCAAACAGCAGCAACTGCACAGTTGTCGGTAACTACAGGATCAAATTCGGTACTTATCACCTCGTAGAAACACTCGTAGAAAACATTGTCACCTGAAGTTAAGACGAGTGTATCGCCATTTGCAAAAGGTCCTTCAAACTGAGGAGCTTCATTATCAGTAATGACAACGTCAAAGCTACAGGTAGAAACATTATTATTTACATCTGTCACAGTATAAGTAACCGTTGAAGTACCCACATTAAAGAAAACTCCACTTGCATCATCACCACCGCCTGCTTGAGTATCTCCACTTACTGTAAATTCAATGGTATCAATAGCACAATTATCGTCAGCCACAACCAATGCGAGGTTATCTACAACTGCGCCGCACTCTCCTGGATCATTGAACTGAGCCTGGTTGGCAACGCACTCAATGGTCGGTGGAATGCTATCTACCACAGTTACGGTAGCTTCACAAGTCGTTGAATTGCTAAATACATCCGTCACAGTCAGTGCGACAGTATTGGCACCAACATCTTCACAATCGAAATTGCTTTCACTTAGCTCCATAGTCAGACCACAGAGGTCGGCATTGTCAAAACTTCCATCATTGATGAAGCTTGAATCAATGCTAACGAAACCTTGAGCATCGAGATATACAGTCGTATCCTGACATAGGGCTACTGGAGGAATGGTATCCAAAATGGTAACCGAAGTGGTACATGAATCAATCCTGCCTCCAAAATCTTCAACTTTCAATTGAACGGTAAGATTAGGTCTATCCTCGCAATCAACGACTGCAGGGGTAATGGTAGTAACTCTAGGCTCACAGAAACCATTGATAGTATTCAGGAGGTCATCCTCGATAAATTCATACTCACCATTTTGGTCCAGATAAACCTCGATAGGATTTTGACAAGTCAGCGTAACTCCTGCACTTGGATCTCCAACGGTAACTCCGATGGTAAAACTACAGGAATTCGCGTTGTTATTTACATCTTCTATATAATAGGTAACCTGAGTAACACCAACAGGAAGGTTTAACAATACACTTCCATTTGCAACATGGTTATCCAATGGATTAGCGATGCTAGCATCGCTGCGATTGAAGGTAATGGCAAAAGAGGAAGTATCCAATTGACAATTGTCAAATGCATTGATTCCAATTTGATATACATCACCACATCCGCTGGCATTAGAGAACAATTGATTGCCTGGACATCCCGGATTTGGCAATTCATCGTCAACTACAGTGATCTCAATATCACATGAGTCAATATTACCGTAAATATCAGTAGCATACCATCTTACGGTATGAGTGCCTAATCCAAAGTCCTCACCATCAAGTGATGCTGTATTATTCAGATTATTGAATACTTGATCCAATTGACAGTTATCGGTAGCCGTGGCATCGAACTCTGCGTTAGATGCAGTATAAACACAATCCCCTGGGTTACCATCTTCGGAAGTACCGAGATTGATCGGTGTTAAAACACAGGTAATCGCTGGAGCCTCAACATCATTCACAGTTACGGTAAAGTCACAGCTAGAAGTATTGTTGGATTCATCACTTATGGTATATACAACCGTAGTTGTACCAACAGGGAAAACGGTTCCACTGGCATCTCCAGATCCACTCCCGATTAAATCACCACTAAAGGTGAAAGAAGTATCCACAACAGTACAGTTATCAGATACATCGAGGGGCTCAATACCACTCACCTCAGCAGAACACTCACCGGCATCATTGTCAACAATAACATCCATTGGGCAAGTAACAACAGGTGCGAGAGTATCCAATACTGTAACACTGGTATAACAAGTATCAACATTATCGTAGACATCGGTTACTACCTGGAAAATGGTGGAAGTACCCAAATCAGAGCAATCAAAACCACTCTGACTTATTTCGAAGTCTAAATCACATGATGGATTTGAAACGGTGGTGTTGTCAAAACTTCCATCATCAAGGGCGTTAGAATCCAAAACTGCCAGCCCGTCAACATCCAAATAAACGTTTAGGGACTGAAGACAAATTGCTGTTGGGTTGATATTGTCAACTATATTTACAATTACGGTACAATTATCACTATTTCCACCATTGTCAAAAGACTCAATAGCTACAATTATTTGATCTCCATCTGTACAGAACAAGGTATCAGGAGTAAAGATATCAGTTATTGGAGAACAAAATCCATTGTGCTCAATTATGAGGTCATTTGTTCTTAACGCGTAATATCCATCTGCATTCAATTCAACTGTAATTTCATCCTGACATACGAGAGTGCCTGTATCATCACCTTCAGTTACAGTTACTATAAAGCTACATTCGTGCGAGTTCTGTGACTCATCTTCAATAAAGTATGTAACAACAGTTTCACCAATTGCAAACTCCACTAATAATTCTCCGTTGGCTTGAGCTTGTTGCCAGGCCGGAACAAGGTCATTTACCAAACCAGTACCGGCATTATCGAAGTCAACAGTAAACGAAGACCACACCAAACCACAATTATCAGTTGGGGTGACAGAAATAAGTCTGGTTGCATCACAGCCGCTTGCATTGGTAATTGAAATATTACCCGGACATCCGGCAAATGGATCCTCATCATCTTCTACAGTAAGCACAAAACTACAGGAAGCAGTATTGCCATTGCCATCATCAGCAGTCCAGACAATTGTAGTTGTTCCAAGAGGTGCATCAAAACCAACAAGGCTTTGATTGGATGCAAGACCTGAGATATTATGAGTTACTACTGGTGGCATTGCACAATTATCGGTGGCAGATGCAGAAAATCCTGCAGCATTAGCACCGTTGATCGAGAATACACAATCGCCAATAATACCGTCCTCAGAAGTACCAACTGTAGTATCCTGAGTTGCACAAGTAATCATAGGAGGCTCATTGTCATCAACAGTTACGCTGAAAGAACAAGTTGTGGAATTTTGCGAATTGTCATAAATAGTATAAGTAACCAGGCTTGCACCCAGTTCAAACACAGAACCACTTGCATCATCATTTCCACTTCCTGAGGTAACTCCTGTAATCACATAAGTGATTGAATCAATGGTACAATTTTCCCAGGTTGAATCCGGAGCGATGTCGGTCACGACTGCAGTACAATCACCCAGGTCAGTACTAACAGCTACATCATCAGGGCAGAATATCTGTGGATTGAGATTGTCAACCACATCAACTACAACTAAACAAGAGTCCACATTATCATACACGTCTACAACAGTCAACCAAACATCAACCTGTCCAAGGTCTGCACAACTGAATTGATCTACATTCAAGCTGAGGTCTAAGGGGCAAGTTGGGAAAGTATTGTCATTACTTCCATCATCAATGTCAGCCGTTGTAATAGACTGATTACCTGTAGAATCCAACTCTACTGTCAAAGCAGTAACACAGCTGGGAACAGGAGGAATATTGTCCTCAATGGCAACTGTAGTGGTACAAGTGTCCGATTGACCGGCATTATCTACATAGATAATTTCAACCTCTACAGAATCACCATCCTGACAATCAACAAATGCAGGAGTAAAGAAGGTCTGTGTTGGAGGACAAGCGCCGATAATATTTCCAAATAAATCATCTGCACCACTGAAAGTATGAGTTCCATCACTTCCTAATTCGACCGTTCTGCCAGTAAAACAAGTAATACTTAGGTCGTCATTACCAGTTGTCACCTCTACCTGGAAAGTGCAGGAATTGGAATTGCCATTTACATCCTCCACCCAGAAGGTAACATCCGTTGTACCGGTTCCAAATTCAACTAATACAGGATTACCACCCAAAACTCCATTTCTCCAGCCGGAATTCTGAATATTTGGCTGCTGTGCGAAATTGTCAAAAGTCAATTGGAATGAGTCAACTTCGAGGCCGCAATTATCAGTTGGGTTAAAGAACAACTCGATAGTGGCATCACAATCAACTGCAGTTCCAAAGTCTATATTTGCAGGACAGCCCGGATCCGGGAGCTCGTTGTCCTCAACTTCAATGGTATTCACACACGCAAGACTGATATTTCCAGCAGCGTCTTCAGCAAATACAGTAAGGGTAGAAGTTCCCAACTGGAAAGTTAGTGTAGGATCTCCTCCAGTGAAAGGAGTAGTGGTCATATCCGGATTGGTGATCTCTCCAGAGTAGAAAAGGTTCTCATTTGAAGTGCAATTGTCAGAGAACCAACCATCGGATACGAAGTCGTAATCGATAGCCGCTGAGCACAAGCCGGCATCGGTACTTACGGTATCCACATTATTACAAATACCGGTATTTGCAACAGGTGCTTCATTGTCAGTTACTACAACCAAAACAGAACAAGTTGTAGAGTTACCGCTTACATCAGTGGCGGTGAAAACAACCGTTGAATTGCCAAGATTGAAATCGACATTCGCAAGTGGAGACAAGCCTGAGCCTGAGGTAGCTCCTGAGATCGCGTATGAAACGGAATCTATGGCACAGTTGTCACTAACAGAAACCGGTTCGAGGCTTGCTACATTGTGAGTACAAATACCTGCATCTGTATCGACATTCAAATCAGAAGGACACACTATACTTGGAGCCTCATTATCAACCACATTTACAACTGCAGAGCAAGTGCTCACATTTTCATAAACATCCTCAACCGTAAGCACAACCGTATTTGGTCCTACATTACCACAATCGAAGTTGACAATATCTAATGAGAGGTCTAGGGCACAAAGAGGCGAAGTATTGTCATCGCTTCCGTTATCTATATCACTAGTTGTGATGGTGACCTCTCCATTGGAATCCAGGATAGCCGTAAAGGTGTCAACACATGCCGCAGTTGGCAGGATGAGGTCATTGATTGCAACAGTAGTCTGGCAGCTGTCAATATTACCGGCATTGTCAGAAACAACAACAGTAACCAATACATCATCACCATCGGTACAGTCTACAGAAGTAGGACTGTGAACAATGGTTGGATTGGGACAGAAGCCATCATGGCTGGAGTATACTAAATTTAAAGGTATGTTTGCTTCACCATTTGAATTTAAATTCACCGATGGAGTGGGCTGACAAACAACAGTTGTATTGGAATTCTCCAACAGAAGCACCGTGAATTCACATGGGAGTGATTCATTTCCATTTACATCTAAAACGGTGTATTCAATAGTCGTCAATCCGGCGAAAATATTAGCTGTAAAGAAAAGTTCACCGGTTATACCATTGATTTTTATTTCTCCACCTGCGGTCAAAAGAACTCCATTGTTGTCTATATTAAAGCTGGCAAAGGAATCAAGGACCACACCGCAATTGTCTGAGAAATCCAAAGCGAATTCCTGAGCTCCGAGTTCGCATGCAAGGCCCGCAATGGTATCATTGGGGTTGCAGTTGATGATTGGAAGCTCGTTGTCCTCAACCACAAAAGTGCTTTCACAAGTAGAGCTATTTCCGGCAAGGTCAGTTGCAGTCAAAGTAGCAACGGTTGTACCTACCTCAAAATCGTAGTTAAATGTTTGACCATTAACCATTGAAACACTGCCATCAGGGTTGACAAACTCTGTTTCGAAAGTGAGGTTAGCAAGATCGGTACAATTATCGGTTACGACAAAACCATAGTTAAACGATTGGGTGTAGGTACACAAGCCCAAATCTGTATCATTGGTGAATGTGGTATCGCAAATGATAGGATTGATGGCCGGAGGCTCATTGTCAAAAACCTGAACAAAAAACGTGCAAGTACCAATGTTTCCAGAGGTATCTATGGCAGTGTAGACGACAGGATAATTCAAAAATCCACCAACCGGAAACTGCGTTCCACTGGCATCATTAGGCCCGCTAACAGTAGATGTTAAGAAAAATATTTCATAATAGATGGTGTCTATGGCGCAATTCTCGACCACGTCCACTCCAATATTGTTCACTGTAGCGAAACATTCCCCAGGATCGTTAAAGGCCACAACTGTAATAGGATCACCAGGGCAAGTTAATAACGGTGCTTGATTGTCTTCAACCGTTACTGTATAGCTGCAACTCGCACTATTACTGCTTGCATCAGTTACCGTCACTGTAACTGTAGTAGTCCCATCATTGAATACCTGCGTGCCCGGATCATTCCCAACTATGGTTGCAGGGCCAAATACGGTCGCTCCGGAAAATTCGAATTCAACCGTTGGGTTAGAGTCACAATTGTCGGTGTACTCACCGGTTGTAAGAGAAGTCGGAGGGTAGGGAGGAAAATCTCCACTTGGGTCCACAAAAGTCATCGCCAGATTTACACCTGTAGTATTATTGGGTATGGCCGTACATTCGTTTGGATCAGTACTTACTAAAATATCCGTAGGACATATAACGGCAGGTGCTGCAGTATCGGAAGTTACCTGTATATTTTGATTCTGAGAAGTGACATTGCCAAAACCATCATCATATCCCCAGATAACATTACCATTAAAATTGTTAAACTCATAAGAAGGAGGGGTTGTACCCAAATCAGTAATACCAGCTCCACCAGTTGTTGCATAAATGGTGTCTCCATTGCATGTTGTTGCTATGGGAGCATCAATTGCGAGTGGCCCGCATCCTGCCTCTAAAGTATTGCCTGGATTAATACCAGGAAGAGATGAAACAGCCGGAACGGGAATAGAATCAGCATTAAAGGTAACTGTAATGGAGCATGTATCACTTACATTCCCGGAATTGTCCGTTGCCCAAACTAGAACTGTTATTTGGTCACCATCAGTTAGTGAAGTACCTCCATTCGCATCAATCAAATCGGTATCCGCAGCAGGACTCTGGAAGAAGCTTAGTGCGGTGCAATTATCCGCAATGGCGGCATTCCCTGTAAATGAAGGAAGATTTACATTGTCGCAAATGGAATTCACCGTAGCAGTAACATCACAGGAATTCAAAACTGGAGGAATCGTATCAAGTACTTCCACCGTCAATTCACAGGTCGTAATGTTACCGGCAGCATCCTCAAATTCATATAAAATAGATCCAAAACCAAGAGCAAAATCAGAGGATCCATTATAGGATCCAGGATTATTAAAAACATATGGATCTGGATTCCCTATATTATTAGTAAGGGTCCTGATTCCTGAAACTATATTCGAACAATCAAAAAGACTTTGATCGAGGATGGGTTGTTCCCATCCGACGCTTGGGTTGCACGATGTGGGCGTGGAATAAATCCTTATGGTATCCCCACATTCCTGGGAGGTAATAAAGTCAATTTCCGGAGCCAGATCATCTACAACCTCAACATTGAATGAACAAGTTGAAGCATTTAATGCCCCATCGGTTGCAGCCCAGGTGATGGTATTGTTGCCTATATTGAGGCTTTCTCCATCTACACTGCCTGTGCCGACAGAAAAGGTTGCACCGGTAATTGCATAACTAAAACTAGTGACAGTGCAATTGTCATCCACCGTGGCATCAAAAATTCCTCCCGATACGGTGTAGGTACAAACTGTACTCGTACCGCCTCCGGTAGAATAATCAACGGTGGTATCAACAGGACAAACCAAATCAGGAGGGGTATTGTCTATAAAGTTAAATCTCACATCCTGAGTTGAAGTATTTCCGTTTACATCGGTTACAGTCCATCTGATTACAGCAGTTCCCGAACCATTGAAAAATCCGCTACTGGTTGCTGATGCATCCATTTCCAAACCACTAAGCGTTGTAACTCCGGATGAACTGCTCGGTGTTACTGCAATTGGGTTAATAAACGGAAAAACAGGGACAAATCCTGGAATGCTCCACTCCACACTCGCAATACCGCAATTGTCGCTCACCGATCCCCATATCTCAAGATCAAAAGAATCGTCAAATATATAGGTACAGCCTGTCCAACCACCATCATTTGAAAAGAGGGTTACAGTTGTACTTGGGACACTTATAGCTGGTGAAATATTGTCCTGGACAGTTAGCTCAAAAGAACATGTTGCATCCTGACCTTGATCATCAGCAACAGTTACTGAAACTGTATGTAGTCCGACATTGTAATCAAAGTTACCCGGGTTGCTATTGGTACCTGAGCCAAATGTAGCGCCGGTAACTTCCCAACTAACAACAGGGTCAATATCACAAATATCCGTATACTCGCCAGGGTTCAGTGAGAAAGAGCTATAAGGAATCATTGGACTCACATACGTAAAATCCAATACACCCGATGAAGCGGATTCAGGATTGAAGGTGCAACCGGAAAGAACTGAGAATGTTTGATTTGGAAAACAGACCACTCTTGGGTCTCTATCGTTATTCTCAAACTGAATGGTTTGATTCTGGCTAACAATATTGCCCGCATTATCATAAGTCCATGTAATGGTTACAGGGGTTGGGTTCTCAATCAACCAAAGAGTACCATCTCCATTGACGTCTGTCAGGGCTCCTCCACCTGAAGGCACGCCAAGGATTACGTCTCCATTGCAATTGGTAGCTGTAGGAGCAGCGAGCTCTACAGAACCACATCCAATATCAAGATCGTTATCCAAATTAAGTATTGGAAGTGGACTGACATTAGGAATAGGATTGTCATTGGCAAAGAAAGTAACCGTAAGGAAGCAGGTATCACTTGGATTCCCTGAGGCATCCTCTGCCCAAACCCTTACCGTTATGGCGTCTCCATCATTTAGAGATACACCTCCATTGGCATCGAACCTGGTAGTAGTTGGTGAGGGGCTCTGGAAAACGGTAAAACTGATACAATTGTCAGTAAAGGCCGCATTGGCTCTTAGATCGCCAATAGGTATATTATCACAGATACCATTGAGATCGATAGATCCTGCACAGGCCACTAATTGCGGATTGGTATTGTCCTCCGCGATTACGGTGATGGTGCAAGTGGTATCGTTTCCTGCTGCATCAGCAAAGAAGTAAACGATTTCTGTGGCTCCGAGATTGAAACCTGCAGATACATAAGCAAGGATATCATTATTTACATCGTATGCAGGAGCGGGTCCATTGACACCGGCACCAGTAATGGTTCTGGTTGCAGTCACCAGATTGCATTCGAATAAACTCAAATCAAATATGGGTTGCTCCCAACTTATGGGTGGATTACATTCCACAGAAGTGGAAACCACTGTAATGGTATCACCGCATTCTTGAGCAGTTGTAAAATCAACAAGAGGTGCCTGATCGTCCTCCACCGTTACAGTGAAAGAGCAGTCATCGGTATTACCCTGAGGGTCGCTAACAGACCAGGTAACATTGTTATCACCTATATTTAGTACTACTCCATCAATCGAACCAGTACCGCCTGTGTTGGTAGCTCCTGTAATAATATAGGTAGGAGTATTTGCAGAGCAATTGTCAGTAACAGAGGTAAAATCAAATTCACCACCTGATGCTGTATATGAACAAACCTCAACTCCACCACCATCAGCAATGTAACTAACCGTGATGTCAGTTGGGCAGTCTATTTCGGGATCCTCATCATCAATAATGACATAGGTCACATTACAGGTCGAATTGTTCCCGGCATTATCGGTAACAGACCATTGAACAGTGACCTGACCGATACCCAGACCAAATCCTAAGAAGTTGGGAGAAATATCTGCCTCTACCCCATCAAGAGTACTCCCTGAAGATGGACTCATAGTAAGTCCAAGCGGATTTAAAAATCCGGGTGTGGCCCAACTAACTGTTGGGTCGGGATCGCAGTTGTCCTGTATATTTGTGGGGTCAAACATATCATTAAATTCAATTGAACAATCTCCCGTAAATAAATCCAAATCAGATGTAAATAATGTTTGACTTGTTGGGCAATCAAAGGTGGGTGGTTCATTGTCCTCAACAGTTACATCAACTGTACATGAACTGGAATTCCCATTGTCATCTTCCACCTGATAGGTTACTGTATTTACACCGAGGTCAAAAGTTCCTACTCCAGCATCATTGCCTGGAGTAAATCCACCAACACCGTTTATTTCATATGAAACTTCCGGTGAAGGGTCACAATCGTCGGTATATTGGCCCGGGGATAAAAGGTTGCCTTCAGTATAGGGCAGACCGGGCGACACATATGTTAAATTTATCCCAGGTACATTAGTCCTCTCACAAACGTTTGCATCTGTACTTACTACAACATCGTTGGGGCATACTACAAGAGGGGCGCGTTCGTCGGAAGTAATCTCAATCTCCTGTTCCTGCGTAGAAGAACCGTTTCCGTCTGTGTAAGTCCAAATCAGGTTGGCTAGATTAAACTCACCAGTGATAACCCATCTGGTGGTATCAGACAAATCAATTCCTCCAGGGCCTGCAACTCCATAAATCGTTTCTCCACTACAACTAGTCGCAGTGGGTCTTGGTATATTTATCGCTCCACAACCAGCAGCCAGCAAAGTATTTGGATTAATAGCCGGAAGGCTGTCCACATTTCTTGTTGGGCTGTCGTTGAGCGTTTCATTCAAAGTAACTACTTTTACACAAGTATCCGACCTGAATAAACTGTAAGAAATAATTGTAACTTCAAAAGTTTCTCCATCTGCAACTACAAGTCCTGGCACATCAACCAAATACATGTCTACAGGTGGATACTGTACTACAGAGTCAACTGAAGCCGGACATCTCAATTGTGGCGCCAAATCCTGCACTCTGGTTGAATCGCAAGCAGCAATATCAGGTGGCGTATTACAACTTGTAAACTCAGCAGCCCTGTCGTCTTCCACAGTTATCGTAAATGAACAGGTATACGAATCACCTAAATTATCCTCAAAGTAGTACACCACTTCCCATTCTCCTTCTGTAACATTGGCACTTACGCCCAATGTATCAGCGGGATCAATCGGACTAACCACTACATTTGAACTGTCTCCATTTGCCAAATTTACTATAGTAGTACCTACAAAATAATCACTGTAATTTCCTGTACAAAATCCAGTCACCTCTGGTCTGTTCCAAACAGCGGTATTTCCGCATCCGTTGGATAAAAACGGAATGGGTCCTTGATTTGCAGGACAAGTCACATCCAATCCATTATTATTTATCACACGTATATATATAGATGTATCGTTTTGATTGCAACCATCGTCAATTAGGTAAGTTATTTCGTACTCGCCCACCTCTAAAGTGGGATTGGCGCTCAAACCAGTTCCTGAGCCATTGTCTACAATATTTCCGGTGGTAGCAATTGATACTGACCAATCTGAGGTGAAAGTCCTGCAATCGGTTGCAGTGATATCCAACTCATCGGTGAAAACATATTGGCAATTTGGCCATCCGGGAGGAGCTGTAAAAACATCTACTGTATCTGGAGCAGAAGTTATAACCGGAGCTTGATCGTCAACTAAATTCAGCCACAATCGAAATCGCTCGCCAGCAGTGGTTGTAACACAACCATCTGAGGCATCAAATCTGGTAACTTGTCTTTCGTAGATAGGGCAACCGGGATTGACTACATCCGTATTGAATACAGAAACTGACACAGTATTTTGATTACAATTATCTGTTGCAGAAGGCTGCCATGCCTGCCAGGCTGTTAAGTTAGCTGCGAAGTCAGGATCATTGCAGTCCAAAGTTACAACCAATCTATTGATGCCGGGATCGAATGTAGCTCCATTGTTCCCGGGTAAAACTCCTGTTGTAGGATCATCCCATTCAGGAGCCTCGTTATCAACATATGTTATATTTACAAAGTAATCTTCTGAGACTCCATGGTTATTGGTCACCTCGTAGCGGTGCTGAATGATTACTTCTCTGGTATTGCCAACACAACTGTTTGATACAGTATCCGCTGATCCCACTATCCAAACCGCATCGATATCATTGCAGTTGCTCGAAGAAGCGGCAGCAATATCCAGCTGAATACTGGATAAATAGGTGGTGACAATGCCTGGATTGACATCGCAGTCGTAGGAAATGTCAAAGGCTCCTACTGCTGGAAGATCTAGTACAGGATCAGTGACCGTGAAAGTGACCGGCTCTCTGTTTCCCGCGTTAAACCCAGCTGGACCAGATGCTTGCTCTACCCAAATAGTGAAAGTACCGCAAGACCTGGCCAGGCCCGAACCAACTCCTATTAATTCCGTTCCAAGCAATACACCTCCGGGAGCAGGGCCATCAAAATAGCGGAGGGTACCACAAAAAAATCCTCCATCTAAAGTCCAGCCATTGGCGGTCAACTGTGCTGCATTTAAAAATCCAACGCCGGAAGCATTGGCATCTACAGTTACAGAACCACCTGGTGTGGTATTACATTGGGCTTCAACCTGGTTCATTCCCAAACTCAAAAAGAAGAGCGTACTCAAACAAGTGAGGGTAACAAATCCGGCGGTGCGGTTAATTCTCGAGTAAATGTTGGCAATCATAAGTTTGTTGTTTTACTTAAAAGTTAATTAGGCTAAATTTTTGCAATCAGACCTATTATTGATACAACGCGTGAAAGAAACAGAAGAAGCAATCAAACCGGCAGGCACCAATAGGTGTAACCCGGATAGAACTATCCCCTATTCTTTCAGAGCGTAAAGTTACTTTTTTATATCGGATTTGCAATATTTGGAAGAAATCATTTTTCTTTCCCCCCTATTTCCTGATTTGAATACCTACTCAAGGCGAATAACAAAATAGATTAGTACATTACTTTTAAGGTATTTATATATTATATTTTTAATATATTTAAATAATTAATAATTCAAAAAATAAGGTAAACAGATGAAATTTAATACAGGATTAATACAATGCGCTGTAAACAAAAAATTTATAACATATTACCAACTTGTTTACAGTCGTATATGAAAATGTTTTTTTAATATTATAATTAATCCCTTATGGAAAAAAAAGGCTTTGATTGATTTATGTAGGAGGGATTTGATGATAAAAAGGCGGAGATCAAAATTCAAAGGGGAATATTTCCGTGCTTTTTTCCGGGACGCCATACCTTTTTGTTCTCAAGAGAGTCAAAGGCTGCTATCAGCCTTTTTCGGGTTTCTGAGGGATTAATGACTTCATCAATGAAGCCCCTTTCTGCTGCGCGATATGGGTGTGCAAATTTTTCAGCATATTCCAATTCTTTCTCCCTCAATTTTTGTTCCGGATCTTCTGAATTCCCAATTTCCTTTCGGAATATAATCTCAGAGGCACCTTTTGCGCCCATTACTGCAATTTCAGCTGTGGGCCATGCAAAGTTAAAGTCAGCCCCGATGTGTTTGGAATTCATCACATCGTATGCACCTCCATAGGCTTTGCGGGTAATGACTGTGACACTAGGGACTGTAGCTTCGCTGAAGGCGTACAACAATTTAGCGCCATTAGAAATAATCCCATTCCACTCCTGGTCTGTTCCTGGCAGAAACCCTGGTACATCCACGAGAACCAGCATCGGAATATTAAAGGCATCGCAAAATCTTACAAAGCGAGCAGCTTTTTTACTGCTGTTGACATCCAATACACCCGCGAGGGAATATGGCTGATTGGCAATGACTCCAAGACTCCTACCGGCCATCCTCAAGAATCCCACTACTATATTGTCGGCAAAGTCCTTCTGTATCTCAAAAAAAGAGTCCTCGTCTGCAAGTTCCTGAATCACCTCCTTCATATCGTAGGGCTGATTGGAGCTTTCCGGAATGATTGTATCCAATGCAGGTCTGGATTCATCTCCAAAGATATAATCAATGATTGGAGGCTTTTCATTGTTATTTTGCGGCAAATAGGAAAGTAATTGCCTGATCTTAGCGATACAGTCTACATCGTTTACGGCTACCAATTGATTTACCCCGGAGCGAGTGCTGTGAGTAGATGCTCCTCCGAGTTCTTCAGCACTTACCTCCTCATTGGTCACCGTCTTGACCACATTGGGACCCGTCACAAACATATAGGAAGTTTTCTGAACCATGACCACAAAATCCGTCATCGCGGGCGAATAAACCGCCCCGCCGGCACAAGGCCCCATGATGGCAGAAATCTGCGGTACTACCCCACTTGCCAAAACATTTCTGTAAAAAATATCGGCATAACCACCCAGTGAATTGACCCCCTCCTGGATTCTGGCTCCACCGCTGTCATTCAATCCGATCAAGGGGGCTCCATTGGCCATGGCCATATCCATTATCTTGCATATTTTCTCTGCATGAGTCTCGGAAAGCGATCCTCCAAATACCGTAAAATCCTGAGAGAAAACGTATGTGAGTCGACCATTGACTGTACCGTAGCCGGTAACTACTCCATCGCCGGGAACCCTTTGATTCTCCATCCCAAAATCCGTGCTCCGGTGCATGACAAACATACCAATTTCCTGAAAGCTTCCCTTATCCAATAGCAACTCAATTCGCTCGCGAGCGGTCAATTTGCCTTTGGCGTGTTGTTTCTCAATGCGGTTGGCACCTCCACCGAGAAGTGCCTCCGCTCTCATTTTTTCCAGTCGTTCCTTATGTTCTGACATTCTTTCAGTAGGTTTTCTGCAAAGATAGGATTTTTAGCAAATGAGTATCATTCCTTTCTTGAATAGTAGGTTAACGGCCTATGAAAGGTCTGAGCAAGCTAAGTTCAGACAGCCGGGAAAGAAAATACAGTGTTAAAAAATTCCTATTTTGGAAAGCGGTGGAGGTTATATCGCTTACTTCTATTTCTAAAAAATGGAGTTCTTATCAGGTTGCACTTTTGTAAATTTTAAAATAAAATATTGCAACTAGAAATTCAATAAGAAGATTTCATTGAGAGAGTCAGTTACCACAGCGAGAGGTTCTTACTCAAGGAACGCGTGAATAAGAGAAATAGCCTCGCGAAGCTCCCGATCCGAAGCAGCGTATGAAATTCTAAAGCACTCAGGGGCTCCGAATGCCGAGCCGGGAACAACAGCCACCCCAAGCTTTTCCATAAACAGCATGCAGAGCTGATCCACCGATTCAATCCGCTGACCATTGATAATTCTACCCACAATACCCGAAGCATCGGGGAAGACGTAAAAAGCACCTTTGGGATCATTGACCTTCAATCCCGGTATACGCGACAAAAGTTCAACCACCAGTGCTTTCCTGGAGCGAAAAACCTCTTTCATTTCAGCAACTTCACCAGAGGTACTGGTCAGCGCTTTAATTGCAGCCACCTGAGAAAAGGAATTAGCCCCGGAAGTAAACTGCCCCTGCATCTTAGAGCAAGCCGCAGACAGCCACTCCGGCGCTCCCATATACCCCAGGCGCCACCCGGTCATGGCAAAACCCTTGCTAAACCCATTGACGGTAATGGTTCTCTCTTTCATTCCCGGGATTGAACCTATGGAGAAATGATTGTCTGAGAAATTAATGTATTCATAAATCTCATCGGACAGTATCATCAAGTCTTCTCTTTCAAGAACAACCTCTGCTATCCGCTTTAATTCCTGCTCGGAAAACACACTACCTGTGGGATTGCAGGGAGTGGAAAATATTATCAATCTGGTTTTATCGCTTAGTGCCGCTCGCAATTGATCTGCATTCACCTTGTAGTCCTGTTCTACTCCGGCCTTCAGTTCAACCGGAATGCCGCCTGCCAATCTTACGATTTCAAAATAGGATACCCAATATGGAGCAAGTAGGATCACTTCATCTCCGGGGTCCAAAAGTGAGAGACACACATTTGCTATGGATTGCTTGGCCCCATTGCTGACGACGATCTCTGCAGGTGAATAATGGAGTCCATTTTCCCTCAAAAACTTGTCGCAGATAGCCCTTCGTAGTTCCGGAATACCGGGAACGGCAGTATACCGGGTGTGACCGTCCTTCAAAGCCTGCCAGGCGGCTTCCTTGATAAACATGGGAGTGTCAAAGTCCGGTTCTCCCAGAGAAAGGGAAATCACCTTCTTTCCTTCAGCCTGGCGGTCTCTGGCCAGTTGGGCCATTTTTAGGGTGGCGGATTCCTCCATCTCTTCTATTCGCGTGGATAAGCGCATATTTAAAACTATTTTGATGCAAAAATGAGCATTTTATTGGATTCAGGAGCATAGGGCTTGAAATTCTTTTTGACTCAAGAAAGGGCAATGAATGCAACAACTGTTGACAACTTGATAAGCTGCACAAGCATAAATCCTTTGGATAGTACCGTTTGCTTAACTAAAGATTCTAACCAGGTAATTACTATTGGATCAATTGTTTATATAGTAATAAAATGCTTAGTTGAATCATTTTATCAATTGTTTATCAATGACTTGTATTTATTTTCCACTTCTCATCAATCAAATCCTTATAGGTATATAATAGTTTTCTCGCAATCTCCCTTACGTTTTTACTTGATGCCACGACAGGCTCAGCACAAGTTCAAAAAGTAACAAAAAAATCAAGGCTCTCAAGTATTTGACTCTTGGCTTTCTGCTATTTGTGCCCATAAGGCATACTATTTCTGATTCATTAAGAAATGTGAAACTTGAATAAGGTATAGAGAAGATTGCCGAATCGTTTGTGGTACAATCGAAAAAAATGTCAGGTCACCTTAAGCATTACATAGCAACAAGGAGTGAAAACGCACTACTTGATTGGCTAAACAACCTATTGCATTGACTTGCTTTTCTTTCCTTTATACCTGCTCCTGTGTCGCTCGAGATAATCTTCATATAGAGAGGTCTTATCAGGGCCGAGTTCATCAGAATATTTTCCAGCAGCCAACCTCTGTCGCATCCCTTCAAAAAGGATGACAGAGCAGGCAACCGACACATTGAGGGATTCCATCATACCCATCATGGGAATCAATAAATTTCCGTCCGAGAGTTGCACGGCTCTTTCACTTACACCTAGTTTCTCATTTCCAAGAATGACGGCGGTTCTGAGCGTTAGATCCGTCTCATAAACGCTTTTTGAAGGCCCTGAGAGTGAAGTACAGAGAATTTGCTGATACTTTGGGCGCAAATATTCAAAGCATTCGTCAATATTGTCGTGGGTAAAAACATTCAACCATTTTCGAGCACCTGCTGAAGTTCTTTTTCCGAGCTTCACATTTCGCTTGCGACCGGATTCAGGATGGGGGATCAGATGAACGTTTTGGATGCCAACTGCTTCACAAGACCGGAGGACTGCACCCATATTGTGCAGATCAGTGAAGTGCTCCATCACAACGGTGAAATCTAATTGACGATTGGCAACTGTTTTACGAATTCTCTCCAGCCTTCTCTGATTGATTTTCATATTTTTGCCAAAAGTTAGCAGCTTTTATCTTGAATTTAATGATTCAATATCTTTGAATTTTCCGTTATCAAATCTCAAAATAAAAAGGCCATTATTTTGAAGGTTTGGATCTATTTTTCCAAAAGATTCAACTGGTGTTTCGATCCCAATATTTTGGCCAAAATTAAATCGAAAACTTCCAGAATAAAATCGGGCAAATGGAAGGTACAGTGGGAAGTCCGTGCCATATAAAATAAGTGCCCTCCGCACAAAATCTCCTATTGCATAGGCCTCGTATTCTTC
Source organism: Saprospirales bacterium (assembly GCA_007695145.1). Classification (GTDB taxonomy): domain Bacteria; phylum Bacteroidota; class Bacteroidia; order Chitinophagales; family Saprospiraceae; genus PWJY01. The sequence continues at coordinate 55,920 of REEI01000041.1, read as the reverse complement.
AGCGGACCCAATATACCCCATTTTATTGAAGAACAGTGAGTTGAATTCATGTAGCATAGTATCTCCATCCACTGGAAGATTCATAGAAGTATTGATCACATCCAGTTTTGAGTGCAGTTCAATATGCACATCTCTATCCCACAGTGTAAGGCCTAAAACTTCAAATTTTTCTTTGGGTATTTTTAAATCTAATGTTCTCAATATAGGATAGATAAAGGGGTGATTTCTGGTCATCGGAAGAAAGAAAAAAGTTCTTGATTCTTCCTCAAAAAATTCATCGAATTCAAACTCTAAAATTTCAACATCATCCCTGAAAAAAATTTCTCCAAAAACCCTGTCTGGAAACTCTTTATGGAACAAATTTCTGAACTCCTTCACTCTGGTTTCTTCTCTGGGGGAGTAAACCACATAAAAACGGTCATCCGCCTGCATACTGTGAAGGTGCCTCAACAATGCATCAAAATGTGCTCTCAAAGGAGGCTGCAGGCTAACCACTCTTGAAAAGCCCGGGACATTAAAGTTTCCGGGGAACCAGGGGTTGATCAAAACAGCATCCATAGAGGCGGCTACTCTGGCAAGGCTCTCCAACTCTGTGCGATTCTCGCCACCGATAATTAGGTCTGGTTGATGCTTGAGACCGGAAAAGACCTCCCTAATTTTCTGATCGTTACTATTTTCTCCAATGGCCACTACCTCTATGGTAAAGTGGACCTGTTCGGAATATTCCTTTCGAAAGGCAAACTCAAACCCATTCAGAAAGGCGAGGGCTCTTTCGTTCAATCTGGGCATCAGTTCCAATATTTCTTCTTTCTCCTCTTCATCCATTTCCTCATCCAACAGGTCCTCCCAAATGGTTTCTTTAGGCCATTCATCCATGGACAGAACCACTGTGATCACATATCTATCCTTCAATACAGGTGTCGGAAGCTCTGTGGGAATCCGCTCCCTATAGGGAGAGTCTTCCGGATAACTCACAGGAGTGAAATCCTGCCCGCTTTTGTCTACCCATTGTATAGTGTCAAGGAGAACAGGTTTTTCATCTTCACTAACTTCAGGCAGGGCATCAGGTCTCACTTCTGGCGAGGGACGTTGTGCGCGACAGGAAAACAAAAAAATGGAGAGTAAAATAACCGAACACAGAGTGACGAAGCTACTCCCATTCAATAGTAGAAGGCGGTTTGCTGCTGATGTCATAAACTACTCTGTTTATTCCTTTAACGTTATTAATGATGCTTCCCGATATTTCAGCCAGAAAGTCGTGAGGAAGATCAGCCCACTGGGCGGTCATTCCATCCACTGAGGTCACCGCTCTTAAGGCAACTACTTGTTCATAGGTGCGCTCGTCTCCCATCACCCCTACAGAGTGAATCGGCAAAAGTATGGCACCTGCCTGCCATACCTCGTCGTACAGCCCGAATCTCTTCAGTCCATCGATAAAGATATGGTCAGCTTTCTGCAACATTTCAACCTTTCCACGACTCACAGCACCCAGAATTCGAATGGCTAGTCCGGGTCCCGGAAAGGGATGTCTATTCAGCAATTCCGGTGGCAATCCCAACTCTTGCCCTACTTTCCTTACTTCATCCTTAAACAACATCCTGAGCGGCTCAACAATCTTCAAATCCATCAATTCGGGCAAGCCACCAACGTTGTGATGGGACTTGATGGTCACGGAGGGTCCATGAACGGAGACCGATTCAATCACATCCGGATAGATAGTACCCTGGCCCAACCATCTTACATTATCTAAAGCGGCTGCTTCTTGCTGAAAAACATCGATAAAAACCTTTCCGATGATCTTCCGCTTCTCTTCCGGATCGGACACTCCTTGAAGTGGGTTTAAAAAGAGATGAGAGGCATCTACTCCCTTTACATTGAGGCCCAATTTCTCGTAAACCCTCAAAACCTCCTCAAACTCTCTGAGACGCAACAAACCATTGTCCACAAATATACAATGTAATCGTTCTCCTATTGCTCGGTGGAGCAAAGTAGCCGCCACAGAGGAGTCAACTCCACCTGACAAACCCATTACTACAGATTCCCCATGAAGCATTTCCTTTAATTCGCTGATAGTCTCGTCTGCAAATGATGCGGGAGTCCAATTGGGCTCCATTCCAGCAATATTGGCAATAAAATTATCCAATACTCTGCTTCCGTCTACAGTGTGTGTAACTTCAGGGTGAAATTGAAGGCCGTATATAGGCTGTGGATAATTCCCAGGTTTTGACCTGAATGCTGCTACAGGTATAGACTTGGTAGTTGCAATGGTTTCAAAACCATCGGGAAGTTTTAATATGTGATCTCCGTGGGACATCCAGATTTGTGATCCATTTTCAACACCGGAGAACAAGCGATCTGAGAGGGTGCTATTGAGAATAGCGCGCCCGTATTCCCGACTGCTGGATCGTTCCACCTGTCCCTCCAATTGATGTGCAATCAACTGAGCACCGTAGCAAATTCCGAGCACCGGCACTTTTCCAAGCACCTGATCCAAATCAAAGTAGAGGGCATTGTGCTCTCTGACGGAAAAAGGCGAACCTGAGAGAATAACAGCTTTGACCTGTTGATCGATAACCAGCTTTTTATTGTAGGGATGAATTTCACAATAGAAGTTGAGTTCGCGAACACGTCGTCCAATCAACTGCGTGTATTGCGAGCCAAAATCATAGATAATAACTTTTTGGTCCATTATAAATGAAGTATTTCCGAAAGGATAAAATCACTGCTTAAGTCCCCTGCCCATCTTATTCAACTTTCCCATCTCCTCCAGGTCTCCGGTAAGCCGATCTAACAACCCATTGATAAAGTCCTTTGACCGGGCAGTACTGTAGAGTTTTGCAACCTCCATATACTCGTTGATGGTGACCGTTGTGGGAATTGAGGGAAAAAACATAAACTCACACAAAGCCATTTTCAGCAGTATGTTATCAATGGTAGTCAATCTATCCTCGTCCCAATTTTTCAAAGCAGGGTTCAAAGTATGGCGCAGCTCCCGGTCTTCCTCTATGGTTTTTTCCAGTAAAAACAACCCAAAGTCCTTCCAGGTATCTTCATCGGGATAAAACTCCTTTAACAAGTCATCTTTCCCTGAGGGAAGGGCTTTTACAATTTTTTTCACCGCACCAATAATCAGCGACCTATCGTCTTCCCAATGACTGAAACGACTTTCTACCAGCTCCTCAAAGATATCATTTTTCCTGACAAAGCGAAAAAGGTCCAGCAGTCCTTTCCGGTGACTTTCGATAGTATCAGAGTTCGAGTAAACATATTCCTTGTAACTGTCCTGCTTGGCGTACTTTCGGTAGATTTGCCGGATAAGATCAGTATCGGCCGAGTTTGCAAATTTATTCTTCTCAACTATCTTAGTGAGATAGGAGGATTCCTCAAGTTCTTTAATCAGCGGGTTGTCGTACAGCTTGGGAACAAAGTTCTTATCATCCTCACCTGGGAGAAGCTTAGCCTTTCGCCTTTCCTCCTCTTCCAGTGCTATCCGGGTGATCTTCACCAGCGCATATACCGTAAAAAGAAGCAACTCATAAGAATCCTCTACGCCCTTTTTATAATTCTCAATTACCTCATTGGGTTTCAACTTTCTATCTGAATTCAGGCTGTAAAGAAGCTGCATTACTTTTACGCGAACGATTCTCCTGCTCAACATTTTGAAGGATAATTACATTTTTAAAACAAACTCAATAAAACATTTATTGAGCAATTGAAGACATAGGCCATCACCATCATGAATATCAGAAAACACATCCATTCAGATCATTGGCCTCAATTCTCAGTGCAAAGAAAAACATTCTGAGCGTATAATGAGGACTTCCGGGCCAAAATAAACCTAAAGAATGTGTTAAGCATTCTCAGGCAATTGATTATGAGGACTATATCACCAATGATTTTGGTAGTGGATTGGCTTATACTAAAGACAAATGAGGAGTGGTCACTCATTGGAATTGTTCGCAGCGTTTGAGGATACCTATACAGTTTCCCATCTGCAGGGACGATCCAATTGTTAAGTTGAGGTACTTATGAATGGCCGAAAGCGATCAATGCATGCAAATCGCAAAGACGAGTGATATGATAAACTCCCTGCAGCCAATTTCCTCTCTAAACCTTTCCTTCTTATAGTCTATTTTCAAACCGCAGAAAAAACACATCGGGGCTCAATTGCTCTTAACCCTGCCAAACTTTTGGGTCGGCCTTATTTTTTCACAAGAAATAAGCCTGAAGAGGGAACAAGGGCAATATGGCGGTCTTTAAATCCTAACGCTCCGCCAACAAATCAGTTTCAATGCTTTGAAATTCAGGAAGCCTGCTTTTGTGCCATTTTTTAAGGATGACCCCATCGTGCCACCATACCACTCCCGGACTGGACCTGATTATGGTTTTCAGCAGTATGTCATCAGCAAAATAAAAGCTGACATTCTCCATACCCATCTCTCTTTGAAAGCTTTCAAGTTTGTGGGTATTGCCCTCTCCGGACACCAACACTATCTGCACACCTCTTTCTGAGGCAGCATTCACAAAGGGGATAATTTTCTCGTGAAAGTGCCTGTTAAACCGTTCGTTCCAGTTGTAGGTGATGATTTCTTCCTCTCTCTCGATCACTTCATCCAATCGTTCAATTACAATCAGGGAGTCCATACCATCCTGTCCAACCATTGTGATAGAATCAATAGCAAAAATGGAATCCATTACAGTTTGAGATTCCCGAATAGTTGAGCCTGGAAGATTGTAGGTAACAATCATAATTGAGTGTCCGGAATATTCCAAAAAATCATCCGTTACATCAAAACCTTCAAGGTCATTAATCATAAAGTCAGAAACCTTGGTCTCTTCTATTTCCGGTTCAGATTGAATTTGCCTCACCACAGAATGTGTCTCCCGGTAGGAAGTCAGGTTTGCGAAATACTCTTCTGTTGACAAACGAATTACCTCACCGGTCTCATTGTTCTTTAGATCCCATGCCACCACCTGCACATTGGCTGCAGCATCTCTTTCAAGATTTAGTTGTGTCCTTATGTCTGCACCTTCATGAAACGCTCTGAAATCGATATGAGGGAGATTCCAGGCGAAGTTGCTGAAGGCGTAAACCAATAAAATGATAGAGGAGGCAACCACCACAATATGTCTCACTTTTTCATTGAATAGTTGGTGCATTTTGCCGTAAGTAAACAGGAAGAAAATGGCAGGCACCAACAATATGAGGTCTTTAAAGAAGGAAACCTTAGGTTCGATGACAATAAAGTCACCAAAGCAACCACAATCGGTCACCCTCATATTTGTAGGATTGTATTCACCCCATTGCGAAAACTGGAAAAAGTTAACACCGGAGGGTACGTATCCAGTCAAATAGGTGAAACCGGTGAGAAAGGTAAAAAAGGCCACGAGCAGAAAGAAAGCCCAGGCAGTAAATTTTCTCCACATGCCAAGGATCAGCATGATTCCCAAAAGTATCTCTACAATGATAACAACCACACTCATTGCCAGGGCATAGTTTCCCATCATAGGAAACAACGGGGCAATAAAAGAGAACCAGGTGCCCTCAAAGGTTGCCTGAAATTCTGCAAAGTACTGTTCCAGTTTAAAACCGGTACCCATGGGATCAACCACCTTGACCCAGCCCGAGAAAATAAAAAGAGAACCGGTGGCATGCTGAAGATACGACACCAACCAGTTTTCATTTCGCTTCATCACTAATCCGGTTAGGGCAGTTAGCGCTGCGGCTATTATCAGAATTACAATTGTAAGTTGTCCTAAACCCATATGTTTTCTTACTTAGTGCTTAAAAAAATTCCTATCCTGCTTTAACGCAATCCAACACTCAAATTATATGAATCGATCAGGTTTTGGAATTTTTTCATTACAGCTCGAAATTCACTGTATTGAAAACCATATCTACCACCTGCACAGGATTCCCCACAAAGATAATCAACAGTTTATATTTTGTGAAAAATGAAGAGCAAATCAATGCACCCTGAGATTAGGCATGAGTTTCCAGCCAGACGGCTCCACTATTGCTCCCCCCTGGCCGCAAGCGTGTATGAATGGGAGAAAAGTCAATGATTACTTTCATCATCAAGGGTGACGAGCCGATAAAACCTTTCCTGGAGACAGCTGGGGGATTGGTTTGCACTCTTAAGCAAAAAAGGCGGCAGATATAAAGCTGTCGACAAAAATTTAGTGATAGCTTTCATTCTAAAACATGGAATAGATACTCCAATGGCATACTGAATGAGTGATCTCCAAAAAAAATCCTTTACAGATATGGCTCCTCGAAAAATTTGAAGCATGGTTGGTAGGGCTAAAAAGAAATGGCTAAAAATGGGGAGGATTATTTCAGACTTTGTGAAATGATACCCATGGAATCTATTTTTTTCGCATATTTGATTCAAAATAACAAGTAGGTGCAATTCAGGAAACTTAGTTTGACGAATTTCAGGAATCACGCGTTCAGCTCATTTGACCTCGGCCGGCGCATTGTGGGAATAGCCGGAGGAAATGGATCGGGAAAAACCACCGTTTTGGATGCCATTCATTTTCTCGCTGTAGGAAAGGGCCTTACTACCTCTACCGATCAAGCTTATCTCATGGATGGGGCTACCTTTTTTAGGCTTGAAGCCATTGCAGATTCGGAGGGTGAGGAGGACAAAATCGTCATCAAATACCAATCTGGAAAAGGCAAAGCACTGGAGGTGAACGACAAAAAAATCAGCCGGCTCGGAGATCATGTCGGCAGGTACCCAGTGGTCAGTGTGATACCTCAGGACATCGACCTACTGCTTTCGGGCAGCAAAGAGCGGAGAAGAGTTCTGGACATCACCTTTTCACAGATAGATGGCACCTATCTGGAAGCATTGATTCACTACGGAAAATTAATTCGACAGAGAAATGCCCTGCTCAAAAAATCTCAAAAAGACGGAAGGGTCGATTGGGACCTGTTGCAGACATATGATCATAAAATCTATCCCCATGTTCACCTGATTTTCGAAAAGCGAACGGAATATTGCAAACGTTTGAGCTTCTTTTTTGAGCAGTATTATACCAAGTTGTCAGGTGGAGCTGAGTCGGTTGATTTTCAATATCGCTCGCAATTACAGGAAGGGAATTACGGTGAGCTTACCGCCCGGTGTACAGAGAGAGATCGGATAATGGGACGAAGCCATACCGGTGTTCACAAAGATGATCTGGAATTCACATTGATCAATAAAAAAATAAGAGATGTGGCCTCACAGGGGCAATTGAAATCGGCAGTATTGTCTTTAAAAATGGCTGGCCACAGTTTGATAAGAGAGCGGCTTGGAATAGAACCGGCTTTCCTACTTGACGATTTGTTTGATCGTCTGGATAAAAGAAGGGCCTCAGAGTTCCTCTCTCTGGTGAGGGATCACACCCAGGGTCAGATTTTCATAACGGACACCAATGCTGAAAGGCTGACCGATTCGGTTGGGAATATGGATGAGAAATTTACGATCTTTCTGATCAGCGATGGAGAGATCAACAGTATTGTGGACCAATAAAATAGACGACTTATGATGAAGAAATCAAACGAGCATTTGCTGGGTGATATGTTGAAGAAAATTTCCCAAAGCAATAAAGTCGAACCGGGCTACAATGAGTTTTTAATCAGAAAATGGTGGCGGGAATCCATGGGTTCCATAATTAATGAAAACACTAAGGGAATACACCTTAAAAATGGCAACTTATTTATCAAGGTGGAGTCTGCTTCCCTTCGCTCTGAACTGAGCATGAGCAAACCGGAACTGTTGAAAAAAGTAAATGAATTACTGGGTCGTCCGGTGGTTGAAAAAATTGTAGTACAGTGACTTTTAAAGCATGTTGCCTTCTTTTAACTTTAGTTCAATTGCTGAGGATTGAATTGAAACACTTACACTATAACCCCTTTTCGTGCTCTGCACTTCCGACTTGAATCAAACCATTGAATAGGCTCCATTCTTTCGGAAAATAAAAGCACCTTCCATAGCAAGCTTTTCCATCAGGAGTATTTCTTTTTTTAGGTGATAATGACCTAAAACCTCAAAAAACCGTATGTTTGGGCTTACAAATGAGCGATTCAGCATTGCCATGCAAACAGAAGTATTCCTTAGGTTATTCCAGATTAAAGAAGTAGAGTTGCCCGACTTCCTAAAACTTCTTGGGCATTCGTTCTTCAATGCACTTGGAATTGCTCTGTCATTTTCCGCCATTAACATTCACCTAATTGATCAGCACGGCATTGGAATGCTGCCATTGATCTATTTTATATCAGGCTTTTTACTACTGCTTTCTGGAAGGCTTTATTCGATTTTTGAGGCTAAATTACCTCCGGTTAAGCTCTTTGCTTTTGTCCTGGTGTTCTGTATGGTTTGGGCCCTTGGAGCAAGGGCAGTAAATAATTTTCCTTCCTCTCTGGAATTGATCGTACTATTTTATGCCCTATACCTGGTGGTTTACCAATTGAGCAATCTCGAATTCTGGGGGGTGGCCTCGCTCTTATATGATGTCAGGCAAAGTAAGCGACTTTTTGGGCTCCTGACCACTGGTGAATCTGTCGGGAAGGTACTGGGTTATCTCTTTACTCCTATAATTGTGGTCTTATTCTCCATACAAGACCTTTTTACCTTTGCGGCCATCAGTTTTGGCTTGTCCTTTGTCTGCCTTTATTTGCTCTCCAGAGGAAACTCTGAAAAACTGGAAATTCCTCACGACCACCACCACTCCAGTCAAGACCACAAGCACGAGGATGTGCACAGGCAGTCAGGTTTTAAAGTATTTGGGTTTTTGCAGAAAAAATTGAAGGACCCATTTTTTAGGTTGGCAGGTATTTTCGCCATGCTATCCACACTGGTGCTATATCTGATTCACTATTCATTTTTGGAACGGGTTGAAGTACACTTCAATGATGTTGATCAGCTGGCCATCTTTTTTGGATTCTTTTTCAGCTTTGGAAAATTGTTGAACCTCCTCAAGAAGACCATTTTATTCAGCAGGCTTTTTTGGAGGCTAAAAATTGGGCAAATGATCCTGATTTTGCCGGTAACATTAGGTATTGTTACTCTTGTGGGACTGATGGGATTAATGTTGGTGGAGAACAATTTGATTTTTTTGCTCTGGATATTTGGGCTCCTTATGCTTTTGGATGAGATCATCCGTTCATCCATTCACTTACCCGCTTATTTTATATTATTTCAACCTCTGGATAAGCACAGGCGTCTAGAAAGTCACACCCTGGCCAAGGGCTATATGGAACCCATTGGTCTGGGCTTCTCAGGATTGATACTCCTTTCACTAAGCAGTCTCGGCATTTTCGAGTTGAAGTACATAATCATCTGTCTAACTGCTGCAATTGGGCTTTGGATTATTTGTGGTTATTACCTAGGTAAAAAATATAGCGAACTCATCCACTTTCTTTTGAAAAACCGATTGCTTTCCAGCGACTCCATGATATTTACCCGTGAGGAAATGAGTGTGCTTGAAGACCAGGTAAAATTGGGGAGTGACTCTATTGCCGTACTGTATAAACTTAAACTCTCGGCTCGCGACTTGAGCGTTCATCAGAGGCACAAAATGGTTATCCAGTTGCTTGAAGACCACAATCCATTGGTAGTGGCGGAAACCATTGATATCATTGCAAAAATTCGGGACGAAAGATACCTACCCTACATCAGAGTGCTGATAGATCACCCCAATGAACGAGTTAGCAGAAAAGCAATATTTATGTATTGCTCCTTAGTACAGGCAGAGAGTGTTCAGGAACTACAGGATGACATTAAATCTGCAAAGGGGGCGAAAAAAGAGAATCTAATAGCAGGTATTTTAAAATATGCAGGCATTTACGGGGCAACAAATTATGGTGGTCCTCTCTTGGCCTGGGTAGATTCACCCGACCCTGCTGAAAGGCTATCAGCTGCAAGAATAATTGGGCTGGTTGAAAAAAAGGAGTTTTACCACCCGCTCATAAAACTACTCAAAGACCCCGATCGAAGAGTAAAGGGTGAAGCAATTTACTCGACTTCCAAGGTTGGAAATCGTCACCTGATTCCCCATTTAATAGATATTGCTATTTCAGGTGAGTTGTACAAAGCGGCGGTAAATGCCCTGGAGGCCTTTGGAGATGAAGTTGTTCCATACCTAAAATCAGAACTGGAGAAAGCTCACCATCATCTGGTGCTGAACAGACTTATAAAAATTGCAGGGAGTATTTCAGGCAATCAGTCCATCAGCCTTTTAGAAGGCTATCTCTCAGATCCTGATTTTGAATTGAGGGAGACAGCTGTATACTCGCTCTTCAAAAGGAATTTTGTTGAGACCGAACCGGAGAAGATTGAACTGCTAAGAGACTTGATTCAATTAGAGCACAAAACCTTCAATCACCTCACTTCCTGTCTGGGCAGAAAGGTAATAAGTCCTGAACTTCGGCACTCCATTATTTCTGAAATCAGGCTTCAGCAATTGAGAGTATTGAGAATCCTGGCCCTCATCTATGGCAAAAGTTTGATTCAAAAAGCCGAAGACAGCCTGCTGATGGGTGACCATTTAATGAATGTCAATGCGATAGAATTACTGGAAAATAACATCAGTTCCCATCTCAGCAATTTTGTCAGCCCCATTCTCGAATTCAAACCGGAATCCGCATCAGACTGGTTGCGTTCAGATTGGGAGATGGGAAAAACTGACCTTTTGAGTTGCTTGTTAAATACCGAAAAGCTGTGTGTAAGCCACTGGCTGTGTGGCCTTCTGATTCGCGAATACAACCAACATCAACTTCCCTTGCCAACAGCACAGCTTAAATTACTTAGGGAAGTAGATTCTGATATTATTCAGCAGGAATTATCAAATTATAACAACGCTTATGGAATTTCTGATTGACAAAGTATTTTCGCTAAAAACGGTCTCTGTTTTTGAAAACTTGCCGGAGGCCTCTCTTTTGGACATTGCTCGAATCATGGAATTTGAAGAAATCCCGGCAGGTAGGGAGTTTATAAAAAAAGGAGAAATCGGTGATTGCATGTACATTATCAAGTCCGGCAAAGTAAAAGTACACGACGGAGACAGTGTCTTTGCCCAATTGGGAGCAAATGAAATAGTCGGAGAACTTGCCCTGCTGACCCCCATCCCCAGAACAGCCTCAGTTTCAACTCTAGAAGACAGTATAGTATATATAATTGGTAGGGATTACTTCATGGACTTACTTTATGAAAAGTCTGAAATCCTCAGTGAAATTATTCAGGTATTGATCAGGAGAATCATTTCACTCAATGAAGAAATCGCAAGACTCAAGAGCTGAACGGATTCAATAATTACCTGTCTGTGCGCAGACAGAGCTCAGCCAAATATTTCTCTTTTCCGGGCTTTCGGTTTTCTATAGCCCAATCCGTATGAAAACTGTGGCTCTTCAAAAAGCTAATCTGAACTTTGTCCCAGTCACCTCTTTCTTTAAGAGGAGTGAAATGCTGAAGTTCTATAAACAAGGTTTCACTAATGGCGTAAACATCCTCACGACCGAGATAATCCAGGTCTGCATCACAAATAATTTGCTCCAGAAGGTTTGTGGGTTGCTGCGGAACTTTAGTTGCCATGATCAATCCATTCACAATTGAAATCTGGCTCGAATCAAATCCAAAGCCGGGCAATAATTGGGATGCGATCCTGGCACCTTCTTCTTCGTGATCTTTGTAGGTATTAAGAAAACCGGTATCGTGGAGGAGTGCTCCGGTTTCCAACAATAGAGCTTCTCGCTCCTCAATTGAAAAAATATCGATATACTTTCTGGTAACCGACAGAACATCCTCAGTATGATGTACTCCATGGTAGGTCAGCTTGGGATTTAAATCCCTTTCGAGGAGATTTAAAACATATTTTTTGAGTTCTGCGAATCGCATTTAAAAGATATAAACAGCAAAGCTAAAAATTCAGCATTAAATTTGGGTAAATTTTTTGAAAAATAACCGTTCGAAAATCAATTCTTTTGTAGAGACTTGAAGGTAATTGCTTGAGATGCATCTAAGAAGACAGGTTTAGTCTCTGCTGAATCCCCCGATTCTTTTTCTCCAAAATGACACTCAGTTGAGCTCTTACAAAAAACTCAAGCTACTGGTCGCCCATTTTCTACCTCTTTATCCGGTCTCAACAATACAACCTCACCGCCCAGTTCAATTATCCCCAGTACAAGACACTCGCTCATCATATTTGCAACTTGTTTTGGAGGAAAATTGACCACAGCAATCACTTGATTTCCAACTAAATTGGCGGGCAGGTAGTGGTCTGTAATCTGTGCAGAGCTTTTAAGAGTTCCAATTGGTCCAAAGTCTATCAGCATTTTTATTGCAGGAACCTTTGCCTCTTCAAAATAGGATGCCTCCAAAACTTTACCGACTCTCATATCCACTTTATCAAAGTCAGACCAGCTTATCATTGGTTTTTTTTCCATGGTTTAATTTTTTGATCTCTGAATGGCCAGTTTCACAGCTTCGTATGCATTGATGTAGCCCCCAGTTCTACTCAATTCGCTAAATGATACCATCTCTCTTGTCCCAGGCTGAACTACCTGTGCATTCTCCCTGATTGCAGAATCTTTGATGATGGACTTAATTTGTCTCGCATTGAATTCAGGAAAATAAGACCGCAATAAGGCAGCCAATCCGGACACCATAGGAGCAGCCATACTGGTGCCCATATTGTCCTGATACTCGTTACCTGGAATGGTTGAGTAAATAAACTCACCCGGAGCGAATACATCCACTGTCTCTCTGCCGTAGTTCGAAAAGGAAGCCACTTTAGCGGGAGGCTCATTGTAACTAAGGGCGCCAACTGAAATCCAGTTCCTTGCTCTTCGCGGTCCCAAAAATCTTCTTTTCTCAAATACAGGATTGGGGAAATTATCATTCAGATCATTATTTTGAGATCCATTTCCGGCTGCATGAACGAGCAACACATCGTTTTTCTCTGCATACCTCACCGCATCGTCTACAACGGACTTATTCCACGAGAAACCCTTCCCAAAGGACATATTAATTACAGAAGCACCATTGTCAACCGCATACCGGATGGCATTGGCCACATCCTTATCTCTCTCATCGCCATTTGGTACAGTGCGGATTGACATTATGCGGACATTGTCAACTATACCATCCATCCCCAGGTCATTGCCTCTCACAGCTCCAATAATTCCTGCGACATGGGTTCCATGCTCGGAGAATTCTCCACCCACTTCGTTATTCCCATAAAATCGCTCCTCCTGATCTTCGTAATTGTCATTCACAAGATGGCGTGGGCAAAAATCCACATTATAATGGTAATGGTAACTGCTATAATAATGTTCCACCCCTGCATCCATTGCCCGAATCAGATCCTCTCTGATGGTCTCGTAGTCTCCTGATGGATAGTCTTCAATAAAGTTTAGCAATACCATAATCCCAAAGCTCACATCCTGGTCCCCCTGCGGATCGATTGAACTGAGGGCTGATTCAGTGATGGGCTGGTCACCAAGTGCGAGCATGACCTTATCGATAGATAATACCAGTCTGTTTCTAAATTCTTTAAATTGCTCCAAATTGTTAGCTGCCCGCTCACGCCCCTCCTGATAAGCTCTTTTATAGGTTAGATATCTGGCGTATTTCAAGCGATCTCTTCTATTGAGCTCAAGTGGATTCCAATGACTGTATAAATCCCTATATTTTCGGTAGAGCCGTGTAATTTCAAGATTATCATGGATTACGTTACCATCAGGGCCACCGATAAAATTCCAGCCATTTATGTCGTCAACATAACCGTTACTGTCGTCATCCCTTCCTGTACCAGGTATTTCACCGGGATTGGTCCAAATGTTATTTCTAAGGTCTTCGTGCTCAATATCTACCCCACTATCAATCACCGCCACTACAATTGTTTTACTTTCCCTCCCTTCCAATAATTGGTATGCACCGGCAGTATTGAGTCCTCTGAAGCCGTCCTCTACAGGACAGAGATGAAACCAATCTAGAGGGACCCCCGTTTGAGCAAATAGTACTGTTGGGAAAAGAAAAAGGATAAATAGTAACTTCTGCATCGATTAAAGTTTTAAAAACAACCGAATACTGACAACCAACTTTGCGATAATATTTGGTCTGTTATTATCAGCTGAGTGCACCGGCATTGTGAAAAATATGTATCAAAACGCAGAAATTCACTGAAAAGAGATATTAAAAGCTCTATTTCTACCAAATGCAACATTTTACGGACAAAATCATCTGGGCTGACAAAAGGAGACAAAACAGCTGGTCATTCCATGCCATCAAGCCAGTGGCTTCTACTAATTGAATGAGGGAAATAAAAGGCATACAACATTTCAAGAGTAAATTATTAAACCTATAGCATTAAATTCCTATAAGTTCCATTCAACTATGTACCTGCAATTCAATAAAAAATTTTGAAGTAAACAGCACCATTAGTTCTCAACCACATTGATTCAGGTAACAGATAATAAAATAAAGTCATATAATTTTCGGAAATTTGTGCATGATTACAGATTTACTCAATATCTACACCATACAAATGTCTGGAAATACAAAAGAAAGGCTCTCAAACCGCTTGAATGCGGTGGACGAGAAAGTTAAGAAATCCCCTACCTGGCAAAAGCTACAGAAGATCACCTCAGAAGTCAAAGGGGTATCGGCAGAAGAATTGGCCACCTTTGAAGACTTTTGGGAAAAAATAAGAAAAACTTCCTACCAGGCTTTTGACTATATCAACCTCAATCACGGAAGCATCAACAGCATGCCGATCCCGGTAATGTTGGCTCAGAATGAATATACCCGCCTGGCCAATGAGCTTCCCGGGTATTGGTTCTTCGAGGGTTTCTCAGAATCAAGGGAACTGCTCAGAAAAAGACTGGCTCAGCTGGTAGGAGTGGACTCAGAGGAACTGAGTTTGCAGCGGAACACTTCCAGCGCTATGGAGACGGCCATCTTTGGAATGCCTTTAAAGAGAGGAGAAGAAGTAATCCTCAGTCGACAGGACTACCCCACCTTGGTGAATGCATGGAAACAAAGGGAAAAATTTGAAGGAATTAAGCTCGTTTGGGTGGATGTACCCCTACCCTCAGAATCTGTTGACGAACTCATTAGTCCCTATTTGAATGCTATTTCAGCCAAAACCAGAGCGATACAAGTCATGGAAATGTTCAACTGGAACGGACAGTTGATTCCAGTGAAAAACATAGCAGAGAAGCTAAATGCCACAGGAATTAGGTTGTTTGTTGACGGGGCACACATTCCGGGTCAAATGGATTGCAATGTCGAGCAAAACTCTTGCGATTACTGGGCTGCCAGTTTACACAAATGGATATCGGCTCCCATTGGCACGGGTTTGTTGACCGTAAAGAAGAATTTAATTTCCGAAACCCGACCGATGCTTGCAGCTTCAGATCCTGAATCCAAGGACATCAGAAAGTTTGAAAACTTCGGGATACACAACAGTCCGATTGATTTGGCCATCCACACGGCTCTTGATTTTTTAGAGCTGATCGGTTTAGAAAAAAAGTGCGAACGGCTGTTTTATTTAAAAAACTACGCCCTCAATAAACTGTCTGAGATAAATGGAGTTGAGATAAAAACTTCATTCAGAAGGGAATTCAGCTGTGCACTGGGAATGTTTTCTCTAAGGGGGATGCCATCATCTGTTTTGGGCGAAAAACTATTTGAGCAACATGGAATTTACACAGTCGCCCCGGTTTGGGGAGGCCTTGACGGTGTCAGGATCAGCCCCAACATCAGTAATTCAAAAGGGGAAATAGATAAATTGGTAGAGGCCGTAAAGAGGTTAGCGACCTAAAAAAGGGGCGATGATTTTACACACCGCCCCAGCTATTCGGCAATTTTAAGTAGGTATTGCTTTTATTTCTTAACTAAGAATGGAATGACTTTCCTGGTGCTATTCGAACTCAAAGATAATTGATACATGCCACTACTTAGAGTTTTTGTCTCAATCTGATGTATAGATGATTCCGCACTAATTATTCCAGTCATTAGAGATTTTCCTGATAGATCAAATATCTCATAGACCATATCCTTTGGAAGTCCTTCTCCAAAACTCAAATGGATAAAATCACTCGCGGGATTGGGGAACAATTGTACTTCAAGGTCAGAAGAAATCTCATCTGTATTTGTACCTAATACGCTGTAGAATTCCAGGGAAGGCTCAGCAGGCAATTCAAATATGGGAACTTGAATAGGACCAAGAACCAAAAAGAAAGTTGCTGTTTGACGGGTATAGGTTGCCACTGGAACACCAAAATCATTGTTTAAAAACAAATAAGAGGTTTGGTCAACTACAACCCGGAATATTCCCTCATCCGTTTCAATTAATCCATCTATATCAGATTTTGCCTTGAGTCTCATGGTATTTTGCAATTCAATACCATTTGGCAGCCGGAGTTCTCCCCAGGCATCTGCTTCATAGGCATTTGTAAGTTGAAAGGTGTCCACCAAATCCGCAAAGTCAAATACAAATGGAATGGTTTCAGACTCTGTGAAACCAAATTCCAAAGGCAATGGGGTCAGGAGAATTGGCTCTGGAAAAAAGGCCGGAAGAGTATCTCCTTCAGTGTACAATCCTATTACTACCAAGCGATCAGACTTTAGTTCGAGGTAATTATAGTCAACAGAAAACTCTGAAGTCTCTCTCAATACAAAATCAGCATTCGAAAATAAATTGCTAAATGGCGCTTCAAGCAGTGGGATAAATTCCTGAAATGAAATTTCCGGCAAAATAGAATCCGGATCAATGTTGGATAGGTCCCAAACTACATTGGGGCCGGCAACATCAACATTGAGTCCTCCGGCTGCTGCGGTTCTGAAGGTGTACACTTTGTCCTGGTCTCCCAATAAAGGAAGTGAAATAACCGGCTGTGCAACCAGTCCTATTCCGAGAACCATCAAGCTGAGGACAATAGACAAATTTTTAATCATACAGGATAAATTTACGGTTGGTAAAGTTAATTGAACCCCGCAAATTTACCTAAATGATGCCTATCGCGCAAGGAATTCTATCAGGATTGTAAAATAAAATCAACTGATTAAAGGTCCGGGGTCTCAAACCTATCTGCAGCTTCTCTTCTCTGCTGTCTTCGCTGAGGACCATCCAGTGTTCTTCCAAATCGCCAATTTGCATTAAGGGTAACAACCCTGCTGTCCCAACTTCGTTCAAAACTTCTGACAATGGGAACATCGTCCACTGTATTGAATCGAAATCTAAGGGTATTGAAAACATCTCTTGCATTAAGACTAACAGTGAGATTGTTATCCAAGAAGTTTTTCCTAACAGCCAGGTCAACATTGAAAAAGGCCTTTATTTCTCCCTGAGGAACAATAAAACCAGAACGGTACCTGGAAGAAAGCTGAACCGACATACCATTCCACACAGTTTTGTTTGAACTCAGTTGAAGAGTAAAACCCTCACTTGACCTGTTCAAACCTTCGGTCAACTCACTGCGATCCAACTTCTGAGCAAAAAAGTTTGCAGTAGCATTGATATTCCACCACCTCATTGGTCGGTAATTAGCGATAGCTTCAACCCCATATGAGTGACTCCTTCCAATGTTTTCAAATGTCACCATGGTAATACCAGCAGGATCAAAATCGATATATCTTCTTATCAAATCATTGGTCTGCCTATAGTAAATACTGTTGTTCAAAGTAAGTTGGTCCCAAATCCTTATGTAGGATAACTCAAACACATCGGTGTACTCAGGTCGAAGAAATGGGTTTCCCGTTCTAAAGTTATTCGGATCCGATAAATCTCTAAAGGGGTTGAGCTGCCAGGTACCTGGTCGATTTATCCGCCTGCTATAGCTCAATATCAAATCCTCTCCTTCTGAAAGATTGTACCCAAGAAAAAAGGATGGGAATAAGCTAAAATAGTTGTTATTAAACAGCTCATCGGTTGTTTTCAATTCTGATTGGGTAAATGTTTGTTCGGCCCTTAAACCGACTTTGTACTGCCAATTTCCCCATTCAGTTCCCACTGTAAAATAAGCTGCGTAAACCTCCTGATCATACAAAAAATGGTTGGAAATATTTACGTCGTTGACCTGCTCACCTGTCAATGGGTCAATATCAAAAGAGTTTAACTTATTGTCGATGGAATTCAAATCAACCCTCAGTCCTGTTTCCGCCATCCAACCGCTCCAAAGTTCAAGGTCTGCATCCAATCTAGCGGAAAAAAGTTGATTTAAATTATCTCTACTCTGTGTTTGAATAAAGCTTGGTTCAGCCTCCTGTCCCACGGGATCAAAGAAGTCCTGCACATAATCGGTTCCCCTGTCATCGGTATCTCTGGAAAAAATCACATCAAAATCCATCCGATTATTAGGATTCAAAAACCTCTTTTGCCAACCTGTATTTACTTCAAAACCATATCCATTGCCAATCCCGGCCGTTCTTCGAATAGATTCAAAGGCCGGATTGCCTAACTTATCGAAATATTCAAGCTCGAGATCACTTTCATTACTGTTGTCATTGACCCGGTAGTTTCCGGAAAGGTACAGAGTATTCCTATTGTTGACAAAGTAATCAACACCTCCCCTAAATAGATGTGAGGTATTGTTTCTAATATTGTGATCAATCTGGGTGAAGGAATAGGTAGTATCCGGGAAGGCCACCCTCGAGGTACCAGTACCCCTGGAAATTCGATCCCTGTTGTTGTATGAATAGTTTCCAAAAATATTTACATTGGAGTTTCTCATATTCAATCCAAGCGAACCGGAATACTGATCAGCTCTACCGCGACCGTAACTGAGATTTAGGTTGCCATTCACTCCAAATTGGCGGTCTTTCTTCAATATGATATTGATAATTCCAGACATTCCCTCCGGGTCAAATCGCGCTGAGGGGTTAGTAATAACTTCAATTCTCTCAATAGAATTTCCCGGAATTTGCCTTAGAACCTCGGCAGAAGAAAAAGTTGAGGGTCGCCCATCTATTAAAATAGTTACATTTCCATCCCCTCGAAGAGAAATATTGTCATCGATATCGACTTCTACTGATGGAACATTACCAAGCACTTCGAGAGCACTTCCCCCCTCACTAACAATGTCATTCTCCACGTTGAAAATTCTGCGATCAAGACGCGTCTCAAAACTACTTCTCTGCTCAGAAATCACTACCTCCTGTAGCTGTTCGGCTGAAACTCTCAAGGTGATCCTTGAAAAAAAGCGGGTTGGATTCTCCCTATTCAGAGTAAACTCCTCAGTTTCAAAAGTTTGAAATCCAATAAAGTTGACTCTCAGAAAAAACTCCCCCTGAGGAATTCTTTCCAGAAAAAAGGCCCCATTATTTTCTGTTACGGTTCCTCTGATTAACTCGCCGGACTCCGAAGAAATTACACTAACAGTTGCAAATGGAACTGCCTCCTCTGTTCCCGCCTCCAATACCCTTCCAGAAATCTCCCCATTGAATGAGGAGGGGCCCCTCTGACCAAAAAGAGAATTAGGATGCGGGCCGAAGGCAAAAAGTATAGACAAGAGTGCAATAAATAAACAGGAGTTGAAAATTTTCATTGAAGTTTTTTAAATACTTGTATTTTCATAATCGCAAAGGTAAAGTGGTATGACGCATTAATATTCTCTATCACACATAAACATATCTTAATCAGAATTAATTATCTTTTAAGTAAAATCTTTCGGGTACTTTTCCAACATGTGTACCCAAAGTGACAACAAAATATCCCACCGGAATATCGTGAGTCTCTATTCGAATATAATCGTTCGCATTTTCAATCAGCTCTTGCTTCATTAAACGTCCTTCAATAGTTTCAATATCCTAACCGTCAATAAGAATTTCCGTGATACTTTCTTGTGAAGGAATACTTACAAGGATATAATTGTCAGCAGGAACGGGATAGATTTCGATAGGCACAGGCTCATCAATTTCGGAGATTAAAGTCGCAAAATCTAAAGGAACAACTGACCCGCCTTGAAGCCCAACGAAAAATCCCACTGTGAGCTCTCCCATCTCTTCGTAACCTCCGTAGACGACAACAATAGAATCGTTGTTCCATTTATCCAGCGGCAGTATATAGACACCAGCATCCACTTCTGAGGCAATCTCAGAGTGGGCTTTAATCTTAAATTCCAGAGGAGGAAAACTGAATTGCCCATCGAACTCTCCTTTTTCAAAATTATTAATCACCAGGACTTCAGGAAACTCATTAATCTCTAAACTAAACATAACGGTTTATTCTAAGACCCTAATCAAATTGATCAATACAGCGGTGGACGATAGGGACGATTTATGAAAAGTTTAAAAAAACACCTCATTATTGGTCCCGATAGTATTTCAAAACTCATTGCACTGCTTTTTGTTTAACAATAAAGCATTTCTTTGAACAAATTCTTAAACAAAACCATTAGAAGGTGGTCATCACGCAATTTAAGAAAAAAAATATGAAAATTTACAAGAAAGAATGGAAACAATGGGTACCTGGGGAGCTTGACAAAGTCTGGAACTTTTTTTCAAGTCCTGAAAACCTGGATAATATTACTCCGGAGGATATGAAGTTTGAGATTTTATCTGACATTGAAGGTAAGCAGATGTATGAGGGCATGGTAATTGTCTATACTGTCAGGCCTCTTTTTAACATTCCAAGCACCTGGGTAACTGAGATAACAAAAATTAAGGAGAAGGAGTACTTTGTGGATGAACAAAGGATTGGTCCTTATAAAATGTGGCATCACGAGCATCATTTTGAGGAAAGGGAAGGTGGAGTAATGATGACTGATTTGCTTCACTATGCTCTTCCAGCGGAACCTTTAGGAAGTCTATTTATGGGAAGATTTATTTCCAAGAAGGTTGAAGGGATATTTGAATACCGCAAAAAAGTTATTGGGAAGTACTTTCCTGAGGAGGCCAACTATGCCAAGATTTGATCTAGACCATGCCTGATTTCTTCAATTCCTTTCATTTGTGGTTGGAAGGAATTGAAGAAACCATATGCAAGCTAAATGAAAAAAAGCCCCGATGAGAACACCGAGGCTTAAGATTTATATTGTTAAAGCGAATAGCTGGCAACCGAATTATTCTTCTTCAGAGGATTCGGGAAGCTTACCTCCCTTTAGATCATCCTGCCATTCTTTGAGTTCAGTCATTTTTCCATCTGCAGCCATTTGAGCTTGCTGAGGCCATGTACCGGGATCGTGCACTCTATACCTTCCTCCTGCCTCATCTAGTAGGCTTCGCAAATGATCAACAGTTGCTGCTGCTAGAGCTGCATAGGTGGTGATCCCGGAATTATTCAGCAATTCTGCTATTTTGGGCCCTATTCCCTCAATTATTTTAAGATCATCAGAAGCGGCTTCAGTTTTTGAGCTGGTAGCTGTCTGAGAGGCTTTAGGCTTGTCCGCAGATTTTGATATTGCTGGAGCTGTATCTATTTGGTCCAGTTTTTCTTCAACCTCGGAAAATACAGGAACTATGTTCACAAAAGTCCTGTTAAGTCTCGATCTTTTAAACTGTACGGTACCATCAGACAGAGCGTACAAAGTGTGGTCTTTTCCAATTCCTACATTGTTTCCTGGGTGGAATTTGGTACCTCTTTGACGTACGATTATATTACCGGCAACTGCCACCTGTCCCCCAAAGAGTTTCACTCCTAGTCTTTTACTCTTACTATCGCGTCCATTATCCGTACTACCTACACCTTTCTTATGTGCCATTGTTAAATGTCTTTAAGATTTTAAACAGAAATTTTTTCGATGACCAGCTCAGAGAGGTACTGTCTGTGACCTTTTTTTCTTCTGTAGCCTTTTCTTCTCTTCTTTTTAAACACAATCACCTTGTCATCCTTTAGGTGATCCACAACGGTCGCTTCTACGGAGGCACCGGACAAGGTAGGCTTACCTATCTGAACGTTATCTCCATTGGCAACCAGAAGTACCTCATCGAAAGATACTTTCGAACCGGAATCAGCGGAAAGACGGTGGACATAAAGCTTTTGTCCCTCCTCCACTTTGAATTGCTGTCCGGCTATATTTACTATTGCGTACATAATTTACCACTTTTTAGAAATGGACTGCAAAGGTACAATTATCTTTACAATTCCTGGTAAAAACTTTCAAAATAATTCTCGCAATCTGAATGAAAAAGTTTTTCGCTCATCCTCACGTTCGACTCGAATTCTGATATTTTTCCCTTCCCGACTCATTAGCCTCCTGTTCATCGTCCTCAAATTGTGAAAATCGACAGGCCATCTCTGAAAAGCAACAATGCGATCTCCCCTCTTTAAACCGGCCTCGTCAGCAGGGGACCCCTTCACAATATGGGAAATGTAGTAGCGGTTCAATGCAGGTCCTGCGGCAATAAGGAAGAGACCACTTTTATCGTACTCAAAAGGCACATCTACTCCCCTTTCGGGTCTGATATAGACGGTTCTTCCCGGATAGTTGATAAAAAAATGAAACCTGCTGAGCATTTGGTTCCCAACTATCCCTTGTCTGTTGAGATCGCGAAAATCCCTCATCAAACTATCCAGGTCCTGATAGCTGGTTACAATATTGTCAAAAGAATGGCCCCACAGTTCAAAACCGGGACTCCTGCCCAGGAATCCTTCGAGATAGCCCCCAAGACCTGCACCCAGCTTTCCACTTATAGCGGTTTCCGGAATATTCAGCACAGTATCCATATTTGCATGAAGCAGGAGAGGTAAGTCAGCACCTGTATCGAGGAGCAAATCCAATTCACGACGCACTCCTTCTGCCGTTAAAATAGTTCCCCTGACGTAGGGCTTTCCATTGAGAACCTCAATTTCAAAAGTTCTGAAGTTTTCTCCTGGATGCTCAAACTCAAACACTCTGTGCAATTCGATGTATTTCCTTCTATAGTTTATTTCAACAACATGGTCGCCAAAAAAACTGGAACCGAGTAATCCGTGAACAGGAACCCCGATCAATTGATCTATAACGGAATAGTCGTCTTCCAGAACCAATATGCTCAACTGCTTAGTTTTTGAGGGTCCCACCCTAATTCTCACGTTTCGGGCAATCAATGCATGAAGCTCGCGACTCAAGTCTGCACCGTAAACGGGAATTCTTCTATCGTATTCCACCCCCATCAAGTCTGTATAAATTCGATTAAACAGTAAGGTGTGCTCTGCCCCGGTATCAAAAATCAGGTTCAACCTAAGATTGCCAAACAACACAGCTTCAACAATAATGAAATCATTGTACTTCTGGAAAGGGATCTTAACACTTTTTCCATCCTCTGTTATATCCTGAACCTGCCCCTGGATATTTCCGGAGAAAGTGAGAATCATTAGTGGTAAAATCAAGAATTTCAGGAACCTAATTGTCTGCATACCGCTGACTAAACAAAGTTTGAGGCCATTCCTGTTCACGAAAATGTCATAACTACTCTTCTACATACTCAAAACAGCCGATATCAGGTGTGGATGGGCTTCTGAGATTGCCTTCTATATCGGTACTTATACCGGGTACTGATACTCCTGCATCGATTGCAATGGAAAGCGAATCCAGTCTAAAATCGCGCTCCGAAACGCTCACAAAAAGGGGCTCGAATAATTGATAGTTATAGCAACTACTGCAAACAGTCTCAAGAAAATCGGGATAGGCTTGCGCCCTTAGTAGATCAAACACTCTTACCAGGCAATGATCAAATGAAAAGTTCATAAAGCCCGGTTGGCCATTGGTAACATCCACAATTCTGATTTCATCCCTTCCATTGCCACCGATTATGGAATTGGTAAAGGTGACATTGAGTGGATTCAGTCCTATACTATTGCAATCGGGGGGATCGTAGCAGAATGCATTATCCATCCTCAAGGCCTCCAATTGATTGCCATAATTTGCGAGGGTAACAAAATCAAATCGATGGTTGCCTCCATAGGACAATTGAATAGAGTGTCCCCCATTATTGGCAATGAGGGTGTTTTTTGCATTGATTCTATTGTGAAGCCCTACGAGCCCGGGACCGGTAGTATTTAGTATTCTCGTATTATCAAGGTTTAGCAGAGTTGCTGAGTCGGCGCGAATACCAATTATGGAGTTTTTTATGATGGTATTGGTAAAAGAATGGGGCCCTGAAGCTGCTCCAAGCCTGATTCCTGACCACTGCCCTGCCACATCAGCAAAACCGGGTTCAAGTCTATCCCCTTGCACTACTACCGGATTCCCCTGCTCTCCTTCAGATCTTATCCTGCCATTGGGACCCGTAAAGATCAATCCATCATTATAAACCACTTGCCCGTCTGTAGCAATGCCTCCGTGCACATAAATTCTTGATCCGGCAGGCCATACCAATGTGCAATCATCTACCACCATAATACCAAAAATAACATAGGGTTTAGGGTCGTCCCAAAAAACTGTGCCCCCATTGCAGCTCAACAAGTAAATTGAACCTCCTGCATCAACAGATGGCAGATAGACAGCATTTTGTCCATAGGCCTCAAGTACAACACTCTGGGTATTTCCATTTACGTCAAAAAGGAGGCGCTCACTGATAATAAATGGACTTGAGGAGAGGGGTTGATCAGGGTCAATAGTAGCCTCAACAAAAATATAGGTACTGTCTTCCGGCCATATCACTACTTCCTGAGCATTGCTCTGGTCGTAACCGTCAAAATTAAAGCGGAAAAAGCTATTCTCACCGGCCAATCTCGCATTTTGAACCCTAATGGGCCGACTGTGTGGATTAAAAACCTTAAAATAGCGCGTTACTGTGCCTCGTTCGGTAAAAACCGTATCAAACCTCAGGGTGTCTATTGAAAATTCAATTCCAGCATCCTCCGATTCGATAAAATCATCCTTGTCACAAGCTGACATGGACAATAAAACAACAACCAACAAAAGTAGCAGCAGGAATAACTGGATTCCCCTTCCACTGTTGAAACTATCGCAAAAAGTTAAACTCCTAATCAAAGGTCCATTTTTTAGAAAAATCAAACGGCAAAATTAATAATGTTAATACATTTGGGAGATGAATTATGATTCAAGCTTCACAAAAGGTCATATTAAGTAAAACCAATGAAGTGGAGCAAGTAAATGATTAGTTCAAGTAGAGGTCTGAAAGTCGTATTGATATCGCTTTGTCAGAATATCTAATCCAGGTCAGGTTTAAGCTAATGGCATTCGAAATCTCCAACCCGAGCTCTCGGCTTTAGAAGAATCAATTGCGCTGCATCTAAGCTTAATTTGAGCTATTTGAGCGTTACCTGGAGGCAGAGATTGCAATTTCGAAGAATCTGGAGCAATGATATCCACCAAGAATAACTGGGGTTGAGGATAAGGATATTTTCACAATCATTATTTTTTTTTCTAAAAATAAGAATGGAACGGTTGAAAAAAAAGATGATCAGTAGAATTGTTTACCTAATTTGGGCATTGGGTATCGTTCTATTGGCCTATCTACCGGGAAAAACAGACTTTTGGTTGCTTTTGCTCAACTATTCAGTAGTTTTTGCCTGTTATTGGCTAATCATCGATCCAACCAATAAAATTCGCTTAAAATCGCTATTGCTGATCGCTGTAATTACACGACTGGCTCTAATTCCGGCCACTCCTTCTCTCTCTGATGAAATGTATCGCTATGTTTGGGATGGACAAGTCAGCTTATCTTTGGAAAATCCCTATGCCAAAACCCCAACCGAATGGATGCAGTCCGACCACAAGCCATACTTTTTGGATACCACATTGTATGTTCATCTTAATTCACCAGATCATTATACCGTTTACCCACCTTTGACTCAATTGGTCTTTGGAACGGGAGTATTGGCTGCAAGAGGAGATACGGCAGGCTCCGCATTTTGGACAAAAGCAATCATTGTAGTTATTGAAATGTCTTTATTATTTGTCATCGTGCCGCTATTGAGACGACTTGGAAAAGACCCCGGGATGGTAGCAATTTATGCATTTAATCCTCTGGTGCTTATTGAAATTTCGGGCAATATGCGTTTAGAGGGATTGGCAGTGGTGTTTCTCGCCTCGGCCTTAATGTATTATCAGGGCAATAGAGGAATAAGATCAGGCTTGATGATGGGACTATCGGCCGGAATAAAACTGGTACCTATGATTATGATACCAATCCTGGCAACAGCAAAAAATTTCAAACAAAAAATCACCTTTGTTTTAGCTGCGTTGTTTTCCCTTCTAATAGTATTCTTTCCGCTACTTTTTAAGGGAGCGTGGAGAAATTATTTAGAGGCTCTCGGTTCGCATATATCAAGCTCAGAGTTTAATTCACCTATCTTTTTCTTAATCAAGTCAATAATTGAATGGAATACAGGAAACCAATCACCAGCAATGTCAGGCATATTGAGTTTGAGTATTTTCGGTGTTATCTACCTCAGTTTTATTGGGTTGGTAGTCAAAAAGAGGTTAGAAAAGAAAAAGATGATTGAAGCCTTGATAGTGATCACATCGCTTTTCTTTCTTTTTCAGACGGCTGTCCATCCGTGGTACATCATCCCTTTGGTTTTGCTTTCCTCACTCACCGGCTGGAGATATCCACTTATTTGGAGTGGTTTAATCTTTTTGTCCTATCACGCTTACACAACTGAGCCATTTGTGGAAAACCTCTGGCTTACAATTCTCATATATTCAGGGGTTTTGATCTCAGCCTGGCATTTCGATCGAAAAAAAATTAGTGAACTGTTCACCAACCACACTGAGTCAGAAGAATACTCGCCAAAAGAATTTGAATAATGCCGAAACCGAAACAAGAAAATTTGTCTTGCTTTATTGGTCTGCTATTATTCCTCGGTTGGAAGAAGTTTATTCACTGAAATATCCAATATTCTTAGAACCCCTTAAACCAGGGCCAAACAAATATTTTAAAAAGGGAAAGTCTTATTTTTAGTTAAAACCGCAGCAGCTGTGACAAATAGCAAATAATTGTTAGTTGCAGAAGCATGTTATGATAAAGGGAACCGATGGGTTTAAAAATAATCAGCCGCAGCGGAAGCACCACTGCGGCTGAAATAATAAATCATTAAGTCGCAAAATTATCTTAGTAAGACCAGAAGTCCTGTTCGAAGTTGAACAGATCATCTTCGATCCTCTTAGATTCTCTCAATTGCTCTATTCGGGTTTCGTGAAACGCTTCAAGGCGTTCATCGTAGACGTTACTCGCCTTAAAGATATAGCTGGAAAATCGTCTCATTTCCCAGAGGTCCAGCCATGTCATTGGAGCTGCGTCATTGCCTGTTACGAAAGCCCTCTCTCTTGCAAAAAGTTCTCTGGCTTGAGGATAATAAATCCAGAAAAGTGGAAGCTCATATCTAAATTCACCGGTAGCCTCATCGGTCACATCCTGAAGAGGCGAAATACCGAGAACACGAACTCCCAGTCTCGAATACTTATTATTGAAATACCAAACCTCTTTTATTCTGAAACGCTGAATACTCATTGGATCGATATTACTTTGGGTAATAACGATTTCCTCTGTGAAGGTTTCTGGATCAATAACCAAATTGGTATCGATTCTGAATAAAAGCCTTTCAACTTCTTCAGGATCCATTTGCTGGGTAAAATTATCATCACCAAAGGCCGTCAAATCACCATTCTGGGCTCCATCGATAATAATGGAAGCGAAGGGTCTCAGGGGGTTGATGAAAGGAGAATTAATTTTTTCTCTAACATCAATCACACGCCAGATGGTTCTTTCCCAGGGGACATCTGCCTCTCTCATTGGGGCATATGGCAGGACATAGGTCTCGTGAATGATATTCCTCTCAACAACTCCATCGAGAAATTGCTCCTCCATTGGAGTGGAAGCTTCGGTGATGATTTCTTCAGGCACCTGTGCCAGGACTGAAGTGATCATGGTCAACCCGCAAAGGCTGAAGAGAACTTTTTGAAAAAAGTTGATAAGCATGATAATAAATTTTTATCGAATAGTGAAACCCATATCGTTGATTCTACGCGTCGTAGCATCACCAGGACAACGGGCTCTAACATTTTCAAAGAAATAGCGGTCACCGGGAGCAGCCTGATCAACCAATCGCTGTGCTTCAGGGCCAAAAGTAGCTCCTGCATTATCAGCAATTTGCGGATCCTGTCTCCTTGCGATTCTCACCAATCTAAAACCGGCAATTTCACAACGAGCATCGAAGTCGAAATTAGGCAGAGTAGCTATTACACCCCTCTGAGCTCTAAACTGGCCGTCACCGAGGGCGACACCACCGGATTCGCCAGCAAAATTGGCAACCGGATCAGGGATCCTTCTCACGCGAAACTCAAAAGCAGTCCTTTCAAGACCACCTCCTGAGAGAATAATTGAAGCATCTCCCGGTTCGGTAACGCGTACATTGAATCGATTTGAAGAACCCTCGATGGGAGTCAGACTTATTCCTGCACCCTCAGCCGTAATATTTAACTGCGCTGTAGGAATACCGGCTGCAGAAATAGAAACCGGATTATCAACTCCTATGTAAAACACGTTCATTTTCTCCGCAGCGACATTTGCAGATCGCAAACCCACCTCAAACTGGAACTCATTGGTGAACTCACTTACTTCACCAGTAACAGGGTTGGAGTAGCGAATGGTTGCGGTGTATCTATTTACACCAACGGTGCTGGTTCCTGTAACAAACCTACCTATACCATCTTCAATGGGAATAGATCGTCCATTAATAAGAATTTCCATGTCGGGCAGCGCTGAAGAAGCGGCACTTAAGAAAATATCAGCTTCGTAATTGTCCCCTCGGATCACATATGAACTTTGCGGAGCAGCAACCACGTAAAACTGGTCGAAAACAATATCTTCTCCACCAATCCTTTGCAGATAATAAGTGAGAATATTGTTTTCAGTTAACCTAATGTCATTGATATACTTTCTAAAGATAGGAAGTACAGCGACAAGAGGCATACGGCTGAACATAAAATCCTCCCAGCTCTCGCGAGCTGTTTCTGAATCTCTCCAGGCATCTGGGTCAACTGAAATGGCGATTCCTGAGAATGGATGTCTCTCCAAATCTTCTTCCGGGATCATTGCCATAAAGTCTTGCTGAGCTTGAAGCAATTTTTGCAGTAGTCTGGCCCCTTCTCCTGGCTCCCCGGTTATAACATCGCGATTAACCAAAATTCTATTTGCGGCCTCGGTATGCTTTTCATTGAGAATACGCCTTTCACCGTTGACCTCCACATAACCACCTGCCTCTTCGATCAGATCCTCGATGATATCCTCCAAATACTGAACTAAATCGTCTGCCATCTCCCTAACTTGGGGAGCTAACTCAACATATTTCTGGAAGGTTTCAGGATCCCTCTGAGCCAATTCATTTATTCTGGCCGGAAGCATCATATTTTCTTCTGTGAGCTGTCTAACAGACTCTTTAAGGGATTCGTCCACCAGTTTGAAAGCATTGAAAACCTCAGCGGACACGTTCAGTGCCAGCATGGCAGTTAATACGAGGTACATAATTGTAATCATCAACTGCCGCGGTTCCTTAGGTATTGACATTTTTTAAATTTTTGTTGTTACAAATAAGGATTAATACAACCAACCCAATTTTGGGTGGATGTTATCGACACTGACAATTACTGTCTTTGGCCGCCACCAAAAGCGTTCAAAACATTTCCATAAACCGTATTCAAGGAGCTTAGATTTTTATTTAAAACGGCTACTTGATCACGGTAATTCTTTGTATCTTCAACGGATTCAGATATATGTCCCATAGCTTCGTTCATCTTGTCATAGAAGCTACCCATGGTTTTGATCTGATCTTTTGTTTTTGAAAAGTCGAGTTCCTGAAGGGCTTTAAGCGACCCCATATTTTTTGAAATGGACTCCAGTTCAACCAACATTCCACCCAACTGCTTTTCAACCACATCACCATCAATGGGCTTAGCTGCCTCTCCATGAGTCAGGGGGGCGATATTAGAGTGGTAGTTGTCCAATCCCGGGTAAAGTTTTTCCCAGTAATAATCCTTTGCTGGAGGAAGGATACCCAGAAAGGCAAAAATAGCGGCCTCAACACTCAGACCGATGGTAAGCATCAGATCACCACCGGGCCATGCCATAATTTTGTAAAGAGCACCCAACATTACTGCAGCAGCACCAAGACCAATAAATAGGTTTTTAATGTACTTGAACCAGTTAGATTTGTAAAACGCCATTATTCAAAGATTTTATAAAGATTAAGAAAAAAGTTTCACTATCAGTTAGCACCTCCCCTATAAAACATAGGATGAGGTATTAAAATTGGTTAATATATAGAAGTATAATATTAAATATGCTTAAAAGTCATCAATAGATCGTCCCAGGAAGGTCAGGACATTTCTGAATCCAATGTAAGACTTGGTGGTATCTTGATATTCCCAGGATCTTGTTCCTGTCTGCAAGTAATAACCGATGTCTTTCCATGATCCACCCCTGACTACCTTTCGTTTGTAAGATTCAGGGTCATCGGGTTTTGCGTCGTACTTTATGTCCGGGCTGAGGTCATGGATATAGCTGTAAGCACTCTCAAAGTAGGCGGTCTCTGTCCACTCTGCGACATTCCCTGCCATATTGTAAAGTCCATAGTCATTGGGGAAATACATATATGCATTTACTGTATACATACCACCATCTTCGGGGTAATTTCCTCTTCCGGGCTTAAAGTTGCCCATAAGGCATCCTTTCGCATTTCTAAGATTGTAAGCTCCCCATGGAAATGGGGCTAAATCTCTTCCTCCTCTGGCAGCATACTCCCATTCGAACTCAGTGGGAAGTCTAAAATCCTCAGAATTGGGTTCGTGCGGCCTGAAAGCATCCCACATTTGAGTCCTCCAATACGAAAATGCTTTAGCCATTTTCCAACTAACACCCACTACAGGGTAATCGTCGAATGCGGGATGAGAGAAGTAATTTCTCGTCATTGGTTCGTTATATGAATAGGCGAAGTCCCTAATCCAAACAAGGGTGTCGGGATAAATATTGACTACCTCAATATTCAAGATATCATTAAAGGTTGCATTTCTGTCGTGAGCTGCTCTTTGCCAGTCAATCCATCTGTACTCGTAATTAAACATGGAAACGTCATAAGCGCGCCTTCTGTTAACGGTCTGAGAGGGAGGTATGAACATGGGCTCTAGCATTTCATCGTTCCAGTCGATAAAAAACTCCCAATCCAAACGCTCCTCTCCTCTTTCGTCAACATAGAAGTGATCCAAAAGCGTATGTGCAATTGAATCTCTTACCCAGTAAACAAACTGGCGATATTCGTTGTTGGTGATTTCCGTATCATCCATGTAAAAACCAGGAATAGATATGGTTCTGGGCCTTTGAATAAAGGAATTAAAAATGTCTTCATCTGACTGGCCAATATGCAGGGTTCCGGAGGGAATATAGACCATCCCGTAGGGATTAATTCCGGTCCATCTGGGCCTGTCTTCAACCCCTCTTAGCTGACCATCAAAACTCTGACCGCAGCCTATTATAAGGACAGCCAATAGTAAAACTCCAATGTACAAAAGATTGCGACTCATGTTTTTATATAGTTTACCTTCAATCGTTAATTACCTTACTCAATTCGATAGCAGTTGTAAATTTATGAACTTATTTATTCCAACAGCTTTATCATTAATTATTTATGAAATATTTAAGAATACCCAATTCCAGCTCGCGACCCCTTGAACGGGTCATTTACAAGAACTATTTTGCGAAGTAAAGTAAAAACCCCTTTCTGAGATAGTTTTCAAAAGGAATTTAACACATTAATAATTTTTTAATGGGTTACTCCATGAACCGGGGATTGTATATTACGGGTGGTCTTTGGCGGCTATGGGGCCACTCAGCCCCTCTGTAAATAAGGGCGAACTCATGGGTTTGATTCATGGGATTGTACATACTGGAAAGGCCTATGTCGTAATTGTAGTATATGCTAAATCTTTCATTCACTTTAACACCTGCCATTACGGTAAGAGCATCAATTGATCTGGATGTTGCGCCTCGAAGGCCCAAACCCCCAAAATAGAGATTTTGGTAGCTCCCCAATGCGCTAAAATGAACCTGAGTTTGATTGAGATCAGAATAGATATGTACCGATGGTACTACAAACCAATCCTCAAGGACTGGATAAAAATAATCGGCATATAAGGAGTAAACAGGATTGAGATTGAAAGAAAATAAATCTCCTCCAAAATGGCTGCCAATCGCAAAGTTCTGTGCAGATAATCCTACATCCCATCTTCCATATGAATACCAGGCGGACAGTCCAAATTTCGGAACAAGACTCCTCAAGCCGGAAGCATCGAGAAGCGGGTCATTGTGTTGAATATTTTCCTCCACATAGTTACCACCGGGGGTTCTTAGACGAGACTGGTCGATAGATTTTTGTTCTGCACCTGAGTTTACGGCTATTGCGAAAGATCCATATTCAGTATTGAAGCGATGTGCATATGAAACGAAAATAGACATGGTTCTCTCTAAACCAATAGCGTCATTTTTAAATTGAAACCCAAGGGCACTCTCTCCGTAATCGAAGGGGAAAAAAGCATTTAAAATTTGAGTAGAGGGTCCTCCGGGAGCACTTCTCCATTGATCTCTGTGATATCCTGCCGCACTCAGCCGATCAGAAAATGCTGAAACTGCTGGATTGAATTGATACTTATTTAATGCAGACATACTAAAATGAGGCAATTGCTGCCCATAGGCCGGCACAATCAAAATCATGAAAACCAGGAAAAGTAGTGGTATGGACCTCATGTCTGGCGTTAATAAAGTGTTGGTTCTAATCAGTCAATCTGCAAAATGCTGCTCAGTTTCTTGTCGGTTAAACTTATAATATTATATAGACGGATAAAGTTTCAATAAATTTCTCAACCCATCAGGTATTCACTTTTCAGTATCAAATAATTATCCTCCTGGCCTAAAGTCCGGCACTCACTTTCAACCCATCATAAGCTAAATAAACGCCCGACGGCAGTTCTGCCTGTACCTCGTTGTACAATCCCATTACATGAGAAACGTGAGTAATATAGGTATTTTTCGCTCCAACTTTAAGCGAAATCTCAATTGCCTGATTCAGGCTCAAATGGGAGTGGTGCTCCTTCTTTCTCAAAGCATTTAAGACCAAAATTTCCGCTCCCTTTATTTCATCAAGGACTTCCTCAGGTATATACTTTGCATCGGTGATATATACTACCGGTCCGGATTTAAATCCCAGTACCGGCCAACTTCCGTGCAAAACCGGTAATGGAAAAAAATCGGTTCCGTTAACATTGAATGGAATTAAGGGCTCAATCAGATGGGTGGAGATTTGGGGAGCGCCAGGATAGGGATTCTCTTCAAATACATATGGGAACCGATTGGCAACCTCTTTGATCACACGGTCGGTCCCAAATATATCGATCCCTTTGCGATGCATAAAATTGAATGGCCTCACATCATCCAGGCCAATGACGTGATCATTGTGCTCGTGAGTCAATAGAATGGCATCAATATTTTTCACCCTCTCGCGAAGCATTTGCTGCCTAAAATCAGGACCTGCATCAAAGACAAAAGTTTTCCCTCCCACCTTTAACAAAGCAGAAGTCCGCAACCTGTGGTCTCGAGGATCGGGTGAATTGCATACTTTACATTCACATCCAATCACCGGTATTCCCTGTGATGTTCCTGTTCCTAAAAAAGTGAGTTCGTACATTGTCAATTGAAGTTTTTAGAATTACGCCTTATTCTGTATTTCCTGCATAACCTCATCTAGAATTTCTTTCAGACATAAAAGTCGCCCCTTTTTGTCAAAAAATTTATTCACCAGGATTACATTTGAATCTTTGACTCTACAATAGCCTGAATTAAAGTTGCCCCTGGCGTAAATAATTTTAAAGCCTCTTTCCTTCAAAGCATCTTCCAACTCTTCTAACTTCATTTCTGAGTACTTTTACTAACAAATACAACAAAATTCCCGGGGGGTTTATATGGGCTCTATAAAATCTAACCTAAACCTTCCGGGGATTTTCAACGTATTGACCAACACCCGGCCAAAGTTAAAATAATTCAGAATACCTCCACTACAAATCACAGGTTTCCTTTCCAGGGATACAATTAAAGAATTTTCTTCCAGCGGGTTATTAGAATTGATACGATTTAAAAATTGGCATCTTCAACCATCTATTCCATATATTTGCTCAACTTCCAGGCCTTATCCTTTTATATTTCCTATAATCCAGTTTTAAGCTACCTCAATAATCCTGTCCCATTAGTTTCAAAAAAAACCTTGGGGTTTGTCAAAAATGAGAAGCTGGATTTTTGAAAAGCTTTCATTTTAAACAATTTGATTAATATGAGACGTTTTTACAATACTCTGATAAAGTCAGTACAATGGCATCAACAAATTCATTGCTAAAATCTTTCCTCGCTCTTGCATTTGCAGCATGCTTCTCAAATTTTGTCTTCTCGCAAGTATTTGAAACAAAAATTTGGTTGGGCTCCAATTTTTCCCACATTCAGGGCGACGGGCTTTCCGGTCTAAAAAAAACCGGTCTCCATGCGGGAATAGGTCTAAGTTCAGATCTTGGGCCAAAAATTGGATGGAATATTGACCTCCTTTACAACCGCCGGGGAAGCTCTAACAGGTTTCGTCCCGGAAAACACCGGGACCATCCAGGAATAAGCCTTCATTACGCAGAGATTCCAATGTACTTAGCCTTTTATGATTGGGAAGACATCTCCTATGAGGGGAACCCCTACCACCGCATGAGGTTTATAGCCGGGCTTGGAGTAGGTCGACTTTTAAGGTCAGAATTTCACGATTCTTTTTCAGCAGATAAGGACCTAATTGAAGAACTAGAGGATCGCTTTAATCGAACTGATTTTAATTGGCTTATTGGTGCGGGAATTCACCTCAGTGAAAAACTAAGTTTAAATATTAGGTACACTCGATCAATCCTTCCTCTTTTCGATTCCAAAAAAAATTCAGATATTCGTGCCCGATCTCTACTGGGTAGTTTTGTCACCATCAATTTGGGCTTTCATATTTAACAATTTTCATTTCAATCCTTCATTATGCTTGTAACTAAACTTAAATATTTTCTCTACTTTTCTGCTTTGACCGGATTACTGGTTTTGACTATCGGCTGCGGAGCTGATTCATCTTCAGAAGAATCTATCGGAAAAGTTGATAGCAGCCAACTGAGGATGGCTGAGTCAGAAAGAACACCAGCCCTTCCGCAGGACTACTTTTCGCAACTGAAAACAAGGGCAGATTATGTGGACTACATTTTCTATGATTATCCCATTAGTTTTTCTCAGACAGAGGTTCCCGGAATTCGCCAGGTAGTAGACTTCATTGATCGGGAATCCACTACAATGCCTGAAAATTGCACTCCCTCTGCCATGGTTGCCTTTCTTTCTGAGGGAGAAATACTCGCTGAGGGAGATATTTACTTTCTCGATGGCTGCTCCTACTTTGTATTCTTTGATGAAAATCGGACACCCACCTATTCTCACAGGCTCAGCCAATCCGGAGCCAATTACTTCAACAATGTATTAAAGCAATACTTTGAAACGGTACAGCAGCAAAGCAGGTGAAAAAGCAGGTGTCATTGATCTGGGAACCAACACCTTTCACCTAATGATAACCCCTCTGGGCAGAAATTTGGACGAAAGCCGTACAGTTAGACACAGGAGCCATGTGAGAATAGGCGAATATTCCAATGACTTCATAGGGGAAGGCCCTATGGAAAGAGCTGTCAGTGTGATGAAAGAATTTGCTGAGCTATTAAAGGAGGAAAAAGTAAGAAAAGTCAAAGCTGTTGGCACAGCAATGTTGCGCAACGCAACAAATACAAGGGAATTTATAGATCGCGTACTCTTAGAAACAGGAATCAAAATTGAGGTCATAAGCGGGAATAAAGAAGCCGAGTTGATCTTCAAAGGAGTTAAACTCTCAGATTGCCTGTCCGGAGAAACCGATCTTTTGATGGATATCGGTGGAGGCAGTGTTGAATTTATATGGGTAGAGGGAGGCAAGATGTCTCAACTATGGAGCTTTGACATTGGGGTTTCCTTCCTGAAGAATTTGTTTCACAAGTCGGAGCCGATGGCTAATGAAGAAAGGAAGCTTTTAGAAAATCATCTCCTTACCATCATGCATCCGATGCTTAATATCATTAGTAATCGACCAGCACATAGACTAATTGGGATTTCGGGTACATTCGACCTCATCCATGAGCATTTTAACCCTACAACACCTAAAGGGTCTGCCAAAATAAATCCCGAGGAGATAATTAAATTTTCAGAGCAAATTATTGGGCTCTCGGCCGGGGAGAGACTGAAACATCCTTCTATACCTGAGTCCAGAGCGGATTTGATCCCTTCCGCACTGGTGTTATTAAATTTAATATTGAGGAAATGCTCCATAAGTGAGGTAATTGTATCGCCCTATTCCATAAAGGAGGGAGTTTTTACAACTTTAGTCTAATCTAATTTTTACTTTTGCCTTGTTTAAAGGACTTCCTTCAAAATGGAGATACTGGAATTTTTGCAATACCCGTGGATTATCCGAGCACTTACCGCCTCTGTTATGGTAGGAATAAGTTGTGGCATACTCGGTGTTTTTATAGTCCTCCGGAATATGGCCCTGATTGGTGATGCGCTGTCGCATGCCATACTTCCCGGTATTGTCATTGCCTTTATGGTATTTGGAGGGTACCATCTTTCAGGTTTTTTTGCTGGGGCTGTCATTGCAGGGTTGGTTGCGGCAGTAGCCATCACATGGATACAGCAAAACCTCCCGACAAAAAACGATGCTGCTATTGGGATCATTTTCACTGTCATGTTTTCGCTAGGGGTCATTGGGATATCAATACTGTCACGCAATGAAGGCGTACATCTTGACCTGAAAGACTTTCTTTTTGGCAACATCCTTGCCATATCCTCAGAAGACCTCTATCTCAACTATCTCATCCTCATCATGGTGGTTGGCAGTATAGTGTTCTTCTACAGATTCTTCTTCCTGAGTACCTTTCAGGAATCATACGCACGGGCATTGGGTTTCAACACTTCAGCCATACATTACTACCTGATGCTTTTACTGTCATTTACCGTGGTGGCATCCCTTCAGACAGTGGGGGTGATTTTGGTGGTAGCTATGTTAATTATTCCAGCGTCCACTGCAATACTATGGTCCGACCAATTAAAAATTGTCCTTGGGCTATCTGCTTTTATTGGTGCCCTTTCTGCGATTTCAGGTCTTACAGCATCTATTTTTCTGGAGATTCCCCCCGGGCCCTCAATGACGATTATGGCTTTTATTTTTTTTGCCTTTTCTGCCCTGGTTGCACCGGAAAAGGGATACATCTCAAAAATGGTCAAAAACAGGAAGTATCGCCAAAAGATTCTTCGTGAAGACATTTTAAAATACGTGTTCAAACAGGGGCGGAAGGAGCCTACTCAATTGTCGACTATCGCTTCAGTTTTGGAAAGAACAACCGCAGAAATACGCTCAGCCTTGTTGGGGATGAGGAGAAAAAAGCTGATTGATTTTGGGAGCAATGGGCAGGTTTTGTTGACAAATGAGGGATATGGAAGTGGGATGAAACTCGTAAGAGCGCACAGGCTATGGGAAACATGGTTGGCTGAAAAAACCGGATTACAGGAAGATCAAATTCACCAGGATGCTGAGTTCTACGAACACTTGCTAGACGACAATACTATAGATCAAATTGACGCGAGTCTGGGGTTCCCCAAAAAGGACCCGCATGGCACACCGATCCCTCAAATCTATTCGAGGGAAAAGCGCCTGACAGGTGAATTGAAAGCCGGGGATCTATTTGTGATTGATGAGAACTGCCATCAACTTGCAAAATGGGAGGAAGAATCCTCCAGAAAGCTGTGCAACAAGGTGTTCGAACTCATCCAAAATACCGGGGATGAATTGCTTTTCGTAGAAAAGGGGAAAAAGCCTAAAATATCAATCAGAAACTTTGGTGGCACCGAGATTACTGTTTTGATTCCGGCTTTGCAGGGCTGAGTCCTAAGTCTCTACCTTTTTTGATCATGAACTCAAATGCTGGATCAAAATCATTTGGAATTTCTCCTTCCAGTATAGCTTCCCGTATAGAATCTTTAATTATACCAACCTCCCTTGAGGGTTTTAAGTTAAATGTTTTCATGATCAGGTCACCACTGATTGGAGGCTGCCAATTGCGTATTTCATCCCTTTCCTCTACCTCGGAAATGCGTGCTCGCACCTTTTGATAGTTTTCTAGATACCTCTTTACCTTTTCAGGATTTTTGGAGGTAATATCCGCTTCACATAGTAAGAGAAGAGAATCTATATCATTCCCGGCCTCAAACAACAATCTCCTGACCGCAGAATCGGTAGCCTCCTCTTTGGTCAGCGCAATAGGTCTCAAATGGAGGGCTACCATCTTCTTGACAAAACGCATTTGCTGGCCCATGGGCAGCTTCAATCGCTTGAATATACCAGGCACCATTTTGGCACCCACGGTTTCATGGCCGTGAAAGGTCCAACCGGCATTTTGATCAAATTTCTTAGTCCTGGGTTTTCCCACGTCGTGCAGAAGGGCCGCCCATCTCAACCAAAGGTCATTTGATTTGGAACACAGCCTGTCTAATACTTCAAGGGTGTGGTAAAAATTATCCTTGTGCGATACTCCATTTTTACTCTCTACTCCCTTCATGGCTGAAATCTCTGGAAGGAAGAGGGGCAGCAAACCGCCGTACTCCAATAATTTGAATCCAAGAGAGGGGCGTTGACACTCCATTATTTTCTGAACCTCAGCCGAGATGCGCTCCATAGAAATAATTTTCAATCTCCCGGCCTGTCGCTTGATTCCCCTAAATGTTTCATCATCGATAACGAACTTGAGTTGATTGGCAAACCTAATCGCCCTCAGCATTCTGAGTGGGTCGTCCGAAAAAGTCGTGTCCGGCTCATTGGGTGTTCTGATTATGCCGGCATTCAGATCGTCCATGCCTCCAAACATATCAATCATTTCACCCAATCCGGAAGACTCAATTTTCACTGCCAGTGCATTGATGGTAAAATCCCTTCTAAGCAAATCGTCTTTGAGTTCACCTGGCTTAACAACGGGCTTTCTGGAGTAGCTGCTGTAAGATTCCTTTCTTGCACCGACAAATTCCACCTCCAAACCCCGGGATTTGAGCATAGCGGTTCCAAACCTTTTGAATACTGTCACACCAGAGCTATCCTCCAATAATTCCGATACCCTGTTGGCCATTTCTATACCATCCCCCACGCATAGGATATCAATATCCTTTGAGGGTCTACCCAGAAATTTGTCGCGCACGTAACCACCTACAAGGTAGGTATCGACAGGGTAATCCCTGATCACTTGTGCTACTGCATCAACAATATGTGCTTCTTCCTTGCTAAAATCTATATTCACCTGACCAATTGGAGTTCACCGAGCCGGGAGTATTCCTCCTTCAGTTCATCTAATATTTGAAAAAGTTCTTCTTTCTTCATTGCTTCCACTAGGCTTGCCCTCCAGGGCTTTATTCCGGGAAGGCCTCTAAAATACTGACTGTAATGTCTTCTCATTTCAAGTACACCCAGTTTTTCACCCTTCCACTCTACAGAGTGATCAATATGTCGTTTTACCACATCAATCTTTTCAGTTAGGTCCGGGGTACAAGGCAGTTGTCCAGTTTTTACAAAATGCTTAATGTCTCTGAAAATCCAGGGGTTGCCAATACTTGCTCTACCTATCATCAATCCATCTACTCCGTACCTTTCCTTGTATTCAACCGCCTTCTGAGGAGAGTCAATGTCACCATTGCCAAAAACCGGAATGTGAATTCGGGGATTCTCCTTGACTTTGGCAATAAAGCTCCAGTCCGCCTCTCCTTTATACATTTGTTTTCGGGTGCGACCGTGGATAGATATCGCCTGTATACCCACATCCTGCAATCTCTCTGCCACCTCCTCAATAAAAATGGTATTTTCATCCCAGCCAAGTCTTGTCTTAACTGTGACAGGGAGTTTGGTGGATTTGACAACAGCCCTGGTGAGCTCAACCATCTTATCGACATCTCTCAATATCCCGGCTCCTGCCATTTTACAAACTACCTTTTTCACAGGACATCCATAATTTATGTCCAGGACTTCGGGTTTAGCTTCCTCCACAATTTCAGCAGCTCGCATCATAGAATCGAGTTCAGCCCCAAAAATCTGGATCCCTATTGGGCGCTCATTCTCATAGATATCCAATTTTTGAATGCTCTTATCTGCATCCCGAATCAGCCCCTCTACAGAGATAAACTCAGTAAACATCATATCGCATCCTTGCTCTTTGCACAGGAAGCGAAAGGGTGGATCACTCACATCTTCCATTGGAGCGAGTAAAAGGGGAAAGTCTCCCAGATCTATGTTGCCAATCTTTGCCATATCTAAAAGGAACGCAAAATTACCCTCTATTTTGCTTTATTCAAAAAAAGTTTTTCTGTAGTGGCAAACAAAAGGACACTAAAACTCACTCGATCAAAAAAGTGCCTTCCCTTCTGAAATCACCCACCCCTTCTGCTCCACTTTTCGGACGGAACCTTACTGCGTGTACTCCACCGAAGAAAAGAGAGGGCTTCTTCCAATACTTCACCTCATGGCTCATCCGGGGAAGGAGATGTACGTCCACTTGCTTTTCGATGTGAAATGAAGTGCTGTCCAGGTGAACCCTGGGGGCTTCTACTGCCTCCTTAAGATCCATTCCTCCCCTTAGCAGGTTCCAAAGCGTGCAACTCAAGGCGTATGGAATTCTGCCCGCTCCACCGGTTCCCAAAACAAGGGAGTCCCCTTCTTCACCTTTTACCAACACGGGGTTCATCATAGAACTCAATCGGGTATTCGGTATCCAGGAATGAAATCCACCAGGTAGTAAAGCACTTTCGCCCAACATATTATTCATGTGGGTATGACTCAGTGGATCAAAATGACCATTCCCCTCTCCTATGGTGGTGGTTAGAGCAGCAGAGTTTCCAAAAGCATCAATAATGGATAGGTGACTAGTGCTCCCCCACTTTCGGTTCTGTTGAAAAAACAGCCAATCGGACTGTTTTCCCGGATCCATTTGACAGTCTCTTGCACTAATAAACGCATTGTAGAAACTTTTGAAGTACTCTTTGGAATAGAACTCCACTGCATCCAAACGGTCAAAAAGGCGTTCCAAAGCCACTTTCATTACTATGCCGCCGAGTGCAGGAGGGGGATTGCAATAAATGTGAGATTTGTCGACTTTAAACGAAATTGGAT
This sequence comes from Saprospirales bacterium, assembly GCA_007695145.1. GTDB lineage: Bacteria > Bacteroidota > Bacteroidia > Chitinophagales > Saprospiraceae > PWJY01. The sequence goes on along the minus strand of REEI01000041.1, from coordinate 14,721 downwards.
TCCTCAGAATCACTTTGTAGTCTACAAAATCCCGATACTGCAAACTTCCACCATTACTGTCATAAAGACTTTGCTGCATTTTGGCGTAGTATCCCTCATAAAATTCGCGAGGTCCTTCAATCGAAATTACCTCCATAAAGTCTGAGAGACCCGGAAGACGAATAATTTCTCCAATCTCCGGGGCTTCACCCTTCGAGTTGAGAAGGAATTTGCGACCTATCTGGGAATGACCAATAATGCCCTTTAAAAGCGAAATATCGTATTGCTGAAACCAACTGAGTGGAACACCCATTTTCATCAACTCAATACCCGGATCAAATAGAGTTCTTACTGGAATCGTCCCACTGTGCCGATGCATAGCAAAAATTCCTGCGATAGCGCCGGGAGTGGCAGCAGCACCGTTTCCAAAATAAAATACTTCAGTATCGTCATCAAAATTTACCGTATAAGGCCTGAAATCATATTCTTCGACAGGTCGCTTGACCAAAGGAGTTTGGCAAAAAAAGTCAAACAATATGGGTTCTTTCCCATTTTCCTGAATGAGAGCAAATGCACCACCCCCTGGAGATCCCATGCAGGGTTCAGAAATGAAAGAGGCCACATAGGCAGCAATAAGAGCGTCCGTAGCATTTCCACCGGACCTCAGAACATCCATTGCAACCTTAGCAGTCGCGGTATGCCCCGCGGCAACAGCTCCGTATTTCATGCAAAAAAGTTATTCTGTAATGGCTTCGGAAAGTGCCAAAGGTAATTGATTATCTCTCACCAAACTCACAATCAGTTCAACTTTGATAAGTAAATCATCCCCGGAGATTCCAATGTCAATTTTTCCCCCGGAATTGACAGCTATACAAAACCCGGAAAGTGGAGGCGAATAAAATAAAGGCCTGTCAGTCATTCCGTCCATAACCAAATCCAACTTCTCCTTCAAATCCCTCCTAATTCTGTTTTGAATCGTCTTCCTAAATAGCTTAAATACCAGTTGCTTACCCGCGGATTTCAATTTAACCCTTTCAATGGTGAGCATTCCCGGATCAAATTGACCTCCTTTTGAAACCGGGAGCAGCAGTTCTACCTCACCTTTAATGCCTTTCTCCGCGGAAATCACCATTCGAACTCCGCGCTCCTCCCTGGTAAATTGCTCAAAAACCAGGCGGGCATCCAAGAACCAGGTATTCAATTTAATAGGAGGGGCAAAGACTTGAAGTGAATCTAAATTAAGGTAGATTTTGGAAACAGAATCCTCGATATTTTTTACATCTTTCTGAAAAACCTTTAAATCTTTTTCTGAGTGCCCTAAAGGTGAGAGGCCTGCTTCTGCCACAATGGGCAAAAAATTAGGTTCAAAATTGCCCATATGGATATGCACCCTATTAAGAATAAGACCCTGTAGCGGGTTTTCTAAATTTATTCTGGAAAAAAACTCTTCTTCCAAATCTTTGGGCATTGAATCCGCAGATAACAGGCGGTTAATGATGCTGTCGACCCGCTCAGCCAAGCGGTTTTTTAATATGGAGGATAGAAAGTTATTGATTCTTTTGAGTGGTATTTTAAATGGGCCGAGGTTCAAACCTGTCTCACTCAACCACTCAATGCCCTCCAAATTGGTTTTAAAAGCATATTCACCATTTTGGGACTGCCTTGATGTTCGACCGGAAATATTGAGCCTGCCATCGAAAACAGGCCTATGGCCGGTCAGTCCGGAATAAGCCAGCACCCTGAAGGTTCCCGAATAGGCTACTAAACCCTTCTGCAAATTCACTTTGATAGGACTGGATTTTTTGGTCAGTCGAATAGAAAAGTTGCCGCCAGTAGAGGGATGAAACAACTTACCCTCCACTTCCTTTATCCAAAAGTGATTGATGACAAGTGCAAAAAATTCCTCCCCTATCATCATCTGGCCATGAAATCTGACTTTTTCTGACAAAATTTCCTTCTGATTTATCACCATAATTATCAATATCACAATATTCAAGCCACAAATTAAACGGGAAAAGGCTTTTTTAAACTCCGACTTTCAAATCCAATACTCAAGCTATTAGAACTAACATAGCCCAACAAGCTACTGAGTACTGAGCTAATTGATCAAAAACATACCTTTTAATGACCTCAATCACCCTCAAATACTTTTTAAAACCTTTTCTTTACATCATGAATAGCAACCGGATCGATAAATTTTTAAAAAAGACTTTCGGTTATCCAATTTTTCTTACTTTAGTGTTCAAAAATATAAAGCAATGATTTTATTTCCGACTGATTTTTCTGATTCCTCTGCACAGGTTTTCCCATATGCCCTCGATTTTGCAGCAAAGACAGGGCTGAGCATACACATTGTCCACTTTTACCAGGTTGACCTGGGTGAATTTCACGGGGCGACCCACTTTCAATATACCGACATTGAGAAGAATTTGACAGAGGAGATGGAAAACTTCCTGAAGATGCTCCCGAAGAATCCCAAGGTTCGGATTGAAAGTTCGCTCGAGATTGGGTTTCCTATACAGAGTATCAAGCGGTTGGCCAGGAAAGGAGGGAAATATGATTACATAGTTATGAGTACACAGGGTCAAAGAAATGCATTGGAACGATTTTTTGGCTCCATTGCCGCCGAGGTCTCCGTTAGGGCAGATATTCCGGTTCTCCTAATTCCTTCAGGGGTTGAATACAAGCACTTTGAAAACATTGTATTTGCTGCCAACAGAGAATCCGTCCACAAGGAGAGTATCGATGCTATCAGAGCATTGGTTAAGCTGTATCATTCAACCGTGCACTTTGTTTATGTAGGTGATGGTCGGGAGAAAGGTGATAAAGAGGAGATCAGGGAAAAAATCATCAATATTCTTTTTGAAGAGGATACACCAGACTTCCCATTTTTGATTCACTTAATTGAAGGTGAACAGGTAATGGATGGCATCAATCACTACATTGACAAAACCAATGCTGACCTTACCGTCTTTTGCAATATCAGCCGAAACTTTTGGCGTTCAATATTGCACAGAAGCACTACCAAGCGAATGATAATGAATACAAGGGTTCCCATGTTGGTAATACACCTTGAAGAAGAGCAAGAGTAAAACCTTATTTCCATTTCAAATAAATACAATAAAGTATATGGCATATTGCGCTAATGATCCTGTATCAGAGATTATGACAAGTGAAGTAGTCTCCATTTCCCCAAATCAGACCATGGAGGAAGTAGAAAGAATCTTTGAAGAGGAAGATTTTAACCACCTGCCTGTAGTAGATGAAGACCGCAGCATTATAGGTATGATCAGCAAATCCGATGTTTACCGGGTATCTTATGGTTTGTCTGTATTTCACAACAGGTACAAAAAGGTTTACAATAAGAGCCTTTTCCGTTCCCTGCTTGTGTCGGATGTAATGACCGAAAGGGTGGCTACCCTCAGCCCTGACAAATCTATTGGAGTTGCTATTGGCATTTTCAAAGAGAATCTATTCAGAGCCATCCCCATTTGCGAAGATGGGAAGGTAGTGGGCATAGTAACACCCATTGACATAATATCCAAATGCGTACCTGAATTTAAATAAACCCTGAAAATCCAGGCGCATACTCGGGTCAAAACTATCCTATAGACAAAAGTCCCAAGTCATTGATTAAGGTTAGGGGCATATTTCTTTTTTGATAAGGCCCTTTTTGGTTTTGTCCTATTTATTGACGTACATCACTTCTTTAACCGCCTTGATCACCTTTTCAGGGTTTGGCAGATATTCTTCGACCAGAGTAGAGGCATAGGGAAGTGAGGTGTCAGCTGCATTGACCCGAACAATGGGTGCATCCAGATAATCGAATGCCAATCGCTGCAATGAATAGCCAATTTCTGCAGAAACGCCAGCAAAAGGCCAGGATTCATCCACCACCACCATTCTATTGGTCTTTTTGATGGACTGAATTAGCGTCTCGTAATCCAGTGGCCTGATGGTTCTCAGATCAATAACCTCCGCAGAGATGCCCTCTTTGCTGAGTTCAGTGGCAGCATCTTTTGCGACTTCAATCATTTTGTTGTAAGAGACAATAGTCACATCGGTTCCCTCTCTTCGAATAGCAGCTTTGCCAATGGGGACCAAGTATTCTCCTTCGGGAACTTCACCTTTGAATCCATACATACTCTCGGCCTCCATTACACATACGGGATCATTGTCTCTAATAGCAGACTTTAAAAGACCTTTAGCATCAGCCGGATCAATGCAGCTTATCACTTTTAGTCCCGGCACATTGGCCATCCAGCTTTCAAAGGTTTGACTGTGTTGCTGAGCAAGTTGTCCTGCAGAGCCGGAGGGGCCCCTAAAAACAATTGGGCAGCCAAACTCACCACTGGACTGGGATAGGGTTTTAGCGGCATTGTTGACCAACTGGTCGAAGGCCAGAACTGCAAAATTCCAGGTCATAAATTCAACTATAGGCCGCAATCCATTCATAGCTGCGCCTACTCCAATGCCTGCAAATCCAAGTTCGGATATAGGTGTATCAATAACTCTTTTGGCACCAAATTCGTCCAGCATACCCTTACTAACCTTGTAGGCACCATTGTATTCTGCCACTTCTTCTCCCATGAGAAAGACATTCTCATCTCTTCTCATCTCTTCTTCCATCGCCTCTCTAAGGGCATCTCTTAAAGCTAATTCTCTTGCCATTTTATATATTTTGGCCCAAAATTAAGAATTTCACAGATATTGGCTCAAGCTGAATATAAGTTTTCATGTAAAGAGATTGCTATAATTTTTCTGTCAGTAACAAAAGAACATAGAAATTTTAGGAATATGCGAGTTCAGAATGTACCTAACAAATTAAAATTCGCTAAAAAGTGTGTCTGCGAGATATTTCAAATCAGTGCCACCAAAGGTACCTGAGCTCATCATTAAGAAATGGGTAGAAGGAGTTTGCCTTTCCAGCAAGGTTCTTCTTAATTCATCGGCCTGGTGAATAATTTCAATATCTTCGCGGCCAAAATTGCTCTTTATATCTTCAGTACTGAGAGGGGGCATTTTTTTCATCGATAGTGTGTGGGGACTAAAAAAAACTACTGCTGTATTCGCATCATCCAGAGCGCCCTTATACTGTGGCAGAAAAGATTTATTCAAACTGGAAAAAGTGTGCAATTCTACTACAGCACAAAGATCTCCATCAGGGAATCGCTCCCTGAATGACTTAACGGTAGCCCTCACCTTTGAGGGAGCATGTGCAAAATCCTGATAAAAGAACCTTCCTTTCTTTTCGGCTATTAATTGGAGGCGCTTTTTGGCACCCTCAAAACCTCCCATGGATTTAAAAAAGTCCTCCTCGCTCAAACCCAATGCCATACACACTCTTCTCGCAGCCTCCATATTGGCCATATTGTGACTACCAAAAACCCCAATGGGGTAACTTTTTCCCATTGAATCAATTGCGGACCAACCATCGACCCCTGTCTTATACTTTACTCTTCCATAGGGGATCATCGAAATATTTCTTTCATGGCTTTTGGCAAGCTGAGAAAGTTGTGAGTCGTCATTAAAATAATAAACCTCAGCTCCATCCGGCAGAGATTCCAAATACTGCTCAAATTGGCTAAAATAATTCTCCTCGCTTGGGAATACGTTCATGTGATCCCAGGCTATGCCGGTCAAAATAGAGATTTGAGGGTGATAATGAAGAAACTTGGGCCTCCTATCCAGAGCAGAACTCAGGTACTCATCGCCTTCGATCACGATCAATGGCGCATCAGAAATCCTCACCATATCCTCAAAACCATCCAGATAGGCTCCCACCAGATAGTCAAAATCTATTCCACTTTCCTTTAAGGCATGCATAATCATGGAGGTAGTAGTTGTTTTCCCATGGCTTCCTCCCACCACCACTCGCATTTTACCTTCAGCCTGCTCATAAATAAACTCCGGGAAAGATTGCACTTTGATTCCCAAAGCCAATGCCTTTTCCAACTCCGGATTTCCTTGTCTTGCGTGCATACCCAGGATAATAAGGTCTAGATCACTGTGAATATTAGATTCAAACCAACCTTCATTGGAGGGTAGAAGGCCAACTTTATCCAGGCGAGTTCTAGCTGGGTCATAAATTTCATCATCAGAGCCGGTAACCTCATGACCGGCCTTTTTAAGTGTAATTGCCAAATTGTGCATTACCGCTCCACCAATTGAAATAAAATGTATCTTCATCTATCTGTGTTTGAGAATAAACAGACCAGCCGGCCGTTTTATTCCGGAGATTATTATTTTTGCGCAAATCAAAGAAATTTTTAATGAAAAACCGAATTAATAGAACACTTTTGTTCGCTTCAGCACTGGTACTTGTCACCTTATCCTCTTGCAACCGGGGATACGGTTGCCCCGGGAGTTTTTCTATCGATGACACCTTTTCAAGTCTATTTAACAGCATCTTTCAGTTATTTTAATTCAACTTTAACACCTCACCTCCGGAGATGAGTTGAAGATGGAACATCGCATTGAAAAAACAAAGGATGGCTCCCCAACTGTAGTATCCGGCATTTACGGCGCTGAGTACCACTCCGGTCATGGCGCACTTGCAGAAAGCAAACATGTTTTTATTGAGGCAGGGCTTTTGCACCACTGTGTGAAAAGGGAAGAATTGTCTATTCTGGAATTTGGCTTCGGAAGCGGGCTAAACTGCTGGCTGACTGCAATAGAAAAACCCGCTGAAATTATATGTAAGTACTTTGCATTGGAACTTCACCCCCTCCCCGCTGCACAAATCGCCGAATTTTCTCAAATACTTTTTGAAGCTTACAGGACTTCTCGAACGAATCAAAGACTTTTCCAGGACATCCACCTTCAAGAATGGGGAGTTCTCACTGAATACCACAACAATTTTACTTTAATTAAATCCAAACAGGATTTTCTTCAATTCAGACCCGAAGAGACTTATGACCTGATCTACTTTGATGCATTTGGTCCGGGAACTCAGCCGGAATTGTGGACGCGTGAATTATTTGTTCACATATTCCATGCTTTGAAAAGTGATGGAGTGTTGGTTACCTATTGTGTCCAGGGCCAGTTTCGAAGAATGTTGACCAATTTGGGGTTTAAATGGGAAAAACTACCGGGGCCGCCCGGCAAGCGGGAAATGCTTAGAGCCCACAAGAGTTGATCCAGTGACTGCCAGTGGGCCGATTTTGCCTTGCTTTCAGAATTCAACAATCTGCCTCATATCGCATACTATATCTGATTGATTAAGAATTGTGAAACTTTGATAAATAATTTCCACAAAAAACCTGCATAATTTTTCAAACCGTTCAATTAATTTCTAATTTGGCCCTTTGAGAAAGGATTTTCTCACAACATCTTTTCGGCAAACAGGCCTTAAGGCATTGGGAGTTAGTCTTTACAAATAGAGAAACATGAAAAAAATGGCGCTGCATTGGCAGATCATTACCGGAATGGTAGTCGGGGTTTTAGTTGGGGCAATAGCTGTACAGTTTAGCTGGGGACCGGGCATTATTATTGATTTTGTGAAGCCTTTTGGAAGTATTTTTATAGATGTATTGAAGATGATTGCAATGCCTCTTATCATTGCTTCATTGATAAAGGGCATCAGTGATCTTCAGGACATTTCTAAACTTTCTATACTAGGAAAGCGAACGATAGGAATATATTTGATTACCACTGTATTTGCGGTCACTGTAGGGCTGAGCATAGTGAACGTCATTCAGCCCGGAAAAACCATCACTGAAGAAACCAGAGAGCAACTGGTAGCTGCCTATGGAGCGGATGCTGAGAGAACCCAGCAACTTGCAGCCGAGACCAGAGATGCCGGACCCCTGCAACCTCTCGAAGATTTATTTGCAGAGAATATCTTCTCAGCAGCAGCGGATAACGGAAACATGCTTCAGGTAATAATAGTTGCTATTTTCTTTGGAATTGGGCTTATTCTCCTGCCTAATGAAAAGGTCAAGACAGTTAAGCATTTCTTTGACGGGCTCAATGAGGTCATTTTAAAACTGATTGACCTTATAATGCTGGCAGCTCCTTATGGGGTTGGTGCTCTTTTAGCTGCACTGGTAGTAGAGTCCCCCAGTGTTGATATTTTTGTGGCTTTGCTTTGGTATGCACTTTGCGTAGTACTGGGATTGGCCTTTATGGTGGGAATATTCTATCCCCTGGTCATGAAAATTTTTACAGGAAAAAGTTTCTCCTTCTTTTTCAAAGGGATTTCTCCTGCTCAGTTGGTAGCCTTTTCTACCAGTTCCAGTGCTGCTACTCTACCAGTGACCATGGAGCGAACAGAAGAACATCTGGGAGTAGATCGGGAAGTTACAAGCTTTGTACTTCCAATCGGTGCTACTATCAACATGGACGGAACCAGTCTTTATCAGGCAATTGCTGCTGTCTTTATTGCACAGGCCTTTGGCTTGGAATTATCAATTGGAGCCCAGTTGGGCATTGTTATTACAGCCACTCTCGCTTCCATAGGGTCTGCTGCAGTACCCAGTGCTGGCATGGTTATGCTGGTAATCGTTTTGGCGCAGGCCGGCATACCTGAAGCTGGATTGGCTTTAATATTTGCCGTCGATCGACCATTGGATATGTGTAGAACCGTAGCGAATGTGACCGGCGATGCAACAGTCTCCATGCTGGTTGCCAAAAGTGTTGACAAGCTCGGAGACCCAAAGGTTAAAAACTGGGATGACCACTACCCTTCTGAATGAGTGAATCACTTTGACTACACTAGTGTTATGCCACGCTTACTGTGTCGGTTAAGCACCTACTTTATCGAAGTAAAATTTTATTCTAATTTTTTATCCTTAAAAGTCCTTTACACCTAATTGATGAGCTTCATCCACTGTGGCCTGGTCAATTTGTAGTTGGCAATGATGACAAAATTTAGGAAAAATTTTAAAATTCTGAATGTCGTTAATTTTCCTATGTATATTACTATTATTGAAATTAATATGAATTATTGTAAATCGTAATACATAGTCGTCCTCCTTCATCATTCAAATATTTTTTTTAAAATTTTTTGCAAAAAACTTGCGAAATTAAAAACCTTGGTGTATATTTGCAAAAACCAGTTTATCCGTTGCCTTCAAAATTAGATTGATGAACATCCCTTCGAATATCTTTTTCGCTAGTAATGGTTTGATGTTTCAAAATACCCATGGACACTGCTTTAATTATAGCAGTAAACGCTCTTGCACAATTATTTTTTAACATTTTAAATTTTTTATTATGAAACATTTTAGTAATTTACCCCCCCCCTTACAGAAGATCAGTAGTCAGCCTTTGGTCGAAATGGGTCTTCACCTGTCTTTGTTTACTAATGGTTAATTTAACTATTGGTTTTTCTCAGGAGTTTATTGAATGGCACCCGACATCCCTAGAATCATTGGGGTTTGACATCAACCAGGGCATACTGTCCAAGCCTTTCTGTTCTCATGCTGAAAACTCTATTTTATTTAGAGTAAATGCCGATGAGAAGGAAAATCCAAATTATGACCCTTTTGATTTAGAATCGACTACTTATGAAGTTTCGTACTTGTTTGTTGTGAATTCCAGAACGCCGGATTACAGCTTTGAGCATATAATCTCCACCGAACAGTTATGGGAAGGGCATAACATTTCAATCAATTACCTTGGACACAAAGTTTTAAGTGATCCTCCTACAGACTTCTATGCCTATTTTTTTAACATTACTGAGACTTTTGAATTCCCCAATAATGCTGAAGAAATATGGTGGGGATATGGTCAATTTGAGACCTTCATCATTCAAAACACTATTAATAGAAGTATTTTTAGTCAAAAGTTAGTCTTTGAATTCCAATCCGGTCCCATCGATGGTTTTGATTTGAATAGCTTTACCATTGAAGACTTATATGAATTAGAGTTACTTGGAGGGCTCCCTCATCATTTCTCTTCCAGACGCCACATTTTAATTGATGGAGCTACGACACCTCAAAACTTATCTGATTTTGTTTATGATGAACTTTATCCTGTTGCTGAAGAACCCTTCATGTTGCCCCATCAGGATGCTGCCTGCCTTAAAGAAGAAGGACTTGGCTATACAAATAATTTAATGGTTTTGGGCGATTTGGTGGTTGACATTGATTATTGTTTTATAAATGATGTCGGTTTTGCACATACAACTCCAAAAGTATGGCCAAACGATGTTTCGAGCGGTACACATCGTTTTATCTATATGGGGCCGGATGCAAGGCTAATCATAAAATCCGGGGTTACTTTCACAATGGATAGAACAATAATTACCTCCTGTGATACGCTTTGGAACAGCATAGTAGTGGAAGAAGGTGCCATCTTAAATATTCACGACAGCTACATCAGGGATGGCATCCATTCCATTCATGTTGAACCCGGAGGCACAGTCAATGTCAGTACCAACATCTTTGACGGAAATTACGTTTCGTTTTACACTGCTCCCAATACAGGTTCCGGCAGGTATTCGATCAATATGGGTCCTTTCTATGGGAATGAATTCATTCATGAAAACGGCCTGTTTGATTTTCCCGATGGATACTCAAGCCTCGAGTCTGAACTGCCTTATGCAGCGGTACATATACACGATCTCATGCATTTTACTGCGGGGGGAGTGGGGCCGGCAGGTCAGGTTTTGCCAAATACCATAAAAGATATACCGTTGGGAGTGCACGCAGTCAATTCCGGTGTATTTATCCAAAATTACTCCATTACCAATGCCTATATCAACGACGACCAGGGCTATGGAGGTATTGGTATATTGCTGGAGCAAACCACTGGTATTCCTTCACAGATAAGAAATGGAGTTATTGTAAATGCGGAGGAAGCCGGGATAAATATGAACAACGGTTTCAATATAGTTAGAGAAAACTCTATTGTGGGCTGCCCAATAGGTGTATGGTTGACCCAGACAAGCCTCGGGATCAATAATGTCAGCAACAACCACATATCCGCTGAAGATTTTGGCATTCTGCACAATTCAGTAGCCGGAGGATACCTAAATATCCTAAATAACGAAATATTTATGGAAAGCGCTTCTCCCCCTCCTCCAGGACAGAATAACTATGGCATTGCCTTATTTGGTTTTGGCTATACCGGTAGCGGTGGTCGATTTATTGAGAATAATGACATACTTATCCGCTCCAATTCGCAAAAAGGCATTTATGCCAACAGCGTGTCGCATCTGAGGATCAGGGAAAACTCGGTGGTGGACCTCTCAGACAATGTTGACTACCTCGGTATAGCATTGATCAACTCCCCTTTTGGTCTGGTCGACTACAACACCACCGACCGACCTACTCTCGCCACCGTAAATTCCACCGGCCTACTGCTGAGAGACAGCCACAGCGCCAGGGTAAACTGCAACCAAACAGAGTATACTCGCTATGGAATGCAGGTAATCGGTGGAAGTGAAAATAGCGAGCTCAAAGGCAATGAGATCGGTATTCATCAAGACTTTGGCTTGCTGTACGGCTTCGGCGGACAGGGCAACCAGACAACGCCACACATCACCGGCATCCAGCGCCACCACGGCAATATCTGGGATACTTACTACGAGATTTCTGCACCATCCGGTGTACTCGGAGCCAGACATATGAATGATATACCACAATTATTTAATGAATCCCGATTTTTCGTAGATTCCGATGAAGACCCGGATTTTATTACCACGAGGTATCCGGTTACCTGGTTTTTTGATCAAACATTTGGCAATAGCTGGGGCTGCCCACAAGGGCGACCGGAAAGTCCGTGGTACGATTTCAATCCGCGAAGCACTCCCACTGACTGGGATCGTTTGCTGGTGAATGATTTTGAAACCTTTGATTCCAATCCGTTTTACGACAGTTGGAAAAATATCTCAAGAAGAAATCTGTACGAGCAGATACAGAAAGGGCAGTATCAGTCAACAGCCCTTATAGGTACAGCCCTGGATACCTTCTTGCAGGATGTGAGCACCAGCAATATTGCCACCCTATATCAGGTGAGAGAGACTTTATCCAACGCCTTGGATTTGGATTCCACCGCATGGATGGTCGTAGAGGAAAAATCGGACAGCATCTTCACCTGGGTTTGGGCTTTGTTTGAGCTGGACAGTGTGGCATGGGTGGATACCAACTCTGTGGATACCACTCAGTGGCTGACCGACCGACTGGCCTTGCTGGCCACCATACAGCAGGTGAGTGAAAACCTGGATCAATACCTCGCCAATCATGCGCCGGACATAAGTGTAATAGGGTCTCAGGCCCAAACCACCCTCAACACCATCACCGCTGAAGAAGCACCCGAAGCCTACGAAGCGCAAATGCTACACCTGATCGCAGGTAGTGTATTCCGAGGCCAATGGAGCTTCAGCCAGTCCGATCTGGATCTGATAGAGGACATATCTGACCTCTGCCCGGCCTTTGGAGGCCCTGCAGTGTACTGGGCACGCAACATAAGACTCACCTATGAGCCGGATGTGATTTACAATGATACCCTCTGCACTGATACCTGGAATCAACGGGTGATCAGACCAGAAGCAGAAAAGCTGGAGGCTCAAATCAGGGTCTTCCCCAATCCGGCGAGCAGTAAGATATCGGTGGATATAAGTGAGATGGACTTTGAACGATGGGTTATATTCAGTATTGACGGCAAATTGGTTGCAGAGGGAAGAAATGAATCCGGTCAGCTATTGAGTATTTCTACTTACGGTATGGAGTCAGGACAGTACTTTCTCAAATTGAGTGGAAAAGATCCAACCCGCACTGTTTCCTTTATAGTCCAAAATAACATCAGATGAAAACAATGAAAATAAACGTCAGAGTGGAGCCATGGCTCCACTCTGTTTTTTTGGTATTTATATTGTCTTTTTCCGTACCTATCAATTTAGAGTCCCAGAACAAGAATGATTACGAATGGTTAATCGGATACATGGCTGACTGGTGGGATGCACCGAGATTTGCAATAAATAAAATATCATTTCACAGCAATCCGCCGGATACCATCAGGACAGGACTTTTTGGCTCAACCGGGGGTGTTGCTACCCTTTCCATGGCCAATTCAAATGGAGAACTTATCTTTTTTTCAAATGGTTGTTCAGTTTATGATCAGGATGGGAATAAAATAAATGGAGGAGAAAAAATTGTAGAAGGGCAAATGCATGAAACACATTGTTTTGGTGAGGAACATAGTATAGGATATGGAAGTTGGGTTCAAACTTTGTTTGCTCTGCCTATGGATAAGAAGGATTCTTTGTTTTTCATGATTAATCACCGATATGAATGGGCTCATAACACAAATTTTCAAGCTCCGTATGGTTTAGTTGCATTTGACTTGCAATTATCTCGTATAGAGCAAAAAGAAAATAGTACTTACGAATTGGTCAAAAAGAAAATCCTTGTTGATACTTTAGTGGGCTTAGCTGGGATGGTAGCCATAAGAGATACCAAACCAAATAATTGGTGGTTGATTGTGCCTCCTGCTGAACACTTAAACAATTACAGAACCATTCGTTTAAGTCCAGAGGGCCTTGATACCATGATAGTCAAAAACGTGGATTATTCTAACTTTGAATTAGGCAATAGAATTGGTTTTATTGGATCATCAGCTACAAGTCCTAATGGGAGTGTATTTGCAGTATGGATGCCTGGGGACACGATAGGTACTTTCGTATTTGATTTTGATCGCACCAATGGTGAACTTTCCAATATCCGCCACCTTCCTCATCCTGAGCGTGATAGTTTTGTTCTTCAATTTTCCTCTGGCGGTGGTGGCGCAGCCATCAGTCCCAGTGGAAGATTTTTGTATATCAATACATTGACCCATTTATATCAATACGATCTTCATGCAGAGGATATTGAAGCATCTATGGTACACATTGCCGAATTTGATGAATTTAGAGATCCTGCGAATAATCTACCAACCTATTTTTTTATGCAACAATTAGGTCCCGATTGCCGCATTTACATGAGTTCACCCAACACCGTTTCCTGGCTGCACGTCATCAACTATCCCGACCGAAAAGGCTTGGCCTGTGATTTTCAGCAGCATAGCTTTAAGTTGCCAGGCAACCATTCTTACGGCCTTCCCTACCATCCCAACTACCGGCTGGGAACGGACTATCCCGTTTGTGACTCCACGCTTACCACTACTACATGGTTTATACCGGAGGAATCCGATCGTGGGCTGCACCTTTATCCCAATCCGGCCAGGGACTATGCTATTGTGGGTTGGAGCGGATTGGAGCCGGTGGAAATCACTGTTTACGATATGTCGGGAAGAGAAGCCTTTCGCAGTCCCATGCAGCCCGGTCTGCCGGAGTACTATTTGGATTTGAGTGGGTTTGGTGCGGGGGTTTATGTGGTGAGGGTTTTGGATCGCGATGGAAGTGCTGGGGTGGAGAAACTTGTTGTTTTTAAGTGAACATTTATAAAAGATTGAATATCGAACACCGATTAACGATTGCTTAAAAGATTGAACATCGAACACCGATTAACGATTGCTTAAAAAGATTGAATATCGAACACCGATTAACGATTGTTGATTTTTGCACAAGCAAGCCAAAAGCCAACAGCTAAAAGCCAAAAGCCAATCGCCAACAGCCAAAGTGTCCCAAAGTGACAAAAGCCTATAGGTGAGGCGATGATCCTTTTTATGAAAGATTGAACACCGAACGTCGATTTACGATTACTTAAAAAGATTGAATATCGAACACCGATTAACGATTGTGAATTTTTGAAGTTTTGAAGAGAGGAAAGCCTCCCAGCTTTGCAATTAGTCAATTGC
>REEI01000084.1 GCA_007695145.1 Saprospirales bacterium | reverse complement strand
AGCTGCACCGCCACCCCTTGCCCGCCGGAAGCAGCGAAACATTACTATCACTGGGGCAACTGCCCTCCGGCAAGTACATTCTTCAGTTGTTTGATGGGGAAAGGGTGAGGACGGGGAGTGTTTTTCTAATTGACAATTGAGAATTTAATGGACAATGGACAATGGACAAGGGACAATTTACAATGGACAATGGACAATGGACAAGGGACAATTGACAAGGGATAAGGGACAATGGACAATTGACAAAGGGACAAAGGCACAAGGGACAATGGATAATTGTCGTAGGGACATTGGCGGAGAAGACTTTCCGACATTTTATGTTTAGTTCGATTGCACGGTTTCTCCATTCGTCAACAGCTGGAGGAGATGGGCTAAATATTCGCAGTGGGCCCGGGATTTTCATCACCTCCGCTGTCTTATTACTGACTCAGTCACCACTTTCTCCTCCACTTGTAAACTGATAATATATAAACCATCAGTCGGAAATATATCGTTGGCATGGAGATTTAATTCATTTTTCCCGTGAAATCCTTTTTTTGAAACCTTCCAAATTGATTTACCTGAAGCATCGAGAATTTCAAGATCGTAGCCAAGATCCTCTGGTAAGTCAAATACAATTTTCAAATCCTGAGAAAAGGGATTGGGAGAAAGTCTTAAATCATAAGAGAAGTCTAGTTTTTCCTTATCTCTCATCTTAATCAAATAGACTTTCCCACCTTCAGTGTACATCTTGCTCTCAAACCTGGCCATGTCCTTATGGGGAATGGTTACCTTAGGAGTGGGATGTTCAAATCCCGGACTTTGCCTGAAAAGTAATTCAAAAAATGGCTGGCCGGCGGGTATTGGCTTTTCTTTTGCAGCGTAGGCCAATAGGCGAAACTTCCCGTTTTCATTGTCGTGTAAGTACTGATAGGCAACCCCATTCTTTTCAAAGTAAGATCCCGGTACAAACTTTAAATCATTTGCAAAGAGTGATGGTAATTCTAAAGCCAACTGAAATCCCGAAATGGAAACATCATTCTGATGAAAGAAAAAACTGAGAATACCATCACCACCGGATATCCTTGATTCATAAAAAAGTCCTCTCTCTTCTGCTGAAATCCTTTGCACAGATTCACCCGCATCTCCGCTTACATCCCCGGTTTTTACCGCTACCCAGTCCTCATCAGGGAGGTCGCTGGTTAAAAATGGATATAGCTTTATTTCAGGCCAATCATCTCCCAGTGGGTTTGTGGGATCTTCGAATTCAAAATCAGTGGGAATGGAATTCCACGAATGATTGCCTTCAATTGAATCAATTTCACCCAGTATGAGATTTTGGATCAACACCAAATCAAAGGTGCTGATGACCAAATCCCTGTTCGCATCAGCGGCTATGTGCTGATATGGGGAATAAAAGGTATCAAGCTGCAAAATTTTTCTCTGTATCAGAATGAGGTCCAAAGTAGTAACTCCGTCTAACCAGTCTCCATCAGGATGGGCGGAAAGTGAAATCGAATCGCCGTAATTTAATGTGACCTCAAAATTTCCCTCTAAATCTTGAAAAATCAGTGTATCAATTGCGCCTTTGATCTTGAATTCCGCTGAGGGTGGCAGTAAACCAAAGGGCGTGGAAATTTGACCACCTAGAATAATGACTTGAGGAGGCGGTTCGCCTTCCGTGAGTTCTACCTGGGTCATGCAGCTTGCTGTATTTCCATTGATGTCGGTCGCAGTGAAGCTTACGAATGTTGTACCGAGAGGATAAACATCTGACGCATCTGAACCACCATTGTTGTAAGTATTCTGGATGAAATCCATACCACAATTATCATCAGCAATAGCCAACTCCAGTTCGATATAGGCTTCTGGCTGACCAAACGGAATTTCCATTTCAACGGGCGACGGGCAGCTGATTTCAGGAGAAATGCTGTCAACAATTTGAAGATTCAGGCTGCAGATTGAACTGTTTCCGCTCTCATCAAATGCATAAAATGCAACACTGTGAATACCAGGAGAGTAACTTTCATGGGCACTCCAATACGAGGAATCTACAGCACAATTATCAGATACCTGAGGAAGGTTAAAGTCAAATTCCCAAATGCAGGTATCGTTGGCAATATAAATTACAGTATCAGACGGACAGATAATCTCCGGGGGTTCCTGATCCATGATTTCCACTTCAATGGTACAGGCTGAAATGGTATCTGAATGTTCAATTAGAAGGAAAACTACCTGATGAATACCAGCTGTGAATTCCACCTCTTCCAGCTCAGACTCACCATTCAAGGAATTTACAATGATGGGATTGGATAGACACCCACCGGAGAAAACAGGACTATAACTCACTACTGAAAAGCAGTCCCCTGCTGAAGTTGGCTGTGAAATAACCCCAGGATCACAATCAAACTGGATAGGTTCGCCGAAATTTTCAATAAAAAGGGCAAAAGTACAATTTGACGAATTTCCACTCTCGTCGGTAATCGTGATAAAAATATTGCTAATTGGTTGGGTGATATTTAAACCTGCTGCAGGTACCTGGTTGTATTGAAGATTGCTGCTGTCAGTGCAATTGTCTGCGAATTGCAGGTCGTTGATAAAATTCGGTACGGGGATGAAGCAATTCGTGCCTGCATCTGCGAATATAGAATCAGGGCAGACAAGTTCCGGAGCAATTCCATCAATTACCTCCAGCGTAAAACTGCAGGAATCTACCGAACATTGATCTTCAGCGATCCATAAAATTTGGAAAATACCCAGACTCAACAGGTATCCATCCATTGTATTTTCGCCCGAGTCTTCTATTGAACCTGAAACTTGAAAACTTAGGTCGTAATCGTCACAAATCTGTGAGACGACAGGATCAAAATCTGAACCATTCACTGAAAATTCACAAAGCCCACCCACTTCAACCATTTGGGATTCAGGACACAATAAAGATAAACTTTCTTGTTCTTCAACCTCAAAGGATGCCACACAATCTAACTGCTGCCCACAACTGTCCAAAGCCGCAAAGGAGACTTGTATTAGACCACCACAAGAGACAGAGCTAAAGACTCCATCGTGGATCAGCGAAGGCTCACAACCACCGGATAATTCCGGCAAAAGGAGCCATTGATCAAATGCATTTTCTAAGACGGCTTCTTGAGTACAGGCAGTTAAAACAGTATCGGCCGGGCACTTGAGAATCAAATCAGAAACATTTTCGACTTGAAATATCGCCTGGCACTGTGCTTGCTGTCCGCAGCTGTCCACTGCATTGAAAGTCACCGAAAGAGAACCACCACAAGAGACAGAGCTGAAGACTCCATCGTGGATCAGCGAAGGCTCACAACCACCGGATAATTCTGCCAAAAGGAGCCATTGATCAAATGCATTTTCTAAGACGGCTTCTTGAGTACAGGCAGTTAAAACAGTATCGGCCGGGCAATGAACTGAAAGAATAGGAAATTGTATTTCAATTTCCTGAAGACAACTTGTGTAATTTTCCTCCTCATCAGAAATCACCCATGTTCTAAACACCTGAAGAGTACAATTTACAAAGAGGGAGTCCTGATATTGAATATGAGAGATACCACAATTATCGAATGCTACTCCAAGGTTCAACGAGTCACTAAATTGTGTATAATCAACACTACTTAAACTATCTGAAAAAGGGGGGTTGGCCAAAACATCCGTGTCACATCCGACAAACACCAAATGCTGGGGACAATTCTCAATTTGCGGTGAAATGGTGTCGATAACCGTTATTAAAAAAGAGCAGGAATCGGGTAGTCCACAACTATCATCGAAGAAACAATTGACCTGTGTGTTTCCCACTTCAAAAAAATCCCCTGAAGAAAAATTGCAGCCATGAGGTTCAAAATCAACCCAGGCTCCACAATCGATCTCAGTCGCATAGGCTAAAATGTTTTCACAGGAAAATAGACTGCAATCGACAAATAGTAGCGCACTATCAAAATTATTGTCCGGATTGTCATCCAAAGTCTCTGAAGTAGCCAGAGCAAAATTTTGAATACGATCGCCGCTAAGAGAACCACCTACCATTGTAGTTAAGATAGCAGTAATGGTATCGCCGGGCAACAAATTGTTAAAAGTCCATTCAATAACATTGGAATCCTGACTTGCCGGAGGAGAACTGTTTATATACTCTAGCTCATCGGGAAGGCTGTCAATTAGAGTTATTTGCCCAGATTCATAAGGCCCCGAATTAGTGATTATAAAAGTAAACTGAACACTATCTCCAGCTTCCACAGAATCTCTGTCCGATAGTTTTTGGAGGGCGATATCAGCGGTTTCAGGAAGTGTGAGAAGAGACCCATACAATGGAGGTAACAGATAGCAATGGTCAATAAGACTGTATTCAAACAGAGCAAAATAGTACTCAGTATCCAGTTCGAGATTGCTAATAGTTACCTGTGTGCCGGTGCCATCGTAAACAGTATAATTGCCCATACCAAAATCATGTCCCATAGAAAAAGTGTCGCTGGCCAAATACTGCTGCCCATTGGATGGAAGCACATTCACATCTGCACCTTCCCGTGCAATGATAAGCATCCGGTCACCATTTCCACGGGACCAGTTGAGCTCTACCTCTGTCCCAATTGTCTGATGTTTGGAAAGTGAGTGAGCCTGAATGGTAGGTGGGGTGCAAACAGGAGGTGAAAGTGCAACATTCAGTTCAATTACTTCCGTGCGTTCCAATTCTATGTAAATAATGGTATCCTGATAGTCTGGATGAGAAAAAAGTACATTGAAAAAACCCTCTTCAGCTAAGCCCGTTTTATACAAGCCATTGGCCCCTGTATTTGCACCGTTGGGAAAATCTGTCTGGATCTCCACCAATACATTCGGAATGTTTGAACTATCTATGGCTGAGATTACCTTTCCTTCAAGATACGATGCCCTTACATAGGTGGGTTCAAGTACATACAATCCCGTTTGAATATCCGATGCCAGGACAAGGCCGGAAGGCAAGTACGGAAACGCGCCCCAGCATCCTGCAAACCCACCATGCGGTCCCGGGTAGGTGTCGTACTGTCCCACTTTTACCATATTCTCCGGTCGGTGAGCATCTACTATGATGACTCCATCGGTATACCAGGAAACCACCAGGTAGCCATTGTGATAGTGGACATTGTGAGGAATGACCCCTTCACTTTCGTTAGTTTTGGGTCTAAAAGAAGAAAGATACTGAATGTTGAGCGGATCGGAAATATCATATGCATCTACAAATGCTCCCGCTACCTCATCGGTGGTAAAGATGTAATTTCCGTTGTCAGACTTCCAGCAGTTGTGAGTAAAGCTGGAGGTAGTGGTTTGGTCATTTACAAATTGGGGGTTGGTCCTATCGGTAATATCCTGAATAGAAAAAACACCCTGGTAAATCTCTGCACTGTATAACATACTGTCTCTGACATAATTATCGTGAGAGTATTTATTTTGCGCAGCGGCGACAAAGTCCGGGTTCCATGGATCTGAATGCAGGTCAATGATTATTACTCCACCGGAATTCATGTTACAACCCGAGAGATAAGCATACCCATCTTCATCTATCCACATATTGTGGCACCGGTTGAGGGTCCGGGTAATCCCACCTATTGTAATGGAGGGTTGCCAGAACTTGAATTCAGCAGTATCAGGGGCATTGGACATATCGATAATCAGCAATCCATCTACTCCCTGATCGGCTACTGCATAAATGTAATTATCCCAGGTTTTCATATCTCTCCAAATGCTATTGGCCCCGGAAACGAATAGGAACTCCTCGGGATTGGCAGGATCGGAAAGGTCAATAACGGCGGTACCATTGCGCACACCCATTATGGCATATTCTGTGCTATCAGGTCCAACATAACCCCATACATCACTTGCATTTTCCGGATAATCCAGGTTGCCCACAAACTCCAGATTGAAATTTTGTTGCGAAGAAAGCACGGAGAGCATCAGAGAAAAGAGGACAAGAGTCGTAAGTTTTTTATGCATGTTTAGAGATTGTCATTAATAGTATCTTTTTCTAATGTGTTTTTTGTTACTGATGATTACAAATATAGTAAAGTCTCCATAAATACAAGGGTTGTTTCATCCACAATCTCTTTTTTACAGTCGGTCTATTTAAAAAGGACACACCGCTATGTCTATCTTCTTGTTCGCATGTAAAGGCACCAGCAACAATTCGATTATAAAATAATTTGTAATATTCATAAAATAAATAAATTACACATAATTTTATTTATATATATATTAATTTTTGGCCATGTTTTGCAAATAACATATGTTTGCAAAATATAATATATAAAATCCTTAAATATTATGAATTACTTAAAAACCCACAATAATTATGTCAAGTCCTTGACCGCTCAAAAGCTTTTGAGGATAAGAAATGATTTATTCCGTTTAAGCCATAAAGCCTCGTCAAAATTTTTGATAGTGCTATTAATGAGTGGCGGGATATTGCTTCAAACCTATCAAAGGGGAATCAGCCAATTAAATTATGACTCTGTAGAGGTTTGTTATTCCTCTTACCTTGGATCAAACCAGCAGGATATTTTTCGTCTTTTAGAAGTTGACGATGATGATGGCTACATAATTGCCGGGACTTCTCGTGGTTCTGATTATCCAACAACACCCGGGGTCATTGGAGAAACCGCTTTTTCCTTTTCAAGCTGGGACGATGGAGTCATTTCGCGCTTTGATAAAGACCACCAGTTGGTCTTTTCTACTTACTGGGGAAGTGCAACCAACGATCAAATTTACGACCTTGCCATATTGCCCAATGGCGATTTAATTGTGGTTGGAACCGTAACAGGGGCTTTATTTCCAGTTACAGCAGATGCTGCTATGCCTAACAATCCCTCTCCAGGGTCAACACTGGCAGGTGGAATCTCAATACTCGATTCTATGGGGGCAAATAAATACACTACCTTTTGGGGTGGAGAGGAAAACGATAGAATCTTGTCGGTTGAAGCATTGGAAGACCGTTTTGTAGTTGCCGGACTTACCAATAGCAAAACACTGCCAACCACTCCAGGTGCTTTTCAGGAAAGCGCATTAGGGGGCCTCTCTCTTTTTGTAACTAGCTTTGATTATTCGGGAAATCTCTTATTTTCAACATATCTAGGGGGTAATTCAAATGACGGTATATGGGGATTTGGTGAGTTTGAGCTTGAAATGGAATCTGATGATCAAGGGAATCTTTATATTGTAGCTCCCACCAGTAGTCCTGATTTTCCAACAACCCCTGACGCCTTCCAGAATTCATTAAAAGGGGACCCAAATTTAGCCCTGGTTAAAATGGATTCTACTGGTAATGTTTTGTACAGCAGTTATTGGGGTGGGGATAATGGCACCGTTAATCCAAAAATTAAGGTGACAAATGATGGAAGTGCCATCTATCTGATTGGAGCAACTTCTTCCTCTGATTTCTTTACAACTCCCAATGCTTTTCAACAAACTAATCCAGGCTCTACCTCGTTTTTTTTATCCAAATTTGATCAGAATTTTCAACCGGTTTACTCCACATATTTAGGGGGCTCTGCACAGGAAGTATTTCCCTATTTACCTAACTTTCCTGTAAATTTTATACACTACAAAAAAAGCTGTTGAAATGCTT
>REEI01000101.1 GCA_007695145.1 Saprospirales bacterium | reverse complement strand
ATGGCTGTTTGTCTTCAGGGAGCTCGAGATTCAGGTACAGATAATGTTCGTAGTTCTCTGAAAATTGGTTGACCAGAGTTGTTTTCCCCACTTGCCTGGCACCCCTCAGCACCAGAGGTTTTCGCACTTCTGATGTTCTCCATTTTTCTAGTTCCTCTATTGCCAAACGCTTTATCATTGCACAAAGTTAGGGTGTTTTTTGGTAAATTATGTGTCAAAGTAATGGTAATTTTAAGTAGTTTTCGTGCCAAAGTAAGGGTAAATTTACAGGATAGTTGTACCAATGCAGGGGTAAAAATTGATGGTCTGCATGTATCAACCGGACTATTGTCCACAGTTGTTGCCTTGTAGCATTCAATTTAATATCTGTAAAAATTTGTACCTTAGCTCAATTAAGAGAATTATTATGCAGCTTGCGTACCTTAAAATCTCTGTTTCAATTTTTGCTATGTGGTTTGCTAGCAATGTTCTTCTTCATGCCCAGGACCCTTTTTTCAATCAGTTTTTTCACAACGAATCCTCCTTTAATCCCTCATTGGTGGGCTACAAGGGTGGATTTGGTTTCCAGGCGGCTTTTAAGAATCAGTGGGAGGCATCGGATGTGAGGGCCTTTCGCTCCGGGAGGTTTAGTTTGGAAGAGAGTATGCCTTGTTCAGTTTTTGACTATGGCATAAATATGGGTTTCAACGAAGAGGGGGAAGGCATCTTGAGGAGGGTTGACCTCGGTTTTCGTTTTGCCGGGACCATTCCCTTTTCTGTGGGGGATGCCTGGCACAATATACGCATAGGTGCTGGTTTGCAATGGTCGCAGAACAGCATAGACTTCAGCCGGCTTACTTTTTCGGACCAACTCGATCCCAAGTATGGGCTGTTTAACAGGATGGGCATAGTCAATCCAACCTCATTTGTCCCTCCCAATGAGGGCTATTCCAATTGGTTTTTGACTCCCTCCGCAGGAATATCACACCGAATCCTATTGGACCATACCAATCCTCGTTCCGGTACTATTTTATACGGTTTGGCTTTTCACAATGCTTTTTCTCTTAACAGTGGAAATTTAACCGGTAATGAGGAATCTATACTGGGTACCGGAGAAAAAATCCCTCCGAGATTCAGCCTGTTTGCCACTTATGAATTCATACCCTGGATGAACAACAGGCAATTTTTGGCGGTGCGCCCCCTGCTGGTAACCGAGCTTCAGTCAAAAATCTCTTATCTTCAAGCCGGGTTCAGAACTTCCTTTAATCGCTTTCTGGCAGCAGGTGTATATTACCACACCAATAGAAGGCCTGAAGAAGGGGTGAATACGAGTTGGATGACTTTTAAGGTAGAATTTGGATGGACAATACCCAATGGTGCTAGGGTGGAGCTGGGCCTGGCTTACTCCAGTAATCTTTCAGGACTGAGAAACTACCTCAACAATACGATTGAAATGAGTATGGGTGTTTACTTTCCCATCAGTCCTTCCTGCAATCTCGCAGGAAAAAGTGATCAGGTGCCCTATGGTAGTCATACGAGATGTGTGACTTCATTAATCACCCCCGGAAGATATAAAATGTATGAGAGTATCTGGACACCATAAATCAATTTAGGATGAAATCGCGGCGAGTTATTTTATTCTCCTTTTTAACAGTGGTTTTTATTTTTTTAAGCCAAAATGTTTCTTTCGGCCAAAACTGTTTTTTCCCACCATGCTTTGACAACGATTGTGGAGATTTGAATGTGGGGTTTTCTCCCCTGGGAGGGCCTCAATTCTGTGAAGGCCAAACCATCACTTTGAACAATACAAGTGCAGCTGGTTTTGATTTTTTTGTAGTGGATTGGCGAGACGGGAATGTGGATACACTGTATGGCTACGAACCCTTTCAGCATGTGTACAATATTCCCGATAGCCTTGTTTGCACCGGCCCGCCCATACGTCCTTTTTCACTTTGTTTTAAAGGTCAAAAGGACTGTGATGACGGTATCAGTTGCCAGTCCGGTACCTATGATTTTGGCATCATCGTGAGACCTGAGGCCTCCTTTAGTTTGCCTTTTCAGATTTGTGTAGACACAGAGGTAAGCATCTCCAATACCAGCTGTAATGCCAATAGCTATTTATGGGATTTTGGCAATGGGGTCACCAGCACAGAAGCCAATCCAATCATAAGTTTTGATGAACCCGGTTTTTACACCATCCTCCTTTCTGCAAGCAATCAGTGTGGAATGGACATGACCTCTGTCAGTATTCAGGTAGTAGACCCTCCGATCGCCGATTTTTCAGCCACAACAGCAGCAGAGCCTGCCTGTGTGCCGGTTGTGCTTAGTCTCGATAATCAATCGGAAAATTCCTCCGGTCATTTATGGTCAATTTCTCCATCAGGCTCTGCCCTATGGGAGCTGGCAGACACCAATCTCAGCATGAATTCACCCAACATTGAAGTCATTTTTTACCAACCGGGTGAATACACCATTACTCTCAATGCAACCAATGCCTGCGGTACGGATGAATTTATTCAGACAATCGAAATTTTTGAGGATATCAACCTTCAAATTGATCCTCCAGAACCTTATTGTGATGAAATTACACTAACCGCAGCAGATTTGGGCTTTTCGCTCTCGGGTTCAGTAGAAAGCATTGAGTGGACTTTTGTCAATGGTTCTTATCCCTCAGCTACCGGAGGAGACTTTCCGCCGATCACTTTTTCAGAGTCCGGTGAGGTGATGCTTGACATTCTTGGGCCCTGCAGTGATACTTCCATTTCTTTTCCGATCAGCATAGTTACAGGGGAGATTATTTTTGGGAATAATCCTGAGGAGATTTGTCTTAACTCACCAGCAGTGCAGTTGTTAGCGGAACCACCCGGGGGTCAATGGTCCGGTCCGGGAATTGTGGACGGAGTGGAAGGTGTATTTGATCCTTCAGGCCTCGAGGCAGGGCAGAGTTACACCCTAATCTACAGCTTTGAGATCAGCCCTTGTGAAATCAGCGACGAAATTGAAATAGGGGTGCTGGAATCAGAAAGTGGATGGTTTGACGCACCCGTTCTTTGTGAGGATAGTGAACCAGTTGCACTCACTGCCAACCCTACCGGTGGGCAGTGGTCGGGCAGTGGCATAGTCGATTCCATTATAGGCTTATTTGACCCTGAAATTTCTGGAACCGGATTATTTGAGATCAGCTATGTATTCCTGGATTCCAATGACTGTGAGATTGTGCTCACGGATGAGTTGCTGGTTGAAGAGTTTCCCACACTGCAGCTAACCGATAGCCTACAGTTGTGCCTGGAGGATTTTGATGAAAATTTGAATGAACTCACCAATTTTTCTGTCAACCCCGATGGAGGGGAAGTCATTTGGTCAGGTCCTGGAGTGGTCAGTTCAGAGGGTTCATTCAATTCTGGTGCAGGGGGATTGGTACCAGGTTTTTACACCATATGGGTCGATTACGAGTGGAATGCCTGCAGTTTGAGGGAAAGTCTGGTTATCGAAATTGTTGAAAAGCCCGAATTAGTGGTTGGATTTGCAGACACCATTATATGCTCCGTTTCAGGAAGTTTTCAATTGGAAGCAAGCCCTGAAGGTGGCGTTTGGTCCGGGCCCGGGGTCAATAGTCAAACCGGATTGATTGATCTCGATCAGGCCGGTCCCGGCGAACATACCTACCAATATACTTTTCTTGGGGGCAGTAGTTGTGAGTTGTTTGCAGAGGTAAGTGTTGAGGCCCTTGATCCAGGATTGGATTTGGTGGTGGGTGATCCAGATGAAGAATGTGAAGGCCCTGAGGTATTTATCCTTTCCCCGGCTGAACCACCCGGAGGTACCTGGTCAGGTCCCGGATTGGTCAATGTTGTAACCGGTGAAATCAACCTCAGCCTGCTCAGTCCCGGTCAAATCTATGAATACGAATACTGCATCGAAAGCAGTCTGATTGAAAATTGCACTGCATGTGCTACCCGCTCTTTTGTTTTCAATTCCAATCCTGTGGCAGATTTTTCAGTGGAGAATTTTCTTTGTGTGGGAGATCCATTTAGTCCGGTCAATAACAGTGTCGGAGGACAAATGTACAATTGGGATTTCGGAGATGGAAACAGCAGTACACAGCCAAACCCTTCCCATGTTTTCAATAATACCGGTACTTTTACCATTGTGTTGGAAGTGATTTCCGGCGAGGGATGTAGTCACAACACGAGTAGAGAAGTGACGACCATTGAGATTCCGGTGGCAGATTTTGAACTTCCCGAGAATGAGGGATGTGAACCTTTCGATTTGCAGCTGGTCAATCTCAGCAGCGGCTATGAACCGGAATTCATTTGGGTAATCGGATCTGATTCTATCTTTCTGGATGATCCGGGCAATATAGCATTGTTTGTCGGGGATACGGACAGTATATACACCATACAACTGATCGCCATGAACGCTTGTGGACACGATCAGTTGGAGCAAAATGTCCGGGTTTACCCGTTGCCGCTTGCCGAATTTGGTTTGAGTGAACCATCGGGTTGCTCGCCCTTTGAGGTCTTTTTTTCCAACACTTCCACAGGTAATCCTGAATTATTTTTCTGGGATTTTGGAAACGGCAATAATTCTAATCTTTTCAATCCTCCTTCTCAGATTTATACAGTGGATAGTACTTATGTGGACTATGCCATTGAGTTGGTCGTTGAAAACCACTGTGGAATTGATACCCTTCAGCGGGAAATAAGAGTATTCCCTCCCAATGTCACCGCATTTATTGAGATGCCTTTGAATCAAGCCTGCTCTCCCCATCTGTTTCAGCCGGTTAGTTTTTCAACTCCCGGAGCTCATCTGAACTGGGAGTTAATTTTTGACAATGAGGTAGTCGCAGGCAGCAGTGAGCGCTTTCCGGAATTCCTTTTGGAGGAGGCAGGAGAATATACTGTTGTCCTCAGAGCGACCAATTGTGGGAGTCATACAGATACCACCTTTTTCAGACTGTTGGATGCTCCGGATATCGATTTTGAGTTTCGCCGCGAAAGTTGCATCGGCGATCTGGTCACTTTTCAAAATCTTTCGACCAATGCAAGCTCTCCTGTTTGGGAGTTCGGAGATGGCAACCAATCCAATCAAAGCTCTCCTGTGCACAGGTATGAAGAGGCCGGAATCTATCAGGTCAATCTACGCATGTTGCATCCGGCAACCGGCTGTCCGGCTGAGTTAGGAAAAGAAATTGTCATACATAGTAGACCCAAACCCGACTTTTCGGTTTCTGCAGAAATGGGTTGCCCCCCTTTGGAGGTGACCTTTGCCAACAGATCCACAGGTGATTTGCCTATGAATTACTACTGGAACTTTGGAGATGGAAGTTTTGAGAGCACACTGGATAATCCTGTGCACGCATACGAATCCTCAGGTGATTATAATGTTCGTTTGACTGCTACCTACGGAGATATTTGCAGGGATAGTATTGTCCTGGAAAAGGCAGTGAAAGTGTTTTTAAGACCGATGGCTGACTTTGAATACGAAGCCGGTGTCAATACCGATATATTGGGAGATGTGGAGTTTTTCAATTATTCGATTGATGCTGATGCTTACCTCTGGGACTTTGGAGATGGCAGTCTGAGTGAGCAGGAAAATCCCGTACACGAATACGATGTCAATAGACCGGTAACCGTTGAGTTGATCGCCTATAATTTCAACAATGGGGAGTTTTTGTGCACAGACACCACAAGCAAGCCAGTAGAACCTCAGTGGATCACCACCTTTTTCGCCCCCAGCGCCATGTCCCCGGACTATGGTGCAATCGATGTTAGGTATTTTAAGCCCGTAGGAGTTGGAATGATCAAGTATGAAATCAGCATTTACTCTCCCTGGGGTGAACAGCTTTGGTTTTCCAACCGGCTCGATGACGGCAGTCCGGCGGAATATTGGGATGGCACATTCAAGGGAGTCATTGTGCCACAGGGTGCTTATGTTTGGGTTGCTAGAATGACTTTTTTAAATGGAGTTAAAAAGGTCGAAAGGGGTACGGTCACAGTTTTGAGATAGATTCCAATGAATGAATTTTGCAAAGGCCAGTTCATTGAAAACTGGTTCGGTGCATGGAGCTAAATCGAAGGAGAAGAATTGAGTGATTGGTTTTTAGTAAAGCTGGGTTGAAGATTTGGCACCATCAGCTGAAAAATAATCTTATATAGGTGAATTTGACATTCTAAAGGGTAGATTTTTCGCAAAAAAGGGCCGGAAATTACTCCCCGGCCCTCGGCTGAATCATCTCATGATTACCTACCTTACAATCAAGAATTTGCGATGAATACTTTTGAAGTCAACTATTTCTAAAACATAAACCCCGGATAAGAATTCTCTAATGTCGATAGGATTGCCGCTGAACTCAACTCTCTTGAGCAATTTGCCCCTCATGTCGTATATGGATATTTGTGCATTCCCTTCTAAACCCTTCAAATAGAATTGGTCAATAGCGGGATTGGGAAAAAGTGAAATAGATGAAGCCTTTTCATCAATGGTATTGACAGTTCCTCTCGTAAGGGCTGTAAGCATGGATAAACCCATGTTTGCAAATCTGCCGTCATGGTGTGGCATATTGGTGTCGTACCGAGCTATGAGGCTTGAAACCATTCCGGTTTGGTGGTTATAGACTTTCCAATTTAGAGTTTCACCTGGTTCAAACCCGTCTTTATCCATAGTCTGTGGATCACTGCCGTAAGCAGTAACCACCCTGTGATTTCCATCCCAATACATCAGTCCGGCACAATGCTCAATTCCATCTCTTTCATAGAATAGACCAATTAAATCCCCTTTGCGAAGTCCGATGTCCTCGTGATCGAGACCTTCGGGCAGGTGTATGTGGTGCATAGAATGGGTGGGGGTAAAATCCCAACCATCCGGAAGTGTGAAATTAAAGGGTACTTCTACAGAAACTACTGCTTCAGCACTCTCCCCTAAATTGTAAACGGCAATTACCTGGTAGTTGTAAACCACACCCTCACTTATATCAGAATCTGTAAAACTGGTCTCCTGAATAAGATTTGAATGGAGCTGGACTCCATCTCTAAAAACCCTGTAACCTTCTAAATTGAGAGAAGAACGCGAAGAGGCAAGACCATTTCCCTGTGAAATTTCAGGCTGAAGGCCTCCATTACTCTCTATTACTCCTTTAATTATCCAATTGAAGTTGAGATTAAATGACCCCAGACTTTCCCAATCCATATCGGCAATTTTTACAAGATCACCCTTGCCGGGTATTGCCGGCCCTCCATCAGCAGCTATGGAAAAAAACTCCTTATTGGGAATGATTTGATAGGATATCCAAAGGTAGTCCAACCCACTGAGATCCAAAGGAGCGGGGAGCTCCACTTCGTTCCACTGATTGACTTTAGGGTCGTCAACTGGTATCTCATACAGTGGAGATTCGCCTGATTCATCGGTATAAACCTTTACGGTAAAATCAGCATCAGCTTCAAGAAGGAATAAATTTACAGCTGTTAGCGACCTGTTATCGTAAGGCATCAATTCGGTGGATGTAAATTTTGCACCTATTTCAATAGGCATTTGTGCAGCAGCCATAATTGAGGTAGAAGGCTCCCCGGTCCCGTATCGAAGTTCATTTGGTGAAGCACCCGGAGGCAGCCAGTTGAGCTCTATTCCCTGACCTGTAAATTCCCCACTGAGCTGCACAGGGGGTGGAAAAACACCCTGCCCGTTGATTTCTATTTCGATGGTTTCGGTTGAATAAGGATTAAAGGTATTGAACCTCAATTGAGTACTGTAAAAACCGTCATCATCGGGAGTGAAGTATACCAGTAGACTGGTAGACTCTCCCGGGTCTAAGGTCCATTGTGTAAAGTTGGCTCTGAAGTTATCTGTATTATCCAGTGTGATGGGATACATAAATGTTCTCACATTTCCGGTATTTTTAAATTCGATTGCCATCAATTTTTCCCGGCCAACCGGCACCATCCCGAAATTAATGGCAGTATCTTCTTGAAAAAGACCAGTAATCGGTTCATTGATTAGCCTCAGCCTTACACTTTGGTCCGCCTGAAAAATATTGTTGGAAGAATAAGTGAGGAAGAAGTTGTTGTCACCAGCCGGCAATAATGTGCTGTTTACTTCCAAAATCAACACGCTGCTGTCCCCGGATTCAGTAGTTCCTGCTGTTTGGGAAATTTCTAAATAAGGAGGAAGTGAATTGATCATGGACCACTCCAGGATATCACCCCCGATATTGTAAATAGTAAACTCATAAGTGTACAGGCTGTCAAACACTAGACTATCCAAAATGAGCTCCCTGGATAATTTCAAAAAGGGAGCACCCACCTGAAAGGTCAATGTTCGGGCCCCACTTTCCCCCTGATCAAACACATTGGTCAATCCGTAAGTGTAGATTCCATTGGGAAGATCTTCATCGAGGAACTCGGTAGTGGTGAGTGGAACTGGATTGAGCAGGTTGTCATTTCTGTAAAGATTGTAGCCGATAAATTCAGGACCTGATCCAGCCCCGGACCTCCCTTGAAAACCACTGATCTCTATTGGAGAATCTGTTAGAGTTAGGTCATTTGAAAAGGATCCTACCCACAGTATGTCATCTTTGTATAAAGCATTAGTTTCCGGCAAGTCTACTTGTCCCTGAGAGGGCTGAACCAGTGCGCGAATATTCCAGTTTCCTTGAAATCCGTCAGGATTAAACCTCTGCCATCCATCAGATCGAAAGATCATATCCCCGAGCCCTATATCGGTATTTTGAAGGTTGTATGCCAGCACAATTTGTTCATCTTCAAAACTGGTGGCTTCTATGGCAAACCAATAGGTCTTACCCGCCTCAATTTCAACGGGGCTATTCAATACAACCTCAGTGTAGATTTCATAAAAAGGTGGTTGATCTATTTGGCTCATTAAAAGATTTTCGCCATTTTCACCCTCCCAGATTTGCAGTTTATACTCAACATCAGGATTTACCGGGATGTATGCCAATTTAGTGATCTCGCTGCCGATGAAATTAGAAAGTGCATCGGAAGGCCACTTAGCACCAACTCTTATGGTTCCCATAGCACCCATCATTACCCCGACGAGATCGTCTGTTTTATCGTAGCCCAACCAATCGCCTTCAAAGGTATTTACCCCCCAAAAAAGTTGAACATCATTTCCATCAATTTGCCCATTGAAAAAAGCCGGTGGACTGAAATTGACCTGAGCAGTAATTGGAATTTCTAGAACAGGCATATTCGGGTCATTGCTCACTAGGGTTAGGGTTTCCTGGAAAGTTCCCACCTGATCAGCTTGAAAGCTTACAATCAGCCTCGTGGTCATATGGGGGTGTATTTCGGTGGTTTCAATTTCGGCAGTAAATTGATCCCCGGTGACGAAAAAGTTTTCAATTTCCAGCAATTCATTCCCCTCGTTCCAAATGAAATTATTGATGGTTCTGTTTTTTTCAAATCCAACATTGCCAAAGTCAAGTATCTGAGGTGCTGAAATCACGGGCTGTGCCAGAACATTTGTTGTACTCGAGAGAAGAGTTAGAATTAAAAAATGAGCGCAGGAAGTCAAAAGATATTTCATGATCAAATGTTTTGGTGATTGCTTTCATAGGATATATGCAGGACTTTCACCATTGGTTGCCTCGAGAAAATAGAATAGATGTTAAATTTTAGGAAAAACAAACTCCAGCAACCCATTGAAGTTGAATGACCTGCCCAAATTATTACTTGGAAGGGTGATCCAAAAAATAGGTATTAAATGATAAAAATCATTGTAAAGGTTAAATTCTCGTCTGCTGTTGAATGGCGCAATGAGAATAAGTGTGCTATACCTTACTTTTGATGTGTTTGATATCCCTCGCCATTGATTCCAGTCTCGAATCCATCCAGGCCCTTGCAGCCGAACCGGGCTCAGTAAAGGATATGTGAGATTCGTACTTCCAAAGCTCTGCTATTGCGCTGTAGGGCAATTCATAGGGTGCGTAAAGGTCGTTATCGGAAATCAATACCATTTTCTTTGACCGTTCATTTTTCTTGAGACGCTTATAGACAACCCCTTCCTCTTTTGTTACCAGTACGTAGGTGTTTCCGTCTTTTACGTCCTTAATCCGCTCCACAAATGAGCAGACCACTATGTCCGATTCATTCATGGGCAACATGGAGTCGCCCCTAATCTCAAAGGCCCGGTAAGTTCCCTCTTGAAGTGTTGGCAAAAAAATCCTTGGTAGTTGTTTGATATAGGAAGGATCGTCAAAACTCTCCGTATAGCCCGCCTCGGCTTTGGCCTCCACAAGTTCAATATTTGATTTATTCTCCTCATTTACACTGATGGCGAGTACTTTAAGCTCTCCCATATCCTCCACCCTGGTCTCTCCTTCCCACAACCTACGGGCGATTAAATCTTCAACAGATACATTAAATATCCTCGCTAATTTTAATATGCCTTCAATCCCCGGTTCGGAATAGGCCCTTTCATATCCCCCGAGTGTGGGCCTTGGGATATGGAGTTTCTCCGATAGATCCTGCTGGGTCCATCCTCTTTTTTTTCGCAAAAAAGCAATGTTTTTACCGATCTTGTTTTCCATAACATTCAATGTGTAAAACAACAGCAAAATTAAGTTTAAAAACTGAACATTTAAAGCAGTGCGAGACAAAATTCTCTAAAATGTAATCCAGCAATTGAGGTTGTTTAATTAGTTGAGTTTCGCATTTTTTTATGAATGAGATTTAATACGACTGACGAGCCAGTTTATCGAATCCATTAAG
Source organism: Saprospirales bacterium (assembly GCA_007695145.1). Lineage (GTDB taxonomy): Bacteria > Bacteroidota > Bacteroidia > Chitinophagales > Saprospiraceae > PWJY01. Next base: position 22,168 of record REEI01000101.1, on the reverse strand, counting down.
CTAGCTTAAGGATACATTCCTTGAAATTTTCGGCAGCAGAGTACATCCAATTAGCATATCGGTTCGCAGTTCTCCACCTTTTTGTCCGGCCTTTAAGGAATTGGCCAAATACTGGACAGCCTTGATTTTTGTTCCTTTTTGAACTTGTGCTGATCCCTTCGAAGCATCAAGACATAAAGTAAGGGAGAACGCGAGATTACTACCAATACCAATAAGGTTTAGTTTTACGAGTAGTGGAAAATCGGCATTGGTCTTTGATGCACAAGGAACAAAATCGAATCAAGCCATATATTGCTACATAAACAACAGGTATAGCTATTGTATCGTGAAAAGCTTCAGTTATTTAAAATGGTGAAAGAAAATATCTGATTGGGATTTATTTCTGTAAAGGTCAGATGAAGTTAATATCCAATCCCTGGAAATCCTAGATTTCAACGACTTTTTTTGTTCTTAGAGTGAACTGTTGGACAAAAATACTCCATAAGAGATATTGTATCATAAAATTTACATTTTTGTGACAATTGATAAGCAGCTGAATAACAGTATAATAAATGCTTTTTTGATACAAATGTAACCCATGGATAAATAAAATGGACTTAATTCGGATAAAATTGTCCTTTTTTATGGTTTTTATATTATATTTGCAGTGTCAATCATGATAATTATGTTTTCAAAGGCATGTGAGTATTCAATTAAGGCGGTGATTTATCTGGCAACCAGGTCCGAGCAAAATCAAAGGGCAAGATTGCCGGAAATAGCGGAGGCCATTGGAAGTCCAGAAGCTTTTACAGCGAAAATACTGCAGGAATTGGCCAGAAAGAAATTACTGATTTCAGTCAAGGGTCCGAAAGGGGGGTTTGAGTTGAATGGAGATGCGGATGAAATAAGCTTGTACAAAATTGTAGAAATCATGGATGGAGATTCGCTTTTTCACGGCTGTGCACTGGGGTTTAAAAAATGCTCTGATGTACATCCCTGCCCGGTTCACAATAAGTTTAAAGCCATTAGAGATCATTTAACGGGCGTTTTGCTCACCACTTCCATTAAAGAGGCCGCCGGGACCGTAGATGAAGGACAGTCCTTCCTGACCAGTTTGAAATAGTTTTTTTTATCCTGAAAAAGGATAAAAAGACCCGAAAATATTAAATATGAAAAACCAAAATTTTGATATCAGTGTGGGGGAATTGGTTGCCGATGATTACAGAAGAGCGGACGTTTTGGGTGGTTATGAAATCGACTATTCCTGCGGGGGAACTGTCACTCTAGAGGAGGCATGCAAAGAGCGAGGTTTAAACCCTGCTGAAATTTGGGTCGAATTGCTGAAGGTTTCAGAATTTGAGCCTTACATTGATTACAAGTCCTTTGGTCCGACAAAATTGATTCAACATGTAGTTGATGTCCACCATGAATATGTGAGAAATTCGGTCATACCGCTGAGGGCTTATTTAGAAAAACTCCTAAGGACAGAAGGCGATAAACACCCGGAATTACCCGAGGTGCGAGAGTTGTTTTTCCAGCTTTGCGATCACCTTTTCAAGCACATGGAAAAGGAAGAGATGATTCTTTTCCCATATCTCAAAGCCATGTATGGCGCTATGGATAGGGGTTATCCCTTGAGTATGCCGTATTTCAGTCATGTGGACATTCCGATTTGTGAACTGGAGGATAACCATAGGACGCAAATGGACAGCTTTGATAAAATTCGGAGACTGAGTCGAAACTTCAGTACGCACAACCATTCATCCAGAACTTTTAAAGTAGCCTATGCGATGCTGGATGAGTTTGGTCAGAACTTGAGACTGCATATTCATTTGGAGAACAATATCATATTTCCGGAAGCGAGAAAAGCATTTGAAGAATTTGCATTACGACCTCACTGATTAAACAGATATAAATGACAGCAAGATCAAACATATCACTGCACACCGCTCAGGAGAGGCCAACTGACAAGCTGGTTCAGAACTGGATGGCCTGGGCTATGGGATTTCTGGTAATAGTGTCCTTTATGGGTCTTGCATTGCGGTATTATTTTATTGGAGAAGTACCTGGTCTAAGCTTTAATAATATCAAGCATGGCCATTCTCATGCTGCTATGCTTGGGTGGGCATTTATGGCAGCTTCCGGTATGTTGATTCACTTTTTTGTAAAGACTACTCGCAGCCTTGGCCAGTATCAATGGATGCTTTTTTTAAACGCAATCGCTGTAATTGGGATGATTGTTTCATTTCCCCTCGAGGGCTATGGAATGTGGAGTATCATTTTCAGTACTCTGCACGTATTGGTTGCTTACTGGTTTGCAATCATTTTTCTAAGGGATCTAAAGAAATCAGACAGGAGTGCTGAGGGAAAAAGGTTTGCCCGATGGTCCGTGATCTGGATGTTGGTATCCACCATAGGGCTTTGGTCGGTTGCTCCTGTAAGCGCTTTATTGGGCGGCCTTCACCCGCTTTATTTCATGAGTATACAGTGGTATTTGCACTACCAGCTGGTGGGGTGGTTTTCATATGTAATTATCGCAGGATTGATAGTTCTCTCCAATTGCAATGGATTCAAAATCAAACTGCCAAAAGGAACCTTTGAAGCCATTCAGGTTTCGTTGATTCTCACTTATGCGCTAAGTGTTAATTGGTCATCTCCGGCATCTGCACTATTCTATATCAATGCTGCAGGTGTGGTCATTCAGGCTGTTGCTTTTTACTATTTGCTCAAACCCCTCATGAGGATTTTCTTCAATGAATTTTCAGCCTCTAACAGAGCAGTAACTCTTTTGCTAAGAATCGGATTGCTGACTCTTGTAGTTCGAATTTTGATTCAAACTCTTGTGGTTTTACCTGAGGTGGCAGAGATCAGCTACACCTTGAGAATGTATGTGATAGCCTTTGTACACCTCATCATGTTGGGGACCTTCACCCTAACTTTGGCTGGCATACTGCTCTCAGAAAGAGTATTCAAGATAAACTTTATTTCTACCTCGGGCTGGCTTGTATTCGCACTGGCTTTCCTGCTTACAGAATTCATGTTGTTTGGTCAGGGGACTATGCTTTGGGCCGGTTTGGGTTTTATCTCAGGATTTTACACCCAGCTTTTCTATGCATCTCTTCTCTTTCTTATCGGCTCTATTCTGGCATTTACGGGACAATGGGTGAGATCAAAAAACAATCAATCAACCAATCATTATTCAACAAATAAACTAACAGTATTATGAAATGGATAGCAATTTTATTTAGCCTTTCGATGCTCGCCTTGATGGTGTCTTGTGGAGGCGAAACCCAGCAAACTGAGCGAAAAACGACTGCAGAACGCCAGACGGCTTCCAAGGTTGAACAAAAACCTGACCCTAGAGGAGTTGGTGAAGTGACCAAAGTTGAGCTTACTGATCCCCTCGATCAAAGTATGATCAGAAGGGGCAAGCAGATCAGTGATGTGAAATGTGCAGCTTGCCACAAATATGAAACTGAAGAACGCCTGGTTGGTCCCGGCTACTTAAATGTCACCAATAGACGAAGTCCGGAGTGGATCATGAATATGATCACCAATGTAGATGTCATGCTAGACGAAGATCCGGTTGCCCGTGCCATGCTGGAAGAGTGCCTTGTGCGTATGCCGAACCAGAATATTTCAATTGATGAAGCAAGGGATATTTTGGAATTTTTGAGATTCAATGACGAAGAACATGCTGGAAAGCGCGATAGAGGAGTCTTGTAGGCAAAAAACAATATCGGTATTTCTATACCCGAAAAATTTATAAACCTGTAAAATTTTTTAAAATGACAAAGTCAGTAATTTTTATCAGTTCCGCGGTCTTAATGATGATCGCACTTTTTTCATGTCGTCCACCGGCTCCTGGAGCTGCAGCTACCGGAGATGCAGCCAGTAGGGTGTATGTACCCCCTGGTGAGCACGATGAGTTTTACAATATTGTCTCAGGAGGGTTCAATGGACAGGCCAGTGTGGTAGGTTTACCTTCGGGTCGTACCTTTAAAATCATCCCGGTTTTTTCTGTTCATCCTGAAAATGGATATGGTTTTTCAGAGGAAACCAAACCGCTATTGAATACTACACATGGATTCATACCCTGGGATGATTTGCATCATATTGCAATTTCTACTACCAATGGAGTCCACGATGCCCGGTGGGCTTTTGCCAACGCAAACAATACCCCGAGGGTCGCGAGAATTGACCTTACCACCTTTAAGACGGTGGAAATTCTTGAAATTCCCAATAGTGCGGGTAATCACTCTTCGCCATTCATTACTGAAAATACTGAATACGTGGTCGCCGGTACAAGATTTAGTGTGCCTTTTGGTGAAGCTGCCGATGTGGATGTGCCTATCTCAACTTATAAGGAAAACTTCCGGGGAGCCATTACTTTTATTTCAGTCGATCCCGATGATGGTGAAATGGATATTGCTTTCCAAATAGATGCGCCTCCATTTAACTATGACCTTGCACGTGGCGGTAAAAAGGTATCTCGAGATTGGTTTTTTATTTCTTGCTACAATACCGAGATGGCTCATACCCTATTAGAAGTAAATGCTTCTCAAAGAGATAAGGACTACATTATGGCCATCAACTGGAGACGGGCAGAGGAACACGCGAGAAATGGGAAAGGGACTGTAATCCCGGCCCAGTATGCTCATAATAAAAAGGATAAAAATACACATAGCGCAACTTCTACCATCAAAGAGGGGGTTCTAATGCTCGATCCTACTGAGTTAAAAGATATTGTATACTTCATTCCTTGTCCAAAGTCTCCCCACGGATGTGATGTAAGCCCCGATGGAGAGTACATAGTCGGGAGTGGAAAACTGGCTGCATTGATACCGGTTTTTTCATTCTCAAAAATGATTGAGGCGATTGAAAATGAAGATTTTGAAGGAGATATCAATGGTTTGCCTATTCTGAATTATGAGTCCGTACTCTACGGAGAAGTTCAAAGGCCGGGCCTTGGGCCTTTGCACACCGAATTTGATGGGAAGGGAAATGCGTATACCTCTATGTTTGTTTCCTCAGAGGTGGTGATGTGGGATTTAAAAACACTTGAAGTCATTGACCGGGCGCCTACTTACTACTCAGTTGGTCACTTAATGGTGCCAGGAGGTTGTACTGCTGACCCACATGGCAAGTATTTGGTAGCCTACAATAAGATTACCAAAGATCGCTATTTGCCAACCGGCCCTGAATTGTGCCACTCTGCTCAGTTGTTTGATATCTCTAATGGAAGACTTGAACTGTTGTTGGACTTCCCAACAATAGGAGAGCCCCACTATGCTGAGGCCTTCCCCGCAGACTTGATTAAAGACCGGCAAGTTCGATTTTTCAGAATAGAGGATAACAATCACCCCTACGTGACAAGAGGTCCCGGGGAGGCAAGGGTAGAAAGAGAGAGTGATAATGTTGTGAGGGTGTATATGACCTCAATTCGATCGCACTTTAGACCTGACAATATTGAGGGCATCTTTGTAGGAGATACCGTTTATTGGCATGTAACCAATCTCGAGCAGGAATGGGATCTCCCTCATGGATTTGCTATAAAGGGCGCAAATAATGCTGAGATACTGATCATGCCCGGTGAGACACTTACCCTAAAATGGATTGCAGACCGGGTGGGTATATTCCCCTTTTACTGTACAGATTTTTGTTCTGCACTCCATCAGGAAATGCAAGGCTATGTGAGGGTTTCTCCAAGAGGCTCAAATGTGCCATTGACTTATTCAACAGGTAAGTAGAGTAGAATTGGGGCCGACATACATCATGGCAGTGAGTTTTGATGGCCCCTTCATACACCGGTTGCTCCCGGCAGTTGAAAATTCAGCTGCCGGGTAATACTGCAAAAAATTTTAATATGAGTCCAAGCTCAAGAGTTTTAACGGCATTATCAGCACTGGCACTAATTTCAGCCTATTATTTGCCGATCTGGCAAATACTGTTATGGGCTCCCCAGTACCCCGAGGGAATCGGTATGCAGATTTGGATCGATCACCTCACCGGTGATATTGCCAGTATTAATAAGATGAACTTTTATATCGGAATGGGTGCCATAAGTGAGGAGATGTTTCCCGAGTTCTTAATTCTAAAATATGTAGTTGCAGTGATTATCGCCATAGGTTTGATAGCCGCAATTACCGGCAAGAGGACCCTCCTCGGAGCATATGCAGTCATTTTGATACTTTTTGGAATAGCTGCACTTGTGGATATGTATTTGTGGGGCTATGACTACGGTCACAATCTCGATCCCACCGCAGCGATAAAAATTCCTGATATGAGCTACCAGCCTCCACTTATTGGGTATGAGCAATTGCTCAATTTCCTTGCTTATTCAGGCCCTGATACAGCGGGTTGGATTATGGGAGGATCTGCATTTGTCGCAGTAATGACCTGGTTATATGAACTGGGCTTGTTTAAAAAACTGAGAAGAAAACTATGACTTGTTGTTCTCCCCGTATTTTTTTTTTAAAGCGGGGAGGATTTTTTACCGAACCTAAAACTTACATAAGATGAAACCTTTATTTTTTCTAATGGCTATGGCCTTATTTATCATTGGATGTACGGTGGAGCCCAGGCCTATCAATTTTGGTCACGATGATTGCGAGTTGTGTAAAATGAAACTTATGGATGAGCGTTTTGGCGCGCAATTAGTGACTGATAAGGGAAGAATTTTCATGTTTGACGATGTAAACTGCATGGTGATGTTCCTGGATTCTGAAGAGGGGAAAAGACATAATTACTCATATGAGTTGATAGTTGATTTCTCTAATCCAGGGGAATTATTGGATGTTCACTATACCTATTTCCTTCAAACCCCCGAAGTAAGAACTCCTATGAATAGCGAGATTATTGCATTGCCCAATGAGGAGAAGGCCAATGAACTTCGCTCAGAAATGAACGGCATCCGATTGGTTTGGGGTGAAGTACTGACCAAGTATAAATAACCCTAAAAAGGAAATTATCATGACTAAATTTATTGATAAATGGTGGGTATTTGGGCTTTTTGCTTCAGGCTTTATCGTTTTTGTGCCGCCTGGCCTGCAGGCTCAATCAACTCATGTGGTCAAGGTGGGAGAATCTATACAGGCTTCAATTGACCAGGCCCTTCCGGGTGATACTATTTTTATCTCTGAGGGAGAGTACTTTGAAAAAGAGATAATTATTCAAAAACCCCTGATAGTCATTGGATCCAACTTTCCGAAAATTGATGGTATGAACTCCGGAGACATCTTCCTGATTGCAGCTGATTCGGTTCGTATTGAAGGTCTTGAATTAATAAATACAGGATACGCCACTCAAAATGACAATGCTGCTGTTAAAGTTTTTGACAGTAGGTATTTGAAGGTTGTGAACAACCGAATCATCAATACATTTTTTGGAATCCATATCTCCAACTCGGAAAATATGGTAATTCTGGACAACTTTCTAGAAGCTTTTGAAACCAGATCTCACCGGACGGGCAATGGAATTCACCTCTGGAAGTCTGATACCGCCCTCATTAGTGGCAATTATATTAAAGGCCATAGGGATGGCATCTACCTGGAATTTGTAACCATGACTGAAAATAGGAACAACAAGGTGGAGTACAATCACAGATACGGCCTTCACTTTATGTTTTCTCACGACAATTCCTATTATCACAACTTGTTTAGAAGCAATGAGGCCGGAGTGGCAGTGATGTACACCCGCAATGTAATAATGAAGTACAATATTTTTGAAAAGTCCCTGGGTTCCGGCTCATATGGGGTATTGCTGAAAGACATTTCCAATAGTGTGATGAAATACAATATCATCAGAGACAACACCATCGGTATTTATATGGATGGCTCCAACAACAATGAAATCAGCTACAATGAATTTCGACGGAATGGATGGGGCATAAAACTCCTGGCTTCTAACGATGGGAATCATCTGTCAGGTAATAACTTCATCGGCAACACTTTTGACATCAGCACCAATGGCAGATTGGTAACAAATACGCTTGAAGGAAACTTCTGGGATAAGTATGAGGGTTACGATCTCGACCGCGATGGATACGGCGATGTTCCCTATCGACCCATTAGTCTTTACAGCACCATTGTTGAGCGAATTCCCTCTGCCATTATCCTCTGGAGGAGCTTTATGGTCACCATGATGGATCGGGCCGAGCGAATTGTTCCTGCAATTACTCCGGAAAACATGAAAGATACTAAACCTAAAATGCGACCTAATGATATCAATTTCAAATCTGAATAAAAAATTTGGCCGACTGCAGGTGCTTAAGGACATGAATCTCCGCTTTGAACGAGGAGTTTCCTATGCAATGATGGGCCCAAACGGTTCCGGAAAAACTACATTGATTAAATCTGTACTTGGGTTGGTCATTCCAGATACAGGGGAGATTTTTGTGAACGACCAGAATACCAGGGGCAACTGGCATTACCGCTCTGATATTGGGTATATGCCACAGATTGGCAGGTATCCTGACAATATGCTCATTGGACAGTTGTTTGACATGATTCGCAATCTGAGAAAAGATAAGACTTCATATGACCTGGAGTTGTTTGAAAGGTTTGGGTTAAATGAAATGCTCGACAAACCCATGCGGACTCTTTCGGGAGGCACGCGCCAGAAGGTAAGCGCTGCACTTGCATTTATGTTTGACCCCGGCATATATATTCTGGATGAGCCAACTGCCGGATTGGATCCTCTCGCAGTAGAGGCTCTGAAGAAAAAAATAGCTGAAGAGCGCAACAGGGGGAAACTCATCATTATTACCTCTCATATTTTGAGTGATCTCGATGAGTTGACCAGTCATGCTGTTTACCTTGTAGATGGAGAAGTCTTCTATGACAATACTATTGAGGAACTCAAAGCAGAAACAGGAGAAATAAAATTCTCTTCTGCAATTGCAAGACTGATGGAGTGGAGTTTGAATGGAGTAAAAAAAAATTGATCTCCCATGCTTAAATTATTAAAATATTCGCTTTACAATATCTTGAGGACCAGGTTTGCACTGCTTTATACCCTGTTCCTCCTGATGGCAACCCTTGGGATATACAGCCTCGATTACGATCTGTCGAGAGTAGGGCTCAGTTTGTTGAATGTCGTGCTGCTTGTAGTTCCTTTGGTTTGTATCATTTTTGCTACTGTCCACTTTTACAACAGTTATGAATTCATGGAACTAATGTTGGCGCAACCTATAAACCGAATGACAGTATTTCTAAGTCAAATTTTAGCTGTTGGACTTTCTCTTTGTCTTGCGTTTCTGATTGGGGCAGGACTCCCGATGCTGATATATGGAGCAGACAGCAGTCTGTTTTACTTGCTGTTAGTTGGTGTTTTACTTTCTCTGGTGTTTACCGGCCTGGCTTTTCTGGCAAGTGTGATGACACGAGATAAGGCAAGAGCTATTGGGATTACCTTGCTCTTTTGGGTGTACTTTTCACTGATATATGACGGATTGGTTATTTATCTCATCTATGTATTTTATGACTATCCACTCGAGGGGGCGACCCTGGCTATGGTTATGCTTAACCCGGTGGACCTCGCCAGAGTGATTATGTTGATGCAGATGGATGTATCTGCGCTTATGGGATTTACCGGTGCTTTTTTTCAGAGTTTTTTTGGTAGTGCTCAAGGACTGCTTGTTTCGTTTTCAGTCTTGCTGATTTGGATACTGCTCCCGGTTTGGGCTGCAGCCAGAGTTTTTAAGAAAAAGGACCTTTGAAAATAGGAGTTTTGTTGGCATTGTAACTTTATGTACTCCTTTGTTCGGCTATTATTTAATCTAAAATATTTAAGTTATGAAAAGGATGTTATTGATTCTTGGAGTTTTTGGCTGGTTAGTAACCGGTTGTGGTCAGGCTGAACAAAGCCAGGATCGCCCTTCAACTCAAACTGAAAGACGATCTGCCGGTCAGGCTGCAATTGTAGATGACGGATCGGATCCAAACATTGTACAGATTGCAGCAGGATCAGAAAATCATACCACTCTTGTAGCTGCTCTCGAGCACGCCAACTACGTCGATCCCCTCGCCAATCCAGGTCCTTTTACAGTATTTGCACCTACCAATGCTGCATTTGAGGCTTTGCCTGATGGGGTGCTTGATGATCTGTTGAAACCTGAAAATGAAGATCAATTGAAAGATATTCTGGAGTACCATGTACTCATTGGCGTATACACTACCGAGTCCATGTTCGATGGACAGATTGTCGGAACAGCAAATGGTCCTCCCGTGAGCATAGAAAAAAGGGGGGATGGTACTGTGCTGGTAAATGGTCACCATATTGTGGCTTCGATTAGGGGAGCCAATGGTGTGATTCACGTAATAGAAAGTGTTTTGCTTCCATAAATGGTGCGAAGAAGTATGAAATGGGAATAGAATCCCACTGTTTTTCAATTAATTTTGGACAAAGTAATCCCATTTGCCTGACTTTGAGCTGTCGACCTTTTTCAGCCAGGTCAAATTTGGGGTAGAATGAAAATACGTTGATTCAATGCTTTAGGTTTAGGTCCGGTTTTTTGCGGGGGCTGCTGTTATGGCACTCCCGCATTTTTATGAACTTCACAGGGCTAAATGATAACTGAATCCTTGATAAGTTGAAAAATCATATTGGGCTTGCTAACAATAAATCCTCAAGCATCCGCTGCTGTAGCCCTTTATTTGAGGGACGAAAAAACTCATCAGTTCAGCAACTTTCTTCCACTTTCTTTTCTCCTTTATTTTAAGCAGCTTGGGATTAGCAGCTGGCCTCCAACTCATTTTTACCTATTGTTGAGCGCTCGTCTCACAGCATGCGAATGTTGCGTTTCCGAGTAGGTTCGTTAGCCGACATAATTATCTCAACGCAATTTCTTTAACAGTCCCAATCTCAGCATATAGGCCAGTTATCGCATCAGAAAATTTGAAGTGGGTTTTATGTTCAGATAAATCAGTATTTTTGCACCTCATTCAATAATAACCAAAGGGTTTCTTTCGTAAAGTATCAAATGAAAATTGGGATTATTGCAAACCCTGGAATCTAAAATGGGTTATTGTTTTCTGTACCTGTTTTGAGTAAATTATTCTTTGTCAAATAAACTATAATGATTGCAATTAAGGATTACTTTAAAAATGTAAGGCATATGAATCTATTATTTTTTCTTTTGATGTTTGCTGGAATTGCAGCCTGCGGTGGTGAAGAGGGTGCTTCTGAAGCCTCTGCTGCTGCTTCAAGTGCTGATGCAAGCGCAATGGCCGGTATGGAGGTTGCAAATAGCATAGATTTGTCTGATTTTGATCCCGGTAAAGATATTCCTTTGGGACTTCAACCCAACTTCTCCGATAGAGTGAGAATAGAGGTTGAGGTAGATGGTTTTAATGCAGGAGGAAGGGCCAATCTAATTGGTCAGGTGGGAGAAAACCGATACCTTGCTGATACTGCGGTTATAGACCCTCAGGGCAGATTTGTATTTACCAATGACCAGCCTTACAGAGAAGGCCTGTTTACCATTGGTCTTCCAAATAACACCGGCTTTCAGGTCATGTTGGTGGAAAACCAAATGGATTTTTCTATGAAAACCCGGAATGGACGCTTGATAGAAGAAATGGAAATCACCAACAGCCTCGAAAACGAACTTCTGTATATTAATCTCAAATTCGAGCGCAAAAACAGAAGCTCGGTCGATAGTCTTAACAGGTTGATAAATCGGCTTGAAGAGGGAACCGAAGAACACGAGGAAAACACAGAGGCCAGGGATCGTTTGATCGCTGAAAGGAGAGCTCACATTGAGTTTTTTAACACGCACTATCCGGATGCCTTGTTTACAAAATTTAAGGTCGGAGGTCAGAATCCCGTAGTTAGGGATATCAGACAGGAAGATGGCAGCCCGGATTTAAGAAGACAAGCCTATTACTTCAGAAATGAATTTTGGGACAATGTGGACTTCAGCGACCCTCGATTGATCAATACACCCATCATCATGAATAAGCTGAAGCGCTATATGGATGAACTCGTGCCTCAGAATGCTGATTCTATCAACAAATACGCCAGTTTACTCATTGACCAGGTATTGGATCAGCCGGAGTACTTTCAGCTGTTTGCCAACTGGATTACTATCAACTTCGATGCAAAGGAAACCACTATCATGGATCCTGAGGCGGTCTATGTACATATGATCCAAAACTATTTTACAGCAGAGCGTGCGTTTTGGGCCGACGAAGCTACCATTCAGGGGCTGCAAATGAGAGCCCGGGAAAAAGAGAATAGCCTTGTAGGACTTAAAGGGCCTGATGTTCGGGCTCCTGGACCAGATGGCAGCCTGAACTCCCTTTATGAGATGGATCAGGACTACATCGTAGTATATATGTACAACCCTACTTGTTCTAATTGCATGATAGAAACTCCCAAATTGGTGGATTGGCTGAGGGAGTGGAGCAGCAAAGGTGCCGGTGTTTTTGCAATAGCTATAGATACTGACAATGAAGAATGGGTTGACTACATCAATAAAAATAATATGCATGACTTCGTCAATGTATTTGATCCAACCAACCGGGCCATTTATGCAAAGTACTATGTGAATGTAACTCCGGAAATTTATGTGCTCAATCCAGATAGAACCATTATTGGAAAAAATCTCAAGACCTTTCAAATTGAGACTATAATCAACAGAGATAAAGAGCGGAGGGGCGCATTGTAATAATACTTTTAAAGTGCATCAGTATATGCATTAAGGAAAGAAAGGAAATTAGGGAGTAGGGCTTTAATTGAGCTTTACTCCCTTCTCTTTTCTGGTCTTTCAAATCCGAACAGAGCTTTAGAATTGACGTCTCGGGAACTCGATCAAATTGCTGACTTCTCCCCAAATAAACTGCATTCATCCTCCAAATTTTTAGAACCCATCGGGAGTCATTGCCCCTAATCATTTCAATAGTCAAATCGCAGCGGTTTTTTAACATTAATCTTATTCTTTCGTTTCCTATCTTTACAGGTTTTTAAAGGGTGCCAATGAGCGAAACAAAGCAAAGAGGGAATGAGATCGAAACAGCGCCAACCACATCCAGGTTGAAAGGCGAAATTCATATAAAAGGGGCTCGGAGCAACAACCTTCAGAATGTTGAGGTGCACATACCTAAAGGTGAACTCGTGGTCGTCTGTGGGTTGTCAGGGTCGGGTAAATCCTCCCTAATTATGGATACTCTGTATGCAGAAGGGCAAAGGCGGTATGTGGAGAGTTTGTCCTCATATGCTCGCCAGTTTATGGAAAGAATGAAAAAGCCCGATGTGGACTTTATCAGGGGGCTGTGCCCTGCAATAGCGGTCGAACAGAGAACCGCCAATTCAAATGCTCGCTCAACAGTGGGCTCTGTTACTGAAATTTATGACTATATACGATTGCTTTATTCAAGGGCAGGAAAGACAATTTCTCCGGTATCCGGTAAGGAAGTCAAGAGGTTTCAGGTGGCTGATATTGTGGATAAAATTCTAGACTATGATGAGGGGATCCGGGTTATCGTTTCAGCGCCTGTAGTGTTTCACCCCGGGCGAGATTTGAAAGATGAGCTGAAAATCCTGATCCAGAAGGGCTACAGTCGTATTATTTTGGAGAATGAAATCCATTATATCGAAGATCTCCTGGATTCCAAAAAGGCCATCCTCAAGGCCTCTTCAGATGATCTCAAAGGGAAAGATGTTCGGATAGTAGTGGACCGCTTTGCTGTAAACCAGGGAGATGAGGAATTGCTTGGAAGAATAGCGGACTCTGTTCAAACTGCATTTTTGCAGGGAGGTGGTAGCTGCCTGATCTCGAAAGTAAATGAATTACCTGTCGAGTTCAATAACCGATTTGAAGCCGATGGGATCTCTTTTATGGACCCCACGCCTAATTTATTCAACTACAACAACGCCTATGGGGCCTGTTCAACTTGCGAGGGTTATGGCCAGGTCCTTGGAATTGATGAGAGAAAGGTAATACCCAATCCGGGACTGTCGGTACTGGAGGGTGCAATAGCCTGTTATTCAGGTGAAAAATCCGATGCGTTTTTACAGGCCATTTTGGACAATGCCCACATTTACAAATTAAGAGTCACGGTCCCGTATCGTGATCTTACAGAAAGGGAAAAGGAGATGCTTTGGGATGGCACCTCCCATTTTCCCGGGATTGAGGATTACTTTCAGAGGGTAGAGCAAAAGAGTTACAAGATTCAAAATCGAGTGTTGCTTTCAAGATACAGAGGCCGAACCAGATGTTCCGGGTGCAAAGGTATGCGCTTGAAGAAGGAGGCACTGTATGTTCAGTATTGTGGGCGCCATATTGGTGAACTGATGAAAATGCCGGTCGAAGACCTGCTTCAGTTCTTTCTCGAAAACAGGCCCGATGATCACAGCCTGCAAATAGCTTCCAGATTGTTGCTTGAAATAGAGACCCGTTTATCCACTATGGTCAAAACCGGACTGGGATATCTAACATTGGATCGAATATCTTCAACATTGAGTGGGGGTGAACTGCAACGCATTAATCTCACCCGTTTATTGAGTTCCAATCTCACCCAGTCTCTCTATGTCCTCGATGAACCCAGTATCGGACTACACCCCAGAGATACTCACAACATGCTGAAAGTGTTGAAAGAGTTGAGGGACCTGTCCAATACGGTAGTGGTTGTAGAACACGAAGAGGAGATAATCAGAGCTGCGGATCACATGATTGAGATTGGTCCCGAGGCAGGGATTAATGGAGGTCGCATCGTTTATTCTGGACCTGCTTCTGAAATCTTTACCAGCAACATCAATACGCTTACTGCCGATTATTTATTGGGCAGAAAAAAAGTGGAAATACCTGGTGGGAATCGGAAACTGAAGGACTTTATTGAGCTTACAGAGGCCCGTTGCCACAATATCAGAGGCATAGATGTGAAAATCCCTACCGGGGCGCTTACTGTAGTTACGGGAGTATCAGGCTCAGGGAAATCTACTCTGGTAAGAGATGTTCTTTACCCTGCCCTCAAACAACAATTAGGAGACCAGTATGTGCATACTGCAGATAAATTCAAGGACCTAAAAATGGGAAGTGCCTCTATACAGCAGGTCGAATGGGTTTCCCAAAATCCCATTGGGCGTTCATCTCGATCCAATCCCGTCACCTACATCAAGGCCTATGACGAGATACGAAAACTCATGGCATCCCAGAAGCTGGCATCCATGAGAGGGTTTGAACCCAGGCATTTTTCCTTCAATGTGAAGGGGGGGCGCTGTCCTGAATGCGAAGGCGAGGGAAGAATTACGGTGGAAATGCAATTCCTCGCTGATGTATCACTTGTATGCGAGGAGTGCAGAGGTAAAAGATTTAAACACGAAGTCCTTCAAGTGAAATACCGCGAGAAGAATATCTATGACATTCTTGAACTATCCGTGGAAGAGGCTCTGGACTTTTTTGAGGACGAGAAGAGTATTTTAAAACGGCTAAAGCCACTAAGTGATGTTGGACTGGGATATATAAAACTCGGTCAATCGTCCAGTACCCTATCGGGGGGGGAGGCACAAAGAGTGAAACTGGCGAGCTTCCTATTATTGGGAGCCGATAGTGCCAACACCTTTTTTATTTTTGATGAACCGACCACGGGTTTGCATTTTCACGACATCAACAAACTTCTGAAAGCCATATCTGACCTTTTGGATAATGGACACTCTGTATTGATCATTGAACACAATATGGAAGTGATTAAGAGTGCAGATTGGATTATTGATCTTGGACCGGAAGGAGGAGATAAAGGCGGTGAGCTGGTCTTTCAGGGGCCGCCGAGGGAATTAGTGAACCATACAGGCTCATACACAGCTGTGTTCTTGAAGGAAAAGATGAATTTTGATGAGAAGTCGAGCAGTTGAGCACCTTGGTTTACCTTCAAATCAATAACTTTGTGCTTTGCTAGAGTGAATGAGTAATTGTATAAATTCTCCATTATTCATTTAGTGAATCAGAAAATCTATGGCTCAGGAGGAATTCAGCATTTGGCTACTCGTGGCAGGTCTTGGTGTCTTTTTGTACAGCATGTATCTGCTGGAGGTCTCTGTAAAAGAGCTGGGTGGGAATTACTTGAGGAACTTCATTAAAAAATACACAGAGGGTACCTTTAAACCCATAGCCACAGGAACAGTAGTTACAGCACTACTGCAGAGCAGCTCAGCTGTATCACTTATGGTCCTGGCTTTTGCAGGCGCAGGTTTGATAAGCTTAACCGGAGCGATAGGGGTTATTATAGGTTCCAACCTCGGCACTACCGTTACCAGTTGGATTATAGCAGGCGTGGGCTTTAAGTTGAACATTGAAGCCGTGTCGCTTCCATTTATTGGATTAGGAGGCTTAGGCCTTGCTTTTATCAAGCGAAAGAATGCGACAAGAAAGCTCTCCGGTTTACTTTTTGCCTTTGGATTGCTTCTTTTGGGATTGGGCTTTATGAAGGAAGCTACGGATGTGCTGGCCGAGGATATCGATATCACTCATTTGGGAGATTACAATCTGGCCTTTTTGGCTGTGGGAATTTTGTTGGCAGCGCTTATGCAGTCTTCATCTGCTGCTGTATTGATTGCTTTCAGTGGTATTTACTCCGGGATATTCGATTGGTCAGGGGCCACTCATATCGTGATTGGCACCGCCTTAGGTACTACCATTACCGTTTTTTTAGGTTCACTTTCAGGAGGAACACTACAAAAGAGAATTGCAGCCAGCCATTTTTTCTTCAATCTCATTACGGTCACCCTGGCTGTTGTGCTTGTCCCATTATACGATTATCTGATTTTGATTGTTCTCGGCTATGAGGAAGACCTTATCATTGGCCTCGCTATATTTCATACCTTATTTAAATTGGTAGGTGTCATCCTGTTTTCAGTTTTTCTGGGTCCATATACCCGCTTTATAAGTAAGGTCGTCAAGGAGCGGAAAGTTGTTCACACGCGATACATCAGTAAAATCACCTCGGAAGTTCCTGAGGCAGGCATTAAAGCCCTCAAAAATGAATTGGTCATGTTTCAAAACATGTCTTTGTACTTCGTGCTAAAGATATTTAACCTCAGCGTGTCCCACGGAGTATTGCCCGGTTTCACACACCGACACAGATTGGAGGAGTTCAAACGCATGGAAGAAACCGATCGCTACGAATACCTTAAAGACCTGCAGGCAGAGGTTTACAGCTTCGCATTTACCATCAGAAGTCATGAAATTAAAGCTGAGGAAGATAGGGAGGTGAGATTTCAGTTGCAGGCATTGCGAAATTTTATGATGTCTGTTAAAAAGACCAAAGACCTCACAACCGACATTCGCAAAATTCAGCAGTCACCCAATGATTCAATCAGAGACCTTCATTTTGAAATGCAAAAACTGGTTTCTTTTGTAGCGAGGGACTTAGGTGCTTTGGTGGATTCTGAATTGGAAAAGTCCGAATTGCTTCAGAGGATATTGAATATCGATCAGTTTGCAGATCGAAGCACCAATAAAATGCTGGATAAAATAAACAAGCTGGTGGATGATAGAGCCATTCCCTTAAGGGAGCAGAGTAGCTTGCTTGCTGTTCTCAATGAATTTCACCAAATATTCATCTTTTTTCTGGAGGCGATAAAAAACATGAAAGAACTCGATGAAGAAAAAATTGTTCAGACAGCATCAAAAACCATTGAAGAGTCAACTGGCTCTTGATTTATTCCTGAAACTAATTAGTAAAAGTTTGATTCATGACAAATAAACTACTTCTACTTATTTTTTCCTGCTTGGTTTACTCAGTAATGATCAATGCGCAGGATGAGGTGCTCGATCTGCACCGGAAAAAATTTGAATGGATGATCCAACTTCAGTTGGATTCTCTCGAAAGTATACTGGCGGATGACATGCTCTATATTCACAGCAATGGCTGGATTGAGGACAGGGAAGAGGTAATTGAAAATTTGAGGTCTGGGCACCTGGCATACCATAAAATCGATATCAGAAATCAGGAAGTGCGATATTTTGACCGGATAGCAATAGTTGTGGGGGAGGCAGAATTTCATGTATCCCTCGATGGAAGCCCCCTTAGTATTGATTTGCTCTATACCGAAGTTTACAGGCAGGATGGCGATCGCTGGTTTTTCATTCATAGGCATTCCAATCGAAATACAGTAAGTAACTGATACAGAAAGCGTATGTTTGGCTTTTTTTAACAAAGAGGAGGTGGCCCAAAATTTTGGAATACCTTACTTTTGGTCATTTTTATTATTGAAGGATAGTAGAGTTGGTATTGAAACCGGTAGTTGTGACCTTCCTGATGTTGAGCCTATTGGTTTTTGGCGAATCCCTTGCAGCCGGAAACCCGAAATTGCTTACACCTTATCGCATAAATGGCACAATAGAAATCGACGGCCGTTTAGATGAACCCTTTTGGCAGTTGGCAGATGTTGCAACTGATTTTATTCAGCAGGACCCCTATCCGGGAAGTGAAGCCGGCATGTCTTCTGAAGTGCGCGTGCTTTACGATGATCACGCGCTGTATATTGGTGCCAGACTATACGATCCCGAGCCGGATAAAATTCTCACCGAACTGAGTGAGCGAAATATTATTGGAAATGCAGATCACTTCGAAGTATTGATCGATCCTTATATGGACGGCATCAATGGCTATTCCTTTGCATTGACAGCCTCAGGTGTTCAGAGAGATGCCAGGATGTATGGTGATGTAAAAGACGCAGCCTGGGATGCTGTGTGGGAAAGTGCTGTAACTATTGATAGTCTGGGTTGGCTGGTTGAGATAAAAATTCCCTACTCCGCTATTCGTTTCTCCTCCAGGGGAGTTCAGGATTGGTATATTAATTTTGGTAGAAACATCAGGAGAACCCGGGAGCAAAATTGGTGGAATGAAATCGACCCAAGTGTGGATGGGGTTCTTCAGCAATCCGGGCTGCTTAAAGATTTGAGCAGCCTTGAGCCACCTCCTCGACTTTCTCTCTATCCGTTCATTGCCATCAATAAAGACTACAATGATTTTACTGAAAATAACCCCTGGGGGTTTAGCGGCGGAATGGATCTCAAATATGGAATCAGTCAGGCTTTCACCCTGGATGTGACCCTTATACCGGACTTTAGCCAGACTATATCCGATAAAGATGTACTCAATCTAACCCCTTTTGAAATTGTTTTTGATGAAAATCGACAGTTCTTTACTGAGGGAATGGAGATGTTTAATCGAGGAGACTTGTTTTATACCAGGCGCATAGGAGGCGCTTCGGCTTATCTTAATCCGATAGATTTTGATCCGGGTGATGAGTTGCTCGAGGCTCCGGTAACACCTCAGCTGCTCAATGCCACCAAACTGTCCGGTAGAACACTGAGCGGTACCGGCCTGGGAGTCTTCAATGCGGTCACTAGAAGAGAATTTGCCCGGATTAGGGATGAAAACGGGGAAGTTCGCAAAGAGCGATTTGTACCACTTACCAATTACAATGTGGTGGTTGCCGATCAGAGCCTAAGGAACAACTCCAGCATTGCATTGATGAATACCAATGTCTGGCGCGAGGGCTCTGCCCCCTATGCAAATGCCACAGGGACTGACTTTCGCTTTTTTACCCCTGACAGAAAGTTTGTCTTTAGGGGATATGGGCATTTTTCCGTGAAGCAAAGACCTGAAGAATCCAGTCAAACCGGGCACCAATACCATGCAGAAATTGCTAAGGTCAGTGGTAGGTTCAGGGCTTCAATGCGATACAGAGAGATCAGTGATGAGTTTGATCCCAATGATCTGGGATTACTTCTGGTCAACAATGAAAGGAGGCTTTACGCTCAAATTGGTTTTTTTCAATTCGAGCCCATTGGCTTTGTAAACCGATTCAATACCACCCTTCAATTGCGCTATGCCCAATTGTACAGCTCCAGTGATAGGACCGGCTTGCGAATCAATTGGGATGCTTCAATGTACCTTAAGACCTGGGACGCTTTCTTCCTTAATGTGAATCACCATCCCAGGCCGGTAAAGGACTTCTACGAGCCCAGGAGCCTTGACTTTGAAACATTTTACAGATATCCTGCCAGAACTTATGGGCGATTCTTTTACTCCTCAGACTTTCGGAGGACATTGGCAGTTAATTTCAGACTGGAGGGGACTGTCTTTCCGGACGTTGATCGCTCGATATATGGTTGGATGATCGAACCCCGGATTCGGGTTTCTGATCATTTTTTTATCATCGCTTCTACCAATCATGTTGGATTTAGTCAGGATGAGGGTTTTGTGCTCCCCAATCCCAATGCTTCCGGCTTTGATGAACTAGAAGCGGGAGACATTGTTTTTGGTCGTCGGGATCGGAAAAGCATTGAAAACAATCTGAATCTGAGATATATTTTTTCAAATCGAATGAGTGCAATTATGCGGACCCGACATTTTTATTCCAACGTTGATTATCTCGATTTTTTCAAACTACTTCCCGACGGTTCCCTCACGGAGGTTGACTACACCGGCAGACTTGAAGGCAATAGCAGGACGGTGCACGACCTCAACTTTCACCTGTTCAATATCGACCTCATTTATACCTGGAGGTTTGCTCCTGGTAGTGATTTGATTTTTGTCTGGAAGAACGATATTTTCTCCAGTCGCAATGAAGATGCAGATACGTATTTCAGGGAATTGAAGAATCTCTGGAGTGGGCCACAGCGAAATTCCTTCACTCTTAAGTTGATATACTATTTTGATTATCAGCAAATTTTCCGGGGAATTTGAGTAATATTTTAAATAAAACTATTTCAATGAAAATTGCATCGTACAACCTCAATGGAATAAGAGCAGCCCTAAGGAAAGGACTTGAGGAGTGGATAATAGAAGAGAATCCCGATATCCTCTGTATTCAGGAGACCAAGGCTCAGCCCGATGATTTGGACCTGAGTTCCATTAGAGCATTGGGGTATCACACCTACTGGCATTCGGCTGAAAAGAAGGGTTACAGTGGGGTGCTCACCCTCACAAAGCTTCAACCCAATAATGTAGTTATTGGGTTGAATATAGATGAGTACGATAGAGAAGGAAGAGTCATTCGGTTGGACTTTGATGAATTTTCGCTATTGAACTGTTATTTTCCCTCCGGGACTACCGGCGAGGAGCGGCAGGCGGTGAAAATGCGCTTTTTGGATGACTTTTATCATTGGATCGAGGAATTGAAAAATGAAGTACCCGCCCTAATTATTGCAGGCGACTATAATATTGCAAATACAGCTTTGGATATTCACGATCCTGTCAGGAATAAAAACACTTCAGGGTTTAAACCCGAAGAGCGGGAATGGATGGACAAGTGGTTCGACAGTGGATTTTCAGATCCATTCAGATTGCTGTATCCTGAGAAAATCGAATACTCATGGTGGAGCTACCGCGCGGCTGCCCGAGCGCGCAACAAAGGCTGGAGGATTGACTATATTTCCGTCAGTGACGAGCTGAAGGAGCAGGTAAGGGATTTGCGTCACGCCAATGAAGCTGTGCATTCAGACCACTGCCCGGTGATTTTGGAGATGGAATTATAAGGCTACCAGCCGCGGTATCGCGGAGGTTCCAGACCATTTAGTCTGAGGTAGACAATCAATTGTCCTCTGTGATGAGTGTGGTGATCGTGCATGAGGTGCACTATCTGGCGCTTTGTCATAGGACCGGCAAAAAAATCTACAACCTCTTCCATTTGTTCGTCTCCAAGGTTTTTTATCGCGATTGCTGCCTTTTCAAATCCTTCCTCTAGAATGTGGATTAATTCTTCCTTTCCGTAAATTGTGTCCCTAAGTGGCATCGAATGAGGTTCTGCATTGAGGTAGGTGGATCCGAGCCAGTCCATGTTAGCTGCAATGTGCAATAGCTGCTGACCAAATGACATACTCTCGGCTGTAGGTCTAAAGTTGAAATCTTCAATTGGCATTAACCGGGTGATTTCTAAGGTGTATTCTGCCCCGTTTAGCCATTTAGTGTAGAACTCATATTGGGGATTGGTCTTTGTTTCCAGGCCGGTGATGGTATTGATTGAGGATGCGGCTGTTTGAAATACAGAAACAAGGACGAACCCCAGTAGAATGGCCATTTTACTGGCGTTTGCATTGAAAGAATAAATCATTTTCTTTTTGAAATTCATATTTTTTATTTGTTTTATTGTATTAGGCTATTAAATAATAAAGCTCATTTAGTCCTTGTTAATTTCACTCAAGACAAGTCAATGAGGGCCAATCTTAAAAAGTAAACAC
>REEI01000028.1 GCA_007695145.1 Saprospirales bacterium | reverse complement strand
ATTATGGTTTTTGTGTTTACTGCTGCTATTGCTCATTCTCAAATCGGGATCAGAGCAGGTGTCAACATTGCTACCCTCAATTACGATCCCGATGACTTTTCTGATGATGTGTCGTCGATTATTGGATTGAACATCGGTCTGCTTATGGAACTTCCCGTAACAGACAGGATAAGCTTACAACCAGAAATTCACTTCATCCAAAAAGGGGCTAAGGAGGAATTTGATGATTTTTTCGGTTCAGGTAAAATCACCACCACATTTAATTATCTCGAACTGGCAGTTATGGGTAAATTCAATTTACTAGATATTGGAAACGATGGCGGTTTATACTTAGGTCTGACTCCACACCTTGGATATGCCTTAAGTGGGGAAACCAAATTCGAAGAAAATGGATTTTCTGATACAGAGGACATTGACTTTGATGAGGTAAGCCGGATAGATTTTGGAATTGGCTTTGGTGCCGGAGCCACATTCGGTAATTTTTTCCTGGACATAAGATACAATTTAGGACTCACCAACTTAAATGACAGTGATTTTGATTTAGACATCAATAACCGCGGGCTGCTCATTGGCGTAGGCTACATGTTCTAAAATTGCCCTAAAACATTCTACAAGAAGGAGGAGAGGACGATCAAAAGGTTCTCTTCTCCTTTTTTAATATCCTGAGTGCACCGGGGAAAATTAAAGATTTTTCCCAAATACCTCTCTGTTGTATTTTCCCCATGGAAATTTCCTTCTTATGGTCACCCTGAACCCTAAGTATTGAGCATAAATACTAAGTCGAGAACCAAATTGCCTATAAGGCTTTTCATATGCAATGCCCGGACATCATTCGGCCTTAAGTTTCAATAAAAAATGCTTTGTGAGCCATTCTGCCGCACTGTATCTTGATTCTAATCTTTTTAGTCGGAGTCTAATTCAATTTTCGGCTGGGTCTCTGCTTAGGAATAGAGTTGACATTGAACAAGAGATGGAATTTCAGTTGCAATGGGTAAATTCAGATTGAAGAAGTTGGTACAGTTGTTTCGTAGGCCGAAACGTTGGGATAGACCGTGGGCTTTTAGCATTCCAGTTGACTATTAAAAGTCGAAAAAAAAGTTTAAGGGTTTCGACCTAAATATAGTCAAATTCGAACTCAGCCCTCAAAGCAATTTCTTCTGCCATAGAGAGTTTCGACCTAAATATAGTCAAATTCGAATGGATAAATCATGTTTACCCATAATTCTATCCAAGTCATAAATTCCAATAAGTCCTTTATCTGCGCAACAAAACGAACTTGGATACAACCCTTTACAGCTTACTCTAAAAATTCTTTTAACATATTGCGGATCAATTATTGATAATAATATATCTTAGCAAAAAATACTCACAAGGCCGAATAAATGGTTTTTGGTAGTTTATATTTGCTAATCGTATCACTTTTTGGCAATATCTTCTTAACTTTAGACATGTATATCATGAAGACAAGAATTATTCAAACAGTGCTAATAGTCATTTTTGGGACTGCTATCAGCCAGGCTCAAATAGGAATAAGAGCAGGGGTGAACTTCGCTGATTGGAGCATATCAGGCAGCAATGAGCAAGATGAAGTAGTGGACGCCGACCGAACCACCTTTCTCATTGGGCTCAATATTGGCCTGACCCTGGAGTTTCCAATATCAGATAGATTATCTCTGCAACCTGAGCTGCATTTTATTCAGAAGGGTGTAAACGACAAATCAAAATCCTCTGATCCAGTACAATATGAATCAAAAGTGTTGATGAATTATGCTGAAATTGCCCTTATGGCCAAGTACAATCTTCTCGATTTTGGTGAGAAAAATGGTCTTTACCTTGGGCTGAGTCCGTACTTTGGATATGGACTAAGTGGGGAGATTTCTTATGAAGATGATGAGCAATCTTATGAATTCAAAATAATTTTCGATGATCAGTTTAATTTCTTTCAAAGGATTGACTACGGCTTAGGTCTGGGTTTTGGATTGCATTTTGGCAATGCTTTTCTGGATGCCAGATACAATCTGGGCATATCAAATATTATCGATAGTAACGGTTTGGTAGACTCCGACTTAAAAATTTACAATCGCGGAATTTTAATTGGACTGGGATACCGCTTTTAAAATTACTCGCTCTTCTAAAATCCTTTTCAAATAATACTTAAAACAAATCTATGAAAAAGCTATTTTACTTGTGCATCGCTATCTTGGGTACTCTGCTCTGTTTGCATACAGAGAGAATCAATGCCCAGCATGTCAATCAGGGTGCAATGATGATTGGAGGTGGTCTTTATTTTACTTCTATTGAGAACGAAAACAGCAGCAATACCACCTCTTTTTCTCTTCTACCCGGATTTGCCTTCTTTGTAGCAAACAACTTTGCACTGGGTTTAGAATTGGAATACTCAAGGACCAAAGGAACTCACTCCACACTCACTTCCTATGGCCTGGGACCTATTGCCAGAGGTTATATGGCAGGTGGGTTGTTTGGCCAGGTCCAATATATATGGAGTGAATACAAATTTGAAGGTTCCTTTGGTGAGTCCAAAAATTCAGAGAGTGCCTTTAGAATCGGCCTTGGTTATACGGCCTTTCTTAATAATTCCATTGCCCTGGAACCCATTCTCTTTTATTCATTTGAAGATGAGGGCAATGTCTTTGGTTTCCGGATAGGAGTTCAGGCATTTCTCGGACGTTAATAGAACTTATCAATAAGCTGTTGAATTATTTTAACAACAATTCAGAAACAAAATAGACCGGAATTTGTAACTAACAAAAACGATTTAGTTATGTATCCAGTAGAATTGACAACTCCCATGGCCAAAGATTTAACGGACCATGGTTTTATTGCGCTTAAAACTGCGCAGGAAGTTGAAAATGTAATTAAGAATAACGATGATGAACCCATGCTGATCGTCATCAATTCAGTGTGTGGGTGTGCCGCAGCAAATGCCAGACCGGGGGCAAAAATGTCACTGCAGCACGAAAAGGCTCCAGGGGAACTCTACACGGTTTTTGCAGGAGTAGATCGCGAGGCCACCCAAAAGGTTCGGGAAAATTTACTGCCCTACCCACCTTCATCACCCAGCATAGCCTTGTTTAAAAACGGCAAGCTGGTCCATATGCTAGAAAGGCATCACATTGAAGGAAAGCCTGCTGAAATGATTGCCAAAAACCTCATGGCTGCTTATGATCAGTACTGCAATTAACCAGAGTTGTGTCACATCTAATATCAGGCGGTATAAATAGAAACTTCGATCTTTTTGAGTCGAAAAACGGAGTAAAACCTTATTGTTAGAGGCTTTATCAAGAAAAAAGAGGTAAGGTAAAAACCTGTGCCGCCTTTGGTTTGATGTGTCACCACCACCTTGTTTTTTAATCCTTGTGAAAACATTGTGGATCGGTTTTTTCTAAAAGGTTTTTCATACTAACTCAAACTACAAAGGAGAGGAATCGAAATCGATTCCTCTCCTTTATGTATACCATTAAAAGCTTCATGAAATGGCGAAAACAGAAGGGATTACTCCCCCACTCTTTCAATCACCATTGCGGAGGCACCGCCACCACCATTACAAATGGCTGCACATCCATACTTTCCACCTTTTTGTTCTAATACATTTGCCAGAGTCATTGTAATTCTGGCACCGGACATTCCAATCGGATGACCAAGAGACACAGCACCTCCGAAGACATTTACCTTGCTCTCATCCAATTGCAATGACTGAATAAATGCCAATGCCACCAGAGAGAAGGCTTCATTCACTTCAAAAAAGTCAATATCAGCAATACTTAGGCCGGCTCGCTTGATAGCAGCACGGGCAGCTGAGGGAGGAGTTGTGGTAAACCATTTAGGCTCTTGAGAGGTATCGGCAAAGCTCAGTATTTTAGCCAGTGGCTTCAGTCCCAGTTCTTCTACCTTCTCCTTGCTCATCAGTACCACAGCAGCAGCACCGTCATTAATTGTGGATGAGTTTGCCGCAGTGGCAGTGCCATCTTTTGAAAAAGCAGCCCTTAAGCTGCCAACCTTTTCAAACTTCACTCTTCTAAATTCCTCATCTTCGGACATGAGCTCAGGATCTCCTTTCCTCTGCGGAATCTCAATTGGCACAATCTCTTTAGCGAGATAACCTTTCTCTGTTGCATCAGCAGACCTTTTGTAAGATTGAATAGCGTAGCGATCCTGCTCCTGTCTTGATATTTCAAGTTTGGATGCAGTCAGATCTGAACTGACCCCCATTGCATTGTTGTCATAGGCATCAGACAGACCATCGCGCTGAAGTCCATCTATCAAATTTCCTCCTCCATATTTGTATCCAAATCTGGCTTTATCCAGATAATAAGGTATGTTAGACATACTCTCCATACCCCCTGCTACCACTACCTCATTCATGCCCGTCATAATGGATTGTGCTCCAATCATTATCGACTTCATTCCCGAAGAGCAAACCTTATTGATGGTCGTGCAAGGGGTTGTCGGTGGAAGGTCCGCTCCAAGAGCAGCTTGCTTGGCCGGAGCCTGACCGAGATTGGCAGAAATGACATTCCCAAAAAAGACTTCGTTCACCAATTCGGGCTTAATACCGGCTCTTTCTAAAGCGCCCTTGATTGCATGGGCCCCTAACTTGGGTGCTTGAAATCCGGCAAGTTTACTACCAAAACTCCCAATGGGTGTTCTGGCCATGGAAACTATATATACTTCTCTCATTTAAATATGTGATTTTGATTAAAAAATTACGCCAAGTTAACAAATGCCTTGAAAAACAGTTGGCTTTTGAACCATTTATTTGGGGTTGACTTTAGGTCCTTTTTTTGAAACACCAAAACGAAAATCCACCCATATTCAGGCAAACAACTTAAAATGAGCTGCTTTGGCCTGCCTCTTACCTATACGGAGGACCTCTTTCTAAATCAGTTTCCCCAAAATGATTACTTTTACTTTTCAATCAAAAAAGGACTGACTACTCATGCCAATTTGTGGGCGGATGTCGTTCATTCTATGTTTGACAAATTGTACCTTATGATCGAAGTAATCGGCTTAACCTATTCTTATCCCGGAAGTCAGCCATTGACTTTTCCGGATATCAGTTGCAACAAAGGCAACACCCATTTGATTCTGGGTAAATCAGGATGCGGGAAAACTACTCTGCTGCACCTCATGGCAGGTCTTTTGAAACCTGAATCAGGTATTGTAGAAATCGCTGGATCTGACATCTCTCAGCTCTCTGGTGCGGGCCTCGACAAGTTCAGGGGAAAAAAAATTGGAATCGTTTTCCAGCAACCTCACTTTTTGGAGGCACTCACTGTACAGGAAAACTTGATCCTGGCGCAGAAGCTAGCCGGAGAAAAAACCGACCAGGGAAAGGTCAATCAATTGTTAGATCATCTTGGGATCGGTTCCAAAAAGGACAAAAAGCCTTCCGAACTAAGTGCCGGAGAGCAGCAAAGGGCAGCAATTGCAAGGGCACTTGTCAACAGCCCTGAACTGTTACTGGCTGACGAGCCCACCTCCGCCCTGGACGATGAGAATTGCAATGCGGTAGTTAAGATCCTTAGCGAGTTAGCTATTGAAAATAATTCGGCCCTTGTAATTGTGACCCACGATACAAGACTGAAAAATATTTTTCCCAACCAAACCATACTAGCCTAAATATGAATTTCCTAAAGCTCAGTTTAAAAAACCTTCTTTACCGCCCTTTGAACCTGACACTTAGCGTCGTTCTTTTCGCTTTGGGAATAGGTTTGGTATCCCTGATGTTCAACTTAAACAAACAAATTCAGGATCAATTGGACAGCAATCTGGCAGGAATAGATCTGGTCATTGCTGCAAAGGGGTCTCCACTTCAGGCGATTCTCTGCAATATGTATCACATCGACAATCCCACGGGCAACATTTCGATGGAAGAGGCCATACCATTTCTCAGACCTGCTAACCCACTCATACAAAAGGCTGTTCCCATCTCACTGGGAGATAATTATAAAGGCTATAGAATAGTGGGGACTACCATTGATTTTCCTGAACTCTACAATGCCGAAATTGATGCCGGCAGAATGTGGGAATACGATTTTGAAGTGACCGTAGGATCAAGTGCAGCTCGTCACCTAAACTTAAATGTCGGTGATGAGTTCCATGGATCCCATGGACTTGGAGGGGATGATATGCACGTCCACGATTATGTACCCCCCTATGTTGTCAAAGGCATCCTAAAACCCACTGGAGCAGTTATCGATAACCTCATTATCACCAATACCGCCTCAGTCTGGATGGTGCACCATGACCACGACCATGACCACGACCACCATCATCACGATGGACATCATTCTGATACAGAACATTCTCATGCGCACGATCACTCCCACAATCACAACCATGACCACTCGCATGACCACAAACACCATGGTGAACATCATTCTCATGCGCACGATCACTCCCATGATCACTCTCACAACCATGACCACTCACATGACCACAACCACCATGATCACGGTCATGGTCCCGGATGTGGACATCACCATGACTTTCACACTGCCGAGGATCAAAAAGGTTCTAACAAGGTGGAACACCTGCTTGATTTTCACGGAGAAGCCATAACAGCCATATTAGTCAAGTACAGAGGTAGGAATATTCAAACACTCAATTTACCTCGACAGATCAATCAAAATACCAATATGATGGCAGCCTCACCATCTTATGAGATCAACAGACTATTTGATATGATGGGCACTGGAATTGAAGCCATAGGTATTATGGGGTGGATTATAGCTATAGTTTCCGGTTTCAGCATTTTCATATCCCTGTTTCAATCGCTGAGCAGAAGAAAATACGAGCTCGCACTTATGCGTGTTATGGGTTCCAGCAGAAATGGACTTTTTACGCTAATTATTTTGGAGGGCCTGTGGATATCGATTTTTGGCTACCTGGCCGGAATGGTTTTGAGTAGATTGGGGATGTTAGGTGTGGCGGGGATGGTAGAATCCGGCTATCGCTACCAAATTAATCCATTTGAATTTATCGGAGAGGACGGCATGCTTCTAGGGGCAGCCCTGGTCATTGGATTTATTGCTGCAGTAATTCCCGCGGTCTTTGCCTCAAAAACTGACATTGCTAAAACCTTATCCTCGAAATAAATTTTTACTCTAAGAGTTTTTTACTAAATTGTAGAACAATGAATATTAGAATTCACTTAACAATATTAGCTGCTATCTTCTTTTTCTCTATTGCATCTACTGCAGTTTTTTCGCAACAAATTCCGGGTGAGGATGGGGGGCTATGGCGAACTCTAGGAAAACTCTCTTACGAAAAACAATACAACGATATGTTCGGTTTTGAGATCGACATGCCGGTTTTTAGCGAAGAGATCAAAGCACTGGAAAATAAGGAAGTAATGGTGCGGGGATATATAATTCCGGTGGAAGGATATCGAAACCACAAAGAATTTATCTTTTCAGCCTTCCCTTATAGCCAATGTTTTTTCTGTGGAGCTGCTGGACCTGAAACAGTAATGGAGATTTACGCTGAGAGACCTGTGCGCTTCACCTCTGAAATTATATGGCTCAAAGGGAAGCTCATTCTAAATGATTCCGACATCAATCACCTGTTTTATATACTGGAAGATGCCAGAGAGGTGCCCGATCCCAGGAATTAAAAAAAATGTATTAGGCTATTAAATAATAAAGATTAATTAGTCATTGTTAATCTCACTCGAGTCAAGTCAATGAGGGCCAATCTTAA
>REEI01000029.1 GCA_007695145.1 Saprospirales bacterium | reverse complement strand
AATGAATTGGATAGCTGGCAGTCAGAGATTGAAGAAGAAACAGCAGTGGGTAAAGTAAATGAAGTAGAGGATGGGTTTATTTACTATACAAGTATCAGGGAACTTATACCTGAGTACAATGCCGTTGGTTGGCGGTCCAGATTGGTGAGGAGGACCTGGGACTTCAGCGAGGTCTGGCGGGTAGAGGTGAGCAATATACTTGGGGGAAATGTGATCTACCAAATATACCCCCTGGCCGATGGCAACTTTGTTGCGGTGGGGATAGAATTGTTTCCAATGGAGGAGGACTACACCTGTGTGTACAAGTTCACCCCGGATGGGGATATCCTCTGGCACAGCTGTACCAGAGTACCGGGATACGGGCACGAATCAAACACCTACAGTCTCGTGGGCGTGACCGAGCTGAGCAGTGGCAGCATAGTCGCTGCCGGAACACACAATCGCCCCGGGAATCCGAGAAAGAACATCGCCTGGCTGGTGAAAATGGATGCCGACGGATGCATCACAGACAGTCTGTGCATCCCGGT
The DNA here is from genome assembly GCA_007695145.1 of Saprospirales bacterium. GTDB lineage: Bacteria > Bacteroidota > Bacteroidia > Chitinophagales > Saprospiraceae > PWJY01. The sequence continues at coordinate 7,370 of REEI01000029.1, read as the reverse complement.
ATCTACCACAGAGCCATCCCTGAGTCCCCCAAACCTTACCGTCTACCCCAATCCCGCCACCGACCATGTAGTATTTGAAATGGATAGCCACAGCGGAGTCCAGCCGGTCTCTGTCAGTATATATGACGCCACGGGTCGCAACATCCACCACTACCGGTGGCAGCCGGGAGTGGATCGATATGAGTGGGATGCATCTTCCAATCCTGCGGGAATATACATTTACAGATTGCATCTGAGTAATGGGGATGTACTCAGTGGGAAAATAATGCTGCTGAGATGATATTTTGAGTTTGGATGAAAATATATACCTCCCGAAAAATTATCTAAATATTGTATCCTTTAAGAAACCCTTTTTACCCGAAGGACCGGCCAATTTTTGAGAATTTTTAAATCCTGAAAGGAGTGTTGGAAAAAACTTCCAGTACCTTTGTTGTATTACTTTGTTAAGGTCGAGCCCAAATGGTGCCTTGATTTCGTACCAGTTACTATTTGGTTTTGCATACATTTGATTTTTTAAAGCAAATAATATGAATACTTTTACTGAAGGGTGCAGCAATCTAGCAGTCGGAGAAAAGAATGAATTTCAGTCCGGATGGTGGTCCCTTGTCATTTTTGTAGCCATTTTTTGTGGTGCTTGCGGTACTGCGGGAGAAGAAGTTCCCGACTTCCAATCCTTTCAAGGGCCTACAATGGGTACTGTCTATGCCATCACTGTAGAAACCGTGGAAAAAGTGGAAAATTTGAAGGCGGATGTCGATTCCCTACTGGTAATTGTCAACGATCAGTTGTCCACCTATATTTCTGATGCCACGATTTCCAGATTCAATCAATCAGAATCCGGGATAGAGGTTGTTACTGCCGATGAGCCCTTTTTCGTGGAGAATGTGCTCATCAGCGACCGGGTAGTAAGAGAGACCAATGGCTTGTTTGATCCCACGGTGATGCCACTTGTCAATTATTGGGGATTTGGATTTGAGGGTCACGAGGCTCCTACTCAGGTTGACTCTTTTAAAATCGACAGTTTGATGAGATATGTTGGTTGGGATAAGATACAATTTGAAGTAGGTGAAGTAAGTGCAATCGGAAAAGAATATCCGGGAGTTCAATTGGATTTTAGCGCAGTAGCTAAAGGATATGGAGTAGATGTAATTTCAGGCTATCTAGAGCAAGTTGGAATTGAAAACTATTTGGTGGACATAGGAGGAGAGGTTTGTGTTAAGGGCCCCGGAAGGAGAGGGCAAGGCTGGATGCTTGGGGTCTCTACTCCCAGTCCTACTGATGCAGATAACATCATATCCAGACGCTTCCTCTTTATGAGAGGTTGTGTTGCAACCTCCGGTAATTATCGCAATTTTAGAATGGTAGATAATGTTCCCATCGGCCATACCCTTAATCCTAGAACGGGCTTTCCTGAAATGAACAATCTCCTGAGTGTTACCATTTGGACTTCGACGGCTGCCGTGGCTGATGCCTATGCAACTGCTGCAATGGTTGCAGGGTACCCGGCTGCGAGAGAGCTGATTGAGGGAGTTGACGGAATAGAGGCCTTTTTTATTTTTTTGGATGAAGAGGGAGATGAAGAATATTCCTGGACTAAAGGGTTTGAGCATTTTCTTGTTGGAGGGGAATAATGAAAATTGTTCCACTAAAATCAGGTGAATATTCGTTACCAAAATTCAGGTTTATCTCAACAGTTGCAAAAGCAAATATTGCTAAATAAAAAAAATCGTACTCATGAAACTTCAACTCACCAATGATCTGTGTTTTTTTGACATAGAAGCTACCGGACTACATGTGATCCGCGACCGAATTATTCAAATTGGAATACTCAAATACAGTGCGGATACAAGTGAGCCATCCGAATTAAATTTGATGGTAAATCCTGGAATCCCAATTCCTCAGGACTCAACCAGAATACATGGGATAAGAGATGAAGACGTGGCTGATAAACCAGTGTTTTCAAAGCTTGCCCAGCAAGTTTTCGACTTTATTGGAGATGCTGACCTTGCAGGATACAATTGCCTGTCATATGATGTGCCCATGTTGCTGGAGGAAATGCACCGGGCCGGGATTGACATGGATATGGATAACCGCAGAGTGATTGATGTCCAGAGAATTTTCTACAAAATGGAGCCGAGGAATCTGGCCGCTGCTTATCGGTACTATTGTGGTAAAAATATGACAGAAGCTCATGAAGCCATGGCCGATGTAAGGGCAACTGCAGAAGTGCTTGCGGGCCAATTAGAAATGTATAGCGGGGTAGACCTTAAATTGGATGATGGGGAAGTGATTCCCGAGCCGGTAAGAAACGATGTACAAGCCCTTCACGAATTCACCAATGACAGTACCCTCATTGATGCTACCAGGCGACTGAAATACAACCACAATGGGGAGGTGATATTTAATTTTGGAAAGTATATAGGCAAGCCTGTTGCACCATTACTTGCTGCTGATAAGCAATACTTGAACTGGATCCTTCAAAAAGACTTCTCTTTCCAGGTTAAGAGCATAGTCCAAAAACTCGTAAAAGAGTATGAAGCCCAGCAGAAAAAGTAAACTCGCTTTCTTCTTCTTTTCCCTATTAGGATTGGTGCTGCTTTTTAATTCTTGTTACCAGCGAATTGAAGGTTGCACGGATATCAATGCAGTCAATTTCAATGCCATGGCAGACGATAAATGTTGCTGCAATTATCCGTCTGTAAATTTTCAATTGCAACACCGATTTGGCGCAGACAGCGTGCGATTTTTTCTGGATTCTACCTATTTGAATCCCTCGGGTGTTCCATTCAAAGTCCTCTCCCTTGAAATGCTGGCGAGCTCCTTTTTTCTCGAAAAAGAGGATGGAATCCAAATCAAAGTAACGGAAGAAATTGATTTTTCGGGGGTTTCAGGTCTCAACTGCCCCTGTACAGACGATTTTTTTCTCATCCGTCCGACCGACCTCAATACTACCCCCGGTACTGTTTCAGTGTCGGGAGAGTACAGTTCTCTGTCCTTTTCACCGGGGATTCCCGCTGATTTTTCAGTGTTGACCCCCATTGATTTTCCTGAAGGACATCTGCTCAATTCCGAAAATCGCTACGATACCCTGTCCGGTTCCTATTATAGTTTCAGATCTGTAATAGTAATTGGCGAAAGTCCGGGAGACACCCTGGCGGTCAATATTTTAGACTGGCCCGGGCGAATTGAATTGGATGGCCCAATAATCCTGCCCACCGGACAGAATGTCAACCTGCGCCTCAGAATTGATTACAAAAAATGGTTTGGAAATATTGACAGCTCTGTCAGCGATCCCTCAGCGATCAGGGAAAACCTGATGCAGAATTTGAAGGAGGCATTTACTTTGGTGTTGGAGTAAGTTATTTATGGCACTATTCACCCAATTGAATTTGGTATCCCAAGGTAAGCCCAAAGCCGGTAATTGGTTTGTCATTACCTGCTTACCATTCAAACCCATACCCAAAGGTGAGAATTATCGCTGAGAGCGGTTCTATTTCTCTTCTCGATTCCATTATAGGTTTTCGTTTGCTGCTGACTATGGGTATCAGGCCTTTGTTGATTTGAAGAGCCACATTAATTTTCCCAAAGCTGCGAATGGCATTAATGTTGATGCCGAGGTCCCTTGTGATTTTGTATTCCCGTTCGGTGTCCAATCTTTCTCCATCTTCATTGTAGAATCTGAAATTACTGCTGTAATCAAGGCTGACTCCAAGTCCCATTCGGAAGTTATCACTAAATGCATAACGCGCCCCAAGACAAGTTCTGATATTCTGAAATTTGCCGGTTGCTTCTTCCCTTGGGTCAATAAAAAACCAAACCCGATAGGAATGAACATCAAATTTATATCGTAGGTAAGCAATATTGGCATAAAGGCTCCATGATTCTGAAATGCTTCCGGAGAAATCCGCGCCCAAGCTGAGAGTTGGTTGTGGGTTGCCGGATACCTTTATGAAATGATTAATCCAGGATTCATTAAAACTCATGTACTTTGGAAATGCAAATTCGACCCCTACAGAAGGAGTGATGGTCCATTGGGCTTGAATCGTACCGGTAAAACAGAGGATAAAAACCGGAATAATTTGCAAAATCCTTGTTTTAATTGATGCTTTCACAATTATTGATTTTTTATCAATTTTGACATACTTTTGCTTTATCATTTTTTTAAAATTCCGCAAGATTACAATTCAAATTGATAACCTATGGTTAGACCAAAACCACTTATAGGTGTGGTCGATGTTAGGTACTGTTTGTGGCCTTTCAGGTTCCAAAAGCCCCATTCTACAAATGGTCTCATAACGAAACCCCCTATAAAATAATTTGCTGCGACTATAATTCCTAAATGTATTCGATTAGAGGGATAGAAATAGTCAAAAGACCCTGATCGCCAAAAATCATGCCAGGTTTTTATATCAAATAGATAGTTGAGCGAGAAATGGCCACATAAAACCCAATTCTCTGATAATTTATACTCCAAACCAACCAGGGCTCTCATCCTTGATGCTTTTAAATCAATTTTGGGGTTTCTTGCCAGAAATGGGTGAATTCGCATTCTATAATGGAATTTACTATAAATCACGCCAGTACTGAGATAAGATGTTTGACTGAGTGATCTTTTGGCAAAAATTCCAACCAAATAGGTGTGGGAAGAGCGTGTTTTTGGATTATGGTCCCGCTGTAGCCAAGTTGTAGGGTTAGGGTAAGGGCCTGCAAAGTTCCACTCATATCCGACCATCGGAGTAATGTAGGTTTGCGAAATGGAAGCCTGGGTTTTAGCAAGGAAGAATAAAAGAAATACCAATAAAATATTACTTGAATACATTTAAGATCGCTTTTGGTAAAAATAAGGTCGGGCATTGCCCCCAATGCCCGACCAATAATTTTTAATAGGCCTTTATCGTTTTCTGTGTCTCAATAAGTCTTCCTTCCTTATCTAAGTATCTAATGATAAGAATTTGATTTGCAGGTAGATTTAGGTAATTGATGTCCACTTTGTTCCCCATGTAATGCAATCTGCCAAGCAGATCGTAGATTTCCATTGAATGGGGTTGTACATCCTTTTCTTCACCATCCTTTTCTTCCTCTTCGGATTCAATAGAACCAATGTCTAAAATCCTTAGACCATGATAAGTTTCACAATCCGGCTTTGTGCCGGTGCAGTCAACCAAAAGTAACCTATGGTTAAGCACAATTGATCCCTCATTTGTGGTAAAATCAACCCTGATATTATACCATCTGGGGTAATATCCAAGCTCAGGTATGGAGGTGATTTTTAAACAAATCCCTCCTTGCTGTTGGTTTCCTTGCATTCCATTTGCAGATTCAAAGTCTGCACTTCCGGGTCCTGTGATTGTCCACCTAATTTGACTAGGATTTACACCGTGATCAATACTATCGGGCAGGTTTAGACAAATCATGGCGTTTTGGGCATCCCAACATGCTTGGCGGGTTCCATATGTGAAGAATTCACAATCTGAAAAATTAATGACGTTACCCTGTTTTATTATTTTATATTCTGTCTCAATGCAAATGTACTCCCATGACTTCACTAGAGATATGTATTCCTCAGAGCATACCCCATAAACTTCATTGGCTATATTTAAACTTGCATGCATTAAATTTAAATAGTCGGCCTTAGAATTTAATTCAGGTAAAGATCCTATTAGTAGCTCAAATGCTTTTTCTATTCCTAAGGGTGATATTCCTAAACTTCCATTCCCCTCTGAAAGCAAATAAAATAAATGGGTTAAGGGTTGTGCTCTGGTATGTGCATCATTACTATTTTTAACACTATCAAAACAATGATGGGGAGGGTTGGCTAAATTCCTTTTAATGTAGTCATTGTTTGAATTTAAATCTCCACCAAGGACCCAGTCGATAGTGCCTTTTATTTTATATTCTGCAAATGTTCCGATGATGTCGGCGAAACCTTCGTGAAGCGAATTATTTCCTTTTTGGTCTGAATCAATATAGTTATGTAAATAATGATGGGCAAGTTCATGTCCTACTATATCATAGGTTGCCAAAATCTGTCCTAAGTTTTTTCCTGTCCAGATGTAAACGTTATTTTCATTTGAAGCTGAAGGATTATAACCAGCATACCCATGGCAATTAGCGGCCAAATGTACTTGGCTAATTTCAATCCCCAGATCATCAAATACGGGCAAAAGCTCTTGAGTGACAAAGAATGACTGAATTACTCCCCGCATATCCCAATCTGACTGAGAAATCTGATACCAGTCAGTACTGTTGGTGGTGGGAATGTTTTCTGGAATATAATCATGTACTTTATTGGGTTGCCCATTGAAGTTGCAAATCCTATTAGTGATATCATAAACATATATTCTTTCATCACTGGAAATAAGAAACAGCTCTCCATTTAGGTCAATGTTGTCCAGCCATACATAGCCTCCAAATTCCCCGTAAATTTGTGTCCTTGCCAAAAAGTTATTTTGGATTAAACTTATATTTCTAAATGTTTGCCCTGAAATAGCATCTACCCAGGCTCTAAAAGGTCCTTTGAACTCATAATCCACCTGCCATGCAAGTTTGTAGTTGCAGTTGTTTTCATAATCTTTAAGGATAACAAGTTGCGTTGATTCTTGATTAAGAGAATCGGGGTGTGCAGAAAGATAATTGATAATTGAAGAAAAAGCTTGAGTCTGATCAATTGAAGGCGAAGTGGAAATTAAAACATCATTTGCTATATGTGGAACCATCAGTCGAATCCTTGAGCAAGGCCCGCCCGGGCCATCCGGGCCCGTTCCGGGAGCAAATATTCCGCTTACCACATAACCACCCCCTTCTATAGGTATACCATCAATATATTGTTGGTATCGAAGGAATGATTTTTGGGGATGGTGTCGGTTGGGATGTTCTGCTACAAATTCAAAGGTAACCGCTGCATCCAGGTCGAGGAAAGTAAGAAAATGATCAAAATTGCCCAGTGAGTCGAATATTTCAGGTTTAAAGATCATCCTCCCTCCGGGTCTAATTTCATCAACATATTGCCAAATGGAATCCATAAGCTCTGTAGAATCTAAGAAGCTGTTGTAATTATGGCAGTCTTCAATGTTGTAAAACTCCGATTCCTGCGCAATGAGAAGCCCACTTCCGAAGATTGTGAAGGAAACGGCAATTATTATGGTATGTATGTATGTATGTATGTATGTATGTATGTATGTATGTATGTAACATGATGGTAATATTTTGAAATAAAAAAATGGGTTAATTGATGTGTTTTCTTGCATGGGATATGCAAGATTTGTTAAATGTCTGAATTTTAGCAACCAATTGAATATGATCTAGACAAACCTAATGATTTTTCTGAGTCACTCCATGCTGGATGGCTAAAGAAAAGACAATAAATTATT
>REEI01000082.1 GCA_007695145.1 Saprospirales bacterium | reverse complement strand
AAAAAATTAACCCATTGATTATCAGTACCACTTTTGATTATATTGGCCAAGTTGGGTTAAAGCCCTCTTTTTTACTGTAATGTATAGTGACAATAACGGTAAGTGCTATAGTTATTATCCTGAAAATGTTTTCATGCCAACCTCCCAATGCTGTACTGCTGACTGAGAAAAGAGCCCAGGAGAGATTCATTAGGACGTGAAGAAAAATGGGAACCCATAGGTTGTTGTTCCATTCGATATAAAGCCAGGCAAACCAAACTGCTCCCATAGCGGTGACAAGGAAAACTCCCGTAGTTTCCCAGAAGCAACTCCCCTGATAAAGGTGGCCCAGCCCAAAGATAACAGCGCCCATTAGTGCAGCCGGGATAAAACCCCACCTCAACTTTAAGAAGAGCAGGCCAAATAAAAAACCCCTAAATAAATATTCCTCCATAAAGCCTGCAATCAGGCTTTTGTGCAAAATGTCAATCAAGTTGATATCCTCACTTATGTTCCCAATGGCGGCGGAACTTATTAGCATAGGTGAAACCGCAATAATTGAGAAGAGAAATCCTTTCACAAAGCCTTTACTCAACCCAAAATGCTCAAAAAATCCTCTAAATCCAAACAGTAGTCCTGTAACTGCAGCAGTTGGTATCAACCACCACGAATAGAAGTAAGCAATCCGAAGTTCGAGGGTAGAGAATGAAAGGTCTAAAATGGGAGAAATGATTCTATTGCCATAAAAGGCAAGTAAAAAGGTGAGAATGATGACTGCAGAAAGAATCAGGGATTTTCTATTCAAAGCCGTGAGAAGTCTGTCACAATGTAAGCACAACTTTCCTTAGGAATTTTGAATTCATCTTTTTCCTGAAAGGGGTTGAATCCGGAAAATTTACGGAAGATATCCCCGAAGCTAGCCAATATTACCGGGAGGAGGCCTGTAAATTTCTCAATCTCCAAAAGACTGGTTGGGTATAGATGCCATTTCTACCAGTTCCTGGTATTCTTGAGGGCTGAGTCCATCCATACAGAAATAGACGGGATTGACCGGATTGCCGCGATATCTCACTTCATAATGCAAGTGCGGAGCAGTAGAAGTTCCCGTGTTTCCAACTGTGGCAATTTGCTGGCCTTTGGTAACTCTCTCGCCTTCCTGCACTGAGTAATTATGCAAGTGGGCATACAGGGTTTCATAACCATATCCATGATCTATGATCAAGTGGGTACCATAACCGGTTCTATCTTTTCTGATCCGGGTAACTACTCCATTTCCCGTGGCATATATCGGAGTCCCGGTGGGCGCTGAGAAGTCAATTCCGGTATGCATTCTCCATACTTTGTGGACTGGATGTATCCTCATGCCGAATCCTGAGAGTAGATTCATGTCCCTGCGGAGTTTGTCCATCCTAATGGGTTTGATGGATGGAACAGACATCAACATATTTTCCCGGTCCTCTGCAAGGTTTTGAATAGTCTCAAGCGAACGTGAGTGCAAAACCAGCTGTCTCTCAAGCCGGTTGAGATTTGCCTGAGCTTCCCTTACGATTTGTCCACTAAACTCGAAGTCTATGATATTGGAAAACTGATCGTGACCTCCAATACCACCTTCCCAAACACTTTGGTCAATCGGATCCATACCAAATAGAGTCCTATAAACCCCGTCATCTCTCTGCCTCAAGTTTTCCAGGACTTTGGAATAAGTCGCTAGATTTTCCTGAAAGGCCATATACTTATAAGCCATCTGTTGCAGCTCTCTTTCCAAGGCCTGCTCCTTTGGAGATGGAAAATACTTATTGGAAAAACCGTAAATTAAACCCGCTGTGATGATAATGGCAGAAAACACGCCAATATAGCGGTAAACTTTTGCAGCGGTTGACAGTTTGTATTCTTCAAACCGCAGCGTTTGTTTGTTGTAGATGTACTTTTTTTGCTTCATTTGAAATCCTGTTGGCAAAATCCCTATTTTTGCACTCGGATAAATTCATTGGGAATCGAACAGCGGCAAATGTATGACATTGTATTGGATTTGCCAAATGGATTAACCCTTTGTTAAGATATTGATATATGTTTTTACCGAATAAGTAAGGCGCTGATTTTCTGACAATTGTTGAAAAGTTGAACATATTAAATAAAAAAATAATACATAATAAAATAACAAGCAGCAATTAATGAATTGTGCCTTTGTTTTATCTAAAAGAAAAATATGAATTGGACAGCCGATCAGGTACGAAATAAATTTTTAGAATTTTTTGAATCCAAAGGTCACAAAATTGTGCCTTCTGCTCCAGTGGTCAATAAAGACGATCCCACCCTGATGTTTACAAATGCCGGAATGAATCAGTTTAAGGATTATTTTCTTGGGAATAAATCCCCCGAATTTCTTAGGGTGGCTGATACACAGAAGTGTCTTCGTGTATCCGGTAAGCACAATGACCTGGAGGAAGTCGGTGTTGACAGCTATCATCACACCATGTTTGAAATGTTGGGTAATTGGTCATTTGGCGATTATTTTAAATCGGAATCTGTTGATTGGGCATGGGAGTTATTGACCACTATATATAAGGTACCTTCAGATAGAATTTATGCTACTGTATTTGCCGGTGATGAGACGGATGGGTTGCCGTTAGATGGAGAAGCTGAGGCAATATGGAAAAAGTATTTACCCTCTGACCACATTTTGCGATTTGGAAAGAAGGATAACTTCTGGGAAATGGGAGAGGTTGGCCCCTGTGGTCCCTGTAGTGAAATACATGTAGATCTCAGATCTGCTGAAGAGCGTGAAAAAACAGACGGTTCCTCTCTAGTCAATATGGATCACCCTCAGGTAGTTGAGATTTGGAATTTGGTATTTATTCAGTACAACCGCAAGGCGGATGGAAAACTGGTGCCTCTACCTGCGCGGCATGTTGATACCGGTATGGGTTTTGAGAGATTGTGCATGGTTCTGCAGGGCAAAAAATCCAGCTATGACACGGATGTATTTACACCAATAATTACGGAGACAGAAAGACTGACAGGTAAAGAGTATGCCGGCAGCTATGCCTCTGAAGATAAATCCGACATTGCTTTTAGAGTGATTGCCGATCATCTTCGGGCCGTCTGCTTTACTATTGCGGATGGAGCACTACCTACTAATACAGGCGCGGGATATGTCATCAGACGCATTCTCAGGAGGGCTGTGCGCTATTACTATTCTTTTCTTGAGCGCACTGAACCTTTATTGAATGAATTAGTGCCCCTTCTTGCTGAAAAATATAGAGATGTGTTTCCTGAATTGTATGCTCAAGTTGAGCTAGTTAAAAAGGTAGTCCTGGAAGAAGAGCGCTCATTTTTAAAAACTTTGTCCGATGGATTGAGGAGGATACAATCACTTGATACAAATGACGGTAGGGTAAGTGGGGAAGAGGCTTTTGAGCTTTACGATACCTACGGTTTTCCATTTGATCTAACAGCCCTGATCGCCGCTGAGAAAGGATGGTTGGTCGATGAAGAGGGCTTTAATAAATGTCTTGAAGAGCAAAAGAAAAGGAGTAAGGCAGATGCAAAAAAGGAAGTGAGTGATTGGGTGAGATTGAGGGAATCTGAACTGCCCCGGTTTTTGGGCTATGACCAACTTGAGATGGAGGATGTCAATATATTGATGTATAGAATCACTCGGCAAAAAGGGAAGGAGATGATTCATCTGGTTTTGGACAAAACGCCTTTTTATCCGGAGGGTGGAGGCCAGGTCGGAGATACAGGAGTTTTGATACAGAGTGAAAGTAAAATTAATGTCCTGGATACCTTTAGGGAGAATGAACTGATTGTGCACCTGGTTAACCAATTGCCTCCAGAACCTCATAATCCCTTACATGCCAAGGTTGATAGGATAAAGCGTAGAGCTACCGAGAACAATCATTCTGCAACCCATTTGCTTCATGCTGCTTTGAGAAAGGTTTTGGGCGAGCATGTTCAACAAAAGGGATCCCTCGTTGCCCCGGACCATTTGAGGTTTGACTTTTCACATTTTTCTAAGGTCACGGATGAACAAGTTCGTGAAATTGAGAGAATGGTCAATGAAAAGATACGCGCAAATATTGGATGTGGGGAGGAAAGGGAAATGACAATCGAACAAGCAAAAGAGAAAGGGGCAATGATGCTTTTCGGCGAAAAATACGGGGAAAGAGTAAGGGTCATTACATTCGATCCCGACTATTCAATAGAACTCTGTGGTGGATGTCATGTGGATTACACCGGAAGAATTGGAAGTTTTAGAATAGTCAGTGAATCTGCTGTGGCTGCAGGAATCAGAAGAATTTCGGCGGTAACTGCCCGTGAGGCTGATCGCTGGGTGGAAGAAAAGCTGGATGTACTGGACGAGATCAACAGACAATTGAAAAATGCACAGGATCCTGTGGAAGCCATAAAGTCACTTCAGTCTGAATTAAAGAATTTAAAAAGTGAGATCGCAGATCTGAATGCAAATAAAGCAGGTGACCTGCAGTCGTCCCTAAAAAAACAAACAGTTGAAGTCAATGGAGTAAGACTGGTCTCTGCCAAGGTTGATATTCAGGACCCAAAAGCATTGAAAACCTTGGTATTTCAATTGGAACAGGAACTCAAGCCTGCTGTAGTTGCCGTGGGGGCATCTATTTCTGGTAAGCCTCAATTGTTGTTGGCGATAAGCAAGGAAATTTCGGGAGATAGGTTGAATGCAGGTAAAATGATCCGCGATGCTGGAAAATTCATTCGTGGAGGAGGAGGTGGTCAGCCATTTTTTGCTTCCGCCGGAGGTTCTTATGCTGAGGGATTGGATGAAGCGATAGATTTCATCAAAGATACTATGCAGGTGGTTTTGTCCCAGTCATAATCACCCTTTATGGGATCAACCCATTTTACATGCTGGCTTACAGTGCAATTTGCAAGCTTAGAGCTTCACTGCCCACAATCGAATGGATGGCAGGTATTGTGCCCGGCTATGATTTAAGGATTTTGACTAAAATCTCTGAACTGATTAATTTACACCATTTTGACAGACTTTTATGGTCTTTGGAGGATGGTCCGGGTTTAGTTGTTATTAAATTACAGCCATTAACCAGGCTTTTTATTTAGATTAGGTCTAAATAAAATCAAAGTGGGAAAATTGCAAGTTTCCAATCAAAGGAATTTTAAAGACTTTATATCTTTGTGGTACTTTTTAAAGCGGTTTAAGTCGTTGTCGATCTTTAATATTGTATGATAATGGGATGTAAAAAGAAAATCATGAAGAAAGCTTCCTACGCTATATTTTTATTAACTTCTTTGGTCATTATGCCATTGGATGTTTTGGCCCAGTCGGGTTCAGGAATAAATCTAGCTACGAGTTTGATCATTGCAACTGTAATTATTGCATTCGGTGCGATTGTTTTTGTTGCGGACAACCTCCTTCAATTGGAGAGTAGAAGGCAATTGTCTGACAAAGATATCGAAATTGATGCCTCTCTTTTGCCCAAAACAATCAAGGGCGGTGTAGATTTGCCTAGCTATATTCCAAAAGAGCGTTTCATCCATTTGAACAGAGGTTTCGATATCAATCTCGAAGGGAAGCCAGAGAAGAGAACAGTAGAAACGCCCTTTGTGACAAGGTATTCAGTATTGCCCACCGATTTTAGAGGTATTGCCCCTATTCCAAAGGTTGTGCCGGTTGATGGAGATAATATACTTGCAGGAGATGAATTGTTCTTTGATAAGAGAAATCCCGAAATAAAATTTGTTGCTCCTGTCAGTGGAGAATTCATGGGTATCGAAAGAGGTGAAAAAAGAGCCATTCACGAGGTGAATATTTTGGCTGATAAGGAGATTCGATATCGAGAACTTCCTGCTATTGACCTGGCAACTGCCGAAAGAAGTGACCTTATAAGTTACTTAATGAAATACGGCGGCTGGGTACACCTCAGACAAAGACCTTTTGATACGATTCCGGAACCAAACGAAACTCCAAGGGACATATTTATATCAACTTTCGACACTGCTCCACTTGCTCCAGATCTGAATTATACACTGGCCGGTGAGAATGCAGCCTTCCAGGCAGGTATTGATTTGTTGAACAAACTTACGGATGGTAAAATTTATTTAGGCCTTGATGGTCGCGGTAAAGACTTGCCCTCTGATGTGTTCCTCAACGCCAGGAATGTTGAAAAATACTGGTTTAAGGGAAAACACCCTGCCGGCAATGTAGGTGTACAAATACATCATATAAAGCCAATCAAAAAAGGTGATGTGGTGTGGTATCTGCACCCTAATGACGTTGTAATTCTCGGAAGAATGCTCACTGAGCGACGATACAATACAGAGCGCCTTGTGGCATTTACGGGAGCTGAAATCAGTCCTAATGTTTATATGCGGACCAGGCCCGGTGCTAATTTGTCGGATTTACTCTCTGCTTTCAAGTTTGAAACGGATCACGTGCGGTATATCAGTGGCGATGTTCTCTCCGGAGACAAAAAGGAGCGAGAGGGATTCTTGAGTTTTTGGGACGACCAACTCACTGTCGTGTTGGAAGGAGATTACTATGAAATGTTTGGTTGGTTGCTTCCACAGGCAGTTAGACCCAGCTTGTCCAAAACCTTTCCCGGATTTTTGTTGCCCGATCTGGAATTTAGAGCGGATACCAATGCTCACGGTGAAAGAAGAGCATTCGTAGTGACCGGCCAGTATGAGCAGGTGCTGCCAATGGATGTTTATCCCCAACACCTGATTAAAGCCATAATTACCAATGATTTTGAGAGAATGGAGGGATTGGGTATTTATGAAATGAGTGAAGAGGACATAGCTATTTGTGAGTTTGTTTGTACTTCAAAAATGCCCCTTCAGGAAATTTTGAGAGAGGGATTGGAAATCGTAAATGAATAACGACATATTGAATTTTTAAAGATACTTTAAGTTCTGAATATGAAACAGAAACTTCTGGATACAATTAATAAGTTTGAGCCGGATAAATCTAAGTCTCCATTTCTATGGACTCTTTACGATGGGCTTCATACTTTTCTATTTGCTCCAAATCACGTTACGAAACGCGGTGTGCATATCAGGGATAACATGGACCTCAAAAGGACTATGGTTCATGTTGTATTGCTCTTGCAATTGTGTTATCTTTTTGGCACCTACAATATCGGACATCAGCACTTCCTGGCAATAGGGGAGTACACCGGATTTTTAGAGGGTTTTCACTTGAAACTTCTCTATGGGTTCTGGCAACTTCTGCCCATTTTTATTGTAGCTCACGTTGTTGGTCTGGCTATTGAATTTTATTACGCTGCTAAAAAAGGCCACAGTATTGAGGAGGGATTTCTGGTTTCAGGAGCACTGATCCCCATGATCATGCCTCCGGATCTCCCTCTTTGGATATTAGCGGTTAGTGTTGCATTTGCAGTCATTATCGGTAAAGAGGCCTTTGGTGGGACTGGTATGAATATTTGGAATGTAGCCCTGCTTTCCCGGGTATTCGTATTTTTTGCCTATCCAACTGAAATTTCAGGTGATGAGGTATGGGTAGCCGGATTAGAATCTACTTTTCCAGGTTCTGCCGTTGAATATGGCTGGATTCACCTGGTACTTTTCAATGGGTTGTTTGAATGGGCCGGCTGGGCCACTTTTGACCCTGGCTGGCAAGTCGCCGACGGATTTACAGGTGCCACCCCCCTCGCTTTAGCCTTCCAGGGGGGATGGGATGCTGTGACAGAAGTTTACTCTCAGGCAGCCATGATATGGGGCACCATACCAGGCTCTATTGGCGAAACCAGTAAACCTCTGATTGTAATTGCTGCTATTTTCCTTGGGGTAGTCGGTATCGCCAGTTGGAGAATTATGTTGGGGATGCTACTCGGTACAATATTTACAGGAGTACTACTCAATCTTTGGGGTGCAACTCCGTTCATGACTGTTCCCTGGTATCACCATATCTACATTGGTAGTTTCTTGTTTGCATTGGCCTTTATGGCTACTGACCCTGTGACTGCTGCCTCCACCAATAGAGGTAAGTGGGTTTATGGATTCCTGATTGGCTTTTTTGGATTAATTATCAGAATTTTGAATCCCGCCTATCCAGAAGGCTGGATGTTGGCTATTTTATTGATGAATACGTTTTCACCATTAATTGATCACCTTGTTCTTAGAAAGAACATGCAAAAACGTCTAGCAAGTGCATAGTACAGCTTATATCGTAAAGTTTATTTTAATCGTGTCCACTGTGGTGGCACTGGTGTTATCCGGCATGGCAACCCTTTTAAAGCCCATACATGATCGCAATGAGGCTATAGCCAATAAAAGATCTATTCTCTTTGCCGTAAATGAATTTTTGGAGACTCCGGTTAGACAAATGTCTGATGATGAAGTACTCGAAGTATTCGACGATAGAATCGATCAGTATGTTGTCGATATCAATGGAAACATTTTGACCGAAGAGGAAGTCAGAGAAAGAGGTGCTCCCGGAGGTATGGCAGAACACGTGAATATGGGCAGAGAGAGGCGCAAGCCCGAATCTGAGCGTATGTTCCCCCTATTCGTGTTCAATGCTGACGATCAGCAGTTGTTTATTGTTTCTGTTAGGGGCAATGGACTATGGGATGAAATCTGGGGTAATGTAGCTCTGAAATCCGATTTCAATACAATAGCAGGTGTGGCTTTTGGTCACCGAGCTGAAACTCCTGGACTCGGGGCTGAAATTACAGATAATCCCAGATTTGCCGCCCAGTTTGAAGGTACACGTCTATTTGATGAAGATGGTAACTTTAAATCGGTAACCGTTGTTAAAGGTAGAGCTCAAGACAAAAATCATGAGGTTGACGGCGTTACCGGTGCTACGGTCACCAATGATGGGGTCACCGAGATGTTCCATAGAGGGCTTCAATATTATTTCGCTTACTTTGAAAAAATTCAGACGCAGTAAACATTCTTTTTTTTAGTTTGTAGAACTTGTAAAAATTACTAATAATGGCTGATAGCAATACAGTGGCAACTCCCAAAACAGCAGAAAGCAAACCACTTTTTGGTAAAAGGGAACGCCGTCTTCTCGTCGATCCAATAAATGATAACAATCCCATCACTGTTCAGGTACTTGGTATCTGCTCGGCATTGGCGATTACCACTCAGGTTTCCCCTGCAGTAGTAATGACCATTGCGGTTATTTTTGTGATGGGTTTTGCGAACCTATTTACCTCATTATTGAGACACAGTATTCCCAAGCAAGTAAGAATGATTATCATGTTGATAATTATTGCATTCCTTGTGACTGTGGTAGAGTTGTCTCTAAAGGCAATCAATTATCCAATCTACCAGGAGTTATCCGTATTTATTGGTCTGATCATTACCAATTGCATTATTATGGGACGTTTGGAAGCGTTTGCTATGGCAGATAAACCCTGGCCTTCCTTTTTAGATGGTGTTGGTAATGCCATGGGCTATGGTGCCATCCTAATCATCGTCGCCTTTTTCCGCGAATTATTCGGTTCCGGGTCATTGATGGGTTGGGAATTGTTTGGGCCCGGTCCGCAATTTATGATCAATACTGAGGCGCATTGGTGGTTGTCATGGTATATGCCCAACAACCTCATGGTTCTGTCTGCTTCTGCTCTATTCGTTATTGGCATTCTTATCTGGATCCACAGGGCGTGGAATAGAAAACTAATCGACGTATCCTAAAAATATATAAAATCTTCGAAAAATGGAATTGATCAATATATTTATAAAAGCTGCTTTCATTGAAAATATGGTTCTTGCCTATTTTCTTGGAATGTGCTCCTATCTCGCTGTTTCCAAAACTCTGGATACTGCCTTTGGCCTTGGTTTGGCTGTAATTTTTGTTCTTGGTATTACCATGCCGATTAATTGGCTAATTACTACATTTTTATTGAGTGAATCCGGCCTTCTTGGAATTGACCTGACTTTCTTGAGATTCATTCTATTTATCGCTGTGATTGCCTCAATGGTTCAGTTGGTCGAAATGGTCATTGAAAAATACTCCCCGGGACTCTATGCTTCTCTGGGAATTTTCCTTCCGCTGATTACTGTTAACTGCGCCATTCTTGGTGGTTCACTATTTATGGTAGCCAGGGAGTATACCTTTCCCGAGTCTGTTTCATTTGGCCTTGGAAGTGGATTTGGATTCTTTTTGGCAATTGTTGCAATTGCTGCAATACGGGAAAAAATTAGATACTCCAATGTGCCCGGTCCATTGAGAGGACTTGGTATGGCCTTCATCCTTACAGGATTGATGGGGATTGGATTTATGAGTCTCATGGGAATTGACCCCGGAGCTATTGGAAATTGATTGTTATACCTAAAGAAACCATATATGTTTTTTCTAGTGGAGTTTATTCCGATTTTCGCGGCCATTTTTGTTTTCGCGCTAGTTATCATGGGCTTGTCTTTCATGCTGATTTTTGCGAAAAAGAAGTTGGTTCCTCAGGGTGATGTTAAAATTGTCATCAATGGTGACGAGGATAACGCACTTGCCGTTAAACCCGGCTCTAATCTGCTCGCTGTGTTATCTGATCAAAACATCTTTCTACCCTCTGCCTGTGGTGGAGGTGGAACCTGTGCGATGTGTCTTTGCAATATCGACGAAGGTGGTGGTGATGTCCTGCCTACCGAGCTGAATCACCTTTCCAGAAAGGAGGTTGCTGAAAAAGTTCGACTTGCCTGTCAGGTAAAAGTACGGGAAGACATGAAGATCAGAGTGCCGGAGGAAATCTTTGGTATTAAGAAGTGGGAAACCGAGGTAGTATCGAATTACAATGTTGCAACCTTCATTAAAGAATTGGTTGTAAGGTTGCCCGAAGGAGAGGATATGGATTTTGAACCCGGTGGTTATATTCAGATTGATGTCCCTGTAATTACGGTGGATTTTAAAAACTTCGATATTTCTCCTCATCCCGATGATCCAGCCGGACCTGATAAGTTCAAAGACGACTGGGATAATTACGATATGTGGAAACTGAGAATGGTTAATGATGAACCTCAGTTCAGAGCTTATTCTATGGCCAATCACCCGGCAGAAGGTAATATCATTAAACTCAATATCAGGATAGCTACTCCGCCCTGGGACAGGAAGGCGAATGACTGGATGCAGGTTAATCCCGGTGTGTGCTCTTCCTATGTGTTTGACGCCAAACCGGGTGATAAAATGGTTATTTCAGGTCCTTATGGAGAGTTCTTTATCAAGAACACCAAGAAAGAAATGGTATACATTGGCGGAGGTGCTGGTATGGCCCCGCTTAGATCCCATCTTTTCCACCTCTTCCACACTCTTGAAACCAAAGACCGCAAAGTATCTTATTGGTATGGAGGAAGGTCTAAGCGCGAGTTATTCTATGTGGATGAATTTAGAGAAATAGAGAACAGGTTCCCTAACTTTAATTTTGAAGTTGCCCTTTCAGAACCTATGGAAGAGGATAACTGGAAAGTGAAAGAGAAGATTGAAGATAAAGATAAGGACGGATTTGTGGGGTTCATTCACCAGGTTCTCTATGACAACTACCTGAAAAATCATCCGGAACCTGAAGAAATTGAGTATTACTTCTGTGGTCCTCCTATGATGAATCAGGCAGTTATTAAATTGCTGGATGATCTGGGTGTGCCTGAGGAGAATATTGCTTTTGATGACTTTGGTGGATAATTCATGATTTTATTATAAGGAGAAAGGGTGAAGTTGGATTGACTTCACCCTTTTTTTTATCTTCACACTTTAATTTTATAGGGTTAGGTGATGAAGAAAATACTGAATTTTATTGGTGGCGATTTCCGAGAACCTGTTTCCGGAAATTATTTAGACAATTTTAACCCATCAACGGGAGAAGTTTACTCTCTTATCCCGGACAGCGACAAGAGAGATGTTGATTTGGCAGTAAAAGCTGCACAGGATGCTTTCCCTGAATGGTCCGCTTTGGTCAATGAGGAGCGCTCCTCATTTCTGCGCCAAATTTCAGAGGGGATTTTATCTTCCTTGGAGGATTTAGCGGTTTCCGAAACAACTGATAATGGTAAGCCACTTTGGCTTTCCCGCTCCGTTGATATCCCCCGGTCCTCCAGTAATTTCCGTTTTTTCGCCGATGCTACTACGCAATTTGCCTCTGAATCACACGAAATGCGCGACACCGCAATCAATTATACCCTTCGCCAACCATTGGGAGTCGTGGGCTGTATCTCTCCATGGAATCTTCCTTTGTATCTTTTTACATGGAAAATCGCACCTGCTTTGGCAACAGGAAATACCGTAGTAGCAAAGCCCAGTGAAGTCACTCCAATGACTGCATATCTCCTTTCAAAAATTGTTAAAGAGATTGGTTTGCCTCCCGGTGTTTTGAATATAGTTCACGGTAATGGTCCGGGTGCTGGAGAAGCCATTGTAACACACGACGATGTCAAGGCTGTTTCATTTACTGGCGGCACTTCTACAGGACAGCGAATTGCCAAAGCTGTGGCACCTCATTTTAAGAAGGTTTCTCTGGAACTGGGTGGTAAAAATCCCAATATTATTTTTAATGATTGCAACTTCAATGAAGCACTGAAGTCCACCATGAAGTCATCTTTTGCTAACCAGGGCCAAATATGTCTTTGCGGATCAAGGGTTCTGATCCAAACTGGAATTTATGAACAATTTAGGGATGCATTGGTCGAGCGAGCTGAAAAAACTAGAGTTGGAGATCCAATGCTCCCGGAAACTTCAATGGGTGCTTTAGTCTCTGAGGACCACCTTAACAAAGTTTTGGAACACGTGAAAATTGCTGAGAAAGAAGGAGGGAATGTTTTGTGCGGAGGAGACAGGGTAAAGCCTGCTGGACGTTGCAAAAATGGGTTTTTTATGCGGCCAACTGTCATTGAAGGTCTCTCCCCTGAATGTCGCACCAATCAGGAAGAAATATTTGGCCCGGTAGTGACGCTTATCCCCTTTGAAACTGAAGAAGATGCCTTGCAGATAGCTAACGAATCGAACTATGGACTTGCTGCTACCTTATGGACCAGTGATGTATCCAGGGCACACCGGATGAGTTCCCGACTACAATTCGGGATAGTATGGGTCAATTGCTGGCTGCTCAGGGATCTGAGAACGCCCTTTGGAGGAATGAAAAACTCCGGTCTTGGACGTGAAGGAGGTTGGGAGGCGATGCGGTTTTTTACTGAACCTAAAAATGTCTGCATCAAGTGGGGTTAATCGATGGTTTGCACGGAATTTAATCCGGCGCCCCGGTAGACTCTACAAGCGGGAAAATTTTATTGTAAAAGTGGTTAAGTTCGTTTTCTTCAATTGAACTGTGCGATATTGCATCCACTGCCTCACCATTGGCGATAGCAATCAGTTGAGGTGATTGGTGTGCAACTTTTGTAATAGTTGCTATCCGGTTGGAAATATCTCTATGCGTCAATAAGTCTAGATAAAATATAGACAACTCTCTCTTGCCTTTTTGACTCCAAACTTCAAGCTCATTTTTGGCTTGAGCACTGAGCCCACAGCGAGTACTGTGCTTAAAAATGAATACCGGCCTTTCATCAGACCATTTAATAGCCTGCTCAACCTTCTCCCAACTGTCGATATTAATCCAGTCTCCGGGTATGTTTGTTTCTGTGCGTAGCATTATCATTGATTTAGCAATTGATTAAACCAAATTGGGTCCTGAAGGTTCAGTTCGAGATTTTTTACAGTCCTTTATTGAAACTTTTGATCCTTTGTACAAATAATGATTTATTGAATTTGGGATTTTGGATGGCCCGGGATAAAATATTCAATATTTTATTATGCTTTCAAAATGCTGATAAGCAGAATGTTAGAGGATTGATCGGAGTTTATTAGAAAAATTTTTATATAAAAAAATAAATTATATAAAAAATTGACTATATATTCGTATCGGCAAGTAAACTAAATATTACGGAGATGGATTTACTAAAAGTGCCTTTTACAAGCCATTTTGAGAACTATGGTAGCAGGTTTTACAAAGTTTCTCCAGCTGTTTCCACTTTTTTGAATCGGGAAGAGAAGGATCTTCTCAATGACTTGGGATTGCCGGATTCCGCTGTTCCTTTTTTCTACTTTGATCTAAATCTCGCAGAATTGAGAGATGTTACCATCAATGACTCCATTCTGATCCTGGGTACAGCTCTTGAGATGGCCGGATTTGACTATTTGTACATCAATGATGGCCATAAGGTCGTAGTTAAACTTTCAGAGGGTCCGGTGGTATTTGTCAATTCTTCGCTCAAGCACCTAATGGGTTGTATTTACGAGTATTCTCTGTGGTTGGAAGAAATGGAAGACAAGGCTTGTCTGGAAGGATGTTTAAACATTGAGAAGGAGGATATCTTTGACTTGTTTTACATATTGAGGAGTATAGACCCTCAGGCTGTAAGGGAGGATTCCTTCTGGAGTTATATTGTCCACACTGAAATGAATGTTGACAGCATATTGGTGGATTAGCAATAAAAATGGCGGAGACTTTTCAATGCTCCGCCATCTCATTTATCAGGGTGCCCAGAACAGGACTCGAACCTGCACGTCCTTGCGAACACTACCCCCTCAAAGTAGCGCGTCTACCAATTCCGCCACCTGGGCTAAATAATAAAGGACTGCAAAGGTATCTCTTTTTCGTGATTTTAACTCACATTTTTTTTGTATATTTTTTTGTCTAGGAGTTCGATTCGTTCGATTAGGAATGAGGACCCCTCACAGAATGTTTACTCAATTCCTCTTCGGATTTTTGAATGGTTCGCCTTTGTATTGCAAGGGTCAGATGTCAAAATCTCACTTTAATTCACAGTATTTTTCATTACTGAATTCCAACCCCTTAAAGCCATGATATCAACTTTGTAAAGGATTTGGTGATATATTTGATATATTTTGATATAAAATAACCATAATATGATTAAAAGACTTATCTTTGCAATGCTGAGGGTGGGACAATCTGACCAATTGTCATTAACTGCCTGCAGTACTATTAAAAGTTCTTCGGAACTTTATATGTAGTTTTCTTATTTTGAGACCTTAATCGAAAAAGCCTGGAACTTAAAGAAGTTTTAGGCTTTTCGATTTTATCCTTCATTGAGAATCATACTGGTTTCGGGTAATTCAACCCCCTAATCGTGTTTGAAGGTCATCTGCTTCTCAGCCGATTAAAAGTTGTACTTGCACATATCTTTTATGCAACTGTTGAGAACTGTAGGTTTCAATCCAAAAGTGTTCCATTGTTTCAATTAAAATATGCAAGAGGAAAATTCTAACTGATCATTGTGGAGGTTAAGCGCTTGCCCTGGCTATTTTGCCCGGCGGACACAAGATGGTGGAATGATCAATGATAAATTACTTCATGAAGGAAGCGCATGCCCACAGATAGCTCTATTGCAACATTGATGACTTTTTGTTCGGGATTCATTCGGTTGGGATCACGGAAATTTCGGTGGGATGGGATGTATATCTGATTAGAAAAGTCTGGCGCAACGGTCAGCTCAAAGAAAATGCCCAGGTGGTGGCTCAGTGGAATTTCAAGCCCCCCTCCTACTGTTACTCCAAAGGTAAATTTGTTGATTTGGTCCTTTACTCCCTCGTAAAAGGAACGATCAAAGTCGGCTTTGAGATTGTAGTCCCCTCTTACACCAACAAGATAATACAACCTACTATCATCGAAAATCTCAAACTTTTGCTTGGCACCAACCAATAGGGACAAGTTGTGAAACCTGAACTCATCAGTCCTTCCCGGGAACTCCTGTCCGGTAGTTGGGCTAATCGTTCTATTGAACCTAATTGCACTGCCTTTGAGGTGATACCCACCCTGTAAGAAAATTGCTGATGTATTCTCAGGACTGTAGGACTCAATAGCTGCAGCAAGGTGATACTTCATCAAAGGCCTTCGGTTGTAATTGCTCCACCTTTGATTTCCTACAGTGAGACCTGATTTAACACTGTAGATGGTTCCTCCCTGGGCTGAAACTGTCGGTATACTGAGATTGAAATTCCAACCGATAAGAAATAGTGTGCAAAAAAAAGTAATATATATTAATCTGAATTTCATGTAGTGGCGATTTGCGAATCGATTTAAATTATTATTGCAAAGATAAGGAATTGTGTGTAAATCACGGAGTTTTTGTAAGTCTGTACGCTTCAACTATTAATGAAGGCTTTGATAATCATTGATGACACACCATATGGATCAGAAAATGCGTCACCCCCACTGACTGACACTGGAAATTATTGTCGAGAGCGGTATAGTTTTAGCCATTTAATCGAGTATTTTCAGGGACCTTTTTCGTGAGGTTTCTTAGACATACCACCAAAAGTAATTCATAATGCTTAATCTTGTCCTATCTTTTAGGGGCTGAAACAGCAGGATTATAGAAAACCAAAAAAGAAAAATTCAATTCCCGTAGGGATGGCATTGTTCCAAAAGGTATCCGGTTTTTCCCTGATTCTCCCTATATTAGCCACCAGATCATTTAAACCAATGGAGAACCAGCCCACATACAACCCCCTCAACCTCCCGGCTAAAAACACCAGCAGTGAACTATCATGTTATCTCCCGGACTTCAGCTTATTTTTTGTAAGTCCCAGTATCTTCATTTTATAGTTTTACTACCCAGAGTTCTTGCATTTTTTTTGATTGGAGACTAATTTCGGTACTGCCTCATCAATTGGTTTACTTGAGCATTGTTAGGTCTTTTTTCCTTTCATTTACTTTTTTAAAATCAGGAGGAAATAGGTTCCCTGATTATTCATGTGGTGTGGGAGTTGGTTTGTCCGCTTTAAGTCCTGAAAAGCCTGACGTTCCACCCAAATACACTATTGGTTGAAACTTTTAGCTGCAACTGACCTTTATATATGAAACAAGAAGCAGTTGGCGCTACAAGCAAAATGGGACATTGGGATAATCGGCGGGGGGCTGGCAGGTCTCAGTCTTGCAATAGTTATGGCCGGTGAAGGATTGGATGTTCTGGTAGTCGAAAAGGAACAATATCCCAGACATAAAGTATGCGGAGAATATGTAAGCAACGAATCGTTGGATTTCCTAAAGCGCCTAAACTTTCCGTTTAGTAATTGGGACTTACCCCAGATCAAAAAGTTTGAGTTGAGTTTTCGGGATGGTAATAATCACTCCTGTGAATTAGATCCCGGGGGCTTTGGAATAAGCAGGTATACCCTGGATCATCAGCTGGCTAAGCTGGCAGTAGAAGGTGGAGTTGAGCTGATTACAGGTGAAAAAGTTACGAAGCAGGATAGTGATTCAGGAGGATATATACTAACTACCAGACAGGGGAGGGATTATCGCTGCAGGGTGCTCATTTTTGCGGCGGGTAGAAATGCCGGAGGAGTATCACCAAAAGTTATAAAGCATAAAAAAGCCAACTCCTGGTTTGGAGTTAAATATCATGTCGATATGGAGTTCCCCAAAGATTTGATTCAGATCAATGTCTTTCGGGATGGTTATGCCGGGTTGTCAGCAGTTGAGAATAATCGCCTCTGCTTTTGTTATTTGGCCAAATCCGAAGTACTGAAGGAGCACAAGGGGAGTATCCCGGAGTTTGAGAAAGCGATATTGGGTGAAAATCCCTACCTTTCGAGCTATCTAAGTAATATGCAAAAAATTTCCGGCCCCTTTACTACCGGCAATTTTGTGTTTGAATACCTGGCGGCGAGTAGCCGTTCTGGGTTGATATTAGGAGATTCAGCAGGCTTCATTCCACCCCTGACAGGAAATGGAATGAGTCTGGCCTTTAGGTCGGCAGCTATTGCTGCCGATTTATTGACAGACCATTTTAAAGGAAAGAAAAGCTGGAAGGAGGTAGAGCGATCCTATGAAAGGTACGGAAAGCAGTACCTTAGAAAAAGAATTGATTCAGGAATCTTTTTACAGAATTTGGCCATTCATCCTTCCGTTTATCTTCAGAAATCGCTCTCATTTGGTCTGAACATGTTTCCATTTTTACTTAAGCGATTGAGTAAAAAGGCAGTTGGTAAATCATTTTGATATGTGTACAGCTCTTTATATACCTGATAGCAAGGGCAACTATATTTTTTCCACCAGTAGGGATGAACACAAGGACAGACCCGTAGCTGAAAATCCCAACTGGCATCAGTCCCACGGAAAGGATCTTTTCTTTCCCAGAGATCCCGCTGGAGGAGGCAGTTGGATTGTGTGCCTTGCCGCCAAATCTCTTTGCATACTAAACGGAGCCTTTGAGCCGCATGAAAGAAGACCGCCCTACCGAATGAGCAGAGGCCAAATACCCATTGAGTATTCGACTTTCCAAAGTACTTCAGACTTTTTGGATAGATTTGACTTCCTTGGTATAGAGCCTTTTACCTTTTTAATTGCTGATGGTTATTCCGTCGAGGAAATAAGATGGGATGGGAATATGAGCCACTATTGTAATTATGGCAATGATCAACCAAAATTGTGGGCTTCAGCGCCTCTGTACAACAGGGAAATGGTGAGAATGAGACTTGAGTGGTTTCAAATGTTTCTGAACAATAATCCCAATCCTGACATAATTGATGTATTGAACTTTTATCTGCACGGTGGAAATGGGAATCCTCACAATGGACTTATGATACAAAGAGAAAATGGAGTGGAAACCTCCAGCATCAGTTGTATCCAAAAATTTAAGGATGAGCTGAAGTTCCTTTATCGCACTGAGGATAGTCTTAAGGTGTACGATTTAGTATCTAATTGAGAGTTTTCTTTCCAAGAGTGAAAATGATTTGAAAGCCTCTATTTCAAATATTTTATGTGGATAGAACTGTTTGCGGAAATTATGTTTTGGACCCTTGGTAATGAGTTTGATTTTCAGAAAATGCAAGATTTGGGGAATTTTTTTAACGCATTACGGTTTTAACTTATGTACCTTTACTTAATTGACTGATGATTGACACCGAAAAGCTTACAAAACACTATTACACAACCTCTGAAGTTGCTGAGTTATTTGATGTATCAAATTCCCTGATCAGATATTGGGAGACTGAATTCCATAGCTTGAGGCCAAATAAGAACACAAAGGGCGAGCGGCGATTTACCCGCAAGAATATTGAGCAAATTGCCCTTATATATCACCTTGTAAAGGAAAAGGGTTACACACTGGAAGGGGCGCGAAAGGAGATGGTTTCCCAAAAAGAGTATTTCAAGGAGAAAAACACCCAGCTTAAAAAATTGGCCAATCTCAAGGATGGCATAAGCGAAATCCGCGAACTACTAAAGTCAGAGCTGGATGTCCTTCAGCAGGGCAATTCGATCTCTGACGAGCAGAGTTGAAGATCGTAAGCCTCATTTGATGCAATGATGGTTATTCTCCCTTCCATATTTCTTTTCAATAGCCCTAAAAACCAGGCTCGTGCATTTTCGTCCAGGTTTGTTCCAGGTTCATCCAATAGGAGAAGTGAGCTTTCCTGAAGGATGGCCAAAATTAATCTTACTCTTTGTCTCATCCCTGAGGAAAAGTCTGCAACTCTTTTGTGAGCAGATTTTTTTAATCCGCTTATGTCTATGACCTCGGGGATACTGATGTCGTTTCTCCAGGTTTTATGGTAGGAACAAAAGGTGAGCATTTCATGAAGGGACAATTCTCCGGGGAGTTCAATGTAAGGAGCAGCATAAGTAATCTCCTTGAAAATCTTTTCCTGTGGTATCATTCCGGATTGTGAGGAGAAGCTTACTCTGCCTGAACTTGGTGTAAGATTTCCTGAAATAATTTTAAGAAGGGAGCTTTTTCCAGATCCATTTGGTCCCTTTACGGCTGTGCAAGATGGCAGTTTAAACTGGTGGGAAACCGATTTCAAGACAACTGAGCGGCCGAACCTCAGTCCAATATTGTGCAGTTCCAATTGATGGATCATCCGTTTTGTCTGAATCCCTTCATTATACCTCTATCAGCACCTTTGATAAAAGAGAGGATGTAATCCCTTTCGGGAGACACGTCAATATTTGCCTCTACAATTTTTAAGGCCTGCGATGTATTGTACCCTTTGACGAAAAGTATGCGATAAATTGCCTGAATATGATTGATTTGATCTGTCGTAAATCCCCTGCGTTTTAGGCCGATACTATTAACCCCGGCATAAGATAGAGGTTCTCTGGCTGCTTTTACATAAGGAGGGATGTCTTTTCTGACAAGCGAACCACCACCAAGCATGGCATGGGCTCCAATTTTTACGAATTGGTGAATTGCGGACATGCCTCCGAGTACGGCAAAATCATGGATTACAATATGACCGGCGAGGTTTACATTGTTGGCGAGAATGCAATTGTTTCCAATGACACAATCATGGGCCACATGAACATAGGCCATCAGCAGACAGTTGTCACCTATTTTTGTTTGAAAATTAGCAGCAGTTCCTCTGTTGAGCGTGCAGTACTCCCGAATGATGGTGTTGTTTCCAATGGTAATGGTGGAATATTCACCTTTGAACTTGAGGTCCTGTGGGACTGCCCCTACAATTGCCCCGGGAAAAACTCTGCAAGCTGTGCCGAGTTTGCTCCCGTTCATTATTGTCACATGGCTTTCGATTATGCAGTTGTCGCCAATTTCAACATCGCCTTCAATGACGCAAAACGGTCCTATTTTGACGTTTTTCCCAATTTTGGCATTGGGATCAATAATACTTAATTTATGATTAATCATTTTTATTCCTCTTAATTATTTGGGCTGTAAGTTCACCTTCAGATACCAACCTATCGCCCACATAGGCGGATCCAAACATGTGGCAGATTCCCCTCCTTATTGGGGATAGCAATTCAAGTTTTAAAATCAATGTGTCGCCAGGTACTACCTTGTACTTAAATTTGGCGTTATCAATTTTCAGAAAATAGGTATCCCATTCCTGTGGGTTGTCAACATTTGAAAGTACAAGTATTCCTCCTGTTTGGGCCATGGCTTCAATTTGAAGAACTCCCGGCATAACCGGATTGCCAGGAAAATGGCCCTGGAAATACGCCTCATTGATGGTCACGTTTTTGATGGCGACAACCGTGCGATCAGTTATCTCAATAACTTTGTCAATGAGGAGAAATGGATACCTGTGCGGCAACAACTCATTGATCTGAACATTGTCGTATACAGGTTTTTTATTGGGGTCGTAATGAGGGATGGCCCTGAGTTTTTGAAATTCTCTGTACTTTCTTTTGAGAATTTTGGTAAAACTTATGTTGGCGGTATGCCCTGGCTTTTTCGCGACTATTTTCCCCTGAACATGTTTTCCAAGCAGAGATATGTCACCAATGATATCCAGCAGCTTGTGTCTGGCAGGTTCATTGCTGTAGTGAAGTTTTACAGTGTTTAATATGCCTTCCTTTTCAACAGTCACAGACTCCTTCCCGAGGCGTCTTGCCAGTTCCTTGAGTTTATCATCGCTGAGTACAATATCTGCTATAACTATTGCATTCTCCAGGTCTCCTCCTTTAATCAGATCCTGATCCAGAAGTGCTTCGAGCTCATGGAGAAAAACAAAAGTCCTGCAAGGAGCAATGGCGTCTGGAAAATCATCCAAATCGTAGAGGGAGGCGTATTGCTGCCCGAGAATTTTGGAATTGAAGTCGATGAGTACCGTTACTTCAAAATGATCATTGGGCAATGCGAGGATTTCAGTCCCGGTTGCTTCATCCCGGTAGGTGATTGGTTCTGTAATTTTAAATACCTCTCTATCGGCATCCTGTTGCACTACTCCAGATTCTTCGATTATCTTTACGAAAGGAGCTGCGCTTCCATCGAGTATCGGTATTTCCGGTCCGTCTAGTTCAATGATTGCATTATCAATTCCCATGGCGTAGAGTGCAGCAAGAACATGCTCTACAGTATGAACAAAGGCTTCACCTGATCGCAGGCTGGTGCCTCTGGTGGTGGAACAAACTTTCGATACATCGGCCATTATTTCCACGTTATCGCATTTTAGGTCAGTGCGCCTAAAGCGAATTCCATGGCCAGGATCAGCCGGAAGTATCGTCATGTTAACCATTTCTCCGGTATGGAGACCAATGCCAGCCACGGAAGCCGGTTTTTTGATGGTATTTTGTTTCATATAAGATTACTTTTCGAAGTGCCTATTAGCAGGTCACTTCTGAAACCAATTCACACGGTAAAAATTTATTTGATTGACTATTTGTGCAAATCGACGCCAAAATTAGGGGAAAAAAATGAAACGGGGAAATAATTACTTTTCAGACCGGAGTATTTTAACCTCAGACTCCAATTCTTCCAGCTTTTTCATTAGTTCAGGTAACTTTTTAAAACCTACATATGATTTTAGATAATCTTTGTACGCAATGGCGGGTGATCCAAATAGGGCAGTTCCCTCCTTTTTTGGGCCTGTGTTGAGGCCTGATTGGGCAGCAATATTGGTTCGGTCAGGTATTTTAAGGTGACCTGCTATTCCTACCTGTCCACCAATCATGCAGTACTTTCCAATCTTGGTGCTACCGGCTATACCGGCCTGTGCAGCTATTACAGTATGAGCCCCCACCACTACATTATGTGCAATTTGAATTAGGTTGTCCAATTTCACCCCTTCTTCAATTACTGTAGAGCCCATGGTTGCTCGGTCAATGACGCAATTGGCACCAATTTCAACATCATTTTCAATAACTACGTTACCAATCTGAGGAATTTTTTTGTAGCAGCCGTTACTATCCGGCTTGAAACCAAATCCATCAGCTCCGATGACGGTATTTGAATGAATGGTGCAATTGTCACCGACTTCACAGTCTTTCATGATTTTTACCCCGGGTTGCAATACTGTATTTTGGCCTATTTTTACATTTGGCCCAATATATACATGGGATGAAATAAGACAGTCGTCACCTATATTTGCGCCTTCACAAATAACAGTTGACTCCCCAATTCCTACATTTGACCCCAGAGTTGCACCTTCAGATACAACTGCTGTGGGTTCTATTTTTCTTTGATCATCCGATATATCAGTAAACGCCTCAAGAAGTTGGGTGATCGCCCCATATACATCAGGTACGCGAATAAGGGTTGCTGAAATACTGGAACTCGGTTGAAAATTTGAATCAACCAACACAGCGGAGGCATTGGTTTTGTAGATAAACGGTTCGTACTTGGGATTGGATAGAAAGGTTATAGAGCCGGGTACACCCTCCTCAATTTTTGAAGGCTTATCGAGTACTATATCGGGGTTTCCTTCTATAGTTCCGCCCAAAAAGGTTGCTATTTCTCTCGCTGTAATTTGCATGATATTAAGATTAGCCGAAATACCGGAGATGCTGCCACTGTGAATTTATTCTTGACTAAATTTGCGCCCCACAACAACAAGCTTAAAAATATGAATGAGATAGTATTCAAAAGACCCACAAAATTAGCTGGTTTTCCAATGTTTTTGGAAGGAATTAGCCAAAAAAGTGAGATTTCTGAAAATTTAATCAAGTTGACTTTTGCAAATGCAACTCCAAATCCGGATGATATTCCTGAACTAACTCTCACTCCATTGAGCGAGTTGAGTACAGATAGAAAAAGATTTAAAATAATTTCAGTAACAGAACGATTGGCTCCCTTTGATCGCTTACTGGTGGGACCCAATCACTTAAAAAAAAGTTTGCCTGAATTGACAAAAATCCTCCATCCACATGCTGTTGATAAAAGGTCCCTGCTTCAGTGGAAGTCAATTTCTGCAGATAGCGGAATTGGGTCAATTATCCAGAATTATCCCCATCTCAGTTCATTGAAAGGAAGTAAATCAGAAGCGGTGATCTTGCCCTGGTGGGTTGATCCAACTATTTTTTTAAGTGCTGACTGGGGGATTCATGAGCTCCATCCGGCCGAGTTCACTCCTTCAGCCGGCTCCGGATGTTGGGCAGTTACTGCAGAGGTTGGTGATGATATTTCGCAGACAGATTTATTGAAACAAATACACCATCCCGCAACCGTGGTCCTCACTAATGCAGAACGAAAATTTAAACGCGACTTTGAAATCAAAGGGGTAGAACTTCTGGGTAATTTTATCGATAGACCCCTGGATGATAAATATCATTTGTACATTTGTGTTCGACGCGAATCTGATGATTCCATTCATTACATCGATTATCCCTGCTCTGCTCTGGGTGACCTTTTTGAGGAGCTGAAGGATGAGATCGAGTCTATTGTAAAATAAATTTATATTATAATTAATGTTTTTAATATTTGATGCTTCGGCAGCAGGAGTGCCGAAAAACTGGAATCGACCCCATGATGACCCTTTTAACTGGCCTAGATTGGTTCACCTGGCCTGGTTGCACTATGACAAAACCGGCCAATTGATCAAAGAGGGGAATAAAATCGTTAAACCTGACCATTACAAGGCAGAGGATAGTGTGTTTAAAAGTGCTGGTCTTGAACGGGATGCTATCGAGAGTGAATCTCACCCAATTAAGGAAGTTCTCACCGAATTTCTGGAAGATTTACAAGCTGCTAAATATCTGTTTGCCCACAACCTGCAGTTTTCCGAAAATGTAGTAAGGTCTGAGTGTTATCGCTTGAGAATGAACGATAAAGTATTTGATTATGTAGATAAATATTGCATCATGCGGGAGGCTACTCATCACTGCAAATTACCCGGTAAAGGCGGTCGTTATAAGTGGCCCACCTTACAGGAATTGCACCTGGTATTGTTTAAAGCGCGCTACCCCAACCCCAATAATGCCTGGTCGGACGTGGTTGCTTCCTCGACTTGTTTATTTGAACTACTCAAAATCGATGCAATAGAGTTGTAAGGTTATTTCCAACTATTTGTTTGTATTCCGGTTTCTGTTAGTTGAATCATGTGAGAGTTGCACTTGAGATTTAAGCAATGAAAGCAGAGAGGTGAATCAATCCGTCTTGTTTAAAATATATTTTTCTTCCAAAGCTCCCCTGATTTTTCTGCCCTCCTCATCCAAATGGAATAATCTGTTTTCAGAAACAAAATACTTGTTGGGCGGGTCGATTCCTTTGAGTATAATGATATTGCCGGTATCATCCCATTCAAAAGAGCCTCTTTCCGAAAAAATGGTCTCTGACTTGCCCAGGTATTGTCGCTCTATTTCGAATAGGTCGCCTTTGGACAAAGTGATAGCAATCTTTATTCCTTCGCAATCTGCACATGGGATGGTTCCCTTGTAGTGACCCCAATAATCCAATGATACCCTGGCATAGTGAGCGGGATCCGGATTGTAGGTCGTTTCCTCTTGCTTATCGTCAGTAAGAATTTCCTGACCTTCAGTTCCTTTTTCCGGAGAATTGCAAGCAATAAGGCAGATTGCCAGAAGCCAGATCAATGGTTGCATCTTTCCCATTTTCAGATTTATTAACTTATAAAATATTTTTTGTAAAAATAAGGAATAGTTTTGTCTTTGAATGGATAGTCTAAGACCAATTTCTGATGTAAAACCTTTTCACAATGAAAAAATTACTTTATCAACTCGCGCCATTTCGAGCTGGTTAATTTGGATAAGGCCATATTTTGGCCTTTTTTTGAAATACTTTGCAGCGGTGCAATGTTAACCATAAGAACTTAATAGTAAAAAGGAGAATGGGTAGAATTATGGCCCTCGATTACGGGAGAAATAAAACGGGGGTAGCAGTAACAGATACGCTTCGGATAGCTGCTCATGGACTTCCAACCCTTCAGACAGAAAAAGTGCTTGACTTTTTGAATCAATACGTTTCCAAGGAGGACTTAGACCTTATTATTGTTGGATTGCCGAGACATCCCGATGGCAACCTCTCCTCCAATGCTCCTGAGATTGATAAGTTTGCAAAAAAAATAAGGAAGTTATTTCCAGAAATAAAGGTTGAACTCGTTGATGAGAGCTACACAAGCAGGGATGCGAAAGAACTTATTTTGAAAAGTGGAGCAGGAAGAAAAAAAAGAAGGGACAAGGAGTTAGTGGATAAAGTGGCTGCAGTATTAATTTTGCAGCGTTATTTGAATCATATATAATTATTGAAATGATATTACCCGTTTATGGATTGGGACAGGCAGTTTTGAGAAAGGAGGCAGAGAGAATATCGCCTGATTATCCAGATTTGAAGGAGTTGATTGAAAGTATGTGGGACACCATGTACAATGCTAAAGGGGTTGGGCTGGCTGCCCCGCAAATAGGGCGCTCGATCCGCCTATTTTTAGTCGACACAGAGCAAACCTATGCTGAGGATGAAATGAGTAAGGGGATTTGCCAGGTTTTTATCAATGCCGAGGTGTTGGAGACTGATGGTGCTCCATGGTCATATGAAGAGGGTTGTCTGAGTATCCCCGAAGTTCGGGCCAAGGTAGACAGGCCGGAATCTGTCCTTATTAGATTTCAGGATGAGAATTTTCAGGAAAAAACCGAGAGATACGACGGCATAAATGCAAGAGTCATTTTGCATGAGTACGATCACATAGAAGGGGTGCTGTTCACCGATTTGATAAGCCCACTAAAAAGGCGGATGCTGAAGCGAAAACTCAACAAAATTAAAAGCGGTTCGCTTAGGCCGGATTACCCAATGAAGTTTTTTCAGCCAAAGTGACTTGTTCCTTTTGAAGTTCGATTTATTTGACGCTTGACGCCTTTTTTATTACACGCCATTTAATGGTGATTCAGACTTTTTTCCTAGAACACTAAAAAACGGATGACAAGTGCCAGTATTAGGCTCCCCATTGCAAATAAGGTGTACGCTGTGATTAATATCCATGATTTCAATAGGATACCGTACCATCTGCTTTTGTAGTAGACTTTCAGCCCTACGATGAAATAAATCACTCCCAAAATACCCAATATTAGGTACAAAAAGTCCAGGTCAAGCCAGGTGTCGCCGCTCAGGGAGGGGATAAAATTGATGAAGTAATTCAGAAGCCAAATCAATATAGTTCCCACAAAAAAGAAGCTGTGACAGTGAAGCGTGAACACCAGATGCTCCACGTAATAATGCGATCTATAGACGTACAAAAGGTACAGAACAAAGGCAATGGAAGGAATTAGGAAGAATACCATCCAACTAATTCCCCTCGCCAGATAGTTGATCATAAAGTTGGTCTCTCTAGTCATTTTCAAGGCCTGCCCTGCCATCAAACGTTTAAAAAATCCATTGATTTGGTATTTTTCCATCAATTCTGCATCATCCAGATTTACAAGATCATCCATATCCACATTTATTTCATGGCCCGGCAATATTGTGAATTTGAAGTCATTGCGGGTAGTTGGGAGAAAGGCAATTACGCTGTCAATATTGTCTGTTTCCAGTCTGTCAAACCGGCTTGATGCTAAAATAGCAATTTGATGGTCAAACATTTTTGCTATCGCACTATCAGCCAACTGAAGGCTGTCTCTCATGCTTAGGAGTCCGATGACAAACTCTCTGTTTTCCATGCGCTTCTTGTGGGCATCAATAAGATTGTATTCTCCTTCACTTTCAAATATATTAGAGTCTCCAAGAGTAAAGATGGCAAAGAACAGCACCCAGGAAAAAAGAAAGAGTCGGGCCGGATGAAGGTAGCTCTTTCTCTCTCCGGAAAAGAAGGCTTTGGTGAGTTTTCCGGGAATCCACAGGTGCTTTAGTGTTCTCCAGAGGGTGGAGTCTGCATTGAAAAGACTGTAGAGAAAAATTCCTATCATCGGGAGAAAGCGCATCTTGAGGATTTCAAACTTTTGCCCGCAATTTTGGCAAAACTGGGCCCGCTCAGGATTGTCCGAGTTGCAATTGGGACATTTTTTTATGTGGTCATTTGCTTCCATTTTTGCAGCTTACCTCTTACTATCTGTATTGGCAGTAAATTTAAATGTACATCAGAGAATAAAGATAGGACAATTGAACCGTTTGCCCGTTTTTTTTACCATTTGAAGGTCTCACCTTATTGAAATGGGGCAAAAAAAGCCTTTGGGGCAGGCTTTTTTCAAGCGAAAGATGCGATTCGAATGCCGTTGATTCCTCAATTTTGACGTTATTGATCCAGCTGTACTTGAGGATTGAGTTTTTAAAGAATATCCAAGGATTTCAATGATGTTTTCAAGGCATGACAATTTATTCCCACAAAGATTTTGACCTGTTGAGTTGATATATACTGCCTTGAAGCCCTGGATTATTTCTTTTTGAAGGAATTTATCCATCTCTTCAAACCTCCCGATGCTTCCCTTTTTAACCGAGTCGGTTTCATCAAATTTCCAGCCCCTGAGTTTTGTTTCAAAATCAGCCACTCCTTTTCTGGGCAAAAGCATATCCCTGTGAAAATTCACTTCCAGAAAATGGCAAACATTCCTGAGAGTTGATTCTGTATCCTGCACGAGGTCTTCGTACTTAACTCGAAAGTATGCCGGGTTATTTTCGTGAGTAAGGGCCGCAGAAGTATTGAGTAAATAAATCCCCAAGGCATACCACAGGTCAAATCCCCGGCTGAGAAGTGAGCTGAGGGTGTCATAGGGATTCCTTGTCATGTGAATGACTTTTCCATCCGGGAAAGCATTCAAAAAATGTGAAAAGCAGGCTGCGTTTGACGGGGTTTTCTCAATCCATATGGAGGCCTGATTCTCTTTCAATGCCCTTGAAAAGAACCTTGCTGAAAAGTCCGGGAAGCTCTTGGACTTCTGAATCATTTTCTTGATCTCCCCTAGATTGTGCCCAAATTCTGAATGAAGTAAATCAACACCTCGGTAGTAATGCCACGAATGGTTGGGCAGACCTCGCCAGGACCGGTGAGTGATTCTCCACTTGTTTAAGTTCCAATTGTTGTAGAGTGATTTCTTTGCAAAAAGGGAGGTTTCGATGCCACCAAAAATATCCGGATGGTTGTTGAGTAGATTTTTGAATAAAGAGCTACCTGTGCTTCCGGAGCCTCCAATGATAACAGCCATTTGAGTCTATATATGTGAGATGACCATAGTAAATACCGGTAGTTGAATGAGACTTGCTTCAGGGGAAAATTTCAGAGAGTGCCGAAGGCGGGACTCGAACCCGCACGGCCGCAAGGCCACACGCCTCTGAAACGTGCGTGTCTACCAATTTCACCACTTCGGCATTGAATGTGGAATTGTCATTGTAAAAAAAAAGTACCAGAGGCGGGACTCGAACCCGCACGAAGTTGCCTCCACTGGATTTTGAATCCAGCGCGTCTACCAGTTCCGCCACTCTGGCTAATTTTTCAATGAAAAACCTCCCGTATCTTTTACGGTCTTACAAAGTTACACCAATTTCCGTTTTACAAAATACTTTACCGGAATTTTTGCAAAAATTCAAGCATTAAAAGTTCTTTCTGATCAGCCTCCGAGCCATCTGACTACATCTAATCCATTGGCATACAATACAAGACTGATTACAATGACAAACCCTATAATGGTGGCGTATTCCATGAATTTATCGCTTGGCTTTTTACCAGTAATCATTTCCCATAGGAGAAACATCACATGACCTCCGTCAAGTGCCGGGATTGGCAGTAAATTCATGAATCCGAGTATGAGCGATAAAATAGCTGTGACCCTCCAAAAATCCGGCCAGCTCCACTGTGAGGGAAATAGACTGGTAATAGTTCCGAATCCTCCAAGGCTTTCGCTGGCTTTGATTTCATCACTGGTAAACATCTGTCCAAAAGCTTTCAATTGATCAGTGAGAAAGGTCATCCCTTGCCTGTAACCGGCAGGAAGGGACTCGAAAAATCCATACTCTCTTACAGCCAGGTCAAAGAAGTGTGTCTCCGGATATGGGATTGCGCCAATCAAACCATTTTCATTTATGGCTATCTCAGCACTTCCAACCGATCCATCGCTTTTTTTAAGGTCTACTATGACTGTCTGCCCTGCAAAATCTCCTGCCAATTCTCTCCATTCATCAAAGTACCTTATTGGATGACCCTGCAAATTGATGATTTGATCCCCCGGTTTTAGGCCTGCCTTTTCAGCTGGACTATCCGGCAGTGGTTGGAAGATAACAAAAGGAAAGCGGGCAGAAAAAATTTGTTGATTTCTGAAACTATGGCTTGCCATCATACCTGCAAAACGATCATCTATGGGAATTTCGAGGGTTTGGCCGGCCCGGTCTACAATTATGCTTCTGGCCTGATTGATTACCACCTCACGAATGAGAGCCCGATCGGAAAATCTCTCAAAAGGCTGGTTGCCGATAGATAAAATGTGATCTCCAGTTTGGAGTCCCATTTCAAGGCCAATGCTGTCTGCATATATTCCGGAGCTTACATTTTCTGCTGGCAAATAGGTCTCTCCATAGTGCCAAAGTATCATTCCAAAAATGAAGAAACCAAGAATAAAGTTGACGAAGACCCCTCCAAGCATAATAATCAGCCTTTGCCAGGCAGGTTTTGATCGGAACTCCCATGGCTTTGGCGGCTGTTTCATTTGCTCCTTGTCCATACTCTCATCTATCATCCCCGAAATTTTCACATAACCACCGAGTGGAAGCCATCCGATGCCGTATTCGGTCTCTCCTTTTTTTACTTTGAAAAGAGAGAACCATGGATCGAAGAAAAGATAAAATTTTTCAACCCGGGTTTTGAAGAGCTTTGCAGGGATAAAATGCCCGGCTTCGTGCAACACTATTAGAATGGCAAGACTCAAAATAAGCTGGGACACCATTATCAATACATCCATATGTCTATTTCTTCTACTTAATTTGTTTGAGCCTATAAATAAGCGGACTCAGTCATTTCAACAATAATATTTTAAGTAATCAATCCCTGAGACAGGAATTCATTTTAAACCTTAAAGAACGCCAGAAAACCACCTGAAATGTATTTTGGGACACTTCTTTTCCGGCGGGCTTATGTTGTCCTTAACACGGGCTCAAAGGTAGAAATTTTAACGACAGAATGGAGGATTTGATTTCTTGTCTTCATTTTTTGTCGGGTGGAAAGGGATAATTGATGGTTTTCAAAAAAGAGTTTTTCTCAAATACCGGGATGCCCAATTGGCTTCAATGGGTGGAGATCGTTAAGACCGATATTATTTTCAAACAAAGTTCAGGAATCGGTTGAAAGTGGTTTTCTAATGATGAATATATCCTCTGGTTTTTCTGTTTTTTCTTCGGTGATTTTGAGCCGGGGGTTTGGGAGCCCAAAGTCCAGATCATTGTAGGTGTATATTTCCCATTTTCCATTGCTGAACTCCAGTGATGAAAGGCTGTGTATCCAGTCACCTGCATTCAGATAGGAAATTGTTTCCCCGGAGACTTTCAGCTTTTTTATGGCCGGCTGCCGAATTTTGCCACAGATAATAGCAGAAAATCCCCTTTTCAATGCAAAATCTGCGCTGAAAGCTTCAAAAGCTGCCACCTTTTCCAATGAGGGTGGTCCTGCCTTGAGGTATTTAAATAGATTAGAATTCTTTGTATTTTCAGATGTGCCTGGTAGTATTGAGGCGAGCTGTCCGATTGACTTCAACAGATTCCCGGATCGCTTACTCAAAGAATTTAGCATTTTGTGTAACAACCCTTTTCGAACGGCTATTGGATT
The DNA here is from genome assembly GCA_007695145.1 of Saprospirales bacterium. GTDB lineage: Bacteria > Bacteroidota > Bacteroidia > Chitinophagales > Saprospiraceae > PWJY01. The sequence continues at coordinate 3,131 of REEI01000082.1, read as the reverse complement.
ATCAATTATCAAATATTCTCTTCCCTGGAGTTTTAATATCATTTCTCGCCTAAGGTGAATATTCCCAAGGTTAACTCCGGCATATTTTTTCAAAAGGGTTTCTTCTTTTCCGGTGATGATTACCACCCGGGTTCCCTCTAATGCCATCTGCATTATTTGATGAATAACAAGCAGGTGTTTTCTAGAAAAATACTTTTTTCGAAACTGACTTTTATCGATGAAATTACCATTCACAATTAAAAAGGAAGGCTTGATACTTTTGAGGTATTTCAAAAGCTCTAGTGGGTTGCACCCGATGGTGCCCAAATGTACCTCTGAGATGATACAAATATCAATTTCCCTTTTCATAAATTATTTTTTCCATCATTTTCAGTTTGAACCAAACAGAAGAGAATAGGTGATTGTAAGAATAAGCGGACGGCTGTTCGAACATTTTCGAACTACCATCCGGCTGTGTGCTAAAGTCCGGAAAAACCGGGTAATCAGAGATCTTTTTCATTGTCTGGACATGGGAGTCCATTTCAACTGCAAATTTCAACGATAAAGGTCAATTATTTGTAAAAAGCAGATTAAGCCTGTTTTAAGCTTTTGTAGACAAAAAATTTTTTTCATGGATGACGTTTTTCTCCTATCTTTGCCATCGTTTCCAGGGATGGAGATACACTGATAATCTATAACTTACCAAAATATTTTTCAAATGACATCAGATAAGCGACATGTTGCACTAGTGACCGGTGCCACGGGAGGTCTCGGCACCCACATGTGTCAAAATCTTCACGACGATGGTTACATCGTTTGCGCCAACTACCGCACTCGTACTACTGCAGAGAAGTGGAATGAGGACATGAAGGAGAAGGGTTATGATTTTAAACTTTACGAAGGTGATGTTTCTGACCCCAATGAAGTAAAGGGAATGATTGAGCGGATTGAAAGTGATTACGGAAACGTTGACATCCTCGTCAACAATGCAGGTATCACCAGAGACGGATCATTTAAAAAGATGTCCTATGAAAACTGGGACATTGTTCTTAAAACCAATCTTTATAGCGTTTTTAACTGCACCAGAGGGGTTATCAATCAGATGATTGCTCAGAATTATGGGAGGATAATTAATATTTCTTCCGTCAATGCACAGAGAGGTCAGTTTGGTCAGGCAAATTACTCAGCTGCAAAAGCGGGTATGCATGGCTTTACCAAGACTCTGGCGATGGAGGTAGCTCGGAATGGAATTACTGTCAATACAATTTCGCCAGGCTATATTGCCACCGATATGGTAATGGCTGTTCCGGAAGAGATCAGAGAAAAGATCGTCAAAGGGATTCCGGTAGGTCGATTGGGTGGTACTCATGAAATTGCACACCTGGTTTCCTTCCTCGCCTCTGAAAAGGCAGCATTTATTACGGGAGCAAACTATGCAATTAACGGGGGGCAGCACGTTTATTGATTATATTAATCGTTTTTCCTGGCCTTGATAGGTGGTTTTACGGCTTGTCTACCTAAGGAGTGAGGACTTGACTAGTTGAATACTTGCTTGCAGGTGATCAGCCATGGTTGATTGGGAATCATCCTAATCGGTCCTTGCAATGGTGCAGACAGACTCCAGTTCAATGGAATTCTCTTTACCAATTTTGCGGTATTCCAAAAAAGATTCAGTGGAGTCAACAGAGAAATGGGCCTGACGTAGGATTTTTTCCCAGGATTCTTTTTCATAAAGAATGAAGCCGGTACCTGTAAAGGGTAGTCTCTTCATAGATGTTGCTGTGCGATAGCCACTGCAAAAGGTCCCTCCGGGCTTTAGCACTCTCTTTATCTCTTGAAGATGTTCATCGGGATTTTCCCAGAAGTAGATCACATTATTGCAAAATACTTTATCAACACTGTTGTCAGGTAGTGGAATGCGCTCGCTAGTACCGGTAATAATCTCAATCCCATGTTGATTAATCAGACTCCTGTGTTTGTCTTTAACCTGATCGATGAGGTACTTTGAATGGTCCAATGCAATTAGCTTGATTCCTGGTGCCTGATTCATGATGCGCTCAAAGTGATCCCCATTGCCGAAACCTATTTCGAGTATTCGGTCTCCTGGTTCAGGCCTCATGCATTTAAGCGTAAATTCAAACAACTTAAGATTGGCACCTGCCATGTGTCTGGTGATTTTTGGTCCGAAGAAACCCGAAGGTTTTCTCAACTGATCTGCGACAAACTCCATATCTGGACTTAATCCCAGCTTGTACCTTATGTAATTTATTGCATATTTGATCATTGGAGGGTGGTTTTCCGCGTAAAGATAGGGTAGATTTCTGGTAAGCCGGGCTAAAGTTTTTGGAAAATTTTAGTGGGAGGAGGTTTTTGTCATCCCTGATTTTTTTTTCACAATGGTTGATTTCAGTATACGGAGAATAGCTCCCCGACAGAGGTAATTGTATTGATAGAAGCCAGGCCACTGCTATGATAAAGCTGCACCTGTTTTTTGTCTTTGAGTTTAAATTCAAGTAGGTAATGAAGATTTACAGTTAAAAGCTCAAGTTTCGCATTTCTTTATGAAAGGATAAAATAAATCGAATGTTTCCAGTGGCTATTTTGGCAGGCTCCATACATCGCATTTGTGACGCGATCTTGACTTGTAATCAAACCCCTAATGAATACTCCAGGTCGAAATTAGGTAATGTCTGAATGCGATAGAAGTTCGACTGTCCAACAAAAATAGGTGGAATGAAATGATATAATTATGTATTTAAATTCTATATAAAATGCTGATATTGAAATAATTAATCGAATTAGGCTAATAAATAATAACCTTGAATGATGATGGTTATCAAAGCAATCAATTGAATAATGGAAGCAAAGTTTAAGAGACAGAACATTTTCGAATTTCAATAGCCCTTTCCCGGCCTTCAAGGATTTGGCGTTAAGAAAAGTGGGTTCCACAACGTTAAGAAATTTGGTAGTGTCTGAAGGCGCTAACAGTTCAACTACTCAACAAAACCTGTACCGAGAACTATCAACCCATCAAACATGAGTCCAAATGCTACAAGCAGGGAACTGTTAACGACTGAGTTTACCAAATTTTAGTTGGGGGAGCCATTTTTTAGCCAAATACTTGACAGCCTTGATTTTTTTGTTACTTTTTG
>REEI01000072.1 GCA_007695145.1 Saprospirales bacterium | reverse complement strand
GTTTGTCAGGATATTACGGTGGAACTGGGTACAGATGGGTTGGGGAGTGTATCGGCCTCTGAGGTTGACAATGGCTCTTCAGACAACTGTGGCGCACTGAGTTTGAGTCTGGATCAGACTGATTTTGATTGCGACGACATAGGAGTACAGCAAGTGATTTTAAGTGTGGAGGATGGCTCCGGGAATATGGCGAGTTGTATTTCTTCTGTAGAAGTAGTGGATCTTTTAGAGCCCGACCTGGATTGTGCGATTTCAGTGAGTCAGCAAGTTGAAAATCCGGGTGACAGCAGTGTGTTCGTAGCTATTCCAATTGCATTGGCTAGTGATAATTGCGGCGTAATTGATATAGTAAATAACTACAATGCCGGTGGGGCAGATGCCTCTGACATCTACTCTTTAGGTAGCACCCTCGTGGTTTATCTAGCGGAGGATGGCAATGGAAATACTGAAAGTTGCACTACAGAGGTAATCGTTTTTGCTGACAGTTCTGTGGTTGCAGTCTGCCAGAATATATCAGTTGGATTGGATTCAATGGGAACCCTTGTCGTGACCGGAGCAGAAATTGATGGAGGAAGTTTTGGTGGTGAGGGTGAGCTAACCTTTTTTATTAATGGGAATACTGTCCTGGAATTCGATTGCGATGACCAGGGAACAATTGGAGTTACGCTTTTGGTAGTTGATGAGCTGGGAGAGGAAGATGATTGCACAGCAGAAATTACGATTGTGGACAATATTTCACCGGTGGCTTTGTGCACAAACATAGAACTTGGCTTGAATGAGGATGGATTGGCAAGTATAATTCCTGAGGATATTGATGCGGGATCATTTGATAACTGCGCTATTGAGGGCCTGGAGGCAAGTCAAGTCTCTTTTGATTGTGATCATATAGGAGGAAACCATGTGGAGCTTACGGTTTTTGATGAAAATGGCAATAGTTCAAGTTGCTCAGCTACAGTTACCATTGTGGATGATGTTCCACCTGTTCTGGATTGCCAGGACCATGAGTTATCGTTGAGCATAGATGGTGAAGCTAGCCTTACTATAGCGGATGTCCTTGTGATGGCCTCTGACAATTGTGGAATAGAAAGTTTTGAACTCAGTCAATCGACTTTTGAATGCACGGATATCGGAGAAAATTTAGTCTTCTTAACAGCATCTGATGATAGTGGAAACACTTCCACTTGTGAGGTAGAAGTTGTAGTGTTTGATGATATTCCCCCGGCAATGAATTGCACGCCAATGATCAGTCAGCAAGTCGAAACACCTGGGGATTCGACTGTTTTTGTGTCAGTAATGCTAGTAAGTGCAACAGATAACTGCATAGAAGTGACTGTTGAAAATAATATAGGCCCGGGAGGCGAGGACGCATCTTCAATATTTTTTCTTGGAGAAACTGAGGTGGTTTTTATCGGTACAGATGGATCCGGGAATCAGTCCTCGTGCACAACCATCGTAAATGTAATCGAGGATTTGACTTTGGTTGCCGTTTGTTCCGACCTGACGATCCAGCTGGATGAGGATGGGAGTGCTGTTTTGGAAGCTGATCAATTGGACGCAGGAAGTTTTGGGGGCATTGGTGAACTAAGTTTTCAGATTAATGGCGGAAGTGAAATTGCCTTTGATTGTTCTGATATCGGTTTGTTGAGTTTGACGATGGTGGTATCTGATGAAGAGAGCAATCAGGACAGTTGTTCATCCATTGTGGAGATTGTAGATGATTTAAACCCAATTGCACTCTGTCAGGATATTACTTTGTATTTGAATTCTTCAGGTAATGCCGATTTGACCGTTGAAGAGGTCGATGGTGGTTCTTCAGACAATTGTGAGATAGTATCCTATGTGTTGGACCAGAGCAATTTTAATTGCGATCATTTGGGAGAAAATGCAGTGAGTCTATTGGTTGCGGATGGGAGTGGGAATACCTCCTCTTGTGTTTCTGAAGTCACTGTATTAGACACTATTTTCCCCGATATCAGCTGTCCTGAGGATGTAACCATTGAAATTGCAGAAGGTGAGACAGAGGGTTTTGTGTCTTTAGAAGAAGCAATGGCTTCCGATAATTGCGAAATCTTAAATATTGAGAATAATTACAATTCCAATGGTGAAGATGCCAGTGATATTTATGAGCTGGGCCAAACAGTGGTTGTTTTTACAGCAACGGATCAGTCGGGAAATATCACAGAATGTCAGACTGTGGTATTAGTTATACCGGAGAACATCCCGTCAGATGAGTATCAAATTGGCGGCAATATTTCCACAGACTTTGGGGTGAATATCAATTTGGTAGAAATGAAAGTCAGTGGTGATGAAAGTTTTTCTGAATTCAGTGATACGGATGGCAATTATAGTCTCACCGTCCAATCAGGCAGTGAGGTAACTGTCGCACCTGAGAAAAACACCAATTGGCTCGATGGGGTTACAACCCTGGACCTCATTCTTATACAGCGTCATTTATTGGGGCTGGAGTTATTTGATAGTCCGTATAAGATAATCGCAGCGGATGCCAACGACGATGGTTTGGTAAGTACTTTTGACCTGGTTCTGCTTCAAATACTCATTATTGGCAATTCAGATTCTTTGGCAGGCAATACCTCCTGGCGTTTTATTCCCGCTGAATTTGAATTCGCTGATCCCGGTAATCCTCTGGCTGAATTTTTCCCGGAATTCAAGGAGTATCCTCCTTTGAGTCAGGATTGGGAGGAAGAGGACTGGGTGGCAATCAAAGTAGGTGATGTCAGTGGAGATGCAGGGCTTTCTGGGATGAGGATATCCAGGGCCACTGCTGATTTTGAGTTGAACCATCAAAGCGATGCAGGGACTCATCATTTGGTGCTGACTGCAGCTGAGGATATGAATTTATCAGGCTTTCAGATGGAGTGGTCTGTAAGTGAAGATATCTATATTGAACGGGTAGACATGCAGTACTCGATACTCCCGAGGCTCAATGTTGATTTTTATAATTTCGACACCCAAACCAACTTATTGAAGGTAAACTGGTGGTCAGCAGATGCACAAACAGTGTCGAAAGGTGATGAAATTTTTAGGTTGGAGTTAATCGGTGAAGTGGATCCCATGGTTGCTATTTCTGCCCTCTCTTTAGTGAGTGCCGGCTCTTTATGGCAATCTGAAATTTACCTGAATAGTTCCTCCGGACTTGAGATCAGGCATCCTCGATTGATTGCAGTTAAATTCTCCGAAAGAAAGACGCAAAATAAGCTTTTCCAAAATGAACCCAATCCTTTCGATCAGCTAACTGCAATACCTTTTTTCACTGTAGAGGAAGGACCAGTCAAATTAGAAATTTTCGATAGATCAGGACTTGAGATCAAATCCATTGATATATCTGCATTGGCGGGGATGAATCGCTTTTATCTTGACCTGAGTTCCCTACCGGGAGGAGTCTATTTTTACAGGCTTTCTTCCAAAAATGGTGATTGGAGAGAATCTTTAAGGATGATAAAAGTGGAAAAATAAGGTTGGAGCTTGCCAGACTTCATAGACCCTGGCAGTTTTGCGGTTTGCTCAAGCTTGGTAAGAGTTTGTTGAAAATTCAATACCTTCGCTTAGCGTTATCAAACAAATTACTGTAATCATGGATAGAATTCAATTTTCGATTATCCTGCTTTTAGCATTTTTTCTAGCTCATGAGGTTTTTTCCCAAGAGAGGGAAAGGGAGAGTATGGTACAATTTAAAGCGGTTGGGGAAAATGATGCAGTTGAGAGCCAAATTATGGCTATGCCCGAAATTTTCGAGCAGCGAAGGAAAAGAATAATGGAAAAGATGATGGGGGAGGTAGCTATTTTTTCAACCGACGATCCCCACAATTTCTACTATGCTACAGGCTTTGATCAATCGCCGGCTATTGTTATTTTGGACCCTGAATCGGATGCGCCATTTACCATGTTTATCAGACGAGCCAACCCAACTGAAATTCTTTGGGACGGACCTAGATATACCCCAGCAGATGCAATGAAGAAGTTTGGAGCAGATTTGGCATTTACGTTGGATGACCTGGATCGTTTTTTAGTAGAAATCATAAGGACCAATCGCTCTATTTCAATTCCCTTTGGCGATTCCAGGGTAATGGACCGTTTGGATAATCGACTGACGCGTAGGAGTAATCTCAAAGTGCACACGGACCTCTCTGAAATAATGCATGAAATGAGGGTGATTAAAGACCCATTGGAACAAAGAGCATTGATGCGATCGGTTGATGTGACTGCAGCGGCTCATCGCAGGGCCATGGACTTAATTAAACCTGGAGTATTTGAATATCAGGTACGAGCAGAAATTGAATATGTCTTTGGAAAGAACAATTGCGAAAATGGGTTCCCCCCTATTATAGGTTCCGGCCCCAATGCAACTTATCTTCACTATCCATTTTATGACCGCCAACTCCAGGATGGTGACCTTATATTGATTGATATTGGTGCTTCCTGCGATCACTATACAGCCGATGTCACTCGCACTTATCCGGTAAACGGCAGATTTAGCCCGGAGCAAAGGGTGCTTTACGAATTGGTACTTGAAGCGCAAAATGTCGGCATGGAATTGATGCGTCCCGGAATAGGCATACTTGAACCCCATCACGCAGCTATGGATGTAATCTTTGATGGACTGTTTGAATTGGGTCTACTTACCGATCGCAACTCCTGGTGGCAAAGGAGATTTTATTTGCACTATGGTATGTTGCACTACATAGGGCTTTACGTTCATGATGTAGGCCATTTTGCTGACTTCATTCGATCCGACCGTGACTTTTACCTTTTGAATAAAGAAATCAAAGGGCGACCCATGGAACCTGGCATGGTCTTAACCATTGAGCCCGGATTGTACTTCGAGGCCAACCGTATGGATTATTTGGATGAATTGCTTGGAGAATGGGCAACCCCTGAGGAGTTGCGAGAATTTGAAAGATTAGTTAGGCCTGTATATGAGCAGTTTGCAGGTATTGGCATTCGAATTGAGGACGATATTCTTATTACCGAAGATGGGCATATCAATCTTTCTGAAAACGCTCCAAGAACGGTGTATGAAATTGAGGCAGCCATGAATCGTTAATGCTGCTCAAAGTTTTTTTTCTTAAAATTTCTATCAAATGAAGTGGTCATTATTGTTGTTAGCCAGTTTAATGTTTATAGCTCTAAATGCCTGTGGGTCTGAGTGTCATGATTCAGAAGAAAAAACAGAATCATTAGAGCAAGGACAGGGGGAGCTTGAATTGAAGCAGGAAGATTTCGAAGGAGTGTCTCTTGAGATTGGTGTATTGGAAATGGGATGCAATATGTGTCGGGGCAAGGTGGAAAGAACTCTGACCGGGTTGCCGGGTATGAAAGATGTGGAAGTGTCTCTTGAAGATGAAAAAGCTAGTTTCGTCTACAATCCTGAGGTAATACATCCTGACAGCATTGCCGCAGCTGTTACAAGAGCCGGTTATGTTGTAATTATGCCTTGATTAAGATTGATTTTTGTAACTGTTTTCCAATCTTTTTCTGTTCAGCTCGAAAAATTATCAGGCCTTTGGAAGTCAAATCTAGCTTTTTCACTGCCCTGGGTTTTCGGATTCTTTTTTCTAGTTGTTTCCAATAAATATCTTCAAGTTCTTTTTCTCAAGGCCACTTGAGAACTATCCACACTTATGGCTGTTTAGTGATTCCTGATTGCTTTGTGATTAACCATAAATCTTTAATCAATTACAATTGACAGGGTTTTGTCACAAATTATAAAAGTTGGTAAGAATTTAGCCCATTGCTGAGAACTTTTAACCGTTTTTATCATTTGGAATTTCGTAAAAGTTTTATCTACAAAAACCACGATACTAATGTTTGGACTATTTAAGAAGAAGACGGAAAAGGAAAAGTTAGAAGACCTCTATGAAAAGTTGTTGAAGGAATCATACGAACTCTCTCGTATAGATCGTACCCGATCAGATGCCAAAGCTGCTGAGGCAGAGGAGATCAGAAAGAAATTAGAGCAACTAGATTAACCTTTATAACTAACCTTTGATGAGACCAGTTTTATTTTTAATTCTCACATTAATGCTGACCAATTTGAATGCACAATCAATTTATGAAATTCCGGTAGTGGATATTCACGGTAGTGAAACCACACTCGAGCAATTCAGAGGACAGGCGATGTTGATTGTAAACGTGGCCAGCCGTTGTGGTCTTACTCCACAGTATGAAGAGCTTCAAAAGCTCTACGAGAATCACAGGGAAGATGGTTTGGTGGTGTTGGGTTTTCCGGCCAATAACTTCATGGGGCAGGAGCCCGGTACAGATGAGGAAATACTGGAGTTTTGCACCTCAAACTTTGGTGTCACTTTTCCGATGTTCTCCAAAATATCCGTTAAGGGAAGAGATATGCACCCTCTCTATAAGTATCTCACCTCTGAGTCTCTTAATGGCAAAGCTGATTCAAACGTCAGTTGGAATTTTCAAAAGTATCTAATCAGCCGCAATGGCGAGTTGCTCGAAATTATTTCCCCAAGGCAAAGAGTCAGTGATGAAAAGGTATTGGCAATGATAAAAGCTGCTTTGTAACATCCCAAGCTGATGGAGCCCCTACTGTCCTCGGAAAAGAGTTGCAGTTTAGATTGTATAGGAAATCTGTTCTCTTAAGTTCCTGCCTCTCGAACTGAGGTCTAAGGAAATCTTTTGGCACATAGACAACCGTTCACGTTGCCATATTGCCAGATTTGCCATAAGGCAGTCTTAAATTGGATATCTTGAATTAACGGAATGACTTTCTCCTTTGCCTGAATTTTCAATACCTTTGCAGGATGTTGACTATCGTGTTGTGTATTGAATTTTTTATTCAGCTAAAAATTGGTCTTTTCTCTTCTTCTTAATTGGGAAAACTCAGGAAAGTTATGCATCAAATTCCGCTTATTAGCCTCAATCTTGAGTTCTTTGTTCGCCATGAGAAAGAAGAATTTTTTGGTTTTCTGACCGAAGTAGCCCACTTGATACGTCACTATAGGATCCTTTTTTTGAAAAAAATTAAATCGACATAGTATGCAAATTGAAGCCAACAATCCTGATCTCAAGTCCTGGGTGCATGTTTCACCCGATTCTGATTTTCCCATTCAAAATATTCCATTTGGAATAGCAATCCCTCCCGGTCGGACCCCCAGAGTTTGCACTATTATTGGAGATAAGGTGGTGGACCTTCTCGAAGCTTATGACCTTGGACTCTTTGATGGAGTAGGGGTGCAGCGCTCCGTCTTCAAAAATAGATACATCAATGAATTGATGGCTCTCGGAAAGGAGAAAACCAGAGAGATTCGACAGCGAATATCCGAATTGCTAAGAGTGGAGGACCCTCATCATGCAGAACTTCATTCCGGAAGAATATTAGTGTCCGTAAGTCAGTGTAAGATGATGATGCCGGTAAAAGTTGGGGACTACACAGATTTTTATTCAAGTGAAGAGCACGCTACCAATGTAGGCACCATGTTCAGAGACCCCGAGAATGCCCTCTTGCCCAACTGGAAACATCTACCGGTGGGCTATCACGGAAGGGCGTCATCCATAGTGGTTTCCGGAACCCCTATCCACCGTCCAATGGGCCAGACCATACCTCCCGACTCTCAACAACCTGTCTTTGGACCATCAAAATTGCTTGATTTTGAGTTGGAAATGGCTTTTGTGGTTGGAAAGGAGACGAGACTTGGTCAGCGAATTTCTACCGAAGAGGCTGAGGATTATATTTTTGGACTTGTGCTGTTCAACGACTGGTCCGCAAGGGACATTCAAAAGTGGGAGTACGTGCCGCTAGGACCTTTTCTAGCCAAGAGCTTTGCATCTACAGTTTCCCCCTGGGTGGTCACCCTGGATGCTCTGGAGCCATTTAGAACAGTCGGACCCGATCAAGATCCGAAGGTTTTGCCATATCTTCAATACTCAGGAAAGAAAAACTATGACCTGAACTTAGAAGTGGCTATTCAGACTGAGAATGGAGACGAAAAAGTGGTCTGCAACTCCAACTCAAAATATCTCTATTGGAATATGGCTCAACAATTGGCGCACCATACCGTGAATGGGTGCAATTTTAAAATTGGTGATATGTGTGCCTCCGGGACAATCAGCGGAAAAACTCCTGAGAGTTTTGGATCCATGCTTGAAATAAGCTGGAAGGGTACCAAGCCAATTCAAATGCCAGACGGCACTAGCAGAAAGTTCATCAATGACGGCGATAAAGTCGTCCTTCGCGGCCACGGAAGAAAAGGTAAACTGCGAATTGGATTTGGCGAGGCAGCAGGGAAAATTCTACCATCAAACCCATTTAAGTAGGAACCCATATTTAATGTTAA
>REEI01000144.1 GCA_007695145.1 Saprospirales bacterium | reverse complement strand
ATCATGATTATCAAGAGACCTACGAGCCTAATTTTTTTTAAAATATCCATAATGTTTATTTTTTGCGAAATAACCTATCTTTCAAAGAACAATGCAAAGGTGTGGAATCTTTAAGCTCCGGAAATTGAAGTTGAACAATGCCGGAAGTGAGTATTGTCATCTGAATGGATGATTTAAATCAATCGCCAGTAGTACCCCATTATTAAAGGTAGAGTAGTAACCAGGGAAAGCTCTTCTGAAATGGGGTTTCCTTTGGGGATGATTCATTCCAAATGTTAAGCCTGGAAATTCTGTATTTTTTATTGCTTTTGGCCTAAGATTTTGTCCTTTTTCACCAACTTAATTGATGTTGGGTTGAATATGGAGAATTGTAATTGTTGAACTTCGGTCTTAGGATCAAGTCTTTGGAAAAGGTCCCCTCTAACGAATAAAGAAGTTTGCAATCATTTTGATGCTTGTGTCTCCTGTGTACCGCTTTACTTGGAGGATGTAAGGATAAGGTGAGATGGATTTAAGTTTGAGAGCATTTTCAAGTGGGCGGCCTAATTTATAATAATTAAGCTATATAGAGCATTGCCAGGCTGGTTCAGGCGAAGTCTGTAAATGCCTGAAGGGAGCTGAGCAGGTATAGGAAAGGCAATTCCGTTGGAGGTGTTGATAGCATGAAGCAGGAAAGATCTGCCCAAAGGGTCGAATAATTCAATGGTATTTGGTCCAGTTTCACCATTGAACTTTAGGTGGATCAATTCTCCCGCCCTAACGGGATTGGGAAAAAAACTAACCTTTTTTGAATAGACTGAGGGATTTTCAACAGATGAATAGACACATTCTTCCACCATAAAAGTGGTGACCCCTACTTGTTCAAAGTCTGAATTGGTAAATTCCACTGCCAGTAGTCCTTCCTGCCTTTGTCGGAGTTCTGCCACTCCCTTGAGAATTCTAAATCTAAAAGTGAAAAGAGTTTCGCAAGCTTCCAGGGTAAAACCACTACCTACACCAAACCATAAATAAACCAACCTACCTGAGTCGGCCTGAGTGAGGTTAAAATTATTGCTGTTCATTCCGGGTAAGGCGATATAACTGACTTCGAAAAAATCAATACTATCCGGATCCCATTCGAAAGTGCCCTGGGCTCCCACCATGTTTTCAAAGCCACCGACCTTGACGTGATAATTTACAAATTGACCCTGCACTTCAGGAACCACTTGAATTTCTACCTCTTGCGCCATGGTTACAGCACTGAAGGCAAATAAAAAAAAGTACAGGTAGACCGATCTCATATTAAAGAGCATGATATATTAATCTTCTGATCCGACCATGGCCGAAAAGTAATCCCGATTCATTTTGGCAATGTACTCAACAGAAATTCCTTTGGGACACTCCGCCTCACAAGCGTAGGTGTTGGAGCAGTTTCCAAATCCCTCTTTATCCATTTGAGCAACCATTCTCCTGACCCTTTTGGCTTGCTCTACTTTGCCCTGTGGCAAATAACCGAGATGAGTCGCTTTGGCGGAGGTGAAGAGCATAGCAGATGCATTGGGGCAGGCGGCTACGCATGCACCACAACCGATACAGGAAGCTGCATCAAATGCTTCTCTGGCTACATCCTGTTCTATTAAAATGGAATTTCCATCGGGGGCCTGACCGGTACTCACGGATACAAATCCTCCTGCCTGAATGATGCGATCAAATGATTCGCGATCAACGACTAAATCTTTGATTACCGGGAAGGCATTGGCTCTGAATGGTTCAATGACAATAGTATCACCATCTTTGTAGTGGCGCATGTGAAGTTGACAGGTGGTGGTTAGAGCCATTGGTCCATGGGGTTGCCCATTGATGACCATGCTGCAGGTTCCACAGATTCCCTCCCTACAATCGTGCTCGAAGGCCACCGGCTCCTCTTTGTCCTCGATTAGTTGTTGATTAAGTACATCCAGCATTTCCAGAAATGACATTTCAGGGGTTGCTTCAACGGTGTAGTTGTGAAACCCGCCTTTGGTATCGCTGTTTTTTTGTCTCCAGATTTTCAACTTCAACTTCATAGAAAAATATTTTTTCTCCCTGTCGGAGATGAGTTCTTCAATTAAATCTTATTTGTAAGAGCGTGTTTTTAGTTCAACATTTTCAAAAACCAATGGTTCCTTATGTTCAATAGGCTCTTCTTCGTCCCGCCATTCCCAGGCCGATACATAAGCGTAGTTTTCATCGTCTCTGAGTGCTTCACCCTCTTCTGTTTGATACTCCTCCCGGAAGTGGCCACCACATGATTCGTTTCTGTGCAGCGCATCAACCATCATCAATTCTCCCAGTTCGAAAAAGTCTGCTACCCGAGCTGCTTTTTCGAGCTCAGGATTAAATTCTTCCATTTCACCGGGCACAAATACATTTTTGTAGTATTCTTCCTTGAGGTTTTTAAGCAGTTGTCTGCCCTTTTTCAAGCCCTCTGCATTTCTGGACATCCCACAGTAATCCCAAAGCAGTAGTCCGAGTTCTCTGTGAAAGCTCTCTACCGATCTATCACCTTTGATATTGAGAAGACTGGACAGCCTATTGCGCACCTCATCTTCAGCAGTTCGGAACTCCTCGAGATCAGTACTGAAAGAGGGGGTCCTAATATCTTTACTGAGAAAGTGGCCAATGGTGTAAGGCAGTACAAAGTAACCGTCGGCCAGGCCCTGCATCAAAGCAGAAGCACCCAGCCGGTTAGCTCCATGGTCTGAAAAATTGGCCTCGCCAATTGCGAACAAGCCCGGAATGGTGGTCTCGAGATTGTAGTCCACCCAAAGTCCACCCATTGTATAGTGTATGGCCGGGTAAATCCGCATGGGTGTGACATATGGATTGTCGCCGGTGATTTTTTCATAAATCTCAAACAAGTTGCCATATTTAGCTTCGACAACTTTAGTTCCTAGCTTTCTAACCAGGACAGAATCATTGTAGTCCATACCGTTGGCATGAGCTTCAGCTTTTCCATAGCGCATAATGGCATCCTTGAAGTCCAAATAAACTGCCAGTCCTGTCTTATTTACTCCCCTGCCTTCATCACACACCTCTTTGGCAGCTCTTGAGGCCACATCTCTGGGCACTAAATTGCCAAAAGCCGGGTATTTTCTCTCCAGATAGTAATCTCTGTCCTGCTCTGCTATATCAGTTGGTTTCTTCTTGCCCTGTCTGATGGACTCTACGTCTTCCATTTTCTTCGGAACCCAAACCCTTCCGTCGTTTCTGAGCGACTCGGACATAAGGGTCAGTTTGGATTGATAGGTACCTGAAACAGGAATACAAGTCGGGTGGATTTGGCAAAAACAGGGGTTGGCCATCAGTGCGCCTCTTTTTACAGCTCTCCAGGCAGCCGACACATTGCAATTCATAGCATTTGTAGATAAGTAGTACACATTGCCGTACCCCCCCGTACCCAGAACCACACAATGAGCTGCGAATCGCTCGAGTTTTCCAGAAACCAAATTTCTTGCAATAATACCTCTTGCCTTGCCATCGACCTTGACTACATCAAGCATTTCATGGCGATTGTACATTTCTACATTGCCGAGAGAGACTTGTCTTGAAAGCGCCTGATAGGCTCCAATAAGCAGTTGTTGTCCGGTTTGGCCCCTTGCGTAAAAAGTTCTCGAAACCTGCACCCCTCCAAATGAGCGGTTGGCCAGAGTGCCTCCGTATTCGCGGGCAAAGGGTACACCTTGTGCTACGCATTGGTCAATGATGTTGACACTCACTTCCGCCAGTCGGTGAACATTGGACTCCCTGCTTCGGTAATCCCCCCCTTTTACTGTGTCGTAAAATAAGCGGTATACACTATCACCATCATTCTGGTAATTTTTTGCCGCATTGATTCCACCCTGGGCTGCGATACTGTGCGCCCTACGGGGACTGTCGTGGAAGGTAAATGCCTTTACCTTATAGCCCAATTCTGCAAGACTGGCTGCTGCTGATGCCCCTGCCAGGCCTGTGCCCACTACAATTATTTCTAACTTTCTTTTGTTGTTGGGAGCAACCAGATCAACGGAGGATTTATATCGCGTCCATTTATCCGCCAGTGGACCTTTGGGAATTTTTGCATCTAACTGAATCATAATTACTGATTTCGGTTTTTACTTTACAAAGAAGAAATATAACGGAATTATCGCAAATCCAATTGGTATCAATACGGAGTAAATTTTCCCCAAATTATCAATCAGCGGGGTATATTTTTTGTGATTGAGCCCAAGTGTCTGAAAAGCCGATTGAAATCCATGCCACAGGTGAAATGCCAGTGCCAAAAGCCCCAGCATGTATATCGCAACTATCCACCATTCATTGAATGCTGCATCCACCCTGGCATAGAGGTCCTTTACAGCGTAGTCATATCCGGAGTAGGTGACCATGCTCAGCTCATCGGTGAATTTCATTTTGTACCAAAAATCTCCCATATGTACTGCCAAAAAGAAGAAGACAAGAAGTCCCAAAAGCATCATTTGACGCGATGCAAATGAATTGGATTTTCTGTTGGAGACAGCATACTTTACTTTCCTTGCACCTCTGTTGGAGAGCGAAATGAGGATACCCTGTACAATGTGCAAAAGGATGAAAAAGTAGAGGCCGTAGGAAAGAAATGTTATCAATCCATTGGTCGTCATAAAGTGGGCATATACATTGAATGCCTCTCCATCGTCTCCGGCCAGCAACTGCAAGTTGCCCGCCAGATGCACAGCGAGAAAAATAATGAGAAACAACCCTGTTAAACTCATTATGAGTTTCTTCCCCAGTGAGGAAGTCAAAAAATTTGATACCCAGCTCATTCTATATCTTTATATTTTTGCTACAAAGCTAAGTAATTAATAACAATCGCCAGATTTTGATCAGTCGCTCTATTTATTTAGAACTGATCTAAAGAACTGACTGGAGAGTCATAGCTGATTAATGATCTAAATTCACGAATATGGCCAAAATGATTTTAAATGTGCTATTCTGCTCTCTGAGGGCGGTGACCTTGTCGTTAGGGTGATGGATGTTCCGGAGGGTGATGAGGTGCCTGGAGCAGTCTTCTGTCATATTTACCAACCCACGGCATACAAACTGGTTGGGATCCTGATCGGGAACTTGATTGCTGGCAACTCCTGACCTTGAAGTGGCAATGTCAAGTTGGTTTGTGCCATAATAGTGGTGTAGCTCGGTGCTTCCTTTTGTTGAAGTATCCAGTTTAGGTTATTTCGTAGTTTTTTCCTTGTTAATTAGCCCAATCCAAAATGATAATTGCAGGGTGATTTTAATGATTTTAACGAGTATGTCTACTTCATCGACATATCTCGCCTCATCTCTGTTCTCTTTTATAAGCATTTCCTTAACTTTGCACTCAATTATGAGCAAGAAAAGGAAGGTATCATTTCAAAACTTGTTAAAGCGTTTTCCTGTAATCGACCTGCCTGTAACGCTGGGGGAAAATACAGAGCGGGAGTTTTATACCCGGCATGAACCACTTCCCGAAGCTTTAATAGACGCCTTCCTTCCTGTTTTTTTCCCGATCGAACTCAGGGATGAATTTATGGAGTTTGTGCCTTGTTTCAAATTGAAAGACACTACCGGATTTCACGCTCTGGTGCTTTGGGTAGCAGGACTCACCGTGAGGAGCTATTTTTTAGTTACACTCAATGACAAGGGGGAAGAATTGCAGTGCAGGGCAATAGGTGGTATGTCCTTTGATGAAGAAAGTATCAGCCGAACCATCACCCGGATAGAAGAGGACTGGATGATTTATACTGTTACATCAGTTTCTGAGGATGAAACTGACCTGGAGGCCAGGTCTGAAACTATTTCTGAAAAAATTGAGTTATTACCGGATGGGAGCATAAGAGATGTAGATTGATCACTTCACTACTGACCCATTTTTTAATTTTGAAGCCTCCTCTAACCCATTTTTTATAAAAAAAATTACTTTCACTTTGAATAAAAAGTCTCATAAACACAAGAACAAAAAAGATAAGCTGACCCCTAAGGTATTGTCAATACTGCAGAGTAAACCAAAAAAGGGTTTCAGCGCTCGGCAGATATCTAAAAAACTGGATAAACCGCATCTGGTAAATGAAGTAGGTGACGCCCTGTCTGAATTGGTAAATCAGAAAAAGGCCTATGAATTGGATGGAGGAAAATATCGCTTAGACAGATTCTACCTAAAGAGTGCAAATGAAGACCCTGAGGATAGATTATTTTCCGGGAAAGTGGATATGACCCGCTCCGGCTCTGCTTACATCATTACTGAGGACCTTGATAAGGACATTTACGTTAGTTCGCGAAAATTGCGCGGTGCCTTGAATGGGGACATAGTGGAGGTTAAAATTTTTACTGGAGGAAGAAAAACCAATCCATCCGGGGAAGTGATCAAAGTCCTTAGACGACACACCAAGGAGTTTATAGGAACAATATACCAGTCGGGGAACCGCTATTTTGCAGGCACTGATAATTATGGAAATCCGCTGGATATTTGGATAGAGGACGATCATTTAAACGGAGCCGAGGAAGGTGACAAGGTGATTGCAGAAGTGTTTGACTGGTCAGAGCGCCCCAATCAATTTCCCAGGGGAAAAGTGGTGGACAAACTGGGTAAAACCGGCAGCGATGACATAGAGATGAAGGCCATCCTTTTGAAAAATGGTTTTCATCTGAACTTTCCGGATGCGGTAGTTAAAGAGGTGGAGCGTATTCCCAACCAAATCCAGGAGGAAGATCTCTCTGGGAGGGCTGATCTTCGCCATCTTGAATCTTTTACCATTGATCCAGTGGATGCAAAAGACTTTGACGATGCATTGTCCTACAGAATTTTGGAAAATAATAATGTTGAAGTGGGTGTCCATATAGCCGATGTCACGCACTATCTCAAAGAAGGCAGTGCACTGGACAAAGAGGCTCTTGAACGATCTACTTCAGTCTATCTGGTGGACCGGGTATTGCCGATGTTACCTGAAAAACTCTCAAATAATCTCTGCTCGCTCCGGCCAAATGAAGACCGCTTGGCTTTTTCAGCTCTGTTTGAGTTTGACCAAAATAAAAAGGTTGTAAAAAGGTGGTTTGGGAAATCCGTAATACACTCCCGAAAACGCTTCACCTATGAAGAAGCCCAGGAGATTATGGACAGCGGGGAGGGCGATTTCTCTGAAGCCCTGCTTCCGCTTAATGAAATCGCGTTGAAACTCCGCCAGGATCGATTTGCAGCAGGTTCCATAAATTTTGAAACCGATGAGGTGCGCTTCCAGCTGGATGAGAACGGCTATCCAATAGAGATTTTTGTAAAAGAGCGCAAGCCTGTGCACATGCTGGTAGAGGACTTCATGCTGCTCGCAAACAAAGAAGTAGCCACTTTTATGCAGGAAAAAAAGGATGGAAAACCGATTCCATTCGTATACCGCGTCCACGATCTGCCAGACCCTATGAAAATAGCAGACTTCGCCCTTTTTGCCAAGGAGTTAGGCTTTAATTTTGATTTGAGCACTCCAAAAAAAATTGCCAGCTCATTCAATAGACTTACGGAGGCCAGCAAACAAAAACCGGAACTTGAAGTACTTCAACCGCTAGCGATCAGGTCCATGGCTAAGGCCATTTACACTACTGACAATATAGGCCATTATGGGCTTGGGTTTGAAAACTATACTCATTTTACTTCTCCAATTCGTCGCTACAGTGATGTGCTGGTCCACCGAATATTGGAGAAAAATATCAAGGGCGACTATAGGATGTCCATTGAAGAACTTGAAAAACAGTGCAGGTACATTTCCCAAATGGAGCGCCATGCCATGGATGCTGAACGAGAATCCATCAAGTACAAACAGGTTGAATTTCTCCAGAAAAGAGTGGGGGAGGAGTTCGATGGCTACGTCACGGGAATGATTGAGCGTGGCATTTTTGTAGAATTGGAAAATGTGCTTTGTGAAGGTCTCATTTCTTTTGATTCCATGGATGACTACTATGAGATGACAGGCCATAGGCTCGCAGCAAGAGGAAGACAATCCGGCCGCATTATTAAAATGGGAGATAAACTCAAAGTCAAATTGCTCGATACAGATCTCTCTCGCAGACAAATAGAATTAGAACTAATAGAACACTACGAGAAAGATTAATTCCTTGCCCCGGTAGTAGCTGATTTTTGCAGCCTTGTATTTTCATTTATTGTATTAGGCTATTAAATAATAAAGCTCATTTAGTCCTTGTTAATTTCACTCGAGACAAGTCAATGAGGGCCAATCTTAAAAAGTAAACACCGATTAGCGGATGCCCCTTTCAGAGTTATTTATGAAAGATTCCTCCCTACTAAATAATTTAAAGTCAGTTGTTTAAATAGTAATAAAATGCATGATTTAATT
>REEI01000089.1 GCA_007695145.1 Saprospirales bacterium | reverse complement strand
GCCAACCGCCAAATACTTGACAGCCTTGATTTTTTTGTTACTTTTTGAACTTGTGCTGAGTTTATCGAAGCACTTGTGCTGAGCCTGTCGCAGCATCAAGACAAAAAGTAAAGGAAAACTTGAGATAACTATTCAATAGCAAAAAGGACTTGATTGATGAGAAGCAAAAATTGTGTACAAGTTATTGAGTGGGAGGGAATCTTTAGCAAATAATTCTGAAAGGGGAATCCGCTAATCTGTGTTTACTTTTTAAGATGGCCCTCATTGACTTGTCTCGAGTGAAATTAACAAGGACTAAATGAGCTTTGTTATTTAATAGCCCAATACAAGTGAGTTAATTTCTGGAAGAAATTGTCTGGAAAACTCAATTGTTGTGATGGCCGTAAATGGTGTGAAAGGAAGCTCTGCTGACCTACCTTTAAAACTCATTTGGATACTTCAGCTTAAACTGTTTGTGACTTTTACACTAATATTGAATGAAAGGAGAATCACTCAAAAACTTCTCAGCTAAACATCAATTGGGCCAACTTCTGGCCAATATTTTCTTTTATCCTGTGCGTTTGAGTAATCAAAAAGGAAGAATTTACCTCAATAAAGTTACATCGCCTTTTAAAGATCTCGTTCTACCATTGGGCAAGGTAATTTCAATGACATAAACATAAACATCGGGTGGTGCCATTGAACTTCCCTGACGGCCATTCCATCCCTCTTCATTGTTGTCGTTGTTGTATACGAGTTGTCCCCATCGATTCCAAACTTTAAAATCCGTCACAAAGGATCCGTCAAACAGTTCGGCGTTGGTGACAATAGGTCTAAAAAATTGATTGACTTGATTTTGGCCACCGGGTGTAAAAACATTGGGCACTTCAAAAATTGGCTCTACACCGGATATGGTAATAGAGACAGTGCGGGGACAACCGTTTTCGTCTAGCATTTCAGCGGTAATCACATTGTTTGTTCCTTCCTCCAGTATGCTGATATTTGCTATCCTGACTCCCGACTCTACTTCTTGTCCGTTGTAAAACCAGACAATGTTATCCACAGGCACTGTGGGGAAAGATACCAATTCAAAAACACCCTGAGTACCAATGGGAATTTCGTCGCCCGGTGCAACTTCTATTTCTAATTGAGAAGGTGGAGGGAAGACATCAACTTCAGCAACTCCCCGGGATTCACATCCATCCTCATCAAAGGCCGTGAGCTGGAAGAAAGTAGTGGTGTTTACAGTTGCAAAAGGTTCAAAGCAGTCGGTACAGCTAAGGTCACCCACCTGGGGCCCACTCCAACTTGGATTGGTATATCCTTCTGAATCTACCAATATTTGAATAGGTTCTCCGGGACAAGTAATCAGTGGTTCGATGGGGATAGGAGGGTAAACGACATTGACCGTAACTGAAATGCTAACAGGACAGCACTCTTCCTTCATTGCTTCCATGGTAAAGGTGGTGGTTTCGGAAACCGTTATAATTGGGTTTGGGCAATCTGTACAACTGATGCCTTCTGCAGGACTCCATTCGATCTCACTCAAGTCAGTGGGATCAACCATTACCTGTACAGGTTCATTTGCACAAACTACGGTATCCGAGGGAGTAAAGTCTACGCCCAGATCAACCACGTCTATAAAAATACTGTCCTCCGACTCGCATGCATTGTTTTGATTGATCCTGATGTAGTATTGCGAGACATTTGCCTCAATAGAAACATTTTGAAACTGAAGGCTGTCTCTAATGCTACCATCTAATGGACGCCAGCCAAATACGAGATCGGGAAAATGTTCGGGATTAAAGGGGTTGGAAAAGATAGTGATGAAGTCTCCGGGACAGTATTTGTTGCACTCTTCTCTGGGTGCTGGTACAACAGCGTAATTAAATTCAGGTAGAGAATCCAACCGCACAATGACTGTATCCCGGGATTCACAACCATCAGGCGTAACCATATGTACATGGTATCTTGTAGTAAAATCAACGGTAGCAGTGGGGGAGCTGATAAACCTATTGTCCAAACTTCCATCGTTGGGTCTCCATTCGAAGGTCGAACCCTGTGGTCTGAAAAATGTGGTTAAGGTAACTTCTGGGTCGTCGTCACACACAAAGGCAGTATCACCTGCCATTATTTCTATATGATTGGGGAGTACTTCAATGGCGACTGAATCTATTTCTGTACAGAAGCCATTAGAACTCGAAACTGTTAGGATATAAACAATATCTTCAGTTGGGGTCGCAAGAGGATTTGCAATGGTAGTATCTGACAGGCCTTCCGAAGGGCTCCAACTGTAAAATGCACTTTCGTCTACATCGCCTCTGACCAAAAATACCCCCTCTTTTTCACAGATAGTAGTATCTCTTGTAGTGAATTCCGGAAATTCAATGCGGTCAACAGTAATTGATAAGGATGTCTCGGTTAGTGCTCCGTCGAGATAAAACTCAAGGATGATCTCAACGCTTTCCTCGGGGGTGATGGTCGCTTGAGCTGCCGTTGGGTCAGCGAACAGTACTTCGGGATTCCACCTAATTGAGTCGGGCGTCTCATTCGCTTCAAATCCCAAAGTGATGGATTCGCCGATACACAATCCCGGGCTCTTATCGGTAGTGATCGATACTTCGGTGTCGGCCAAAAGATTCGCCGGGGCCAAAAGTCCAATGCAAAACATTGAAATGCTGAATCCGAAAAGTACCTTTAGTATGTGTTTCTTCATTATCTCATCGTTATAGGAACATCAAATTTACGATGAATTCCCCAAACTTATTATAAATTCCCGGATATTAGTTTGTGGATCGTTCCGGAAAAACCTTTTTAATGTCAATACCTATTAGTGGATTAGTAAACGACGCCTTTCCAATGCGTTTGATAATTTTTATCTTCTGCTTCATCTTTTTTCAGCAATGGGCACTTTCCCAGGTTGCGGCTTCAATTGAATTTCAGGGATTGAACAGGGAATTTTTGGTTTACAAACCGGAGATCAAATTTTCACCTGATGGTTATCCGCTGGTAATTGCTCTGCATGGATTTACTCAAAATGAACGAAGGATAATGAATTATACTGGTTTCAACCATTTGGCTGATGAACACGGCTTTATTGTGGTGTATCCAAGAGGTATTCAGGCATCGTGGAACTTTGGTATCAGTCACAATGAAGTCAACGATCCACTTTTTCTCAACGCCCTAATTGATACATTATTGGAGGTTCACTCCATTGACAAAACCAGGATATATTTTACCGGCTTTTCCAACGGTGGTTTCATGAGTTATGAAATGGCCTGCCACTTCAGTCATCGGGTAGCAGCAATTGCCTCTGTTACCGGAAGTATGAGTGCCAATCAGATGAATCGCTGCAATCCTGAATATCCTGTTGGAATTCTTCAAATTCACGGCACTACCGATAATGTAATCCATTACGAGGGACAGTCCTGGGTGCAGTCTATTGATGATGTAATGGGGTTCTGGGTGTTGGAAAACGGATGCAGATCTCTGGCTGATACCTCTTTAGTATACAGAGACAAAAGTGAGCTAATTTCTGTAAAAAATATCAGCTATGAGCCATGTGAAGACAGGGTAGATGTGCGACTTTTAAAAGTAATTGAAGGTGGGCATACCTGGCCAGGATCAGCAGCCCGATCTGGTTCAGGGAGGACCAACAGAGATATTTCTGCAAGTGAGGAGATATGGAACTTCCTCATTCGACACAGAAGATTAAATTCTGTGGAAAGATGGGATTAAATTGCTTTATTCTGTTTTACTTTGCAAAAAATAAATTACTGTGGATATTGCATTGCCGGGTATTGAATTGAAGAGGGATTTTTCGCTGAAGAATCACAACTCCTTTGGCGTGAATTCCACAGCCAGAGCCTTTGTAAGAGTTACCTCAGAGGCCCAGCTATTTTATTTGCCTGAACTGCTCAGCCGTTATTCTAGTTATCTCCTCCTTGGAGGTGGAAGCAATATGCTTTTACCTGATTTTTATGATGGGCTGGTTGTAAAAATTGATATTCAGAAATACTCCTTAAGGGAATCGGGAAAAGATGTGTTAGTGAATGTGGGGGCTGGGGTTAATTGGCATACTTTGGTGTCGGACTCTGTGAAGAGGAATTTGGGTGGTATTGAAAATTTGGCGCTGATTCCCGGGAATGCAGGTGCTGCTCCCATTCAGAATATAGGAGCCTATGGGGTTGAATTGAAAGATGTGTTTGTCTGCCTGCGAGGGATGGATTTAGAAAAGGGGGAACTCAAATGCTTTGATCTTGCTAAGTCGGAATTTGCCTATCGGGATAGTGTTTTTAAGCGAAAATGGAAAGATAAATTAATCATTTCGGAACTCTGGATCAAGCTAACTGAAGCAAACTATCATCAGCCCAATATTTCTTACGCTGCGCTCAAAGATTTTCTAATCCAAAAGAATATTTTTCAAGCCTCTATTTCAGATGTATTCAATGCTGTAGTAGACATTCGCAAATCCAAATTGCCCGATCCGGAAAAGATTGGAAATGCCGGGAGCTTTTTTAAAAATCCGGTTGTCAGCGAGGAGAAGCTTAATAGTCTTTTGGAAGAGTATCCCTATCTTGTTCATTATCCTGTTGCTGATGGACTGACGAAAATCCCTGCTGCCTGGTTGATAGATAAAGCCGGATTGAAAGGTGCTTCAAAAGGGCCGGTTGGAACTCATAATTTTCAGCCTCTGGTTATAGTTAATCACGGAGGCGCAACCGCCTCACAGATAGTTGATTTTGCTGGCTGGGTACAAAAATGTATTCTAAACCAATTTGGAATCTTGCTTGAACCCGAAGTTAATATTGTTCAATCCGGGGAAAACGATGGATTACTGCAGTATAGACCACATTCGGGAAATGGAGCCTGAGTATTGTGCAGATGGGATTGATAATTCAATGTTGCCGCACCACTAGAAGTCAATTGAATGCCGGATCGTCCTCGGGAAGTTCATAATTATCTCTTTTGCCTCGGCCAAACAAGGTGACTTTCACATGGGTATAGCGGTGGGGATTAAGGCGAATATCCTGCAGCAGAAAATTTAAGTTTTGTAGACTGGAACCGAGGTTTTCCGCAATTTCAGGATCATTCAGCAACCTTGCGAGTGTGCCATCTCCATCGTTCAGCAATTGCAGAGTCTGATTGAAACTACTCAAAGAGGCCGTCAAACCCTCCAAACCTTCATCTGCCCTGTCAAAGGTGCCGCCAATTCTGGCAGCAAGGTTTTTCTCCACTAGAGAATTAGTGAGATTTTCCAGGTTGTCAAGTGTGGCGCCAATTTGTTCAATTCGCTCGTCCAACAGAGCGGTAGCTGAGTGGACATTTGACGCTATACCGGTGATATCCCTGTTGGATTGCTTGAGTATTCCATCTACATTGGTGGTGATGCTCTCAAGATTTTTTATGGTATTTCCTATCCTTTTAAAGTTTTCAAGAAACTCGTTGGCTTCCTCTTGTTCAGAAAACCTGATGCCCAGGGTATCGATAATGTCTCCAAGACCATCCCTCAGAATGGCGAGATAGACGTTCAATTCATCTTTGGAGACAATGCTCTCAATAAGACCCTTTCGCACTCCGATGAGGTAATCACCTGAGCGGGCGCAATCGTCTCCGGTGCATCCCTGATCGAAAACAATTTCAACTGCTTTTTGACCGGCAATACCAGTGCTGATGATGTGAACTTCAGCATTGCGGGGTATGGAAACCGCCCGGTCTACAGTCAGCTCAATCATTATATTTTCGGCCCTGGCATCGAAAAAAATATCCGAAACAGTCCCTACACGCTTTCCCCTTAACAAGACTTCCGCACTCATTGGAAGCTGCTCAATGTTGTCAAACTTCGCATAAAACTGGCTGCTCCTGACTAAAAGGTTGTTTCCTTTGAGGAACTGATAGCCCCAAATAGAAGCCAGAATAATGACAATGCTAAAAAGACCAATTTTTACTTCAGGTCGTAACTTCACAGATCTCTAATTTTATTTATTGATTGCAAAGATAGTCAACAGGGGACTACCTCTGCAGAATTATTTATATTAAGCCTTTGAATGCCCATAATGAGGAATTTTTTTGATGTTCATTATTTACCAAAGACATATTGAAAAAAAATTACCTACTGTTCTTATTAACAATGCAAAGCAAGAATGTCCAGCAAAAACATATGCAACTTCTTGCGTGATTTCATTCCAAGGTCCATCTATTATAACTTTTCAAACCGGGCTATTGTATAAAGGTCAGCTTGCTTTATTTGCAAGAGAGTAAGTGATATTGTGTGAATCGCAGGGCTATGACCTCAATCTATTGGCAGGCCATTATAATTCCTACTTTAAACCCCCTCCATTGTAACAGCACTTGAAAAACTGATTAATTAAGGATATAGTATTTCAGTACAAAAAGTTCAAATCTGAGAAGGTTTATTCGATCAGTCAGCAGTAAGGAGTTTTGAAACTGGAATCCGCTTCATGTCTCTAATGCCAATAATAAAAGCATCTACATACCCGATCTCATTCAATTTCTCTCTGTGTTTTGCTGCAGTCTCGTAGTTGGGAAATCTACCGTTGACAAGGCGCCACACTCCCCCTTCAAATATGGTGAAAAATTCCTGTCCAGCAATAACTTCAAAATGGCTGTGGTCAATTTCATTGGAACTGGTCAGCAGCTGAATGCTGAAAAACTCATCTTTGTCGTCAAAACTCAATGGCCTATCAACTTCAATGAGGCGATCGACTTCTTCATTTTGAAGGGCATTTTCACTGCCATTATTCGCAGCCGGGCTAGCTGTTTTTTGGACATTTGCTCTTGATGCGACGGGTTCATAGCCCCAGTCTCGGAGGTATTGTTGAATGGCTCTGAGTATGGAAAGAGCGATCTCTCGCTGTCCCTCAACACTGGCCAAAAATTTTTCTTCCTCCCGATTACTTAAAAATCCTGCTTCAACCAACACACTTGGCATAGTGGCTTGCCGCAATACTAGAAATCCGGCCTGCTTTACCCCCCGGCTTTGGCGCCGCGCAGTGGATTGAAATTCCTGCTCAACCAGGGAAGCAAATCTTATGGAATGCCCGAGATATGCATTTTGATAGGCAGAAAAAATAATGTGGGCTTCAGGAGAGTTGGGGTCGTATCCATCGTAATGCATCTCATGGTCATCCTCCATTGCAATTACAGCATTCTCACGCTTTGCCACCTCGAGGTTTTCCTGGGCGCGATGCAAACCCAGAACAAAGGTCTCTGTACCCCTTACATTTGGTCGGTTTGGCGCTATGTTGCAATGCACGGAAATAAAAAGGTTTGCCTTGTTTTCATTGGCAATTCTCGCCCTTTCGTGCAATGGGACAAAAACGTCTTTGTCTCTCGTAAGAATGACATTCACATCGGGAAAATATCTATTCAACAGATCATTTAGGATGAGAGAAATACCCAGGACTACATCCTTTTCCTTTGTGAATTTTCCTAGCCCACCAGGATCGCGACCACCGTGGCCCGGGTCGATGACAATGGTCTTAACCGGATTGTTTCTCCTCTCCCTAAATTCAGTTGTATTAACATCTGTATTGACAACGTCAGCCCTGAGGGATACGTTATCAGATGGATTCTCATCCGAAAAACTTGCTGCTATGGCTAAAGTGGCTAATTTTGCGGTTGATATTATTAAAAATGCTGAAAATATTAAATATTTCTTTATCATATTACCAGTTTTTAATGTAGGCTTTATATATTAATAATTATAATAATATAAAGGTACGATTTGTTCCCTGAACTCAAAGCAAACTGAGATAATTTTTGAAACTTTTTTTTTCACACATATTAATTTTACTCGCATTAAGCCCGGCTTATAACGTTTTGTTTTCCCAAAGCGATACCTTGTCGACCCCTGTTTCTGAAGGGAATTTTATAGCAGACAAAGTTCGTATAGCTGAGGGGGGACCTGACGACATAGTTTTTTACATGGCAGAGGACAGTCAGGTAATTGACAATATATCCCGACTTATTCATCTTTATGGCAGGGCACAAATAAAGTATCAGGACCTGACCCTTGATGCCAATTATATCCGTATTGATTTGACCAGGGATATTGCATTTGCATTGCCGTATCCCGATGGGGATGGAGAGTTGACTGGATTTCCTGTCTTCAGAGAGGGCAATCAGGTCTATCATGCCGACAGAATAGAGTATAACTTTGTGACCCGAAAGGGCTTGGTGGATGGAGCATTCACTGAGCAGGGGGATCTCAATATTCATGGAAGGAGGACAAAGTTCATAGGGAAAGAGGAATCAACCGATGCCTCGGATTTTATAATTTATCAGCAAGATGCACTATTTACGACCTGTGACCATCCTGAGCCTCACTTTGGTATTAGATCACGCAGACAAAAAATTATTCCCGGGGAATTGGCTGTAATAGGACCTTCCAACCTTGAAATTGCCGGTGTTCCGACTCCTCTTTGGCTTCCTTTTGGCTTTTTTCCTCTTGCAGAAGGAGGCCAGGCAGGAATTATTTTCCCCAGAGATTTTGAGTTTTCTCCCCGATGGGGTTATGGTATCAGGGAAATTGGGTACTACATACCGATCAATGACTATTTGGATGCCGAACTCAACGGCAGTATTTATTTGAGGGGATCCTGGGCGCTGGGAGCTAACATCAGGTACAACCGGAGGTATAAGTACAACGGGTCCCTGAATTTGAATTATTCAGTATTTAAGGAGGAAGCACAGGAGTCTACTGACATTCTCACGAGCCAATCCTTTTCCATTAGGCTGAATCACCGGCAGGACAATCGGGCTCATCCCACTCGCAATTTTGGGGGCAGTGTCAATATAGAGACCAACCAATTTCGCAGTCTTAATTACAACGATTATGACAATATATTCAACAATCAACTCAACTCTAACCTGTCGTTCAGCCAGATTTTTCCGGGTAGACCATATCGATTGAACGCTTCTTTCAGTCACCGCCAGAATACGCAGACCGGCCGAATGGACATCACATTTCCCAATGTCAATTTTCAAATGAATCAAATTTTTCCATTCAAGAGCCAACAGCGCACCGGCCCGGAGAAGTGGTATGAAAAAATCAGTTTTAGGTACAATGCATCTTATCAAAATAGATTTTCCAGTCCGGATAGCCTGTTTTTGGCCCCTGAATTTTTTGAATCCAGTCGTATGGGTTTTCGCCATGGGGCTTCCACCAATGCTGTTTTCAGAGTAGCTCGCTATTTTAACCTTACGCCCTCTGTGGAGTACAACGAAACCTGGTATGTCAAGACCCTTGAAAGGCGGTTTGAGGAGGATTTGGACATCAGAGTTGATACTGTTTATAATGCTGACAGCTCAGAATTCAATATTGTCAGAGATACTCTCAGTTTTGGTCGTATAGTGGATATGGATCGGCGCGGATTTGAGAACTTCAGAACATATCGTGCATCGATAAATCTCAATACCCAAATTTTTGGAATAGCCCACTTTCGACGTGGACCTTTGCGTGGGATAAGACATGTGGTTAAACCCAGTATTGGATTGAGTTATGCACCTGATTATACCAGGGATAGACTGGGCTACTTTGAAGAACTTCCCATTATCAACGCTCAGGGAAAAAGAGACACGATACGGTACTCACCTTTTCAAGATGGGATTTTCGGGGGTCCACCCACCGGTGGTGCACAGATGTTGATGAATTATTCGATTGGAAATAATTTGGAAGCCAAGTTGTTCAGTCGCCGCGACTCCACCACAAGAAATGTTAATCTACTCAGTAATATCAACGTCAGTGGAAGTTATGACTTCAACCGCGATTCTCTCAACTGGTCTATGGTGAATATAAGTGGAACCACCCGGCTTTTTAACAATATTAGTACCGTTTCCATTGGTGCAATGTACGATTTTTACGCCCTTGATGAACAAGGCAGGAGGGTCGATAAATTTTATTGGTCAGAGGAGGGGAGGCCCTTGCGTTTTGTTCAGGCCAATGTGCGAATAAGTAGTTCACTGACTATTGGGCAACTCATAGAGTTGATTCCCTTTGGCAGTTCGGAGGAGAGTGAAAATGGTTCCAGTGTATTAGATTTAATCCGGGGCCTGAGTATTAATCATCAAATCAACATTGTCAATAATCCTCAGTTTGAGACCGGTTGGGAGATCAATTCCCACTTTATCAGCTTAAGGGGAAGTGTACCGCTCTCAGACAACTGGAACCTGAATTTCACCAATATCGATTACAATTTCTCTCAAAAGAGGATGACTTATCCCGATTTTGGGATCAGCCGTGATCTGCATTGCTGGACGATGTCCCTGAATTGGCAGCCGCGTCGAGGTACCTACCAATTTACCATTAGTGTTAAACCCGGATCACTTGATTTTATCAATGTGCCTTACCGCAAGAGCAGGGTAGATGGATTTACTGGATTGTAATTACTTTCAAGCCCCAGGTCGCTGATTTTAGTCATTTCGTATAAATTACACCTTTTCCAAATTCTTTTGTTGTATTTTTACAACAGAAAAATGGAGTTATGCAAGAGAGAAAGACAACAGATCCGGAGAGAAAGAAAAATGCTGAACTAATCATAAGAAACCACATGGTTTGGTCCATGGGTGCTGGCCTTATTCCTGTACCCATAGCTGATTTTTTTGCAGTTGGGGCTATCCAATTGGATATGATTCGGCAAATGTGCAAATTGTATGATATTGACTTCAAAGAGAAAGACGGCAAGGCGGTGGTTAGTGCGCTTACTGGTGCAGGCCTCTCCAGGCTAGGAGCCAATGCTGCCATTAAGTTTATACCTGGGTTGGGCTCTGTGGTCGGCGGTGTCACCATGTCCATCTTGTCAGGAGCTTCAACCTATGCAATTGGAGAGGCATTTAAGAATCATTTCGAAACGGGAGGCACTTTTCTGGATTTGGATACCAGCCGCATAAAGAAAATGTACGACGAACTCTTTGAGAAGGGTAAAAAAATGGCTCGCGATATTGAGGATGAGAAAAAGGGTGAAAAGTCTGCACAGGAGCAAGAGGAGGTCACACGGGAAAAGGATGAAAATATAGGGGGCAAACTTTCCAATGATGAGGCCATTCGACAATTGAAAGAACTGGCTGCCATGAAGGAAAGCGGTACCTTAACTGAAGAAGAATTTCAGGAGATGAAGAGGAAAGTCCTGGAGAACTCCTGAGTATATTTTTAGTTTCAGTAGGTTGTTCCTGCTCCAGGCCTATGACCGTCAGCTTTGAGCTTTGTGTCCGGAGGCTGAGAAATTTTTTTACGTTTGGGAAGGAGGGGATATGAATTCCTAGTCATCACCGGTGACGAGATATATACCTTCTAAGAGCGGCCTATTTCTCCTGCATACTCTTTACATCGGCTGACTGGGTTTTGGTGTACGATCTTTCAATCGGGAATGCCTAACGCGATTCATTGGATGTACCCAATTGCTCCTCTTCTGAGTTGTAGAAATCTTTCATCGAAATTTTCAGCTGGCTTTGGGGTGGTGGAATCCTGTATTAGATTCATTACTTCATCCGGTATAGGACCTGTCTTTTGGCTCTTCAGGTCAAAGCTTACGAAGTGACTCCACATAAATGCCTTTATGCGGTTTTCTTTACCGAGCATTAAAAATTCAACTATAATCCAGCCAGGGGAGTGATCAATAATCGTGGAGGTAATAACTACTGACTCATTGATAAGTGCAGGTTGAAGGTAGGCGATTTGGTGCTTGCCTACTAAAAGTGCCCAGCGGTGTTTTTTGGCGAGAATGGACATGTCGAGACTGTGTCCATCCCTTACCTGGTCTTCTCTGGCATCTAAGAAGTAGTTGAGGTACTTTATGTTGAAGAGATGACCCATTGGATCACAATCGGAGAATCGAATGTAGTGATTACTTTTTAATACTCTTTTGGGCATGATACGGTATATTTAATCGGTGAACTGATCCTTGCGACTTCCTGAAAATAGATCAAATTTCAGGTATTTGCATTCTAGCGGGCCATTGTAAAGAGTGTACTTTTCCGTCGGTTTCAGGCCTATGGATTTTATGGCTTCCGGGTTGGAAGTTATAATCCAGGCGGTATTTCCCTGGAAGTTGGTCTTGAGGTGATCTCCTATAGCTTTGTAGAAGGATTGGACATCGTGTACCTTAAGTCTTTCATCGTAGGGCGGATTGATTACAATGGTTGCATCTCCGGGATTGATGGTATAATCAAAAAAGTCAATCATGGAAGTGTGGATATAGTCATTTAATTCTAGCTCCCTCAGGTTTTTTCTAAGCATCTTCATTGTGATAGCGTGGTTATCCACGCCCATAATTCTACCGCGGGGCGTTCTGATTTCGGCATCCGCAGCATCCTTCATTTCGTAGTACTTGTTCGCATCAAAGTTTTGCCACGCTTTGAAGGCAAAATGCTTCCGATAGAATTGAGGCGGTCTTTTCTCCGCAATAAATAAAGCTTCCCATAGCAAGGTACCCGAACCACACATGGGGTTTAAAAAGTCTTTACTACCATCCCAGCCGGTGAGCATTATCATGCCGGCAGCGAGAATTTCGTTTATGGGGGCCTTGAAAGCTTTGTTTTTGTAGTTTCTCTTAAAAAGAGGCTCCCCGGAACTGTCCATGGAGACGGTACATTTGTCATTGTATATGTGCAGATCAATCACGATATCGGGTCGCTTTCGGTCTACACTTGGCCTTTCTCCATATTTTTCCCGCAGCACATCCACAACTGTATCTTTAAGCAATTGGGCGCCATAGAGCGAGTTTGTAAAATGTGGGGAGTTTACCGTGAATTTTATTGAAAAAGTCTGCCCCTTTCTTATCCACTCTTGCCAGGGGATTTCCATGCCCGATTTATAGAGATCCTGGGCCTGTTTGATATTGAAACTCGCAATGGGGATTAACACCTTTAAGGCAAGACGACTTTTATAGTTGATCTCCCAAACCTGTTCGAGATCGCCCTCGCAACTGACCATTCTCCTTCCCTCCTTGACCTCGGTGAGATTCAATTCCCTCAACTCCCCGGCCAACAATGGTTCTAATCCAGCCTGTGTTTTTACAATTATTTCCATTTTCGATTTCCTCGACTTGCTTTTGTAGGACCGCAGCAAACCCGGTGAGGTCCTGAATATAATTTCCCGGGCATTTTAAGTTTGGATTACACCGGGATTAAATCTCCTTACAGGAGCGTTTTCAGCAGCTTCAATTCCCATGCTGATCCATTTTCTAGTTTCTAAAGGATCAATAATTTCATCCACCCAAAGCCTTGATGCAGCATAATAGGGCGAGGTTTGTTCATCGTAGCGATCACTGATTTTTTTTAACAGGTCTTCCTGCGTTTTTTTATCGGGTTCCTGACCCTTTGCTTTTAGGGATGCCAACTGTATCTGCAGCAGCACTTTAGCAGCTTGTTGTCCACCCATTACCGCAATCTTTGCTGTCGGCCATGCAAGTATAAGTCTCGGATCATAAGCTTTACCGCACATGGCATAATTTCCGGCTCCATAGGAGTTTCCAACGACAATGCTGAACTTGGGAACGGTTGAATTAGAAACAGCATTGACCATTTTTGCCCCGTCTTTTATGATGCCTCCGTGCTCAGAGCGGGTGCCGACCATGAAACCGGTTACATCGTGAAGGAAAACGAGGGGTATTTTCTTTTGGTTGCAATTCATAATAAATCTTGCTGCTTTGTCGGCACTATCTGAGTAAATAACACCTCCAAATTGCATCTCCCCCTTTTTGGTCTTTACGATCTCCCTGTTGTTGGCTACAATACCAACTGACCATCCGTCTACTCTTGCGTAAGCACAGAGTATGGTCTTCCCATACCCATTTTTGTAAAAAGTGAGGCTGTCTTTGTCGACTATACACTTCAAAAGGTCTTTACTGTTGTAAGGTTTTTTTCCCTCTTCGGGATAGATTTCATAAATCTCCTCTGGTTCCTTTTCGGGAGCGAGACTTCTTTCTCTATTGAAACCCGCTTTTTCAAAGGTTCCCATTTTGCTCACAAGGTCCCTAATTGTGCGTAAGCAGGTCTCATCATCCGGCATTTTATAATCAGTAACTCCTGATATTTCAGATTGAGTGGTTGCGCCCCCCAATGTCTCCTGATCTACTTGTTCGCCTATAGCGGCTTTTACGAGATAAGGGCCAGCCAGGAAAATGGACCCTGTGCCCTCTACAATTAAGGCTTCGTCAGACATTATAGGTAGATAAGCCCCACCGGCAACACAGCTTCCCATAATGGCCGCAATTTGAGGGACTCCCATAGAAGATAGTATTGCATTGTTTCTGAAAATTCGGCCAAAGTGCTCCTTGTCCGGAAAAATTTCGTCCTGCATAGGCAGGAATACTCCGGCACTATCTACTAGATAGATGATGGGGATTCGGTTTTCCATTGCAATTTCCTGGGCTCTCAGGTTTTTTTTGCCCGTTATTGGAAACCATGCCCCTGCTTTAACAGTCGCATCGTTAGCTACTATCATACAGAGACGATTGGAAACTCTTCCTATTCCCGCCACAGTGCCAGCTGCTGGACAGCCTCCGTATTCTTCGTACATTTTATATCCGGCGAAAATACCGATCTCGTAAAAATCCGTATCCTCATCAATCAGCATTGAGATGCGCTCTCTAGCCGTCAGCTTTCCCTTTGCGTGCTGCTTTTCAATCTTTCCTTTTCCTCCACCGGGTAAAATTTTTTCCCGCTTTCGATTTAACCCGCTCAAGAGGAGCTTCATGGCATCAAAATTTTTATTCCTTTCTATTTCTTCTTTCTTCATGTTGCTGCTGTTTGAATGGGAGCTTGAAAGCCCAGGGGCTTGAGATGCATTTGTTTTTCTGCGTATTTAATGCAATATAGGTGGAGATGATGTGCGATTGATGGATTCGCAATCTCAAGTCTTGTACTTTGTATGTTGCTACTTTCCACTTACCGGTTTTGGAATGGGGCTAAGTTAATGATTTTTCTGCAATCACTTTCTATACAACTTTGAGCCATGTAGCCAATTTCAATGGATATCTGTATTTTTGCCAGTATTCAGTTTCCTGGAATGCATACACGGAATTATGCTCAACAATAATTTTACAAAGCCGGGAAAATTGAGAAGTGAAATTAAGGCCCTGAAGACTAAGGCAGCCATTATGGTACAAAATTAGCCTGAGGGCTTAGTTTTAAGCCACTATTTTTTTTTGAACTATTCTTCACTCTTCTTTACTTCCAGTAAGTCGCTCATCTCCTTGGATACAGAGGATTTGGCCACCCTTAAGTAAGTTTTAGTATCTACCTGCAATTGAATGAAATCGTCCTCCATCCTGGTGATTTTACCGGCGATTCCACTTGAAAGCACTACTTCGTCCCCTTTATCCAGGTTTTTAAGAAAATTGGTTTGCTCCTTATTTTTTTTGGCCTGTGGCCGTATCATAAAGAAGTAAATAACTACAAACATTAGAATGATGGGCCACATGCCGATGAGACCACCAACTCCACCTTCCAGAAAAATCATCAGGTTCATACCTTAATTAATTGTTTTGTAAAAATGATCTGCAAATATACTTAACTCTCGACTTGCGGTGGAGAAATTGATGAAAATTCGATTGAGTTGTAAGAGAATGATTGTTTGATTGCTATCTTTTTATCTAATGGAAAAATTCACAACAACTTAACAACCAAAAAACTCAATAGCGGATTTATCCCTATTTTCTAATGAGATTCTTGCTGGATTCTAAGATACTCTGAAAAATAAATGCTTGTACATTCACCTGAAATCAGGTTGGGTCCTTGAGAAGCCAGTTGAAGTCTAGTCCGCGGTAAATAAAGTTAACTCTCGGGTTCGTCAGGAAGGACAAATCCCCTGAGACGGACTACTGTTCTTCCCGGTATTGTATTGGCATAAATGGTGACTGGTCTATCCTGGTATCCATCTCTATCAGCTGTGTTTAGTCTGACTTTGATTTCACCGCCCTCACCCGGCAGTATAGGGTCCCTTGGGAAATCAGGCACCGTGCAACCGCAAGTGCTCCTGGCGTTGGAAAGCCACAATGGCGCCGTCCCTGTATTGGTGAAGCTGAAAAATTTCTCAACTATTGCCCCTGTGCTTACAGTGTCAAAATAGATGATTTCGCGCTCAAAAGTGATGATGGGTAGTTGGCTGCTGTCAATATCACCACGCAGACTAATGGGATTCCGTATCAACTGGTCTAAATCGGGGTTTACCACCGATTGAACGGCCCGATCTGAATCGTTTTGACAGGCTATAAGTGTCAATAAAAGGGGTAAAGCCAGCAGTAAAAAAAGGTAGTTTGTATTCATCTCATTTCCTTTTATAAGGTATGGCCAGCTCTAGGTTATTTTGTCCGCAAGAAGTATCTCGGGGAGAAAAAACTCTAAAATCGGCCGGTAGTTTCGGATATTCGCATTGAATTTCTAACGATGTAAAGATATGAATATTTTTCTGATCGGATTCATGGGAACGGGTAAGACTACAATTGGTAGGAGTTTGGCAGTCTTGCTTCAGAAATCCTTTTATGACCTGGATGAGGAGATTGAAAAGGAGCATGGACCGATAAAAAGCATTTTTAAGGAAAAAGGGGAACAGGCCTTTAGGGAATTGGAAAGAGGAATGCTGAAGGATTTGGCACAGGTGGAGAATGCTGTGGTGGCAACAGGGGGAGGTACCCCGGTATTTTTCGATAATATGCTATTGATGAAAGAAAATGGCATTACTCTTTTTATCGATACTCCCATTGAGATTATTCTTGAGCGGCTTAATCTGAACAAACCTGAGGATGACAGACCTCTTTTGGAAGGTCAGAATGAGGAAGATATCAGGACGCTCTACAAACAGCGTTTGAAGATTTACAAGATGGCAGACATCATTTGGAAGTCTGATTGTTCAGAAACAAGCGTTGCCAATATAGTTGCCGCATACATGAGGAGTTGCCGCGACTGAACTTCAAAGTTAAAGGCTTCAGAGAGTAAGTTACGGTTCTGCATTGCCAGAAATGCAATCACTTCAGAAGTTCAAAGATTGCCCTGTAGGGCTTGATGCCCATAATCTCTTCATTATTGCCTGGTAGGGGTTTGCCCGTTTCCATCAGCAGCCGGTAGAATTCCTCAGCGCTGATGTCCGGTTGAATTGATTTTGCAATGGCTGCAGTGGCAGCTACTATTGGGGTAGCCATGCTGGTGCCACTTAGGGATGCATAATGGTCTCCAGGTAGGGTAGAATATATATCTCTGCCGGGCGCGGCAATGAATTTTTCAATTCCAATAGGGCTGTTGGAAAAGGAACTGAAAGTGCCATCCGGGTCCATCGATCCAACACAGATTACTCCCTTTACGTTTGCCGGGCTGAAATTCCGTGCCGGTTTGCCGGCATTCCCTGCGGCTACTACAATTATACTGCCCCTGTTTAGAGCAAATTGGACGGCCTCCTCGTAGGCTTTATTGGTGCTTTTGATAGAAGGTCCTCCCAAAGAAAGAGATATGACGTCAGCTCCTGATTCAGCAGCTTGGAATATTCCTTTTATGATTTGTTTCTTGGTGCCAAATCCCCTTTCGTTCAATACCCGAATGGAACTGACCTTATAGTGAAGATTAGACGGGCTTTGACCTGCTATGCCAGTCCTGTTGTTGCTGACTGCAGCTGAAATGCCGGCGCAATGAGTGCCATGCCCCATTGGGTCACCATCATATTCGGCATCAATAGAGTGGTAATTATCAGAAATATCCTCATGTAAATGATCAATTCCGGTATCAAGAATGCTGATCAAACTCCTTCTAATTATTCTGTCTTCATTTTCAGATAGGAGTTGGTGAAGCAGGTGGTATTCCAATTCATAAAAGTGCCACATTTTTTCAACATCGGGATCATTTATTTCAAATGTCGGTGGAGGTTGCCTTCTTGTTGGGTCCTCTTTGGAAGCTTCAAGCGGATCCAGCTGAATGATCTGATTCCATTCCCACCATTTTACATGGTGACTTCTATCTAGCCACCAACTGATTTGATCCAGGCTAATTCTGTTCTCATCCGGCACATTACAAACTATAAGATATGGTGTAGTCATATCAGAATCTAGGCTTACACTCATCCTTCTGCAATTGAGACCGAAGCGGTTTTTGATTAAAGTCAAACCAGAGGATTCAAAGTTCTGATTGGCTCCAATGATCAATTCGTAATCCTCAGGAATTTCCGCAAGGGAAGGGATGCGCTTAAAGGTTGAGTCCCAGCGGTCAAATAAGACAGAGAAAAAAATGGACAAAAAGACAATCATAGCACCGAAATAGAGCACCTTTTTTCTGCTGAGAAACTGAAAAGCGGTTACAACAAATGCCATGAAAATAAAGTCCCTCGATAGGATCAAAAGTTTGAATCCTACAGAACCCGGTGAGAGCGCAAGTGCAAATAGGTATATGATAAAGCAGAAAAGAAACATTCTGCTCATCAGTCCGGTAAAACTGCTGCCCCTAAAATAAAACCATCCTACCAGACCAAGAAGTGACAGCAAGAAAAAGAAGGGATAAATGCCAGCCATTAATTCCATATCGGTTGGAGAGTTGTGATCAAATTGTCTTCAAAGTTACTGCATAAACCAATAGGTTTTTAGTAATATTGCACCTTTTAAAAAACTGGTGAAAGGAATTGCGACCAGTTGCGTTAGTTTATCGGATTAACCATTCAATAAAATATACTAAAATTTAAGATAATATGAGTGAGCAAAAAATTCACAAAACCCTGATTATTGGTTCCGGACCAGCCGGTTATACAGCTGCAATATATGCAGCTAGAGCCAATATGGACCCTGTTTTGTACACCGGATTAGAGCCTGGAGGACAATTGATGATTACAACAGATGTCGAAAATTATCCCGGATATCCCGACGGTGTTAAAGGTCCTGAGATGATGGATGACTTTAGAAAACAAGCCGAACGATTTGGTACTGAGGTTAATTATGATACAGTGGTTAAAGTTGATTTTACCGGCCCTGTGCACAAAGTTTGGACAGAGGGAGGAAAAGAAATTCATGCCCACTCCATTATAATATCCACCGGTGCAAGTGCAAAGTGGCTCGGATTGGAATCGGAAAAGAAATTTATGAATAGAGGGGTGTCAGCCTGCGCTGTTTGCGATGGGTTTTTCTTTAAAGATACGAAAGTTGCTGTGGTAGGTGGTGGTGATACCGCAGCTGAAGAAGCTTTGTATCTGTCTAAATTGTGCCCGGAAGTCAATCTTTTTGTAAGAAGAGATGAAATGCGCGCCTCAAAAATCATGCAGGAAAGAGTCTTCAAGTCAGAAAATATTATTGTCCACTGGAATACTGAAACAGAGGAAATCATCGGAGAGGAGGAGGTCGAAGCAGTGAGAGTTTTTAACAACAAATCGGGTGAAAAGAAAACCATACCGGTTAAAGGTTTTTTTGTTGCTATTGGACACACACCCAATACAGGAATTTTTAAAGATTGGCTTGAAATGGATGATTCTGGCTACCTGCTGACCAAAGGAAAATCAACCAGAACCAATGTCGAAGGTGTTTATGCAAGTGGTGATGCTCAGGATAGGATATATCGGCAGGCTGTTACTGCTGCAGGTACGGGTTGTATGGCAGCTTTGGATGCAGAGAGATATCTCACTGAAAAGGGTATCATTTAACGCTTAGCTACAATTTGTTAACTTTACAAAAAAAATAATGCCATGGGAAATAGAACCAGATTCAGAAAAGGGGTATTGCACGGTCAAGAAGTTACTGATCTTTTAAATTATGCAAATGAAAATGATTTTGCCCTTCCGGCTGTGAATGTTATTGGAACCAACTCCATCAATTCTGTTCTTCAGACCGCCCGAGACCTCAATAGCCCTGTTATTATCCAGTTTAGTAATGGCGGCGCCTCTTTCTTTGCCGGTAAAGGATTGGATAATTCCAATCAAAAAGCTGCTGTTTTGGGCGGCATCTCTGGTGCGATGCATGTTCACTCACTGGCTGAAGCTTATGGAGTTACGGTCATTTTGCATACCGATCACTGTGCTAGGAAGCTTCTTCCCTGGGTGGATGGATTGATATCAGCCAGTGAAAAATTTTATTCCAGAACCGGCTACCCACTTTATAGCAGCCATATGCTTGATCTCTCAGAGGAACCCATTGAGGATAATATATATACTTGTGTCGATTATCTCAAAAGGATGTCCAAAATCGGAATGACTCTGGAAATAGAACTCGGGGTAACAGGCGGAGAAGAGGATGGAGTTGACAATACAGGTGTTGATAGTTCTAAACTCTATACCCAACCTGAAGAAGTTGCCTATGCGTATGAAAAGCTGCTGAATGTAAGCGATAAATTCACCGTAGCTGCTGCATTTGGAAATGTACATGGGGTCTACAAACCTGGAAATGTTGAATTGCGTCCGGAGATTTTAAAAAATTCTCAAGATTACATTAAAGAAAAGTTTAATACGAAAGATAATCCTGTTAATTTTGTATTCCATGGGGGCTCGGGCTCATCCAGGGAGGAGATCCGAGAGGCCATTTCATATGGCGCTATAAAAATGAATATTGACACCGATCTTCAATGGGCTTTCTGGGATGGCGTTAAAAACTACTATAAAGATAAAGAGGCATACCTTCAGGCTCAAATCGGCAACCCAGACGGAGACGATAAGCCAAACAAAAAATTCTATGATCCCAGAGTTTGGTTGAGAAAGGGTGAAGAGACCTTTATCGACAGACTTAAGCAGGCCTTTGAAGATCTGAATTGTGTGGGTGCGAACTCATGAGCTTATTATTTTTTTGAGGTCTCCACTTCTGGATGAAGTAAATGGACGGTTTTAGGACTATTTTGTGAATTCGGAAGTCAAGCTTTAAGGGTGTGGAAAAGGAAAAAATGAATGCCACCAAACACATAAAGGGTTTATTTCTCTTGAATTTCCCTTAAGCCTAATACAATCATGCATAGAATCTGATCGTGGTCCTTCACCCTTTACTTTTTTAGCCAAATACTTGCCGGCTTGATTTTTTGTGCTGGGGTTTTATCAGGGTAATTGTACTTGCTTGCAGAAGTCCTTGTGCTGCAGTCTGCCGAAAGCACTTGTGTTGAGATTGTCAAAGCATCAAGACGAAAAGTAAGAATAACCCAATCAATGCGAGTTGGCATTCAGTACCAATAAGAATTAGGTTTCTTAGATACGGGCGTAAAGAAATACTGAAATCAGGGGTATTATTGGCCTATACTCAACAAGCTTGGCTATCCCATCATGAGGAACTTGACTTATTCGGCAACTGATATTTAAACGGGTAGCATCACTTAGGAAAAAGACGAATGATTACATCCGATCCCGGTCTTATAAAATCAGGATTTTTTCCGATGTAAACTTTTTCGTATCGCTCCTCAATCCAGTTTTCAAGATGATTGTCGTACCAGCGATTTCCTGGGTTGCCACTTGAACCTCCGGGTAGGGAGACATAAAACTCCCTCTCATCACCCTTAAACCGGGCAATCATGCGCATGGAAGGACCTGTATTTCTGTATATGGAATTGAGAGCTGAACGTGTTCCACCTGAATTGATAAATGGATGGCCAAAGGCTTCTATTCGCGCCAAATGTGGAATAGAGGCCTGGCGATATTCAGCCCATAGAGCTGGGCTGTCACTCTCCATTTGGTTGATTTGGTTGACCGCCTCTTTAAATGAATGCAATGTAATGGTGTGCCCATTGATTTGATCATCCGGATCACTATTAAAAAAGAACAGCTGGTCCGGATTTTGAGTAATTAATCGAATCGTATTCTTCCAGTTTGGAATTAATGTTGCGGATCCGAGTGAATCTCTAAGTGATTCCCATGCTATTGAGCGAAGAGCTTCTTCCCAAATTTTTAGAAAAACAGCCTCTCCGGAGTTTTTTTCAAATCGGTGGTCCCATTGTTCCATTTTTCGATACCATTCCAATTCTGCTTCCGAAAGTGATAAAGTATTAATTATGGGTAATAAAGCATTGGTTATTTCGATTGCCTTCTGAGATCGATTGTCTGTTTGCAGGGCTTTCATCGCCCTAAGATCGATGGTCTGCATGCTGTCAAGGGCGTTAAATAAATAAGTCCCTCTATCCAGGTTGAAATCCCCAAGCATGTAATAGGGGAAATTCGGCCCAGTGCTGATTTGATTGGCACTAGCCACAAATCCGGATTCAGGATTGATTGCTCTTGGTCCATGTTTTGGCGGTATACTCGCCGAAAGTAAGTTGCTAAAGGTGTTTCCCTCTCTCAAGAAGGCTCCATCAAAGGGAGTCTCTCTAAGTGGAAGGTTTCCAGTTATGATTAAAGCGATATTTCCATTGTTGTCCCCATAAACGAGATTCTGGGGAGGGTCGGATAAAAGACCCGCCATAGCTGTAAATTCTTCTACAGATTGAATTCTGTGGTGATGAGATAGCGCTTTTAATTGGTCTTCTTGGGGTTGAATAGCCCTCCAGTTGACCGCATAATCACTGAGGGGATGGTCACTTTCGCTGTAAAAGGGCATGTGGCCAAAAGGGGTTATTGGCATGCTGTCATGTAAAGAATTTTTGCCTCTTACATCAATGACTTCTCTTCTCCACTTCAGCTCATATTCATTGCCGTCTATGATATAGATAGTTCTGCTATCATCCTTCCAGCTGATTTTGTAGTAATCGAGGTAATCCATCCCTACGTTGGTAGTGCCTATGGCATTTGATTGGTTGATGCCCAGGTAAATGATTGGTACACCTGGGATGCTGAATCCATACTGGTTGATTTCCGGTGTTACTA
This sequence comes from Saprospirales bacterium, assembly GCA_007695145.1. Classification (GTDB taxonomy): domain Bacteria; phylum Bacteroidota; class Bacteroidia; order Chitinophagales; family Saprospiraceae; genus PWJY01. The sequence goes on along the minus strand of REEI01000089.1, from coordinate 68,611 downwards.
TATGGCATTCGTACCAAATAGAAGGAAGGGTCAATGACAGGTGAGGATCGTTTGCCACAAACACGCTTCCATCAATGGTTCGACTGGGCCCCACCGCCCAGTTATTGCTTCCCAAACCCTTTGGTGGAATGGTGAATCGCTCTATCGCAGATAAATTTTCTACTTGTGCACCTGATCTTACGGTACTCCCGGTTAAAACAGGAGTCTGATTCCAATCATCGGGTATTACCGGGGGTATATCCTCGAAGTAAGTTGGAAATAGTTGAAAAAATAAATCAGGACCTAGTTTTTCCAGTGCCTCGGTTGCCTCTTTATCACTATGGCGAAGGGTCAACTGATGGTTGAGGAAACTAATTATAGATGCAGTGTTTTCTCTAGTCCATCCCGTAGGGCCGTAGTTGAGGAGTTTGAATTCAATAGGAAGTCGCCTACGTTGAAGGGTGCTCAGATAGAAATTGACTCCTTCCAAATAGGGATCCAAATAGGTTTTTACATGTGGAGGATTTTCATTCCAGTGAGATGCAATGTTTTCAGTCATCAGGCCCATCCCTTTTTTTCTCATTTCTCTGTCATAGGGAATGCCGGTAGTACCGATAATTTCTGAAAGCCTTCCGGTAGCTGCCCGGGATGTGAAATCCATTTGAAAGTATCTATCCCTTGCATGCAAATATCCAAGGGCAAAAGTTGCGTCACTGATATTCCCGGCAAAAATATGGGGTACACCTCTATGGTCATAAAGGATTTTAACTTCCTCTCTAAGACCATCAAATTGTTCGGTTATTTCAAATTCCGTTAGTGGATCTGCATTTTGCCAAAACCCCTCATTGGGGGAGAGAAAGAATCCAAGAGGTGGTAGGTTTACCCAATTGAAACTAGCCGCCAATAGATACAAAACCAGGGCGAGGAACCATAAAACCGACTTTAGCAACTTACTCACCCTGCAAATATAGTATTATTCCGGCTTTACAAAAAGAAGCTTATTGGATTCAGACCCCTTCTTGTCAAAAATATAAGATCCCTCATTGAACCCTTTGAGTTCCTCAACTTCTCTACATTGATTTTGAATGATGTAACGGGCCATCATTCCCCTTGCTTTTTTTGCATTGAAGGAAATGAATCTCAATTTTCCCCCTCTCATTTCCCTGAAGTCCACATCAATCCACCTTTCTTTAAATTGTTGATGGTCTATTGCTTTACTATACTCATTGGAAGCAAGATTCGCTATATATTTTGACCCAGTGTTTTCCAGAGCTCTTTGGAGCGCTTTGGTTAATTTATTTCCCCAAAACTGGTAGAGATGATCACTTTTCCCAATTTTTATAGAGGTACCCATTTCTAAACGATAAGGCTCAATAAGGTCACCTGGCTCCAGCAGACCATAAAGCCCTGATAATATTCTTAAATGGTTAGCGATCCGTTGTAGATCTGCATTTCTGAGCGAGACAGCATCCAAGCCGAGATAAACGTCTCCTCTGAAAGCAAAAATTGCAGCTGATTTTTCTGCTGCCTGATCCGTACCTTTGAAATTTTTAAATCGCTCTGTATTGAGTTCAGCAAGTTTTTCACTGATGGACATCAGCTTCATCAATTCCGGTTTCGAATATTTTTTAAGTTCTTTAACCAATCTGGAGGCCTCTGAGATGAATTCCGGCATTTTTGTATTCAAGTGCTCAGATTGATAATCGAACTTCATGGTCTTTGCAGGAGACAGAATAGCAAGCATAGTTGATTGTTTTATTCAATTCCAACCAATAAAATGGTCTGTAGTTTAAAGAATTTAAGCTAAAGTCACTTAGTTAATGTCTTTCTTAAAGAAAGTTGCTCAGGGAATACAAAAGATAATGTCAGATTGTCAACCGCTTATTTCGAAGAGAGTTGATCATTGGAAACCAACAGTAGGACAGGAATAAAAAAAGGCCGTGGAAAGTACACGGCCTACTACTTTAATTCACACTTTAAAAAATAATTATGAAAACACAACTTAGTTGTCAAAAATTCCACTATCTCTTTTAGGTAGAGACTCTGCTTCTTTTTTCGCTACCACATTTCCTCTGACGAGTAATACATGCGGGTCTCCACTTTCATTGGTCGTTACTCTGATGGTTCGGTTGATATTTCCGAGGCGATTGGTGTCATAGTTGATGGAGAATTCGCCCGACTCACCGGGTTGGATAGGTTCTTTTGGCCAATCCGGAACCGTACATCCGCAACTACCGCGAGCATTGGTAATCAAAAGCGGCTCGTCACCTGTATTGGTGAAAGTCACTGTTCTAATTCTCTCGCTCCCTCTTTCGATTGTACCGTAATCAACGGTGGTGGATTCGAAGGTCATAACAGGACCAGTTTGGGCTTCAACTCCTTGCGAGAACAAGAAAAGCACTGCAATGAAGGTTACTATTCCGGCAATTTTCATAGAAAAAGTCATTTTATGAATTATGTGATATATGCAAAAATACGTCAATACAACGAAAAGACACTCAAAATGATTCATTTGTTTGTTAATGTAGTGTTAATTGAGGTTGTTGAGTATTTATCTAATCGACAAAATAACTCCATATTGAATAACTTCATTGTGGAAATTTGAGTTAAAATTATTACTTTTGCATTCCAATTCAAATCAATAAACCCTCTTTTCTATGACAATGACGGCCCTTCTCGATAGTTGGAAAGTATCTGAAAATGTTGAAAACAGTGATTTCATCAACGAAGTAATTTACGATTATTGGATATGTTGTATTAGCAGGGAGGCTAGTTTGTTGGGCCGCAAAGAAGTCCTTACCGGTAAGGCAAAGTTTGGAATACTTGGTGATGGCAAAGAGGTGCCACAAATTGCTATGGCAAAGGTTTTTAAGAAAGGTGATTTTAGGTCCGGGTATTATAGAGATCAGACTTTTATGTTTGCTCTCGGACTGTGTAAAGTGGAGGATTATTTTGCGCAATTGTATTCTGATCCTGATAATGACCCTTTCAGTGCCGGGCGTCAAATGAACAGCCATTTTGCCACCAGAATGATTGATGAAAATGACAATTGGTTAGATCACACCGAACTCTACAATGTTTCTTCAGACATTTCACCTACTGCAGGCCAAATGGCAAGAGCTTTTGGACTGGCGTGCGCGTCAAAAAAATACAGGAACAGTGATGATCTTGGGCATTTATCTCATCTTTCAAACAAGGGAAATGAGGTAGTTTTCTGTACCATAGGGGATGCATCTACTTCAGAGGGTATATTTTGGGAGGTCATGAATGCGGCTACGGTGGAACGGGTTCCGCTGGTAGTTAGTGTTTGGGATGACGGGTACGGCATATCTGTTCCAAAAAAGTACCAAACTGCTAATGGCAGTATTTCCAGGGCGCTGTCCGGATTCGCCTCTGAAAGTAATGAGGAAGGCATGGATATCTATAAAGTGAAAGCATACGATTATCCAGCCCTATGTGAAGTTTATGAGAAGGCAATTGACAAATCAAGACAGCTGCACCGACCTGCTTTGATCCATGTTGAAGACTGTACCCAGCCTCAGGGGCACTCCACTTCAGGATCTCATGAGAGGTATAAGTCCAAAGAGCGCTTGCAGTGGGAACAGGATTATGATTGTATAGTTAGAATGGGCAAATGGATGGTGGAAAATGGTATCGCCACCGAGGAGAAGCTGGCTGAAATCAGTGCGGAAGCCAAGGCATTTACAAGAAATGCAATGAAAGAGGCCTGGAAGAACTTCGCTTCGCCTGTAAAGTCCAAAGAGAGAGAGTTGTTGGAGATATTTAATAGCATTGTGGCAGAACATAATCAACTCCCTGAAACTTCTGAACTGCAAAAAGAGCTCTCTACTTTGTTTAATCCCCTGAGATATGAACTGCTGAAAATCGCAAGGAAAATGTCGAACTTGTGTTCCGGATTGAATTCTCAATCCGTTGATAATTTGAGAGAATGGATTTTGAAGGAACGCGATTTAGGCAAGAGTAGGTATCAAACCCATTTGTACAGCGCTTCTGAAAAATCGGCTCTTAGGGTTCCCATTGTTCCCGCGGAATTTCCGGAAGAGCCGAAAATGGTAAACGGTTATGAAATTTTGAACAAGTTTTTTGATACTGCTTTGATGAGGGAGCCTGCTCTTTTTGCCTTCGGTGAGGACGTTGGCAAAATTGGTGATGTAAACCAGGGGCTTGCAGGTATGCAGGAAAAGTACGGTGAACACAGGGTTTTTGATGTGGGTATCAGGGAATGGTCTATTGTTGGTCAGGCTCTCGGCATGGCTATGAGGGGCCTCAGACCCATAGCTGAGATTCAATATTTGGATTATTTGATGTATGGGTTGACACCCCTTACAGACGATGCGGCTACTCTTCGGTATCGATCTTTTGGTATGCAGATGGCTCCTTTGATAATCAGAACCAGGGGTCACCGTCTTGAGGGTATTTGGCACACGGGTTCACCTATTGGTATGATGATCCATGCACTGAGGGGAATCTATGTCCTAATGCCCAGAAATATGACCCAGGCTGCCGGGATGTACAATACTATGCTCAGATCTGTAGATCCTGCAATTATTGTTGAATGTCTGAATGGATACAGGCTTAAAGAGCCCATGCCAACCAATCTCACTGAATTTACAGTGCCCCTGGGAGTGCCGGAAGTGCTGTCTGAAGGTAGTGATGTCACATTGGTCACTTACGGCTCCTGTGTTCGCATCGCGGAGGATGCAATAGCACAGCTTGCAAATCTTGGGATTTCAGTTGAGTTGATTGATGTGCAGACGCTTGTTCCATTCGATCTCGAACACAATATTGTCGAGTCCCTGAAGAAAACGAATAGAGTCGTATTTTTAGATGAGGATGTTCCAGGAGGTGCCACCTCATATATGATGCAAAAAGTATTGGAGGAGCAGGGAGGTTATTTTTATTTGGATTCCAAGCCACTTACAATTTGCGCAACTGAGAACAGGTCCCCCTATGGTTCAGACGGTGATTACTTCTGCAAACCATCTGCGGAGGATATAGTTGAAGAAATTTACCTAATGATGAAAGAAGCAGATCCGGAGGCCTTTCCCGGACAGCCTGAAGGAATTATTCGTTAGGTATGTTTCTTATCCATCCGGCTTGAAATCTTGTCCTTTAGTTTAATATTCCTGTATGGACTTCGAATTGTTAGTAGTAGGGCAGGGGATAGCTGGAACTATGATGGCCCATGAATTGGACCAGATGGATGTCAGTTATAGGGTTGTTGATAGAGGTCATCAGAAAGCTTGTACAGCTGCTGCTGCCGGGATAATGAATCCGATTACTGGAAGTAGGTTTACCGTTGCCGCTGAATTTTCTCAACTTAAAGAAAAAGCACTGCAATCCTATGGGCGTTTGGAGGAAAAATTAGGGGTAAAATTAATTTACCCTTTGCCCATAGAAAAATTGTTCTACGATGAAGAGCAGAAGGCCCGATGGTTGAAAAAGAGAGAAGATCCTAATTTTAGAGCATTTTTGTCCAAAGATTTAAATGGGTTTAAACCTGTAAGCGCTGTTTATCCTTATTGTGTTTATGGTGATGTCATCAGTGAATCGCTAGCCATTGACCTCAAGACTCTGATCACTGCATTTAGAGAGAAGCTCACTAAACAAAATCAATTGATTGAAGGAGACTTCAAAATGGAAGAATTGATAAATCGAGAGACCGGATTTGAGTGGAAAGGGCATCAATTTGAGAAAATTGTCTTTTGTCAGGGAGTTGATCTTGCTAACAACCCAGTCTTTAAAAGCAGTTTACTCAAACCTAGTAAGGGCCAGGCCCTGATCGGAAAATTTTCAGGGGAATTGCCAAAAAAAATCATCAAGGGAAAAGTTTTTATCGCGCCTTATCCGTCAGAAAACCTCCATTGGGTAGGGTCGTGGAATCAATGGCAGTATTCCGGAAGTGATGCTGAAGATAAAGGGGTGGAAATAATCCTTAAGAAGCTCTCGGAAACCATCCACATGGAATTTGAAACCATTAAAGCTGTGGCCGGTATCAGACCAGCCACAAAAGATAGGAATCCCATCATTGGCAGTATTCCTGCTTATCCTGGCTTTTATTGCTTTAATGGGCTGGGTACAAAAGGGACTTCTCTGGCCCCTTATTGGGCTGAAAAATTAGCAGGCCACATATACTATGGGCTTGAACTTCCTGATTCAGTAAAATTGAGCAGGTTTTAAAGAGGGGTACCAAAAGCAGATCTCAAATTGAATGTGCTCACTGGAATTTGTTTCCGAATCTGAGTTAATTTACATAATGTGCGACTATTCCGGTTTGTAGTTCATTAGAATTGTCGTATTAGGCATTTAATCAATGTGGAATACACCTCAAGAACATTTTAACTGTCCTTCCATTCAAGTAATAACAACAGTCCTGACACTTATTGACAATTTTGATTTACAAACAAGGAACACCCATTGTCGATTTTGGGATTTAATACCCACCATTCTTTCCTACCAATCAAAGCTATTCATTCATACAACAAAAAATTAATTCGCATGGGGCGATAATCGGTGTTCGTCCATCATTAACTGCCCTGTTTTACCTTTACTTTTAAGATTGGCAAAGATTGTCTCGATTGAAGTTAGCTGTGGCTATTTATTATCTTTCCTGAATAGCCTGGTGGGTTAGATTCAAAAACCCTTTCTGAAGGTGAACTTATCTGGAAATAACTAGTTTGCGGGTTTGAGGACTACTGTTTTTAAATTGAAAGTTCAATAAATAAATGCCGGCTGCAAGGTCTGAAGTATTCAGTTGAATCTGGTCGGAGGGATGCACGTACCCGTTGAAATTACCTACAATCATTCCACGAACATCAAAGATGGATATTTGAACTGCATCAGTAGATTGTGAGCCATTTCTATAAAGAATATTGAGGTCTCTTCCCGTTCTTAGAGGATTTTCGTAAGTGAATTTGCCTCCGGCTTCTCCAGAATACAATACAGACGAAAGGTCGGATGCCATAAAGGAAAGTGTTTCAGAGTATTCATTACAAGGTTGATAGTTTGATAAAGCTTGTATTCTTAAGCTGTAGTTTCTTCCTATTTCCAGTTGTGGGAGTTGAAAAAAAGTATCGCTTGTCACTTGATTGAGCACCAAGTTGTTAAAAAATGGCAGGTTGGTTAACTGCACCCGGTACTCTGTTGCATTGGTTACTGCTTTCCAGCTAACGGTAGTGTTGTCATATTGAACCTCTGAATTTTGATCGGGACCGATGAATTCAATCTCTGAGGGGACGGGCTCAAATTTTGTATCAAAGTCGATAATTTGATTTCGGTCCAACAGCAGATTCATCCTCATGGCTTGAATTTGCTCTGGGGAAAAAGTCCCCCTGCAGGAGCCCGATGAATAGGACATTATGTTTGCACCATCGACCTGAAAGGTTTGTCCAATAGGGTCAACCAGGGTAGGTCCCATGGGATTGGCAGCACTACAGCTCCAACGGGAGCTAACATAATCAGCAGGGGTGTCGCAAAAGCCATCTGCGGCATGTCTGCAATTACTGCCATCCGCCCGCTCAACTTGAACCCATCGGTTCCTAAACCAAATCCTTTCCGGAGCAGGTTCTCCATTGTTATACGCGGTACCCTCCCAACCAAAAAAAGTGTGTGGCAAGGTCAATTGATGACCAATTTCATGAGCCCATGTGTGGTTTACAGGGCCCAGACAACTGGTGGCCAGGACGACCCCATCTACACTTGGAGAGAAGTAGCCACAAGCGCCAGCTGCAGTTTTTACGACATAGGAGTTAAGTGCCCAGGGCACGTTATTTTGTTGGATCATCTGTCCGCCTGGGCCAAAAGACTCATGATCATACCATGAGGTGTTGTTGATGTAATTGATGTCTCCAGCAATGTAAAATTGGATTTTTGCCTGAGCAAAATTTTCGTTGAGGATGCAAAATGCTCTCAAAATGTTTTGCATATTGGGGTAACCTATTCCCTCATCGGTTCCAAGTATGTGCAGTTTTATGGGGATAAATAGGGTATCGTCAGTTAAAAAGCGGTAGCTATCCAGGTTCTGCTGATAATAGGTCAACCTTTCATCTTTGTAGGCCGGTGTGGCGCAAAAGGGAATGTCTGGTGCTGTATCCTGCTGCGCAGTTAATGGGAGCTGAAAAATGATCGCTAGTGATGCAAAAATTGCTGTTAATTTCATTTGGTTTGGATTGAATTGAAGGCTCAACAGTCCTAAAAATAGGATTGTTCATCACCCAAACTTAAGGCAAGTCTGCAAAATAGGAACTTAATGAAGTATTAAGGGCAGGGTTTGTTCTATAAAACCACTGTTAATCTTTACAAAGTACATACCAGGAACCAATGATTCATGAAGCCTCAAGCTGCTCCTTCCCTCTGGGATTTCAATTTCTCTGCTGGAGATATGCCTACCATCAATAGAAAATATGGAAAGTGTACCTTTTTGAAAGCCAAAATGATTCGTCATTATAACATTAGTCTTTCCTAGTGAATTTCCCGGATTTGGTACAATGTTTGCTTCAAAACCAGTTGGTTCAAAATCACTTACATCCACCGATATATCACTGGTAGAGAAAGAATAGACAGACGATCTTGGAGCGCAATAGTTCAGATCGTTTAAAGGTCGAACTCTCCAAAAATAATTCCTATCGGGCTCTAAACCTGTTAGAACGATCTCCGGGTCACTTACAAATTCGTGGATGATTAGATTTCCTGGATTCAAGTTGGGCAAAGTACCAACTTCCAATACATAGTAAGTAGCATTTTCAGGAGCAGTCCATTGCAGAACTACTTCATCAAAATAATCACTTTTCGCACCATTTAGCGGATAAATAGGAGTGGGGGATTCGGAAATTTGTCCTGAAGATGGTACTCCAAATCCATTTCTCAAATAATTTCTTCTTTCCGAGAGAAAATCAGCCTTCATGACATCCGCCTGAGTGGGGGTAAATTCGTATGAACCGCAATTGAAGAAATATCCCATATAATTGTCTTGCATGGGTATCACCTGGTCATTATTTCGGTCGCGAACGTCGATGTCAAATGGGCCGCATCCTCCACCAGCCTGCCACCCAAATCCAAAGTTGTAATCAGGGGGTGTATCGCAGATTCGGTCAGCAGCTAAACTGCAGTTACTTCCATTGGCTAATTCTACTCTTTCGATGCCGTCAGGAGCAGTTACCTGCATTACAGGATTCCCGTGAATTGATTCATCCCAGGGTTGAGGCTCCCATCCCAAAAAGGTATGCTGAAGACTGAAGAAGTGACCGATTTCGTGCGACAATGTAAAGCCTGAATTAATTTGGTCGTTCCTCATTACAATCCAATCTTGCATTGGTGTATAGTAGCCGAGGGTTACGCCAAAGCCACCTCCGCCTGAAGTAGTGTTTTGTGCCCAAAAAACGTCCATGGCGCGATTGTCCCTATTGGAGAGCAAAATTGCTGTAGCAGCAGTAGGATTGTTAAAGGCTGCGTTATTGAATATGTAGTTGATATCCTGATCCTTTAAGAAAAACTGAATATCATAGGGAGCAAAATTGCTGTTTAAAATACACATCTGTTGCACTACCTCATTGGGCCGGATTCCACCACCACCATCATTTCGGTTGATGGAGTGAAATTTGATAGGCACATAATAAGATCCATCAGATCTGAGAATTGCAAGGTGCTTAATTCTCTCTATGTTTTGCTCTAAACGCTTTAATTCTTCAGGGCTGTGATCGTAACCACAAAAGAGATGGTGGTCGTGCAAATCTTGAGAAATAGCCTCAAATGGCAGACCTGAAAACAATAAAATAATTGCGGAGATTACGGCGGTAAGGTTTACTTTATTCATCGACTTTCTTTTCTTAGGGCGTAAAATTAACATAAATACAATTTTTTTTAAAAAGTAGTTCCTTTTTTCTGAAAATGGGCGTGTCAAAGTGTGGCCTTTTTTCCTGATCTTCCGTACATTTGCACCTCAAAAAAAATTTTAAAGATGAGTAAAATAACAGTAGTTGGCGCCGGTAATGTTGGTGCTACGGTAGCAAATGTCCTCTCCATGGGGGATGTTGTAAAAGAAGTCGTTTTATTGGATATAAAGGGTGATCTCGCGAGAGGGAAAGCACTGGATACCTGGCAACAGGCCCCTATCAATCATTACAGCTCTTATTGTATTGGCACCGATGACTACGCTCTTACTGCCGATTCAGACATAGTGGTAATTACTGCAGGGATTCCTCGTAAACCCGGTATGTCCAGAGACGACTTGATCTCCACCAATGCCGGAATCGTTAATACCGTTACGGCGAATATTCTCAAGTATTCTGATAACCCCATTATTATTGTGGTTTCAAATCCATTGGATGTTATGACCTATGCTGCCTATGAAGCTGCAGGTATTGACTCCAGCAGGGTATTTGGGATGGCGGGCATTCTTGATACGGCAAGATACAGGGCTTTTCTTGCTACTGCACTCAATGTTTCCCCCAAGGATATTCAGGCAGTGCTAATGGGAGGTCATGGTGACACCATGGTTCCTCTGCCAAGATACACTACAGTAGCCGGAATTCCTGTCACTGAGCTCATCGACCTCAAAACCCTTGACGCTATTATCGATCGCACTAAAAAGGGTGGTGGTGAGCTGGTTAAACTAATGGGGACTTCTGCCTGGTATGCCCCTGGAGCTGCGGCAGCCCAAATGGTTGAAACCATTGTCAGGGACGAAAATCGCATCTTCCCATGTTGCGCTAGGCTGACTGGGCAATACGGTCTTGACGACATCTTTATAGGAGTACCCGTGAAGTTGGGGAAGGCAGGAATCGTTGAAATCTTAGAGCTTGATTTGAATGAGGGTGAAAAGGAACTATTGAATACCTCCGCAAGCCATGTTAGAGAAGTGATTGATGTTTACAAAAACATGAAAGTTTAATTGGGGGCTATTTGTGGTGCATGATGTTAAAAATTATCCGTGGACAACAATTGTTGATGTCGATGGTTCTTAAGTTATATTGAGTATCTCAGATTTTTTCAAAGATAATTTGAGTAATGATTAAGAAAAAAAGGGCAGCTTAGGCTGCCCTTTTTTTTGGGGTATCCATTAGGTAAGGTGATTGTATCAATTTTATAGTAGAACTGCCTCCCTTTCGTTTTTGTGCTATTGAATCATGGATTGCGTATTGTAGAAAAAGAACGACCATATATCAGTTTGTTCCTCTATGATTTTGGAAACTGGTTTTCCTGCACCGTGACCAGCATCAGTATCTATTCTGATGAGAACAGGATCGGTTCCTCCCTGCACTCTTTGAAGTTCTGCTGCAAATTTATAGGAATGAGCCGGGACAACGCGATCATCATGATCAGCTGTCATGATTAAGGTAGCGGGATATTCCATTCCCTCTTCCAAATTGTGAAGAGGAGAATACTCAATTAAAAAATCAAAATGTTCGGGATTATCAGCAGATCCGTATTCCGGTATCCAGCCTTTTCCAACAGTAAATATGTGGTATCTAAGCATATCCAAAACTCCTACTCTCGGAATTACAACTGAAAATAAATCTGGTCTTTGAACCTTGCAGGCAGCCACCAGTAGCCCTCCATTGGACCCGCCAATGATACCCAGTTTATCTTCAGAGGTATAGCCCTCCTCTATTAAATACTCTGCAGCAGCGATAAAATCATCAAATACATTTTGCTTGTTTTCAAGCATGCCAGCCCTATGCCATTCCGCTCCAAATTCTCCACCACCCCTAATGTTTGCCATAGCATAGATGCCACCATTCTCGAGAAGAATCAGGTTCGAAGCAGAAAAAGAGGGTGTGAGACTTATGTTGAAGCCACCATAGGCGTATAGCATGGTAGGATTGTCTCCATTTAATTCAACATCATTCCTGTGGACTATAAACATTGGAACTTGGGTTCCATCTTTGCTGCGATAAAACACTTGCTTTTCTGTAAAGTCTTCGGGATTGAATCTTAGTTCGCTTTCAAAAAAGGGCTCTGATTCTCCGGTCGACGGGTCAAAAGAAAATACAGTAGAGGGATAGAGGAATGAGCTAAAGGAATAAAAGAGCAACTCCTGGTTTGAAGTTCCTGAGAATCCACCCGCACTTCCTGTACCCGGTAGGTCAATATCACGGATTTGTGTTCCATCGTAACCCAGTTGTACAATTCGGGACATTGCATTTTCCAAATAACTGGCAAAAAGGTATCCACCACCTGTAGAGACGGAACGAAGTAAAATATCTCTTTCGGAAATGATGTCTATCCATTGGTCAGGTAGGTTATTATCCGGATCTACTGAAATTAGACGGTAATTATCAGCATCTATATCAGTCAACACCAGAAATCTCCCATCCACATGGTCCACAACTGAACTTTTGTTACTGTAGCCCTCAAATAGGGGTTTAAATTGGCGATCATCCGGGGAATTTCGCTTGTAGTAGGTTGCGTATCCATCCGTTCCGGGTGCTGCATGCATAATTACAAATTCACGATCGTCAGTAAGGTAGGTGAAGTGATACATAAAAGGTCGATCTCTGTCTTCGTGGATTAAAATATCTTCTGATTGATCAGTGCCCAAACGATGATAATAAACAGAGTGGTATTGATTGTTGGCTGATAATTCCATTCCAGGTTCAGGTTCGGGATACCTGCTGTAGTAAAACCCGTTGTCATCCCAGCTCGCACCGCTAAACTTCACCCACTCTAAACGGTCTTCTAGTTTTTCTCCCGACTCCACCTCATAAACTCCAATAGTCACCCAGTCAGAACCCGCTTCCTGCCTGGCATATGCAATGTACCGGTAGTCAGGTGAAGAGCCTAAAAGCCGGATAGAAACCAGGCCCTCAGCAGATAATTCATTGGGATCGATAAAGACTACTGGTTCTCCATCGATGCCTTTTTTGCGATAGATGACAGCTTGATTTTGAAGTCCGTCATTTTTATGGAAGAAGTAAAAGTCACCCACCTTTCTCGGGGCTGAATATCGAGGATAATCCATGAGTTCAGCCAGTCTTTCACTTATGTCTGAACGAAAGGGAAGATTTTCCAGGTAGTCAAAAGTAAGCTCGTTTTGCCTATTAACCCAATCTTTGACTGCCGCTGCTGTATCAATCTCCAGCCACCTGAAAGGATCCTGAATGACATGCCCGTGATAATCGTCTGATACATCGACCATTTTGGTTTCAGGGTACTCAAGTTCAATAATCTCAAAAGTGATTTGTGGCTGCTCTTCACTACATGATTGCAGAAAAATTCCGAAGGCCAAAAGTATTGGCAGGTACACAAGGTTTTTCATCTGATTAGGTTTAGTTGATCCGATTTTAAACCCTAAAATTAAGCAAAAATCCCATCTCGGGGATATGATTTTCTCGAATGCCATATTTTCTTACCCTTCTCTGACTAATTTCAGGCGTGCTTCTGGGCCCAAACAAAAAATAATATCGAGTACACTCAGATTGGAAATGAATCCATTGGCTGGTTCAAATACCTGATTGTAAAGGCAGTTTTTGATTGGGAGTTGATCAATGGTTTTAGGCCTGTAGAAGTCCCTGCAGTCCACAATTCCTGTTTTTTCATAATCTATTTTTGAAAGGTAACAGGTACTTAATTGGGGCCACTCCTGAATTCCCAGGAAAGCAAGGACCAGTTTGAGCGCTGAAATATTGAATTCTTTGAGATATTGCACATCTTTGAAAAACAAAGACTTTAAATCGGTGAAATACTCTTCAAAAAATGGGCTTTTTCCGTAGCAGGACTGAATGGTTTTGCTGTGGCGCCGAGGCCAATCCTCATCGTAAGAAATTTCGACCTCTGCTATTGGCTGTTGGTTGTTCTTTCCTTTTTTTAAAGGTATGGAGAGTGGCGTAAGACCCTGCGGTCCGGAGAGGTGATATCTGTTTCTGAAGCTGCCCTTATTATAAGTTTCATTCATTTCAAGTATCCATTTTTCACCGCTCAAGTATCTCTGAATTATCGGTATCGGTGGAAAAGTATGAAGTTCAGTAATAAAGCCTTTCATATATAGCCTTCCAATTGAATTGTTGAGTAATGCAATTAACATATTGCATGAATTTAATAGACTTTGTGCAATTGAAAAAAGTGAATTTGAGTCGATTTGCAGAAAAAATAAGGTCATCCGTCCATCATTTTTTTTTGCAAGCCAACTGTTTTTGTATATTGCATCTAATTTGAGCAAAGAAACAACAAATTTCATGAAAGTTGAGTCCAGGATAATTATTAGAACAGAGAACCTCAAGAAAATTTATAAAATGGGCAACATGACGGTAAAGGCTCTTGACGGAGTAGATGTTGTCATCAGACAAAATGAATATGTCGCATTGATGGGCCCTTCCGGTTCTGGCAAATCGACTCTTATGAACCTATTGGGTTGTCTTGATACACCTACGGTTGGGAAGTATGTATTAAACGATCACGATGTCAGCAGGATGTCAGACAGTGAATTGGCAGAAATAAGGAATAAACAAATCGGTTTTGTTTTTCAGACCTTTAATTTGCTTCCACGTTTGTCCGCGCTTGATAATGTTGCACTTCCACTTGTATATGGTGGAGTTTCGCGCTCAGGCAGGAAGGAGCGGGCTATGGAAGTTTTACATCAAGTTGGTCTTGGCGATCGAATGGACCACAAACCCAATGAATTGTCCGGAGGTCAGCGACAAAGAGTGGCTATCGCAAGAGCGCTGGTTTCCAATCCGAGTATCATCCTGGCTGATGAGCCAACTGGAAATCTTGATTCCAAAACCTCCATTGAAATCATGGAAATTTTTGAAAAACTCCACAATGACGGCAATACCATAATTATTGTTACCCATGAGAATGAAATATCTGAGCACGCGCACCGAATCATTCGCCTACGGGATGGTGTGGTGGAAACGGATGTGATGAACCAATCGGTCAAAAAACTATTAACTTTGCAGGAGTAATTTGAATAATATGAGTTTTAAGATATACACACGTGGAGGTGATAAGGGTAAAACATCCCTCTTCGGAGGAAAAAGGGTGCTAAAGGATCACGACAGGATTGAGGCCTATGGAACAGTAGATGAATTGAATTCGTTTACCGGACTGCTTCGGGATTTGCTTGCCGAAGGTGAATTCCGGATGCAACTTTACCGAATCCAGAATAAATTGTTCGATCTGGGTTCGTATCTGGCTACTCCGGATGCAAATGAAAGAGAACAACAGGTTCCGAAAATTAAGCAGGAGGATATCGACTGGCTTGAAAAATGCATTGATGAAATAGATGGTGAGCTTAAGCCGCTTGCCAATTTTATTCTACCCGGCGGTGACCAGAGAGTTTCGCAAGCTCATATATGTCGCACTATTTGTAGAAGAGCTGAGAGAAGGGTAGTTACATTGGGCCATGAAGTTCAAATTGACCCTATTGCTGTTAAATTTTTAAACAGACTTTCTGATTATTTTTTCATACTTGGTAGAGGTATTGCACATCAATACCAAATAGAGGAAATTCAGTGGGAGAAGGATAGCTGATTGCCTTTTTAGCTGCAGTGTCAACGTTTAAGATATTATTGAATGCTGGATTTTCCAAATTTTGATGTCTCCCGACTTGTATTCCATGAAAACTTTTCCTGAAACCATTGATGAATTGCTGGAGTTTGACAGGATTCGCACAATGCTGACTAACCACTGCATGGGAGAGTCCGGCAAGAAAGCCATCCAAAAACTTCCCTTTTTAACTGATTCAGCAGAGATTAGATATCAATTGGATTTAGTTGCTGAGTGGGAGTTACTGAATAGACTTTATCCCGATTGCAGAGTTTTTTCCTACGCTGAGATTGAATCATTGAGAAAAGTTCTTCACATAGAAGGGTATGTTTATGAGGTTGAGGAGTTTTTGTTGGTTCGCTCAGTTTTGGAATTCAGTGGAAGAATTTTATCGGTACTGGAAAAAGTAGAAGAACCGGATAAATTCAAAGGCATACTTGGAGAATGCAAAAGCCTGGAGAGGCAAGATGAATTGCTCAGCCGATTGTCCAATACATTTGATCCCGATGGGAATATTCTCCCTGATGCCAGCCCTGATTTAAAAAAGTTGCACCGGTATTACTTTTCAAAACAGAGGGAGGCCGACCGAAAATTTGCAGAATTAGTTCGGGAACTTTCTAAGTCCGGGATGCTGACTGACAACAAAGAATCTCTGAGAAACGGGAGGAGGGTTTTAAGCGTCCCTGCCGAACACAAGAGAAAAATTAAGGGGATCATTCACGATGAATCTGCATCTGGAAAGACTACTTTTATTGAACCGGAGGGAGTCATTTCTGTGAATAACGATCTGTTTGATGCAGAAAGGGCTATTAAGAGAGAGGAATATCGAATTCTCAAGGAGCTCAGCGGGGATATTCGCTCTGTAGCTCAACTTATTCTAAAAAACCATCTGGTAATGGTTTTTTTAGATACAGTTCAAGCTAAAACAAGGCTAACTAAGGATCTCAAGGGTCGAATCCCGGAGGTGGTTGATCATGCATACCTTGATATAAAGGAGGGTTATCATCCGCTTTTACTCTATAAATACAGTCAGGAAAATAGGAAAGTGGTACCCTTTAACCTTAATTTGGATAGGGAAAACCACATATTGGTCATTAGTGGACCCAATGCTGGTGGAAAATCCGTTTTACTAAAGGCTGTAGGGATCATTCAGTTGATGTTGCAATTCGGACTTCCTGTTCCCGTTGGTGAGGGAAGCAAATTGGGAGTATTCAAGTCCATCTTTGCCGATCTTGGCGACCAACAATCTTTGGAGGATGACTTGAGTACCTACAGTTCTCACCTCACCGCCATGAGGTATTTTTTGCAAAATGCAGGACCGGATTCTCTTATTCTTATTGATGAATTTGGCTCCGGCACCGATCCAAAAATTGGGGGTGCACTCGCTGAGTCCATTCTCAGAAGGTTGAGGTACTTGAAAACATTTGGAGTAATCACCACCCATTTTGGCAACCTGAAAATCTATGCCAATAATGCCTCAGGTCTTATCAATGGGGCCATGACTTTTGACAAGGGAGAACTTAAACCAACTTATGAATTTTCAGCAGGTAAACCAGGTAGCTCATTTGGATTTGAAATAGCGCGCAAGGTGGGCATTCATCCGGCTATTCTCAAGTACGCTAAAAATAAAGTTGGGTCAAACATTGAAGTGGTGGATGGGATGCTCGCAGACCTTCAGAAAGAAAAGGCCGAACTAAAGAGCAAGCTATCGTCCATAAAGGAAAGGGAGGATGAGCTCAAGAGAATATCTTCCAATTTTGAAAATCTCCACCGAGAGATGGAGGTAAGAAGGAAAAAGTTGAAGTTGGAGAAAAAGCAGATTGAACATGCCCACCAAACCAGATTGCAGAAGGAGTTAGAGGAGTTGGTAAAAGAAGCGAGAAAGGAACGCAACCTGGAAAAGGCCCAGCAGGCTCTGAAAACATTTAAAGAAAAATCCCGTGAAATGATTATTGAGCAAGAATCTATAAAGGAAGAATTGCATCAAAAGGAATTTTCTGGAAAGGTGGAGTGGAAAAGGGGAATGTTTGCCAGGCTGCGGTCCGGTAGTGAGATCGGCCGATTAGAGGCCCTCAAGGGTAAAAAAGCCACCCTCGAGTTTCCCGGTGGACTTAGAATGGAGGCCAATCTGAGGGATCTAATACCCTCCCGTGATCCGATTGAACAGAGAAAGGAAATTTCGGTCAAAACAGAAATATCTTACTCCGGCTCCGGCTTTAACAGCAGGTTGGATATCCGTGGCCTCAGATACAGGGAAGCGGTGGATTTGCTCAATGATTATTTGGAAAAGGCTATCCTTGCCAATCAGGATCAGGTTCGAATCACCCATGGAAAAGGAGAGGGTGCTTTAAAAAAAGCCCTTTTAGAAACACTCAAAAACTTTCCTCCCAATATCCAAAGAATTGATCCCACTGAGGAAGATGGTGGTGAAGGTGTTTCCATTTTGCGATTCCTTTAGGTTTTGTCGCTTTGTAAGGAAAATTTGGCCGGAACTTTCGTTGAATACGATTTATTGGCTGCTGTGCACCATCCCTTCTATCGCATTCTCAATGGTTCCTTCATTCTCACTGCTTTAAAAACTTAATCCCGTCATAGAATTGAGGCAAAAAAAATCCCTGAATACTTTTCAGATGATCAATTCTAATAAAATTCTAAGATAAGGATGAGTTACAAAAACGATCTCTCTTCTTACTTTTGTGCAATTTACACAGGAAATCACCAGGCCTGGATTTTTAAGTGAATCTGAGTCGAAAAATTGAAATGTCATGGCAATTGAAGAATTTGCAGTTAGACTTCTGGTGGCAGTAGTCCTTGGCGTTCTCATTGGGTTTGAGAGGCAATGGCGTCAGCGGTCTGCGGGCTTGAGAACCAATACACTTGTCAGTACGGGTTCTGCGGCATTTGTATTGCTATCTGCCGCCCTAACTTCTGATACCGTTATTGGAGACCCCTCCAGAGTTGCAGGACAGATAGTAACGGGCATTGGTTTTCTCGGTGCCGGTGTAATAATGAAAGACGGTTTTACAGTTAGGGGACTTAATACCGCAGCCACCATTTGGTGCTCTGCTGCTGTAGGAGCTCTTGCCGGGGCGGGTCTACTCATGGAAGCAAGCGTTACAGCTATTGTCATTGTGTTAATTCATTTTGTGCTTCGTCCCTTTGGTGTATTTCTCGGAAGAAGGCCCATTCAGGAGAAAGAGGTGGCGAGGGCCTTGTACTCGTTTGAAATCAGATGCAGAGCCGAGGTAGAAAACCACATAAGGGTACTTTTGCTACAGTTTATCAATCAGGAGGGAAACCTTTCATTGAGGATGCTTAAAAGTATAGATGATGAAAGCCCTGCAAAAGCAGCCATTGTAGCCGATATTTTTTCCGTGGGTGCCAATGATGAAGCGATGGAAAAAGCTGCCGCAAGGTTTACGGTCATCCCTGGAGTAACCCATGTTTCCTGGGAGATACGGGAGAGAGAAACCGATTAATTGCTTATTCTTATTGAAGAATGCCAAGTTTATAGTCCTTTTAAATGATCCTCCTAAATTTAGTTTTTTTTCAAGACGTAGCAAGGAGGAATGATGAAGACTTTGATCGAAAATAAATGCTTCCGAAAGTTGAAATAAAACAAAAGTCTCATGAAAACTCAGGTGTTAAATGCAGAGCAAAAATTTAGGGAGCTTAAGCAGACAAAGGTTCGCTTAAAAGAATTTCTTGAAAAGTATCCCACTGTAGAAGTAGCTGAAATGGTTCAGGGCTTGACTCCTGCTGATATATTGGAGTGCCTTGATTTGACCGAACCCGCCAGACAGGGAGAGATTTTTTCTGAAATTGAAATGACCGCAAAGCTGGGTTTTTTCCAGCAGGTGAGTAAAAAGCGCTTCTCTGTTATTTTTGAAAATATGTACTCTGATAGCAGGGCAGACCTTTTTCAACATCTGACCCAGCAAGAAAAAGTGGCGCTGCTTCCATTCCTATCAGGAGAAGTCCGGGAAAATGTACTTCAGTTAAGTGCTTATCCACCGGAAACTGCAGGTGGAATCATGAGTACTGATTTTACCACCATAAGGCCTGACGTTTCTTGCAGGTGGGCAATAGAAGAGATAAGGTCTGCCGGGTCCAGAAATTTGATCTACTACGTTTATATAGTTGACAGGGATATGAGACTCCTTGGATTTGCCAGTTTGAAAGACCTTATTCTTGCGGCACCCGATACCCTGGTGGAGAGCATCTACCACAAAGAATTCGTTTATTCTAAGGTTGAGGAAGACCGGGAGTTGGTTGCCAATAAGGTGGAAAAATATGACCTGGTTGCCATTCCGGTGGTGAATGAAGAAATGCAGATACTTGGAGTTGTTCACCACGATGATGCCCTGGAGGTAATCAGGGCTGAGCATACTGAAGACATGGAGAAATTCATGGGTATTGTTCCGGGGGATGAAATTCTGAACTACAATCAGACCACCACCTGGGGCCATTTTAAGAAAAGAATTGTGTGGCTGGCCTCCCTGGCTGTACTTGGCCTGATCTCCGGCATCATAATTCACAGTTTTGAGGAAGCCCTGGCTGTGTTGATAATCCTTGCAATGTACATTCCAATGGTTGCTGATACGGGGGGTAATGCCGGTAGTCAGGCTGCTACTGTTGTGATCCGTGCACTTGCTCTGGGACAATTGAAAGTGGGAGATTGGTTAAAGATTATTTGGAAGGAAGCGAGGGTTTCATTTTTACTTGCAATAGTTTTGGGTGTGATTGCCTTCGGCAAGGTCCTCTGGCTTTCATGGAATACTGAAATTCCTGCTGAATACAGCCTTTATTTTCTTGCTTTCGGGATAAGCATCGCATTGAGTCTTCAAGTTGTTACCTCTACTGTGGTCGGAGCTTGTTTGCCTTTGGTGGTTAAGAGATTTGGTGGTGACCCTGCAGTAGCTGCAAGTCCGGCAATTACTACAACCGTTGATATCACGGGACTTTTGATCTACTTCGGTATAGCAATGCTGCTTTTCTTCTGAAGCAGCCTTCTAATGAAATTCTAATATTTTTCTAAGTGATCTCTAACAGGGTTGCAGCCCTGTGTCCCCTTACCTTTGCCTTATGAGTGAATAGGAGATGAAATCCCTTAATCGATATTGGGTTTGATCATTTTATTAGAAATTATAAGAGCTAAAAAAATACCGTTATGAAGCTTATTACGATCCTTTTGACTTTTGCCTGCCTGCCAGTGCTTTTTTGTGCTGAAAACACCATGAGCAGTGGTGAAATTTCCACAGTATTTGATAATATTATTCATAGTACTGAAGCATCCAATGAGCCTTCAGGAAAGGGCAATCACCAGCTTTCCGGCAGGGTACTGGACGCTAGAAATGGAGAGCCGCTAATTGGGGCAGCAGTTTTTGTGACTCCAGCCAGGATTGGTTCCACAACTGATTTTTCAGGTGAATTCACCCTTCAGGGATTGAGAGAGGGACAAATAGAATTGCAGGTGAACTATCTGGGTTATGTGTCCCTGAAAATACAGCTAGAAATACCCTATTCAGATGATGAGCTAACGATCGAAATGGAATCGGATTTTTTCAGAACTCAGGAAGTTATAGTAACAGCAACTCCAACGGGAAGCGCTGTTAACTATCAGTCTGCCCAGGCATACAGTGTAAATCAACTTTCTGCAAGGGCCAATCTTTCACTGGGCGATATGTTGGATGGCGAGCCCGGACTGAGTTCCCGCTCATTTGGAGGTGGACCTTCCAGACCTGTTATTCGTGGATTTGATGGCGAACGCCTGGTTGTATTAGAAAATGGTGAGCGAATGGGAGATATTCAAAGCACTGCTCCTGATCATGCAATTACTTTGGATCCCTTAGGGCTTAGTAGGGTAGAGGTAGTAAGGGGCCCTGCCAGTTTGCTCTATGGATCAAGTGCCCTGGGTGGTGTAATTAATATGTTCACCGAAGATGCACCGCGTCAGTGGAATATGGGTTTAGGCGGTGGAATTGCTTTTCACGGTGCAACCAACAATAATCTGCTTTCGGGTTCTGCTGGTTTGATCTATGGAACTGAAAATCAAGCTTTTGCCGGACGGCTAATGTACAGAACAGCAGGTGATGCGAATACCCCTGATGAAGTAATTCCCAACACCGGATTAGAAAGCTACACTGCATCTGTGGGATGGGGTTACAACAAGGGTAGGACAAGAGCCGGCATTTCTGGAAGATACTACCAAAATCACTATGGAATTCCTGAGTTTGCAAGTGAATCTGACCCTGACAATCCCGGCTTTTTTATTGAAGAGGAGCCCGAAATGGAAATCAGAATTTTCAGGTACAATGCCCAGGCATTCCTCAATCAAAAACTCGATGGATTTTTTGATGAAATGGAGTTAAGGGCCAGTTTTTCATACTCAGAACAAGAGGAGGGAGAACCTGACCCACTTCCTGAGGAGTTGGAGTTGGAGATAAAAACATCAACTTTAAGTTCCACTGCCATGTTTATGCACCGTCCGTTCTTTATTTTCAATCGAGGTGTAATTGGTTCCAATCTGCACTACAGATATCAGGAGGTAGATGGAATTGAGGCTTATCATCCTGGGGAAGATATTTTGAATCTGGCACTTTTTACTTTCCAGGAAGTTCCTCTCGCTACGGGCTTAAATCTTCAGATTGGTGCAAGATTCGAGCAGGAATGGACATCCACGGTGGAAAACAGGTTCTTCACACCCCATCCAGATCCCGATTTGGTTAATTTAGAGGAAGTGCCGCCATTTGATGGTATAAGCGATGCTGTATTTAACTTTGCTGGTTCCCTTGGGTTGAATTATCGACCAACAAAAGCATTGGAAATTGGAGTCCAAATTGCCAGAGCTCATCGCAATGCAACTGTTCTGGAACGTTATGCTGATGGGTGGCATGCGGGAGCTACAAGAGTTGAGTTGGGAGATCCCTCTCTAAGCAGCGAAACCGGACTGGGACTAGATGGTTTTGTAAAATTCACTACTGAAAGATGGCAGGCAGAAGCAAGTGGTTTTTACAACAATATTAGCAACTATGTTGCCCTTCTGACTCTTGATAATGTAGAGGCAGTTGAAATCCCATATAGAGTAAGAGCAGATAGAGAATTTCCAAACACTGTTCAATTCTTTGGAACTGACGCCAAGCTGCTTGGATTTGAAGCTCAGTTTAAAATGCTACTTACTGAAAATCTCCTGGGAAGTGTAACAGCTGATTATGTAAGAGGTACCAGAGATGATGAAACTGGAGACCCGCTGCCTTTCATACCTCCCTTTAGAACCACTTTTGGGTTGAGTTATGAGATGAGCAACTGGAACGTGGGAGCTTATTACAGATTGGTAGCTGCTCAAAATCGCGTTCCAGATGATGAGCTTCCCACGGAGGGTTATGGTGTTGCAAGATTAGAAGCAGGATACCAAATCCGGGGAGATAATAGCGTTCACAGCTTTAATATTAGAGTCGACAATCTTTTGAATACCAACTATTCAGATCATATGTCTGTAGTAAGGCGTTTTAATGACCCTGTTTTAGGACCCTCAGCTCCTTCCAGATTCGATATGCCAGGAATCAACCTTAACCTGATGTACAGATACAGCTTTTAGTGACTGATTGATTTAGTGAATATTTTTGTTGCCCGGCCACCCGTTAAAGTGGTCGGGCTTTTTTTAGCGATACCAACCATTGAAATTCTTTGATCTTCTGAATGTTCTAATTGGTGTAAGTATTAACAGTTGTTACTGGATAATACTATTTTTAAAAATGCGAAAGGTGTGATCATGAAAGTTGCAAAAGCGATAAAAGAAAACATATGGCCTAATGTCTATTGGGATCTTATCAAAATGAACTCGGACATGGCCAAAAGGAGACTACAATTGAAATCTCGGCAGATGAATACCTTCGAATGAGGGTACATTAGTTTTAGCCTACAAGTAAGACAAAAGATTCAAATTAGAATGTTCCTTAAATTCCTTATAAACCTGCGGCTTCCAACATATAGAAGTGGAGTTCGGTGTTCATGATAATTGGAGGTAGTTTTTCACTGCCCGGTCCATACATGGATATCTCTACAAAATCTGAGGTGTGGCTGGTACCCGCCCAACCCACATTGGTGTAGGGGTAAAGAGTTTTTGCCAATCTGGGAGCGGGAATTGTGGATGGCCCTGCTCCTTCACCCACCCTGTCAAAAAATGACAAGAGTTCTTTTGCCTCTTCTTTTTTTATAGCGATGCCCTTGGCCTGTTCGATCCACTCGATTGCAGCAGCAGGACTCATTCCGGATTCAATTTTTGATAAGGTATAGTTTGCACTGTGTTTAAATGACTGCACTCTATCAAAGTTTTTATCAGCATTTCGCCCTCCCATTAGACCGGGGTTAGCATTACCGTGGTCTGTGGTTATAATCACCAGGGTGTTTCCGTCACTTTCAGCAAAATCCATTGCTGTTTTCACGGCATCATCAAAGGCGAGTTGATCGTATAGAATGGCTCCCAGGTCATTTCCGTGGGCAGCCCAGTCAACTTTGCCTGCTTCCACCTGAATTACAAATCCATTTGGGTTGGACTTCATAATATCTATTGCCTTTTGGGTCATTTCCGCCAGAGTAGGTACCTCTTCGTGCAGGGCACGATCGTTCATTTGATCAAGGGTGTAAGGCAAGCCACCTCTGTGAAAAACACCAATTATAGGCTTTTCAATTGAACTCCGCAGCATTTCATCGCGATTCAATGCTACTGAGTAACCCTTATCACTGAATTTAGCAAATAGATCCTTACCATCTTCGCGTGATTCCGAATCAAAAAATTCTAAGCCTCCACCCATCAGGACATCGTAATTCTCCTCGGCGTATTTTTCAGCAATTACTGCCTGCTCTTGTCTTGTGGGATGGGAAACCAGGAAGCCGGCCGGTGTAGCATGAGTAATTTGGACAGTAGTGACGCATCCTACTGCCTTCCCAGAATCTTTAAATTTTTTGAGAATGGGTTTATAGACTTCTCCATTGGGACCTATATTCAGAGATCCATTGTTGACGCGATAACCTCCTCCCCAGGAACTTGAAGCCGCTGCAGAATCCGGTACAGCCGAATTGAGTGAGGACATATCCATTATGCCTCTGGTGATTTTTTTGTCGTGATAGAGTTGGAGCCAATTGCTGTTCCGTCCATCCATTCTTCTTCTAAGTAAGTCCGCCATCTGAAAGGTTCCTGAACTCATGCCATCCGTCACCAGGAAGATGATGTTCTTTACCTGGCGATCTAATTCCCACAATTTTGATCTTGAGGAAAAGGGTGAAATTAAGCCGGCACCTAATCCTGCGATGGTTCCTGAACGGAAAAAATCTCTGCGCTTCATTTTATAACTCTTTTAATTTGACCCAAAGATGAATTGAGTGCATAAAAGCTCAAAATTGAAAAGATTAAATTATTGCTAACAATGTGTTCATTCCCAGGTCCAATCTGCAATTAGCTTCAGAATTAGAGGTGGATTAATTGTTGCAAGTTCATCCTAAAAGAATGGTGAAATTTAATGAATTAGTAGGTTTAGACCGCGTCTAATCCAATTAAATTATTGATCACATCAAATTAAACGCATTGAATAGAAAACGAATTCCCAATGGTTACTTAATTGTTCAGAAAACGACTTACGGGGATTATTGGGTCCCTTATAGATTAGCAGAGCAACTCAATCCCTAAAGATAGGTAGGTGGATATTTAATCGATCCCCATCAGCTCTAAAATTTGTTGGGCATGGGTTTTGGTCTTTACCTTGTCGATTACTTGCTCAACAACTCCATTTTCATCAATGATAAAGGTGGTGCGAATGACGCCATCGTATTCCCTACCCATAAATTTCTTTCTCCCCCAAACTCCATAGGCATTTAATACTTCCTTATCTTCATCTGCCAGCAGACTAAAGGGGAACTTGTGTTTATCGATGAACTTTTGGTGTTTTTTTGGACTATCGGGACTCACTCCCAACATCTCAAAACCATGGTTTTTAAGGCGGTCAAAATCGTCTCTTAGGCTACAGGCCGCAGCAGTACAGCCAGGAGTATCATCCTTTGGGTAGAAAAAGAGTATCAATTTTTTACCCTCAAAATCACTTAGTTGGATTTGTTCCTCCTTTTCATTCAACCCTTTAAATTCAGGTGCCTTTTGACCTTTTTCTGGTTTTGCCATACTTGATTATTTGTTAAAATTTGGTAATCTTGTTCTTTAAAAATTTATGTTCCACTCGAACAGATTGGTAGTATTTTTCTAACATTGCTGATCTTTATAGGTTCATACTTTTGAAAATTTTTCACGAGTGCTAAACTAGGTTTTTAAGATACAACTCAAAGCATCTCTGAACATGGTATTATCGCAGAAACTCCCATTCACGTGTGGTTTTATTACCCACAGCGTCAGTAACCTCAATTTTCAAATGATGAGCTCCGGGTGGTAGAGGCCGATCAAAGTTGTGAGTAATCAGATCATTTTTGTGGTCAAACTCAAAGAGCGCCCACTCGCCGTTAATGGTTGCCCTGTAGGAAATTCCTCCATTTCTGATTGAGGCCTTCTGGTCGTCCTTTATTTCAAAACTCATCGAACCGAGTCCTCTCATATCTCTTCTAAAAGCAATGGGTCGAATAGTTGGTGGAATGGTATCCAGGAAAAGGGCGTATTTTCCAGGACTATTTACTCTGGTTTGAAAATTGCTGCCTCGCCACTCTCCTGAAAGCATTGTAACTTCACCTTTTTCATCTATAAGCCCGGCAAAAACTTGATCCTTGTAGCCGGATGGGAAAGAATAGGTGTTGAAGGTCAGGGTAGGGCGATTGAAAAAGGGAGTACCGTCTTCTTTTATCTCGATAATGGGTGAAAGGCAGTCCTGGCAGCTGTCACGAACTTCTCTAATGTAAAGGGTTTCATCCTTAAAGAATGCATTGTGCGGAAAATAGATGCTTCCTCCTGGCAGATTGACTGTTTTTGCTTCTCCTGTACGGAATCTGTGGGTAAATAGAATGGGTTCACGCTCATAGGGTGGCTCTGCTCTTTTTACCTGAAAGTTCGCAACGGAGGTGTTTCCCTGAAAATCAGAAGCCTTGATAGTAACTTCAGCGGGTTGATCGATGAAAGCCTGAATGATGCCGTAAGATGGACAATCACAATAAATTTGTAGTTGATTACCCTCGTGTTTGTACAAAAGGTGATGCCTTTTGTTCTCCTTAATGTTCAGGGCATGGTCAACGTGAGTTCTGAAGAAAGGTCTTTCTGAGTATGCGAGGCGGTCAAATCTGATCTCGTGAAAAAGGCTGTCGTTTACAAAGAGTTCAATTTGGTAAATCCCGTTCCTGTTATTGGTTCCGGTCATTCGATCGTGACCTTTCAGGGTGATACCAAATTGCCAGCCCGGAACTTCAAGTACAGTATTTCCTGGGGTGTAGCTGTTGTTCCCACGGTGTCTAAGCGGGTAGTAATTTCGCTCCAGTACGGTGCCTTTGTCGTCTAAAACATGTATCCCTACCTCATTTAAAACCGGAGGGTGTCGGTCTGCAACCTGATAACCAAATAATAAGGGGTTAAAAGGAATTTGACCTTCTGTTCTCCTAATTTCAAAGTGAAGATGCTTGCCAAAAGAATGGCCGGTATTTCCCATAGTTCCGATAAACTGCCCCTTTTTTACCGGTAATTCATTTCTTCGAAGATGAAAGTCCACCTCAAAGGACTCTTCTCTATATTGGCGATGCCGAATGATTTTCTCTATCTCCGGAGCAAAACGGTCAAGGTGTGCATAAACTGAGGTGTAGCCGTTTGGATGATTGATGTAAACTGCATTACCGTAGCCCCCTGCGCTGACCAAAAGTCTTGAAATATAACCATCGGCTATTGACAGAATCAGGTCTTCCTCATCGGTCCACTGTGAGCGAAGGTCAATGCCAAAATGAAATCCACTTCTTCTGATTTCTCCAAAAGTTCCAGACAGCGACATTGGATAATTGATAGGTGGAGCGAAGGAGGGCTTTTCAGCTTGTTGGGCGCTGATGGTATTGGAGGGCACCCACGGAGTGAATGCCATGGAGCAAATGATTAGCAGTATTGAAGTGCCTGACCAGAATTTTATTATCTTGCTCATTGGTGTTTTAGGTTTATTTCCAATCGGTCCATTATTTTTCTTACCGCCATTATGGGACTCAATTCCATTTTTGAAACCCTGCTTCTGAGTTCTTCCAGGTCAGAAGGCTTATTCTTGAATGTAGAAAACAATTTTTCCAACAATTCATTTTGCAGTAATTCATCAAACCATTTGGTCTGCTGGGATCTTCTCAACTCAAGTCTGTAGTTATTGCTGTTAATGTGATCTTCATACTCTTTAATGTTTTTCCATAGGGCTGAAGTGCTTTCAGAATCGTAGATACTATGCGTCTTTACTGCAGGTTTCCAGCCGGAATCCTTCACCCGCAGTAAATGCAGCGCATTTCTGTAATCAAGTGCAGTTTGAGAGGCTAATTTTTTCCGATCTTTTTCAGACTTATTGACCACCAGGAGATCAGCCATCTCCACAATGCCCCTTTTTATGCCCTGTAATTCATCGCCGGCCCCGGGTAAAACCAGGAATAGAAACATATCTGTCATATCGTAAACTGCAGTTTCTGACTGACCTACTCCCACGGTTTCCACTAAGATGAGGTCATAAGTTGCCGCCTCGCATATAGCTATGAATTCTCTGGTCGTCTTCGCCACTCCTCCCAGTGTTTTTCCGGCAGCGCTTGGGCGAATAAAAGCCCTCTGATTGGCTGATAATTCCTGCATTCTGGTTTTGTCCCCAAGGATACTTCCACCAGAGATACTGCTACTTGGGTCGATGGCCAATACTGCTACTTTTCTGCCCTCTGCTATTGCAGCGAGGCCGAGTTTTTCAATCACTGAACTCTTACCTACTCCGGGAGAGCCTGTAATTCCAATTCTCAAGGTATCTTGTCTGGAAGTGCGGGTACATTCATTAATCAAAAGAGCAGCAGCGTCGCGATCTGCCTGCCTCTTACTTTCAATTAGGGAAAAAGCTATGCCCAATTGGACTCGATTCCCGTCTTTTAATCCTTTGTAAATTTCTTTCCAATCGCGATTTTGCCTCATAAGCTTATTCCTTGGAGGAATTTTAAGGTAAAAAAATGCTTTCAAACGCTAAGATATTAAATAATATCCTAATACATTGCCTGATTGAAACATAATTTTTGATGTGGAACGTCCTTTTGGTTTGAGGAGGTATTTATGCTTTGAATTAGGATGAAAGTAATTTTAACATTCCAACCAATGTACCGGCTATGGAATTTGTTCTTATCTTTCGCCACCATTCAATAATTGGGGGTGTTTTTTATAATATTCAATCAACGAGAAATGAAATATAATGAAAGAATGGAATCAGATCTAAATTTTATGAAGGAGGCGGTAAGAGAAGCAATAACTGGATTGGAGAGCGGGGGGATCCCCATCGGCTCTGTATTGGTCCATGGTGGCGAAATAATAGGAAGGGGGCACAACCGCAGGATTCAAAAAGGTAGTGCAGTTTTGCATGGGGAAATGGATGCTTTGGAGGATGCTGGCAGGTTGCCTGCCAAAATATACAGAGATTCAACGATTTACACTACTTTGTCACCCTGTTCTATGTGCACGGGAGCAATTCTTCTCTATGGTATCCCCAGGGTAGTAATTGGAGAAAATAGAAACTTCATGGGGGAGGAAGATCTTTTGAGGAGCAGGGGAGTTGAGGTGGTAGTTCTACAGGATGCTGACTGTATCCGCATAATGAACGATTTTATTCAAAATAAACCCGAACTTTGGAACGAGGATATTGGAGTGGATTGAGTAAGGCTTGTTTTTACTGATGTTATTTTAGTGCCAAAATAAACTCATTTTGGGTGAAAGTCCTCAATTTTTCCCCAAAAGGTGCCTTTGAAACCAGTAGAAAATCCGCCTGTACTCATCTGTCCATGCGCTTGCTTCAATAAAACCGTGGTCTTCCAAAGGGTATATAGCTAAGTCCCAGTTGTCTTTTTCCAACTCAATCAGTCGTTGAGCCAGTCTCACCACATCCTGATACTGAACATTGACATCTATTACACCGTGCAGCATCAGCAATGCACCTTCAAGCCCTTCAGCGTGATAAATGGGTGAACTCCTTCTAAAAGCGAGGCTGTCCTCTACGGGAGTATTGAGAATATTACTCGTGTATCCGTGGTTGTAGTGGGCCCAATCCGTTACTGATCGAAGGGCAGCACCAGCTGTAAATGTTTCGCTTTCAAGGAACAACGCCATAATGGTAATGAAACCTCCGTAAGAGCCACCGTATATTCCTATTTTTTCGGGCTCGATATTCCTGTTATTTACCAGCCAATGAGCGCCATCCACCTGATCCGACAAGTCTTTCCCTCCCATATGTCGGTAAATTGCAGTTCTCCAGTCTCTTCCATAGCCGGCACTGGCTCTGAAGTCTATATCCAGGACAGTGTATCCATTGTCTCTGAGGATGTGGTGAAACATGTATTCCCTAAAATAGCTACTCCACCAATGATGTACATTTTGGAGGTACCCGGCTCCGTGTACAAAGATGATTGCGGCTCCGTTGGCATTGTCATTTTCAGGTTCATAGATACGGGCCGGAACCATGACGCCATCTTCTGCTTCAAACCATATTATCTCTGGTTGTAACCATTCGTATTTCTCAAAATCTTCAGTAGTTGAATGAGTGATTCGATTGAGCTCAGCTCCAGCTTGATTTTCCATCCAGTACAACTCCCAGGGTCGGTTGGAAGGGGAATATCTAATCGCCAGATGCTTTTCATCAGGACTAATTACAACTTCATGGCCACCTTTCAGGGTGGTGATTTTTTCCATTTCCCCTCCCTCGGCCGGAAGGTGGTAGAAATGAGTTTGAAAGGGGCTTTCTTTGTTGGACGAAATAAAAAAGGTTTTTCCATCATGAGACAGACCCAACACTTCCACTTCCCATTCCCCTTTAGTGAGTGCTGACTTTAAGCCTGATTGGGTGTTAACTTTATAAAGATGTGAAAAGCCACTTTGCTCAGATTGAAAATAAAAGTGGAGGTTGTCCTTCATCCATCCTACATTACCCGAAGAAAAATTCCAGCCCGAGATTCCCGGACCACCTATCCATGCTTCATCTCGTTGATGGTCAAGCATTGATAAATCACCATTGGAAAGGTTTAATTTCATTATCCACCTGTCTTTATTGTCCAGGGATCGCACCACTACTACCGCTTTGCCGTTTTCTGAATAGTGAGGGCCGTGAATAACCACTTCCCTTGCCTTTTCGTATTCCTCATGGAATGGCTCTTCTCCACTGTGATATTCCCTGAGGAATTCCGGTTTTCGCTTTATGCCCGGTATATTTTCTGTTGATAATTGAAAGGATGTGTCTCCTTCAAGATCATAAATCCAGAACTCATAAGTAGTTTGAGGATGTCCAACTTTTGGTCGCGATCTGATGTTTTCCACCTGACCGGATTCGGTAACGTAATTGGGAACGTTGGTAAAGTGGCTGCCGGGATTGTTGCTTAGCATGTAAGTGATAAATCTGCCGTTTGGACAAATTCTCTGAGAGCTTACTGTTTTGCTTCCTGTATAAACTGTTGGGATATTACTCAGGCGGTATACTTCTCTTCGCTCTTCCATCTTTTCTCGCCTTTGTTTTCGGATAGAAAGGGTCTCAAATAGTTCAAGCTGATCTCGCTCCAACCATTCATTCTGTGGGCTCAATTGATTAGTAGTTGACTTTGAACCGCTTTTAAATTCGATAAGTTGTTCGATGGTGCCGGCTTCAATATGCCATCTATGGAGGTTGTCCCCCATTTGAAAATGGATATAATTTTCATCTTCTGAAAAGAAGGGGTTGTTTATTCTTTCTGCAGTTTGGATCACTCTTTTTCGCTCACCACTGATGAGATCACTGATAAACAAATCCCCGGCCAGTGTATAAGTTGCCAGGTTTCTATCGGAGTTAAATTCTACACTGGAAGGAAGGTAGCTCTCCTCCTTCGCAGAGACCTTTTCAGGAGCCTGTTTTATTAAAGGTGACCACCTGTAGGTAGATCGTACAATCTCCATTTCAGGATTCCAACTGAAATATATGTTTTCGCTCATAAAATCCCACCTAATAGATTGGGGAGAATAACCGGTAAATTCTTCTCCACGCATCACCTGTCCTATTGTAAGGTCTGAGTGGTTCCCCCTCTCTTGATTTTGCCCATTAACAGGTGTAAAAATGGTGGCGAAAATTAGTGTTAAGATAATGGGAATCAGTAGATAGCGGTTTCGGGTGGATTCTTTACTTAAGGAACTGATTGAACTGTATGAAAAAAGACTCATAAGTTATTTTTTAGTGACAAAGCTATTGAAAATTTGTGATTGGTAATGATTTTTACTCTTCTCAGGAATTTGAGTTGCCACAATAGGTGCGGGAAGTAACACTGATGAAAGCACTGTAATGACTGAATTATGGATGGTAATCCTAAGAATATACAATCTTGCTCATTTAAGGGAGGTAAATAATGGTACAGCTTTACATAATCAAGAATCAACATACCTAATGCTTATTGTGTTTTTAGTTTTTCTTAGAAGTAAACCTTGAAAGATGAAACTCGAAGTAATTGAAGCTATAAAGAATCGGCAATCGGTCTACCCCAAATTTTTTAATGGCGAGTCAGTTCCTTTAGGTGCAGTGGAGGAATTAATAGAAATTGCAAACACCGCACCAACTCACCGTTTAACTCAACCCTGGCGCTTTGCCGTATTTTCAGGTGATGCTCGCCAGCGACTTGCAAAGTTTCTTTCGGATGAGTACAAGCGATTGATTCCTCCTGAAAAATACTCAGAACTGAAGCACAAAAAAAGATATGATAATGTGGTGAAATCATCTCATATAATTGCCATAATCATGCAAAGAGATATTGAAAAACACGTACCTGAATGGGAAGAAATTGCAGCCGTTTCCTGCGCGGTGCAAAATCTTTGGATTGCTGCATCTGCAATGGGTTATGGCGGTTATTGGAGTACACCCTTGGAAATGGTGGGTAGACCTGCTATACTAAAGCTCGATGAAGGTCAGCGCTGTCTCGGGTTGTTTTATCTGGGCAATCATGAGCTTGGGATCCTTCCTAAAGTAAGAGGAGACTATAGAGATAAGGTGAAATTTTTTACTGTGTAACTGATGGGATTAACCCTTAGCTTTGGCTACCTATGTGCTTTTTTAACACGCCCACTTACTTTATGGGTGTAAAGCATCTACCTGGTTATTCAGGCAATTCATTTATTTACTAAAGTTTCTCATTAGATAATTACAGTAAGGTCAAATGCTTATGTAGTAATAAAATATATAATTTAATCATTTTTTCATTTGCACATCAATTCCTTGAACTCATTTTTCAATCCTTATCAATCAAATCCTCATTGGCATTGATAAAGATAACTTAATCATTGGATTCTTCTTACTTTTTGTCATGATGCTTTGAAGGGCTCAGCACAGGTGCTTCGAAAAAAAAAACAGCGCAAGTGCTCTGGTAGACTGCAGGTATTTCGGTGAAATTTATTGGAAGATACAGCAAAAAAATATTGGTGAATGAATAGAGTCATTTCAATCCAATAAATAAATCACTGTGTATTGTTGCACCTCAGGGTGGATGATTAGTCTGAAACCGCTGTGAATCTTCTGCTATAGGAAAATTGGGACAAAGGACTGAATGAGT
Source organism: Saprospirales bacterium (assembly GCA_007695145.1). Classification (GTDB taxonomy): domain Bacteria; phylum Bacteroidota; class Bacteroidia; order Chitinophagales; family Saprospiraceae; genus PWJY01. The sequence goes on along the minus strand of REEI01000089.1, from coordinate 35,395 downwards.
ATTGGAAGATAAACCCAGCAATTGTGGAAGTTACAATTATACCAATTCGGCATTGGTGCGTTTATGGCTCATGATGATAATCAGGTTTTCTGTGAAGACGCTCAGGTGAAAGTGTTCAGTCCCGGCAGACTTATTGGATGTTTCCTTCAATTCTCCAGAGGTACAAAGTGACTTTAGTCAAAGCTTTTAATTTCTTGTGTACCGCATTTTAAGGTTTTAATTGCCCGTCAAAAAAAATAAATATACCTTTGCGGCTTTCACGCTCTTTGATGGAGCTGAATGGGAATGATTTTTTAAACATAAAACTTGTTAAATGGAATCACTTTACATGCTTTTGCCACTCTTTGGTGTTGTGGGATTGATTTATATGGTATATCTGTCCTTATGGGTGGGGAAACAAGATCCGGGAAATGAAAAAATGACCGGAATTGCAAAGCATATTGCGGATGGTGCAATGGCCTTTTTGAAGGCTGAGTACACCAGTTTAGCTGTTTTTGTTGTAATAGCCGGAATTTTTCTTGGCGTACTCTCGACCCAGGTTGAGACCACCCATTGGTTTATTGTTATTGCCTTTGTGATCGGTTGTGGTTTTTCTGCCATCGCGGGTATTATTGGGATGAAGATCGCTACGAAAGCCAATGTCAGAACTGCTCAGGCGGCCAAAAGCAGTCTTCCAAAAGCACTTCAGATTGCTTTCAGAGGGGGTACCGTTATGGGGCTTGGGGTAGCCGGGTTGGCTGTTCTCGGTTTGAGTGCTCTTTTTGCCATTTTCTTTGTTTACTTTATGGGAGCCGAATGGGGACCGAATTTCATCAATGGAGTTGAAATGGACGGTGTAAAGTCGATGACGGTCGTACTGGAGGTTCTTGCCGGATTTTCATTAGGAGCTGAATCCATCGCCCTTTTTGCAAGAGTTGGTGGTGGTATTTATACCAAAGCTGCAGATGTTGGAGCTGATTTAGTCGGTAAAATTGAAGCAGGTATTCCTGAAGATGACCCGAGAAATCCCGCTACCATTGCCGATAATGTTGGTGATAATGTAGGGGATGTAGCCGGTATGGGCGCTGATCTCTTCGGTAGTTATGTAGCCACCATACTTGCTGCCATGGTCCTTGGGAAGTATGTCATTAGGGATATGGGCGGTCAGATTATGGATAGTTTTGGTGGTATTGGCCCTATTTTGTTGCCTATACTCATAGCTGGGTTGGGATTGATTTTTTCAATTGTGGGTACCTGGTTTATCAGAGTAAAGAGCAATGAAACTTCCGAAAGCAAGGTGCAGGGCGCTATGAACCTGGGCAACTGGATGGCTATTGGCCTGACTGGTGTAGCTTCTTATTTTGCTATTAAGTGGATGCTGCCGGATGTAATTACACTACAGGTATTTAGAAATGGTTCCTTCATGGAGACAACCGCAACTTCAAATGACGTATTCTTTGCTGTTCTTATCGGTTTGTTTGTTGGTGCTGCCATTGCCTATTTAACAGAGTATTACACCGGCATGGGTAAAAAACCAGTCTTGGGCATAGTCAGGCAATCGGCCACTGGTCACGCTACGAATATTATTGCCGGTCTTGCTGTAGGTATGATGTCTACCTTTTTGCCGATATTACTCTTCGCTTTTGCCATTTGGGGCGCGTATGCCTTTGCAGGTTTCTATGGAGTGGCTATTGCCGTCAGTTCTATGATGGCAACTACGGCCATGCAACTTGCGATTGACGCTTTTGGGCCCATTGCAGACAATGCCGGAGGAATTGCAGAAATGAGTGAACTTCCACCTGAGGTTAGGCAGAGAACAGATATTCTCGATTCTGTAGGTAATACTACCGCTGCTATGGGTAAGGGATTTGCAATTGCTTCTGCTGCACTTACTGCTTTGGCCCTCTTTGCTGCTTATGTGACTTTTACCGGCATTAACGGTATCAATATTTTTGATGGGAAAGTACTGGCCGCACTATTTATCGGAGCCATGATTCCGGTGGTGTTTTCTGCACTCGCCATAAGTGCTGTAGGTCGTGCAGCTATGGCAATGGTAGAGGAAGTCAGACGTCAATTCAGAGAAATACCGGGTATATTGGAAGGGAAGGCTACTCCTGAATACGAAAAATGTGTAGAGATTTCTACAAAGGCTGCATTGAGAGAAATGTTATTACCAGGGTCCCTTTCTATTGTAGTACCTATTTTGGTTGGTTTTACTATGGGCCCTGAAGCATTAGGTAGCTATATGGCAGGTGTTGCTGTATCTGGAGTAATGTGGGCCATTTTTCAAAATAATGCAGGTGGTGCGTGGGATAATGCCAAGAAGTCCTTTGAAGCAGGTGTGGATATCAATGGTGTAATGCACTATAAAGGCAGTGAGCCGCACAAAGCTTCAATTACTGGTGATACGGTAGGTGATCCCTTTAAAGATACTTCGGGCCCTTCAATGAATATCCTCATAAAACTTACCTGTCTTATCGGTCTTGTAATAGCACCGGTTTTGGGAGTGATGTACGCCGATGAACTCGGTGAGAGGAACCATGAAGAAATCATTGAACCCATTCAATTAGGTGAGCTCAACGAAAGTGATGAGACCATTTATCGTTGGAATGATTGAATCCCTGTTTTTCTGCAGTGATACCAATTAATACGTCAGCGCACTGAGGGTTCTCAATTTCATTGCTATTGTAAGAGAATAATTGTAAAATTTTAGGGTTTGAAAAGGTCCTTGGGATGCGTTCTGAGGACCTTTTTCGTTTGTCGTAAAAAAAAGTTAAATCAATAGTTGTCAAATCTTTTCAGGTGTTGGTCCTTGTTATGAATGTAATTTGCAGAAAAATTTAATATGTATGTATTAATATTCTTCTCAAGCAGTTATATTAGTATTCAAATTTTACCCAACCTGCATTTATCCACCAGGTTGATTAATCAAAATAGAAGAAAATGAACTTTAGGCATCTTTCCTTATCGATTGCAGTAGTAGGAATTTCTTTGATCTTTCTAACCAGTCAGGTTTTTCCTGGTCTTTCCGGCAGCCAGAGCAAGGAACACATCCTCCTGGAGACCGTGATGACACACATTGATCGATTGCACTTTGATCCGCTCGAATTGGATGAAGAATTTTCAGAAATTGTATTTAATGAATACATCACAAGGCTCGATAGAAACAAGCGACTTTTTACTCAAGAGGATTTGAATCGCCTCGAACCATTTAAGTACCTTTTACACCAACAAATTGTCGCCCGTTCATTTGACTTTTTTGAATTGTCCAATCAAATAGCAGAAAATGCCATTGAGAGAACACACAAAATTTACAGAAAGGCTCTTGAGTCTGACTTTGATTTCGATCGGACAGATGCAATAGATTTAGATGCAGACAATTTAAACTTTGCAGCAAATGATTCAGACTTGTTAGAAAGGTGGCGAAAATACCTCCATTTCCAAATTCTCGATGAAATGGTAAAAGGCATCAATCGAGCTGAGCGAAACGATGAGGTCTACCAAATGGATTCGCTTCGAGCAGTTGCTTTTGAAAGGGTAGAAGAGAGGTTTGATTCATGGTTTGAAAGGTTGAAAAGGAATGACAGAGATGATCGTTTCAATACCTATCTAAATACCATCACGAATATACAAGATCCACATACCGGATATTTTAAGCCAAAGGAGAAAGAGGATTTCAATATGAGGATGTCAAATCAGCTGGAGGGAATTGGTGCGAGGCTATCCTCTGAAGGTGATTTTGTTAAAATTGTGAGCATCGTACCGGGTGGACCGGCATGGAAGCAGGGTGATCTGGAACCTAATGACCTGATTCTAAAAGTCGCGCAGGAAGGTGAGGAAGCGGTTGATATCACCGGTTGGAGCCTTGATGACGTAGTTTCAATTATAAGGGGTCCCAAAAGCACTAAAGTAACCCTAACAGTTCGAAAAATTGACAATAAAGTGATGGATATAGAAATTGTCCGGGATATTATTGTCTTTGAAGAGGGGTTTGCCCGCTCCGTGATTCTTGAAAGGGAGGACAGGTCTGCTAAGGTGGGCTATATTAATCTGCCTAGTTTTTACTTCAATATTGGGGGAACTGGAGAGGACCGAAACAGCAAGGACGATGTGAGAAACGAACTCATTAAATTAAATGATGAGGGAGTGGATGGTGTTATTCTTGACCTTAGAAACAATGGAGGAGGTTCTCTTAATGATGTGGTTGAGATGACTGGTTTCTTCATCGAGCAAGGACCGGTTGTTCAGGTGAAGGCAAGGACGGGTCAGCCTCTAGTATTAGACGATAAGGAGGAGTCTGTAGTGTATGATGGTCCTCTCATTGTATTGGTAAATTCCTTCAGTGCTTCTGCATCAGAAATCCTCGCAGCCGCTCTGCAGGACTATGGCCGTGCAGTTATCGTTGGAGGAAATGCCACTTTTGGAAAGGGTACCGTTCAAAGGTTTTACAATCTGGACAGAATGCTGCGCGGCAATAGTGAACACAAACCACTGGGTGAGGTTAAAGTCACCACTCAGAAGTTTTACCGAATAAATGGTGGCTCAACCCAATTGGAAGGGGTAAAGCCAGATATTTTATTGCCGGATAACTTCCATTACACTCAAGTTGGAGAGAGAGATTACGACTTCGCAATGGAGTGGACTGAAATCAGTCCTGTCTCTTACAGCCAAAATGTATTTGTTATCGATTCGGATATGATTGAGTGGCTTAAACTGCGAAGTGAAGAAAGGATATCAGAGCAGGAGGTGTTTACCAAAGTCAAGGAGAATGCAAGGAGAATGGCAGATATGCGCGATTATTCTAAAAGGCCCCTCAACCTGGAGGAATACCGTGAATTTTTGAATACTCGAGAAGAGGAGGCCGATCGTTTCAGAAATATGTTTGACCCGATTGACGGACTCCATATTGAGAATTTAACTGCAGATATTGAATTTATCGAGTCAGACAGCTCAAGAATTGCTCGTAACGAGTCCTTTATTGAGACTTTGTCAAAAGATATTTATGTTTTTGAATCTCTTGCGATCATGGATGACCTCATTCATGTCAAAGATAAAAAGGCGTTAAGAAAGTAATTTTAATCTGATTTAGATAGCCAGGCATTGAACTACCTCACTTTTGAAAATGTCTCCCGATCATATGGGGACAAATTGTTATTCAAGGACATTACCCTCCACATCAATCGTGGTGAAAAGGTAGCTCTTGTTGCTGAAAATGGTACTGGAAAGTCCTCCCTTTTGAGAATTATTACCGGTGAAGAACCTCCTGAAGGAGAAAGAGCAAAAGTGTTTGTTCATCCTGACATAAAAGTGGGATATTTGACTCAAGAACCCGATTTTGATCCTGAACTCTCGGTTATCGAATCGGTATATCAAAGTACAAATAAAGCTGTCCAGGCCTTGAAAAGGTATGAAGAGCTTATGCTGAAAGGTGTTTCTGATCCTCAAATAATACAATCTTCTCTGGATGCAGTTGAATCAACAAAGGGTTGGGATAAAGAGGCTTCCATCCGGGAGGTACTCAGTAGGTTGAAACTAGATCAGGTGAATCTCAAAGTAGGAAGGTTGTCAGGTGGTCAAAAAAAACGTCTTGCTCTGGCTAAAGTATTGGTTGATGAGCCGGATCTTTTTATTCTCGATGAGCCGACCAACCACCTAGATCTCGAGATGATCGAATGGCTTGAACAATATTTAAGCCAACCGCAATTCACATTGTTTTTAATTACGCACGATCGCTACTTTCTTGAGAGAATTTGCAGTACAATAGTAGAACTTGCCAATGGGCAATTGTATAAATACCAGGGAAATTACTCTGATTATCTTGAAAAACGCAGCGCGAGGGAAACCAATGAGACCCTTCGGTTTGAAAAAGGCCAGAAACTACTAAAGACTGAACTGGAGTGGGTCAGAAGGCAGCCAAAGGCAAGGGGAACAAAGGCCAAGTCCCGGGTTCAGAAGTTTGAAAGCCTAAGAGAAGAACTCTCCGGAAGGCTGCAGCAGGACGAAATGCGTATTCAAATCAAACCAGAGCGACTTGGATCTAAAATACTGGAACTTCGATACATTTCAAAAGCTTACGGTGAACGGGTGCTTTTTAAGGATTTTCATTATAAGTTTCAAAAAAAGGACCGTATTGGAATAGTAGGTCCTAATGGATCGGGAAAATCTACCTTGTTGGATGTACTCGCTGGAATCATTCCACCGGATTCTGGTTCAGTTGTACATGGTGAAACACTAAAGATTGGTTACTTTAAGCAATCGGGGCTTAGTTTGCCGGATGATAAACGGGTAATTGATTACATCAGAGAATTTGCGGAGTATATCCCAATGGAAAAAGGTAGAAAGCTGTCAGCCAGCCAGTTGTTAGAGCAGTTCCTTTTTGAACCAAAGCAACAGCAGGTCTTTATCTCTAAACTAAGCGGGGGAGAGAAGAGGAGGTTGTACTTGCTCTCTATTCTCATTCAAAACCCCAACTTTCTAATCCTCGATGAGCCGACTAATGATTTGGATATTGTAACTCTCAATGTGCTGGAAGACTATTTATTGGATTTTCCCGGATGTATTATTATAGTTTCCCACGACAGATTTTTTATGGATAAAATAGTAAATCACCTATTCGCATTTGAAGGTGTTGGTAAAGTGATAGATTTTCCTGGAAATTACTCTGATTACAGAGATGATTTAGACAACAGGATCAGGGAAGCCAGAGAAATTGCGGCAGGTACTTCCCATCAGGACAATGATGTTAAACCCACTCCAAATACTTCCCACCAACAGGATAAAGAAACGAAAAAGTTGCTCAAAAACCTGGAGCGGAAGTTGAAAAAATTAGAAGAGGAGAAGGAAGCCATTCACCTCAAATTTGAGACTGAAAATCCCGATTCCGCTCAGATTGTTGAATGGTCCAAAAAACTCAGTGAACTGAATGAATCCATTGAAGCTACTGAAATAGAGTGGATGGAATTGGTGGATTGAAATAATTGGTTAACAATCAAATCAATCTTAAGTAGAGGTGTTTTATCACAAAGGTATAGTTCATAGTTGTTGCAATCAAGTAGAAGTATGAATTTTAGAAATCCACCCCATCAAATCAAATGAACCGGGTCAAAGGAATTCTCTTGAATCATACTTCAAGGTTAGTGGCCCATTGTAGACTAATTCCACGTAGACACTCTCATCTGCGATTTAAAAGTGCCATCAGTTTATCGTTCCACAAAAGCGGGAAAAGAGCGCGAATACCGTTTGCTTACAGTTGATAGCTTTAAAAAAGCTACTAAATTAAATTTGCTCCGATGGGGTGAATGGGGGAACTTTACATTGAGATATAGAGGGGTTCATTGGGTAAATATAGGGCAACCGGCACAAAAGGCCCGATTTAAATCAATCCCTCTCTCCTGAAGAGTTTCAATAGATCATTCTCACTTAGTTCGGTGGCTTCGGAGATTATTTGGATGCCAATTCCTTTTTTAAACAAACTAATGGCTGTTTTCTCCATACCTTTCTCCATACCTTTCTCCATGCCCAATTCATACCCTTCTCTCCTCTGCGTATCCATCACATTTTTCAGATCCCGATGCTTTTTAAGGCTCTCTTCGTAGGCCTTTCGGTCAGTCTTCTCAAGTTTTACTAATTCTGCTATTCCCATGACTTTTTTATTTGGAGTTTAAATTTCACCTAATTTCTTAAAGAATAAAATCCCGAAAGGATGAAATGATTATAGTTTAAAAATAAACGCTATTTTAAAACCCTGAAAGGGTGGCATTCTATTCAAGCCATTCAATTAGAAATTTTTCATCGTAATCAACCTCAAATTTTTGAAGGAAATCAAGATATTCCTCTTTAAAAGTTTTCTTTTTGTGATGAATTTCTTGTTGTTCGATGTATCTGTAAACGTTATCAATTTGAGAATGCCCATAAGAAAAGGCTCCATAGCCTTCCTGCCATTCGAATTTCCCCTTGATGAAATTTTGTTGATTGATAAATTTAGATGAACTGTTTTTTATATCTCGGACTAAATCAGAAATACGCATGGAAGGTCGCAAGCCAACAAAAACATGCACATGATCGGCTACTCCATTGGCTATAATAGGCTTTTGGTTTTTCCCCTTTATGATGCCAACCATGTATTTAAATACCTCGGTTCGCCAGGGTTTTTGTAATAGACTTTGCCTACCTTTTACTGCAAAAATATATTGAATGTAGATTTGTGAAAATGTTCCTGCCATAACATAACCACTAGCCATCCCGCCCGCTTCGCGGTTCGCTCACTTGAAGGTCCCCCGGACCTTCACCTGCTTTCAGCAGGATCGTTCGTTCATCTTCGGGATTCCCTGGCTTCTTTACCGAACAACTTCTTAAAGCCGAAATCGGTAAAGGGGTTGATATTGCGTGGCTTTTTGTTCATGGGGTAAAGATAAAGAATCTTAGAATTTCATAAAAGAGGTGAGTAATTTCTTTGGAATACCATTACACTTTTGTGTTGAAACTTACAATTGTCCGGCTCGGGACTGTCTTCCGGCTTCTAAACCACAGGGGTGATTTTCAAAGCCGAGGCGGGAGGAGCCGTAGAGATGTTGTTCTGCCCAGATGAGAGTGTCGCCTCTCTGCTCTTACACCGCGAGGACGTTGCCGGTGGCGTCGCGGATGTACCAGAGGGTTTTGAGGGTGTCGATGCTACTTGGTTCTACCGGATCTTGGGAAATGCAACTAAAGCTTTCGGGAAGACTTTGCTGCGGATCAACAAGAACCTCACTAATAATCTGCTTTTTCACCCTTTGTTGGTTGGGATTGTATCCAAAATTGATAACGCTGTTGGTGTGGCCCAGGTTTTTTCTGACCATTTTAACCTTCCCAAAGTGATTCCAATTTATTGAGCTAAGGGACTCGGAGCAATCTTGTATCATATTTCCTGACCCATCGTATAAATAGTTTTCGGGGTCCTGATCGGGCACCTGATTGTTGGCACCTCCTGACTGGGAGTTGGTGACGTACTCCAGCTGGTTGGTCCCGGGATAGTAGTGGTACTGGAGCTGGTCTATGAGACTGGAGGGGCTGCCTGAGTGGTCCAATCGGGTTTGACTCAGGATATTACCGTTTGGATCATAACTGAATTCCTGCCCATAGCGATGTGTAAAAGCCCCCGGTGACCAGGTCCATTCCTGAGGATCGATATCCGGATTTTCGAAGGTCTCCATTTTCGTAAGTCGATTCAACTGATCATAACGGTAGCTGTAACCGATTGGTTCATCATTCAGGGCTTTATTGTGGAGGGAAATGTGTCTAATGTTGCCATTGAAAAGCGAAGGTGAAGCCAGATCAAAATCACTCCTTTAAAAGCTTTTTCAAGTGGTGTAAACTGAGTTGAATAGAACATAATCCGTGGTCAGATCACTGCCATACCCTGTCATTTGGGCATTTCCCGAATTTACATCCATAATTACCCGAATGTGTGCCTCGCGGAGGAGTTTCTTTACAAAGTTGCGATCGTATTCCACCGGCTTGCCTTTATCCAGTACCTTTACCAGGTGCTCTGTGTCCCCCATAAAGAGATCAGCTTTTTTGTAATTGAAGTGAACACCCGCATTGCCACTCGCACAAACAATTCTTCCCCAGTTAGGGTCCCTGCCAAACATCGCGGTCTTTACCAGAACGGACGAGGAGATAGCTCTAACCAATTTTTTTGCAGTATTTCTATCTCTTGCGTTCTTAACAGTGTATTCGATAAACTTGGATGAGCCCTCTCCATCGGAAACGATCAGCTTTGCAAGGTGAAGCATCAATTCCCTCAGTTTACTTCTGAAAATGAGATATGAGGCTTGTTCTTTAGAGTTGATTACCGGGTTGTCCGCCATTCCGTTGCACATAACAGCAACCATATCATTGGTGGATGTGTCGCCATCAACAGTTATCATATTGAAAGTGTCATCGACACACTCTTTCACAGTTTCATCCAGGATGTCGGGATCAATGTTTACATCTGAAACGATAAATGCCAGCATGGTGGCCATGTTGGGATGTATCATGCCGGACCCTTTTGCAATTCCCGCCATGGTGACATTTATTCCGTCCAGCATCATTTCTGAAAACCCCTCTTTAGCAAAAGTATCGGTTGTAAGTATTGCATTAGCAGCAAAAGAACCGGCCTCTCTTCTGTTGGTCAATTTTGGGATGTTTTCCTTTATTCCGCCAACTATGTCTTCTGTGGGAAAGGGTTCTCCAATTAAGCCAGTGCTTGCAACGATCACGTCCTCATTTTTTAATCCGAGCAATTTCGCAGCAGTTTTCGCCATTGCTTCAGCTCCCTTTCGCCCTTGTATTCCGGTGCAGGCATTGGCATTGCCGGCATTGCAAATTAAAACCTGTGCCTTTTTGTCTTTAAGGTGCTTTCTGGTGAGTTTTAGGGGTTCTGCTACAACTTTATTAGTAGTGTATGTTGCAGATGCAACACAAGGTCTTTCCGAGAAAATAATCGCCAAATCGCGTCGCATGGATTTGACTCCACTATGGGCTCCCCAGCAGGTGAACCCCTTGACATCCGTAATATTTTTATTCATCATAAAGCCTATGGTTTTAGCGCTACATTAATTAAACCAGTTGTTTCTTTGAGCCCGTACATTAAATTAGCATTGTGCACAGCCTGTCCGGCGGCACCTTTCATAAGGTTATCTATTGCACTGATGACAATGAAATTTCCGGTTCGAGGGTCATAGGTAGGGAAAATATCACAAAAGTTGGTTCCCCTGACTTCTTTTATTCCGGGAGCTGTTTCTCTCATCCTTATGAAGGGACATGATTTGTAGTGGGCGCGGAATACCTCTTTGACTTGCCGGGCAGTGCTTTGAACTCCATCTTTAATAGGTGCGTAAATAGTACTGAGTATCCCGCGATCAACCGGCAAAAGATGAGGTGTGAATTGAAGTTTTATAGTTTGTCCAGCGTACATGGACAGCTTTTCCTCAATTTCTATGGTGTGGCGGTGACCGGCTATCCCATAAGCATTGAAATTTTCATTGACCTGACAATAGTGCGTTCCAGGGTTTGATTTTACACCTGCTCCGGTCGTACCGGATTTTGCATCTACAATTATATTACTCAAATCCACTAAACCCTCGCGAACGAGAGGATAGAGTCCCAGAATGGCCGAAGTGGGATAGCACCCGGGATTTGCGACTAATTTTGATTCCTTGATTTGTTCAGAGAAAAGCTCCGGCAATCCGTAGGCTGCCTCTTTAAATCCCTCCGGATGAATGTGCTTCCGGGTATACCAGTGATTGTATACTTCCGGAGAACTCAGCCGGTAATCACCGGATAGGTCAACTATTTTTGCCGATGTATTACTTAGGCTTTTGACATAATCCATTGAAATTCCGTGAGGAAGTGCTAAAAAAAGAAGTTCAGCCCCTGAATTTTTCAACTCAGCGGCCTCGACTAAATGAAGATCCAACAGGCCAAAAAATTGAGGATGCACATCTGAGAACTTTTTGCCGCTATGAGATTCAGAGGTAATGAAGGCCGGCTCAAATACCGGATGATTTATCAATATCCTGGCCAGCTCAGAACCTGTAAATCCCGTTGCTCCAACTATTGCAGTTTTAATTTTCTTCATTCAAATTAATTTTGTCAGAAAGTAATTGATCAAACACGGATAGAAACTCGGCTAATTCATCCCTTGTGATGGTCAGTGGCGGTACCAGTCGAATCACATTTCCAGCTGTTGCATTTGCAATGACGCCCCGGTCCATCATTTTCATGACCCACGGCTTCGCCTCTTCATTCAAAACGATACCTATCATTAGGCCCTTGCCCCTAATTTGGTTGATTACCGGATAGATAGCTTTCCTTCTATTGAGTTCTTTAAAAAACCACTTTGAAAGTGTTTCTACATGAGGTAATAATTGATGGTCCAAAATGAAATGCAGAGTTGCTAAGGATGCAGCGCATGCTAAAGGATTTCCACCAAAGGTCGTACCATGGTCACCAGGTTCTATTGCAGATGCTACTTTTTCATTGCAAAGGATTGCTCCAATAGGCATGCCTCCTCCGAGACCTTTTGCAAGGGTCACAATGTCAGGTTCTACACCATAGTGGTCTTTTGCAAACAATTTTCCGGTGCGCCCAATGCCGCATTGTATTTCGTCAAAAATTAATAGGGCGCCTTGTCTGGAGCAAATTTCCCTTAAAGCCAACAAGTATTCGAGATCTGCTGGAATAATACCTCCTTCACCCTGCACAGGTTCTACAATAACAGCAGCTGTTTTATGGCTGATCTGCCTGGATGCCGCTTCCAGATCATTGAATGGAATAGCATTGAATCCCTGAGGTATGGGTCCAAAGCCCCGCTGATAATCTTTTTTACCCGCTGCTATGGTAGCCAGGGTCCTTCCGTGAAAAGCATTGTGCATAAAGACAATTTCTCCTGTACGGTTATTATGATGAGAATACTTTCTCGCTACCTTTATGGCTCCCTCAACAGACTCAGCGCCACTATTTGTAAAAAAAATCCGGTCCATGCCGGATTCCTTCAAAAGGAGTTCAGAGAGCTCAGCTTGGGGTTTGCTAACGAAAAAATTAGAAATGTGCATCAATCTTTTCGCTTGTTTGCAGATGGCCTCTGAGACCGCAGGGTGGCAGTGCCCTAAATTATTTACCGCTATTCCTGCCAACATATCCAGGTATTGGTTGCCCTCCACATCCCATAGACGTGCTCCTTGGCCTCTTTCAAGAGCAATGGGAAATCTTTTAAAGGTTGGTAAATAGTTGTCAAGGTCCTTATCGAACCAATACTTATTACTTGATTGCTTCATAATTATCTTGTGATTGTAGTTCCGATAGGTAGTTCTTTGATCAGGGAGTCACAAAGTTGCCTGGGTTTGGTACCATTTAAAATTCTGGCCCTTATTGCCCCATTTTGTACTGCTATTTTGCAAGACTCAACCTTTGGAATCATGCCGCCTTTTATGATTTTGTGAAAAAAACTGCCCAGGTCTTTTAATTGAATGTGTTGAATAATACTATCCTTGTTAGTTACCTCCTTTAATAGGCCATCTACATCAGTGAGCACAATGTACTCATCTGCCTTCAATGCTCCGGCAAGGTGACCTGCAAACATATCGGCATTTATGTTGTAGTCGCTTCCTTGAGTATCAGAAGCTATGCAGGTAAAAACAGGAAGGTAACCTTCTTCAAGTAACAACTCCGGCAACTTTGGATCAATCTTGTCAACATCTCCGACCATTCCAAGATCTGTTTTTATTTCTTTGCCATCCCGCATTTCTACATGCCACCTCTTTTTAGCAATTACTGTTTTGCCGTCTTTTCCACTCAGACCAACTGGTTTTAAACCCAATGTAGATGCTATGCGAACTAAATCACCATTGACAAGACCCTTTAATGCCATTTCAACGTACTTAAGGGATTCTTTGGTCGTAACACGATGGCCTCCGATAAACTCAGAAGATATTCCAGCTTCATTTAAGGTTTGCTGAATAAAGGGACCACCACCGTGAACTAAGATGATTTCGAAATGGTGGTTGACCAGCTGGCTAATACTTTGAAAGATTGCTTGTTGAAGCGAGGTTTCCGTCATGGCATTTCCGCCATATTTGATCAAAATCCGCTTTTTGGCATGCATAATATACAGTAAAGGTAATAAAACTAAAACAATTGGTTGATTTGTGGAAATAATACCTCTATTTAAACGACATTTAGATTAAATTGTTCAGTTTGTCTGGAGATCAAAAGAAAATACATTAATACTTGTTATTATGGGAAGAATTGTTTACCTTTGTCGGTTTCATAGCCTTTCAAAAGTTGATTGAGGTTATTGATTGGGAGAAATTGCTCCCGGGAATGATTGTACTAACCAAATATTTTACACTTGACATTTAGAGATTTTAAACTGGATCCTCTTTTAGAAGAGGGATTGAATGCAATGGGATTTGAACAGCCTACACCCATTCAAGAGAAGGCTATTCCCATCATTTTAAGTGGTTCCGACCTCATTGCCTGTGCCCAGACTGGTACCGGTAAGACTGCTGCCTTTATTTTACCCGTCCTCAATAACATTGTAAAAAATCCGGGAGCGGGTGTGAATACGATGATTCTCGCTCCCACCCGTGAGCTTGCGATGCAGATTGATCAGCAAATAGAGGGTTTTAGTTATTTTACCAATTCGAGTTCTATAGCTATCTATGGGGGTGGGGATGGTCAGGATTACATGCAACAGAAAAGAGCCCTTAAAAGGGGAGCAGATATTATTATCGCCACACCCGGCCGCCTCATTTCTCTGCTCGGCTCTAAAGAGATAAATCTCTCAGGAGTAAAGCATTTGATACTCGATGAGGCTGACAGGATGCTGGATATGGGTTTTTTCGATGACATAATGAAAATCATCAGTCACTTACCAAGAAACCGCCAAACTCTTTTGTTTTCTGCTACGATGCCATCAAATATCCGAAAATTGGCTGGCAGCATAATGAAAGATTATGAGGAGGTAAGTATTTCCATTTCAAAGCCTGCAGAGGGTATTTTGCAAAAAGCTTACATGACCTTTGATAACCAAAAAGAACCCCTTCTGATTGAAGTGTTGAAAAATGTTGATTATCAAACGGTTATTGTCTTTGCATCTACTAAAGAAAAGGTGAAAAACCTCACAAGATCCTTGCAAAAGAACAAAGTAAAAGTAAAGGATTTTCACTCTGACCTGGATCAATCCCAAAGGGAGAAAATTATGCAGGAATTCAAAGCGCGAAACCTCAGAGTTTTGATAGGCACCGATATTCTCTCAAGAGGTATAGATGTAGAGGGAATTGATTTGGTTGTCAATTTCGATGTGCCGCCCGATCCGGAGGACTATGTTCACCGAATTGGGCGAACTGCAAGGGCCAGTAAAACCGGAACAGCTATTACCTTTATCAACCAAAAGGATGTGCCCAGATTTAGACAGATAGAAAAACTGATCGAAAGAGAACTTGAAAAGGAAAATCCCCCCGACTTCATTGGGAAAGGCCCAGAATATCAACAGAGCCGGAAGAGGGATTATGAAAGGGGTGGAAACCGGAATTCCGGCAACTCGCCTAAGCGGAAATCGAACTCGGAAGGAAAAAGACGAAAACCTTCCCGAAGAAAAAATAGCGGACAACGAGACTCTTGAATTGGCTTTGAAAGGGTTCAAGTTACGGTTATTAGGCAATTCGATATTCTCAGTCAAAACCCACGCACAAAAAAATATGCTTTACTTGCATGTCTCTAGGTTTCACCACTATTTGCACTGATTATTCATCACCCATTCCAATAAGAGGGATCATTTCTTTTCTCAAGTCCATGGGAACTTCGGCCAGGTCAATGACTTTAAGTGAGTGTTGATCAGGCGTAATTATTTCAGCAGTCGGTGCTAGATTGTGGTTGACGAATGTTGTTTCCAACTTCCACATAGCCCCTGTAATGGGATCAATGATTAGCATGCCAAGTGCCCCACCAATAAATAAATTTGCCAGGTACCATCCATCCAGGCTGTAGAAAACCGGGATTATCGCCTCTTGATAGCCGGGTTTGGAAATGTGAATGTAGTATTTTGATTTGGAAAAATATCCCTGTCCCGCCGGCAAATGAACTATCGCGGGAGATGTTCCTTTGTAAACAGTTGAATTCCTCTTGTTTTTTATCTCAAGAATTGCACCGGGGGGATTGGTGTTAATGGCTAAAGGGTAGTTGCTTTTACTAAAAATTGTTGCGCAAGAACTGAAAATCAATGAAATAAGGACAGTTAAAAGCAATCTTTGCATTGGGTTTAAGTTCATGTTAATATAGGTTTTTTCAGAAAAATAATTTTGTAATCATTTCTATAACGTATAATCCGGGCGATTTTTCCACAATTGCCACTACTTTTTATGGTTTTTCTGTATTTGTGAAAATGGCATCATAAGTTCAGTTGTTGTGAATAACTTATGACAGTGAATGCATTCATTGCTATCTCAGCAGTTTATATCTTTGCAGGCGAAAATAGACCAAATTTTGAAAACAAAGAAAATTAAGCCCGAAAAGGTGAATGTAATCACTTTGGGTTGTTCAAAAAACATAGTAGACTCGGAAAACCTGATATCTCAATTACGAGCTAATAGCGTTGAAGTTGAACATGAGGAGTCGGAAAGTGATGCCGGTGTGGTGGTGGTTAATACCTGTGGCTTTATAGATTTAGCAAAGGAGGAATCCATCAATACCATATTGGAATATGCTGAGTACAAAAAGCAGGGTAATATAGAGAAACTCTATGTGACCGGGTGCCTTTCCGAGCGATACATGGATGATTTACAACTTGAAATCCCCGAGGTGGATGGATTTTTTGGCACGCTGGATTTGCCTGCATTGCTCAGTAGATTTAATGCGGACTATAAGCACGACCTCATTGGTGAGCGAGTGATTACTACACCTCCGCATTATGCCTATTTAAAAATTTCAGAGGGCTGCAATAGAACCTGTTCGTTTTGTGCCATACCATTGATGAGGGGAAAACATGTTTCAAAGCCGATTGAAGAATTGGTTAAGGAGGCAAAGGGTCTTGCAAAAAGGGGGGTGAAAGAACTGATGCTAATTGCCCAGGAACTCACCTATTATGGTTTGGATATTTACAAAAAGCGAATGCTTCCTGAATTGTTGACAGAACTGGGTAGGGTAGAGGGTATAGAGTGGATTCGACTGCACTACGCCTATCCCAATAAGTTCCCTGTGGAGGTTTTTGAAGTGATGAGGGAGAGTTCTGCTATATGCAATTATCTCGACATCCCACTGCAACATGCCAGTGATCGAATGTTAAAGTCGATGCAAAGACAAAGCACAAGAGCTGAGATTTCAACTTTAATCAACAAAGCAAGGGAAAGGGTCCCTGGCCTGACTATGAGGACCACCATGATCGTCGGTTTTCCGGGTGAAACCGAGGAGGATTTTCAAGAGTTATGCGAGTTTATTGAATGGGCTAGATTTGATAGGTTGGGTGTATTTCAATATTCTCATGAGGAAGACACCAGCGCACATTTACTTGTGGACGATGTTCCCGCTGAGGTTAAAGAGGATCGAGCGCGGAGGCTTATGGAGATTCAGAGGCAGATTTCTCTGGAAAAAAATACTGAAAAAGTGGGAAAAACACTCAAGGTGCTATTTGACCGAAAGGAGGGACAATGGTTTATTGGCCGGACTGAAGCAGACTCCCCTGAGGTGGATAATGAAGTATTGGTGGATGCGAATGAACAATTTGTGCGGATTGGAGATTTTGCTAGGGTAAAAATAACTGAGGCTTCTGATTACGATCTATTCGGAACTCTAGTTTATCCTCCAAAAGACAACACAATATCTCATGCTGGAAATTGAAACCTTCAAAAATCCATTTTACCTTGCTTCCGCTTCCTTTTTGACTGGTATGGTCATTGTAGTGATAGGTCTGCTGTCTCAAGCTTTTATTGAATTGCCTGACAATGGTGTATTTGTTTGGGGTATTTTTACAGCCATGATTCTGATTTATTCCCTTTTTAACACCATCATGCTCTTCAGTTTCAATGCCGAGAACAAGTATTGGACGCTTTCGGTCTATAGTTTTATTGCCCTGGGTTCATTGTGTGTATTGACCAGCTGGGGTCTAACAGGGATTTCGTTAAATGAGTCTGGAGGCTTTCGCTCTATTATTAGCATTTTAGTAATTGGATATACTATATTCCTTGGAATCGGTTGGAGTATTATGAAAATTGTTAGCTTCACCATGCAGAGGGATCAGGAAAAACTTAAAAGAGATAGCGATTCAATCGGCCATGACCTCAACTAAAATACTTAATTTATTCTGCTGCTTTTTTCTGCTTATCCCTGCTTGCACCGCACAGGTAGTAGATAGTAATCGCGTTAACTACGACTATTTTTTATTTGGCACTTCCTGTGGTCCTGAGTTCCTGATATTAGAAAAGGAGGATGATTACTGGAAAGATCGATTGAGTCCGGAGCAATTTAGAATTCTAAGGCAGGAGGGTACAGAGAGACGTTTTTCAGGGAGGTTCACCCACTTTAATGAAGACGGTATTTTTTGTTGTGCGGGTTGCGGATTGCCACTTTTTGACTCAAAGGATAAATTTGGTTCCCATTGCGGGTGGCCAAGTTACTCAAAGCCAATGGCACCGGGTCTCCTTGGCTACAAAGAGGATCAATCTCACGGACTGATTAGGGTTGAGGTGCATTGCCTAAAATGCGGCGGTCATCAAGGGCATGTTTTTGAAGACGGCCCCCCTCCAACCGGCTTGCGCTACTGCATCAATTCAGCAGCTATGCAATTTGTTCCCCGAGATGAAACCAAACTTCTTTTGGAAGAATACGGCATAAAGCCATGATTTTGGATTGATTCAAGCTCTTGTAATTTCAGGCTCTCAATTTTGCATCATGCTGTTTTGTAGAAAATTGAATGAATGGTGATTCCAATTAACGCACCTTTCATAATAAGGGCTCAGTCTAATCATTAATCACATAGTGGTTTTTTTTCGACCCTAAACTTTGGCTGGGGGAAACCTTATGTAGAAAGTCTATAGGTATTTTAGTTTTCACCTGTGGATAGGGTTTTAAGTTATTTTAACCAACACCATTTTTATTTTTCTCTCTTTTGGGGTATGTTTGTCAGGTCAATAATTGAACATGAAAGCAATAATTCCTGTAGCCGGGGCCGGAACCCGCTTAAGGCCACTTACTTATACCCAGCCAAAACCCTTGATACCTGTTGCGGGTAAGCCCATCATTGGGTTTATCATTGACGAATTGATTGAAGCCGGTTTTGATGAATTTGTCTTTGTCATTGGTTATCTCGGTGATAAGATCAAAAATTACATCGGAGAAAAATATCCACGGCTCAAGAAGGAGTTTGTGGTTCAAGAAAGTCGGGAAGGCCTTGGCCATGCAATATGGTCGGCGAGAAATTGCCTGAAAAGGGACGAGAAAGTTTTCGTGGTACTAGGTGACCTTATCTTTGATATGAATTTGGATGCCATGCTCCAATGTGAAGATAATTGCGTTGCAGTTGCAAAAGTATCTGACCCGAGGGAATTCGGTATTGTTGAACTCAATAAGGAGGGCTTTGTAATGTCCGTGGTTGAAAAACCCAGCATTCCAAAAAGCAATCTTGCGATGATCGGAATTTACAAATTTCAGAAGGCCGGTCTCCTGATTGAGGCTCTCGATGACCTGATAAGATCAGAACATAGAACTCATTCAGAATTTCAGTTGACAGATGCCATTATGCGCATGCTAAAGGATGGGGGGCGCTTTCATATTACGCATGCTGAAAATTGGTACGACTGTGGTAAAAAGGACGTGCTGCTGAAAACCAACTCAATTCTATTGGAAAAAGCCGGATATCCAACCCTCCAATTACCCGGATTCAACAACACCATTATTCTACAACCCGTGCATATATCCCCGGGATGCGAAATTGAAAATTCTATAATTGGACCCCATGTTACGATTGGCGGGAATTCGGTCATTCGGTCTGCAATCATAAAAGAATCCATAATTGGGGAGCATTCATCCATTGAAGAGGTCGTGCTCCAGGATAGTATAGTTGGGAATGATACTGCAATTAGGGGTATGAAACAAAGTCTAAATCTAGGAGACAATACGGAGATCGACTTCAGTAGATAATCACCTTAGTTATCTTTACTTTCAAGTCTTTCTAACCTCAACAAAAAAAAGCCCCGGACGATAGATCCGGAGCTTTTTCAAATATTTGACTTAAGGGAAATTATTTCAAAATATATCTTACAGCCACTCCACCCATATCCCCTCTAAATCCTCTTGACCCGCTCAAACCACTTATTCTGTCTCCAAAAACAAAGTTTGGCATAAAGTCCACACTTACGTTAACTGGAGTGTTTTGAAGAGCATAGTCCAGCCCAATAGCGCCGACAACTCCAAAAAAAACCTGAGTAGAGGCATCCGAGAATCTTGAGGAATAAGACTCAAACCCAACTACACCACCAAATCCCCAGTACCACGCCAAACCATCAAAGACATCAGAGAGATCTCCATGAATTTGATACACTGCAGCAATCCTCGTTTGGTTATAACGAGTCCATCCCCATCGATAGTTTAAAATACCTTCAATCGCATGGGCATCATTAATAAAATGCTTCCCTGTAAATGTAAATCCCCAACCCAACCGAATACCTATCGAAGTTTCATAGTCAGTGACTTTTTGAGCGTGTACTTCAGAAGTAGTCCCTGCAAAAAGCAGTACTCCGAAAAATAATGTAAGTAAATGTTTCATATTTCGATTTTTTTGATTGCAAACTCAACATGCAAATATGGGAAATAATATCATTGTCCACACGAATTTTTAGGAATAATATTTAAGGAAATTTTATAAGTTTGAGAGACTCAATGAAATGATGCAAAATAATATTAGAATTCTTTCCCAAATGGAAATCACTTTTGACTCTTGAAAGTAATTTTACCCGAAATCACTTTCTTTCAGGTATGGCACTTACAATAAGGACAAACCACCCTGAGACTAAAACAGCTCCTCCTACCGGTGTTACAGGTCCAAGGGCACTCACATTGATTTGGTGGATTTCCCCGGCTGTACTGAGTAGGTATATTGAACCGCAGAAAAGAAACATACCAGTGATAAAGAGATGGATGCTAAGGCGCACCAAATTTGCTCTGAGCCTATCTGGTGCAAAGCACATCAGCAGCCCTACAATCACGTGGTAAAATTGATATTCAACTGCCGTTTTAAATGAGTTTAGCGAAGATTCATCCAGTCTTCCCTCTAATCCGTGGGCCGAAAATGCGCCGAAAACGACTGCGATTAGTCCCATGCATCCTAAAGCAATAAATTGATTCCGATACTTTATTGGTTCCATTGTAATGCTATTTTTTTGGTTCAATCAATACTCCAATCAATAGGTTCTATATCTTTAGAAGTCAGCGCATTGTTTGCTTTAGAAAAATGGTGATTGTTCATAAATGCATTTCCAGCCAGTGGACTGGGGTGTGCTGACTCCAAAATTTGGTGCTTGCGCGAGTCAATGAGCGAGGCCTTTGATCTGGCAAAACGCCCCCAAAGTAAAAACACGAGATTTTCTCTTTCATCAGAAAGTTTTTCAATCACTGCATCCGTAAATGTCTCCCAGCCGATTTTGCTGTGTGATCCGGGCTTTTTGTGTTCCACGGTAAGAATCGCATTCAATAGAAAGACTCCTCTTTTGGCCCAGGTACTTAAATCTCCATGATCGGGCGGAGTGATACTTAGATCATTGTGTAATTCCTTGTGAATATTTCTCAAAGAGGGTGGGATTTTTATGTTTCGCGGTACGGAAAACGATAAACCCATAGCCTGTCCTGGACCATGATAGGGGTCCTGCCCCAAAATTATCACCTTTACTTTGGAGAAGGGAGTGGAGTCAAAAGCATTGAATATTTTTGATCCGGAGGGATAGATGAGCTTTCCTGCCTGCTTGTCCTGAAGTAATTTTTGGCGAAGCTTGGAAAAGTATGGTTTTTCAAACTCGTCTCTGAGAACTTCCCTCCACTCAGTATTTATCTTTACCTTATCAGCGTTCAATTCAGCCTAAATTTTACGCCAAAAGTAATGGAAATGATGTTATTGAACAATTGGTGGTGAGAATTTAGCATTTACTAAGGGAAGAGATTTAGCTACTACATTGAATTATTATATTTGGTCAAGCCATAATGATCGGCAGACGAAAGATTAGGAATAAATGATAGTTCTCAATTTTTCAGCCAATTGGCGTTCCAGGCTCTTTAGCTCCATATATAGTTCGAGTTGTTCATCCACAGAGGCAGGGTTCTGATCTTCTATTTTTTTATTGATATCTTTCATCAATTGGTCAATTACACGCCTTACCTTCCGCAATTTTAAAGAAATAACAACTTGTTCTGTTTCCTGGGTAAAATTTTCATCGGGAGGCTTTTGGTTTTGGAGGATGATATTCCATCTGTTTTCCCAGTTTTCACTGTAGGAATATTCCTCCGTGAGCAGATCAACTACCAATTTGTTTACACCACTATCCGGATGTCCCACCAGCGATTGTATATCCAGTGCTCCCTTTTTACTGTGTGAGGCTTTCATTGATTGTAGTATTGCTTTTACTCTTTTGTCCTCAATATTGTCCGCTATATCTTCCAGGTTTGCAATAGCAAATTCATAAACACTTTGACCATTTTCCATTTTTTCGTTACCATATTTCAGCAGGACCTCTATCAGAGCTCTTTCCTGGAAAAAGTCGCGCTGCTCAATAGCAGCTTCTCTTTTTGCCGATACAATTGGACCCTCTTCAGTCTCGTTTGAGGAAGTCTGTACTTCGTTGCGCTCTTCTCGCTCTTTCTCTCTCTGTCGCCTTCCCTTTTCCTTCCAAATCTTATCTTTGAGGGCCTTGTTTACCTCGTCCACCAATACAGATTCCTCCATTTTAAATCGATCAGCTGCCTTCCTTATGTAGAGACTTCTATTGAGTTGGTCAGTTAGAAGGCTTATGGTGCGCACAATTTCCCTTATGGCCTTTGTGCGTTCAAAAGGATCTTCAGATTGGGCCTCGGGCAATACAGAGAGTTTGAAGTCAAGAAAATCTTTATTTTGTTCTTCTAAAAAAGTTAGGAAGGCTTCTTTTCCAATGCTCTTGATAATGGAGTCAGGGTCTTCCCCTTCTGGTAGCATAATAGTCCTAACATTGGCTTGTTGTTCCAGCAACAAATCCAGTGACCTCATTGCAGCATTCATCCCGGCGCTATCGCCATCGAAGATAAGGTGGATGTTATTTGAAAATCGCTTTAACAGATTGATTTGCCCCTGTGTAAGACTCGTTCCCGATACTGCTACTACATTGGTTATGCCAGCCTGGTGAAGGCTGATTACATCTGTATAACCTTCTACGAGATAAACCCTGTCTTGAGCTCTTATGGTCTGACGGGCCTGATAGAGTCCATAAAGTATATTGCTCTTTACGTAAATTTCGGATTCCGGACTGTTGACATACTTGGGCGTTTTTTTATCAGTTGATAGTGTACGTCCAGCAAATGCAAGCGGCTTTCCGCTTAGGTTGTGAATAGTGAAGATTACTCTTTCTCGAAAAAAATCAAACTCCTTAGCTGAAACCAACCCTAGTGTCTTTAGTCGCTCCAGCTCATACCCACTTCTCAAAGCAGCACTTTTTAGAGCGGTTCCGGAGCGGGGAGCATAGCCCAGATCAAATCGATCGATTGTATCCTGATCATAGCCTCTGTTATTGAAGTAATCGAGACCCACAGATTTTCCCTCACCGGTATTTAAAAGTGATTCCTTGAAAAACTTTCTTGCAAATTCATTTACAATATAAAGGCTGTCTCGCTCTTTCCTCTCTTCTTCCGCCTCTCGGGTGAGGGGAGCCTCTTCAATGAGTATGTTGTACTTTGCTGCTACATATTTTAGTGCTTCCGGGTAAGTGAAATTTTCGTGCTCCATTAGAAACTGGATGGCGTTTCCACCTTTCCCACAACCAAAGCATTTGAATATTCCCTTTGAGGGTGACACAGAAAAGGAGGGGGTCTTTTCATTGTGAAAGGGACATAGCCCCAACAAGTTGGACCCCCTTTTTTTTAAGGTTACAAAGTCACTTATAATATCCTCTATATCAAGTGTTTCGAAAATCTTTTCAATATTTTTTTCAGAAATCATCAAAAAAATTTGGTGTATTTGAATCAGTTGTTTTACCTTTGCAATGTGCTTGTTAAGTTAATAATGAGATTTTTATTATAAACTTTTTATAGCAATTAAAGATTTAGGGTGTTCTCATAGTGTGTTCGACCTCGTTGTCATCTTCGGCAACGAGGTTTTTTTATGCTTCAAGGGCAGCTTGCAATTCTTCAGTCATTTCCAGATTGTGAAAAACATTTTGAACATCCTCCACTTCCTCTAAATCTTCTATTAGATTCAGTGCCTTTTGAGCTTCCCGTACATCCAGCTTTATTGTGTTTAGCGGGATGCGCTCCAAAGTAGCACTTTTGGGCTCCAGTTGGAGCTCTTCCAACTTTTTTTGCATATTCCCAAAGTCTTCAAAGGAAACTGTAATTGTGATTTCCTGGTTGTCCATGTCCTTTTCTATGTCTTCAGCGCCCCCGTCTATGAGTTCGAGCTCCAAATCTTCCATGTCGGACACCTCTTCAGATTTGATTACGAATATACCCTTCCGATCAAAAAGATAATCAACTGAGCCGCTGGTTGCCAGATTGCCACCTTTTTTATTGAATACCGCTCTTACTGCTGCCACTGTCCGGTAGAGATTGTCAGTTGCGCACTCTACAAATACTGCAATACCGCCAGGAGCGTAACCTTCATAAGTGGGCTGTAACATCGCCTCCCCACCACTATCTTCCGCCTTCTTGATAGCACGATCTATATTGTCTTTGGGCATATTGGCACCCTTGGCATTGGATAGTGCCAACCTCAGTCGCGGATTGAAGTCTGGGTCCGCATTTCCACCTTCTTTGATGGCTATGGTTATTTCTTTTATGATTCTGGAAAAAATGGCCCCTCTTTTAGCATCAGCGACTCCTTTTTTCCTCTTGATCTTTGACCATTTATTATGTCCTGCCATACTGCTTTGCTTTCTGTGAGAAATTGCCTGAAGTTTCTCAGAGCAATAGGCTCTCTGAGAACTTTACCGGCTTTAATGATTACAAAAATAATGAATTTTTTGCTGCCTGGTTTGATCTCCTGTTTTGAAACTCCAACTTGATTTGGGAATTTAGACCATCGGAAAGATTTAACTTGAATGGAAATAGGAAAGTAGTTGAAACAAAATCTGAAGTTTGATGCATGGCTCATTTTATCGCTAAAAGGATAGTTTTGCAGGTACCTTTGATTCAAGAAAAAATGTATTACATCCTCATTCCAACAAATGTGTAGTTTTTATACGAACAATTCCATTCCTTTTTAAGGCATCTTGGTCGGACCGGATATCCCCTTTCACACGTTCAAATTTACTATCTTTACCCATCAAACAGCAATAGCTATGCATATTAAATTTATTCATGCCGCAGATCTTCATTTAGGAAGCCCTTTTCGCGGCTTATCCAGGATCAATTCTGCTCTGAGCGAGAAAATGATTCAAGCGAACTTTGTTGCCTTTGATCGGTTAATTGATGCGGCTTTGAGCGAGAGAGTTGATTTTGTGTTAATTGCCGGAGATAGTTTTGATACTGGTTCCGGAACCATGAGGGCTCAGTATTACTTTAATCGAGGCATGAAAAGATTGGAGGAAAAAGGGATAATGGTATATCTGATTACCGGTAATCACGACCCCATCAATACATGGTCAAATAGCTTGAAATTGCCTCAAAATGTTCACCTGTTCAGTGGAGAGGAGCCAGAAAGAGTACATTTTAAGAAAAATGGCAAGGATGCGGTCGCTCTTTTTGGCATGAGCTATGCACAAAGGGAGGAAAAGCGAAACCTGGCACTGATGTACCCTCAGGCTGATCGACTTCTACTTTCCATCGCTTTGTTGCACGGCGATTTCGGTACTGATTCCGGACACATGCCCTATAGCCCTTTCAGTATGATGGACCTTGAGACCAGGCAAATGGATTATTGGGCATTGGGTCATATTCACAAGCGGGCTGTTTTGTCGAGAGCTAAACCTACAGTTGCTTTTTCAGGAAATATACAGGGTCGGCACTTTAATGAAGAGGGTGATAAGGGGTGCTTTTTAGTTGAATTCAATGGAAAGACTCTTCAAAAAATGCACTTCAGACCGCTCAGTCCCATTGTCTATAAAAGGATAGAGATGGACTGTACAGGGATTGAAGATTTAGACTCCTTTTCTGTCAAATTGGATAAATTGATAGAGACCATTAGGGATGAATATCCCGAAAGAGGGTTGTTTGTGTTGCCGACTTTAAAAGGAAGCACTGAACTTTACCGGGCCTTTCAGGATGGAGATCAACTCATGGAATTATTCAACTCTTTTAATGCAGAGTACTTAGAATTGAATCCCCTCTTGCAATTTGAAAGTCCCATCAATAAGACTCTTCCTAATATTGATCTTGATGAGCGGAAAAAAGCAGATGACTTTTTTGCTGACCTTTTAAGGGAGTTTGACCAATTGGCCTCTGATCCTTCCAGGGGTGAAAAGCTAATAGAAGAAACTGATGAAGAGATAAATAGAAGGCACCGGAAGTACATCCGTGACCTGCATGAGGAATTTTTGAAAGAACCGGAATTGAATGAGATTATTAGGGATGCCGGAGCTTTTGCTGTGAATGCTATTATGATGAATAAATTGGGAGATAATGATTATTAAGTCCATTCATATTGAAGGCTTTGGTATTTTTAATGACAAGAAACTGGATGGTTTTGGTCAGGGACTTCACCTTATCTATGGTGAGAATGAAGCGGGAAAGTCAACTTTGCTGGATTTTATACAATTTACTTTGTCCGGTTATCCCAGAACGCGAAGCCAGAGAAGACCTCCTCTTTCTGGCGGCAATCACGGGGGAAAAATTCAGTTTTTAGATAGTCAGGGCAGAGAATGGGAGCTTTATCATTCCGGGGCCAACCGTTCCATTTCCCTTTTTGAAGTGGCTTCAGGAAAGAGATATGACGACGAGCGATTCTTTAAAGAATTGATATCAGATGCGAATGAAGATATTTACAAAAACATTTATGCAATAAATCTTCAGGAGCTCTATGATATCAACAGCATTCAAGAATCTGGAATGAAAGACAGGATTTACAGCCTGGGCACAGGAGTGACGGGACTCGATCTGCGCAGTCTGGAGTCAGGAATACAGGCCTCTGCCAATGAATTTTATCGGTCCGGTGCCAGAACCAATTTTCGACTAAAGGACTTGAGTGATGAAATTCATTCTTTGGAGATGAAATTGGCAGAGATGTCCTTGAGTGCTGAGGAATATGACCGATTACAATCAGATATAGAACAGTTAAAATTTGATGTAAAGAATCTTGACAATGAGTTGAAGGTCAATAATAGTGAATTTACAGAACTGAGCGCACGTCTTGAAGTCTATCCTGAATACATTCAGTTTGAAGATGCCCAAAATAAATTGGCTGAACTGGGTGAAATACCCATAATTCCAGATGCTCAAATTAATCAAATACAACAACTTAGGCAGCGTAGAGAATCACTTTTGGATGACTTGAAAAAAGAAATAGAGGATGAGAAGAACCTTCGGTTTGAGATTGACAAGCTTCCACCAAAAACAGAATTGGAATCCCTATTACCCCATTTGGATTTATTGAAGAAAGACCATGTGAATTTTGAGTTTTTACTCAAGGAGAAAGAAAGTATTCTTGCTTCATTAAAAAGAAGCAAAAAATTGAAAAATCAGTTTTTGGAAAGAATGGGGGAGGGGTTTACCGAAGAAGTTTTGTCTAGGTTTAGGAATACTTTGGAATTGCGGGAAAAAGGTGAGGAGACGCGCGCCCGGCAAATTGGACTGGAAACGGATGTTCGATCTCTACAGGAAAGATTAAAAGGAGCATCTGAAAAAATGGAGGAGTTTGATTTAAAGGTAAAAATGGTTGACCAAAGTCTTCATGATCATACGATTTCAAATGAAGTGGAAGCCGGTGAAGCCAGGAATAAATTAGCTTCACTGGAAATCCAAAGAGATAAATTTTTCCATTCACTTAAAACTGGAGTTAAGGGTGTAAACTTTTACACCAAGGCTGCTTTGTGGTTGATGGTTGTCATTGCGATTGGCAGTGGAGTATGGATTATGGATACTCATACGTATCTTGCTATTGTTTTGCTGGTTGTTGCTTTTTCAGTTGTTGTCCTCAATTTATTGTTTAGAAATCAGGCAGGTGGACAAAAAGAGTACCCTGAGCCTGAAAAAATTCAACTGGGGATTAATGAACTTCAACAGGATTTGAAAAAGTACGAAGATCTAATAGAAGAATTGACAGGACAACGGCATCAATGGGAATTGTCCAAAGGTAACCATGAACGCATACAGAAGGACTTAATGGAGGCACAACAGGAGTTGGCTAAACTGTTGGAAAACTGGAAAAATTTACTTTCCGACCTCGACTTGCCCTTGACATTGCGCCCTCAAAATACAATTGAAACCGCGACCAATATCGACCGTTTCATGGAAATGAGGGAGGGAATCATAGAGCAAGAAGAGCAATTGGAAAAGGTGCAGGAGGGTATTAATGGTTTTGAGGTGAAATTGCGCAATAATTTTCCTGTTCAAATCGATCAATCGAGTATTTTTCAGTCAGAACAACTTATCCGAAGCCTGGAAGAGTACAAGAAGGTGGACCAAAGGAGAAGAGAGCTGATGAGACAATTAGAACAGATCAGTACCCGCAATGGCAGGCAAAAGGAGAGGATAGCTGAGATCGAACTAGATTTAGAAAGCTCTCTTAAGCATTATGGCTTGAATTCTATTGAGGGATTTGAAAAGCATTTGCTGGAACAGGAAAAGTACAAGAACCTTGAGGCGGTAAGGGACAAAGCAGTACAAACCATTGAAACTCGTTTTGGGAGGCGAGCCCTTCAGGAAGTCATTGAGTCCATGTCTGGTCTGGATGTGATGGAACTAGAAAATAGGAAGAGCATGGCAGAGTCACGACTTAAGGACCTGAAAATTGAGAGAGACAACAAGATGAGAGAAGTCGGACAGCTTCAAAACAGTGCTAGTGCAAAATTAAACCGACAGGAACTGGCTGAAAGTGAATTGAGATTGGCGTCACTCAAAAGTGAATTGCAGGCAGAGTATCGCAATTGGATGGTGGCGCGAATTGCAGCCAAAGTAGTTGGACTATGTAAGAGAAAGTACCAGGATACCAGGCAGCCCGAAGTGATTAAGAAAACTGCTGAGATTTTTTCCAGGATCACTGAAGGTAGATACATCAATTTGCAGACAGAAATCGATAAAGAGGAATTGATATTGACCGAGCTGTCCGGTCGTCGAAAAAAATTGGAACAACTCAGCAGGGGAACCAGAGAACAACTACTCCTTGCATTGAGAATGGGTTTGATAGAACAGTACGAGCAGGGAGGGGCAGAACCACTGCCTGTAGTCCTGGACGATGTGCTAGTTAACTTTGACGATAAAAGGGCGGCTACTATGGCAGCTCAACTGTTGGCTTTTGCAGAAAAAAGACAAGTTCTTTTATTTACTTGTCATAACAGGATGCGCAACCTTATGACTGAGCTGGGTAGTGAGGTGGTTGTCATTGGAGACTGAACAAGCTCAAGGTAATTCTACTTTTTTCAAAGGTAATTTGACCAATTTACTTAAAACTAAGCTTTTCTTCCATGGCAATATAACCCTACCATCCTGAGGTGTCAATAGATTTTTATTCTGGCATCACTTCACCACCTTCAACTTTCTCACGGCCATTCCCTCTTCTGTAAGTATTGAGATAAAGTACATTCCTCCTTTGTCCATCGGCATTCTCAGGTAATCACCTATTGAAATATTGTGAGGACCTGCTGGCAGCCAGGAGAAATTATAGTTTCCGATGGTGCGTCCGGAGGCATCTTGTAACCTGAGGTAAGCGGGCCCTGCTGACTCTAAGGCAAATTCCAGATAAATCGGTTCATTGCCGGCCGGATTTGGGAAAAGAGTTAGTTCGAGATCCTGAAGCGAAGGAATAAAGCCGGCACTGGTAGTTATATCTGGCTTGTCGAGTTTTACTGTGGTATATATTCTATATTCTCCTGGTTCCATATTAAGAGGCATATTGATATTTTCTATAAGGATACTGTCTCCTGAGAAAAATTCGTACCACATTCCTGTATGTGGAAAAATGGGGTTGATATCTCTGCGCTCCACATCAAAATTACCAAGAACATTAACATTCATGTCGTCACCAAACAATCGGATGCGTTTCCAGAATCTAGCCCCCACATCCATTTCAAAATCATCAGTTCGAAACACATCGTGATTCAGTTTTAGGTGAATAAGGGCGCTTGTAACCTGAAAAAGTCTCTGCCTTTCCGGCTCTTCCAGGTACTCCCAGGCTGTGGGTTTAATATCTAGTTTGCAATCCTGGCTGACCCCTCCGCCTGGACAGTAAAAAATAGAGTAGTCATAACCGAATTCACCAAACTGCCAGAGCATCTTTGGTCCGGGTACGGTGTATAGAAAAGTATTCACCAACTCCATTCTTCTTAAGGCCGTTGGGAGTTTGCGTATATCGTACCCGTCACTACCAGAGTTTCCAAATTCCAAATTTTCGTACATCAGCCGCTCTTCATCGTGGCTCTCCATATAACCTATCAGGTGAGGGTCATTGAACCCTCTTTGTTTATGAGATACCCGGCTGAAATTACTGCCACTGAAACTCATGGCAGCTTGCTTGTAATTGAAGTGCATATTTCCCCACATTAGCATTCCGGCATCTGAAAGCTCTCGCTCTTCTTCATCTACAGCAAAATGCTCTAGAATCATATAGAAATCCTCGTCTATTTCCCGGATTACATCACTCATTCGCTTCAACAACCTTATCCTGTCGGCATCATATTCGGACCATGCGCCCACATCAGTTGTAAAATTTTGAGTAAATCCCTTGCTGAGGTCAAAGCGATATCCATCGATGTTGTACTCCTCAATCCAATAGCGCATAATGCGATCCACCCAATACTGTGTGGCCTCACTTTCGTGATTGAAATCATACCCCACATTAAATGGATGACGGGCAGTCACATTTAACCAGGGATTGTCCGGTGCAGGCCGGAAGTTCTGTGCATCCCAATAGAGCTGGCAAAGTGGTGATTGACTGAATGCGTGATTCAACACAATGTCAATGATTACAGCCATCCCCCTTGCATGAGCTTCATCTATTAATCGCTTTAGATCTTCAGGCCGCCCGTAAAATTTATCCAGAGCCATGTGGAAGGATGGATTGTACCCCCAGCTGATATTACCTTCAAATTCATTGACCGGAAGGAGTTCAATAGCATTTACACCCAATCTTTGCAAGTAGTCGAGACTATCGATAACTGCTTGAAAATTTCTTTCTTCAGAAAAATCTCTCACCAACAATTCATAGATGACCAGGTCTTCAACTGCAGGCCTTTTAAAATCGGTTATTTGCCAATCATATACATCTCTCCTGGGCTTGAAAACACCTACAATGCCGTTAGTTTTTCCATGTGGATAAGGTTTGAGATTGGGGAAAGTTGATTCTGGAATGAAAGGATCGTGAGCAGGGTCCAAAACCATTTCACTGTAAGGGTCAGCTATTCTAATGCTACCGTCCACCAGGTACTGAAAAGCATATTCCATTTCGGGTTCCAGCCCACTTAATTCTATCCACCAAACATTTTGCCCGGGGTCGAATTTCAAAAGATAGTCCATCCCAGGCTTCCAGTCGTTGAAATCACCCAATAAAAATACGCTTTCTTTTCCGGGTGCATACAAGCCGAATAAGATGCTGCTGTCATTGAGGTGGTTGAGACCGTGAACCATGTCCTCCGGAAAGGGAGCTGTCTGCGTCTCTCCTGGGAGAACCAGTATTGATTGTGAATCAAATACAGAATCGCTATCATTATAAGCTGAAAAGGAAAGGATGTAATCACCCC
Organism: Saprospirales bacterium; assembly: GCA_007695145.1. Taxonomy (GTDB): domain Bacteria; phylum Bacteroidota; class Bacteroidia; order Chitinophagales; family Saprospiraceae; genus PWJY01. The sequence continues at coordinate 3,842 of REEI01000089.1, read as the reverse complement.
CCTCATCAAAGGTGAAAACTGTAGATAACTCAAGACCAAATCCAGTTGCTATGATACTGTCATTCAGACTGAGTTCAATCTGGGCACTGTCAGAGGCAACTATTTCAATAGGGTATTCTGCCCCAATGGGCAAAATGCCTCCTCCAGGAGGTTGACTGTTGAAAATAGCGATCAGTCCACTGAAATTATCGTATAGAGGTGTAAAAATGTCACCTCCCGTTTCCGTTTTTCCCTCCTGACTTCCGTTTACATTTCGAAACACAAAAGCAAGTTCAAGTATATCTTCTCCGGCCGGAACTCCATAAAAACTCCTCACGTGGTAACTCAATTTATGAAGGTTGTCATCTACTTTGGTCATTTTTACTCGCGGATCATCCGTTCCCCAGTTTCCAATAACATATCTCCACTCCCCAGGGCCACTGAGATTGGTAATTACCCCTGTATGGGCGTAAACCTGATCAACACCCATCAGACCCCCATTACCCTGGGTGGCATCAAAAAAAACGGTTATTGTGTCATCGGATCTTGGAAATGGAGGGTCAATGGTGATAATTTGAGCGTTCAGATTAGCACAGACAAGCAAAAAGGACAGTAGAAAAAATGAACTCTGGAAGTAAGGTTTCATCAAAAGTAAATTTTATATGCCACTAAGGTAAAAGAATTTTAACATACTTAGTGTATTAAATACACTTTTTAACTTTTAGATACTTTAAGCATTTTTAAAAAATTCTTTGAGAATGATTTTTTCTCAGAGCAATAAGTAACTATTTCAGCTGGCTCAATTGCATTGCATAAAGGAGTACGCGAGGTAATTACTAATACCACTAAAGATTTGATCGTTGAAAAGTGAAAAATGAGTTTAAGTCAAAATTAGAGAAAATTTTGGCAGTAATTAAGGTGTTGTAAGTGGAGAACTCATGCTTGAATCTCCCTTTTTCCTCTATATTCTTCTGAATTGCTACAGAATTAGTTATTCTTGCAGTTTGTATCTGCTCAATAAAGCCAAGTATAATGAAACGTGAAAAATACAAGATATTATTTGAAGATAACCACTTACTGGCCATCGAGAAACCTGCCGGGGTACTAGTGCACTCAGACAGGACCGGGGACGATACATTGCTCGATTGGGCCAAATCATATTTGAGGAGGGTGTACAATAAGCCTGGGGAGGCCTTTCTTCAGCCCGTCCATAGACTGGATAGACCCGCCTCTGGCTGTCAAATTTTTGCGAAGACCTCCAAGGCAGTATCAAGGATGAACGACTTGTTTCGAAACAGAGAGATTGAAAAAATTTATTATTGTCTTTCTACTGGGGAGCCTATCATCGATAAAAGCGAATTGGTGCATTGGTTAAAAAAAGACGTTAAAAAAAATCGTTCCATTGTGAAGGAGAAGCGTTCTGGTGCTTTGCCTTCAGGTTGGAAAGAGGCCAGGCTTTCTCTTGAATTGAGTGGAAGCAATGGCAACTTTCATTTGTATCGGATCGTCCTTGGCACAGGAAGACCTCATCAAATTAGGGCACAACTGGCAAAATCCGGAGCGCCACTGGTTGGAGATTTGAGGTACGGTGGTGAAAAATGGCAACACCCTAATGCTATCGCTCTCCACTGTGCGTATCTTTCATTTATACACCCTGTAAGTGGGGAAACACTAACACTCAGCTGTTTGCCAACAGGCCAGGGTTGGGAGTTTTTTGTTCCAATTATTAAAGATAGCCTCCGATAAATTGTGAACTCATACCTACCTGTCTATTTTAGAACATGCGGTGTCATTCTGTGAAGAAGAACCTTCTTAATTTATAGGCCCTGGAGGATAATCAGTTGTATTCTGGATTTGGTTTGAGGTGACTTAGGTATAAGAGTATTTATAATAATCCTCGATTGATAAGAAAAGGAGCTATCGAAATTACAGGTACCTAGAAAAAACCGGACTGTCACAAATGGGACAGCCCGGCTATTAGGAAGATTGGGTTTTTTGTGTGAAAGTGTGTGGCAGTCAAAAAAACTCCTTAAAAGTTACTGCTTAATAAAGACTTGTCTTGCAATGTAATCTTTGTTGAAAATTGAAATAAAGTAAGTTCCAGCAAGGTAGTTCCCCACTTCGATCTTTAGATGACTGCCATTGCTTTCAAATTGCTGGACAATTCTTCCCTTGATATCTGAAATGACAATTTGAGAATCGTTTGAAAGTACTTCAGGCAGATGGATAGTAAGCTGAGAGGTTGCTGGATTGGGGAATAAGCTAAGCTCTACTTCCGTAAGATTGGCTGTTGAAGTCGGTGGTGAAAGTACGGCGTTAATGACGTGAACCACGCCATTGTCTGCTTCGATATCTGCAAACGTTACCTGTGCATTATTTATGAAAACTCCGTCATTATTGATGGTTACCGTTACTGCTTCCCCCAATAGCGTTTCTATTTCCATCCCATCCTCAAGATCCGTTGAAAACGCAACTGCCCCAACAACATGGTACAAAAGGATATCAGTTAACAAGCCTTGAGGATCATCCAATAATTCCTCTAGCAACCCTTCCGGTAGTGCATCGAAGGCGTCGTCAGTAGGTGCAAAAACAGTAAAGCTAGCAAATGGATCGCTCAATGTTTCAGTTAAACCTGCAGCAGATATAGCTGCATTAAGAGTATTGTGATCAGGGGAGTTAGCAATAACATCTGCTACAGTAAAAGCTGGGAATGGAATCAATACTGCATCAATTACATGGACTACTCCATTGTCAGCTACAATATCTGCAAATGTCACCCTTGCATTGTTGATGAATATACCTTCAGCATTGATGGTAACAGTAACGGGTTCTTCAATTAAGGTTTCTATTTCCATACCATCTTCCAGGTCGGTTGAAAGAGCAACTGAACCAACTACATGGTAAGCGAGAATGATCTCAAGAAGATCAGGATCATTCAGGATTTCATCAAGAACTTCCTCTGGAATTAGAGCAAATGCGTCATCTGTAGGAGCAAAAACGGTAAACTCTGCTTCAGGATTTGCAAGTAAAGTGTTTAGACCTGAAATTTGTAAAAGGGAGTTGAGCGTTTCGTGGTCGTCGGAATTTTCGATTACATCCATCACAGTAAAAGGTTCATCTGCAGGGGGTAATAAAACGGCATCAATAACATGCACAACTCCATTATCAGCAATTAAGTCAGCAACAGTAACCTGCGCATCATTGATGAATACACCTCCATTGATGGTAACGGTGACATTTTCTCCCAGTAGGGTTTCTATTTCCATACCGTCCTCCAAATCAGTAGAAAGAGCCACTGATCCCACTACGTGATAGAGCAGGATGGCCTCCAGGAGTTCCGGGTTGTCTAAAACCTCAGCTAAAACTGCAGAATCAATGGCAGCAAAAGCATCATCAGTTGGAGCAAAAACAGTTAACGACGCATCCGGGTCTGCCAGGGCAGCATCGAGGCCCGAAAGTTCCAGTACGGCAGAAAGGGTGAAGTGGTCATCCGAGCCATCAATGATATCAAAGACAGTAAAAGGTTCATCTGCAGGTGGCAATAGTACTGCGTCGATAACATGCACAACTCCGTTGTCAGCAACTAAGTCAGCAACCGTAACCTGCGCATCATTGATGAAAACACCTCCGTTGATGGTAACGGTGACATTTTCTCCCAGAAGGGTCTCTATTTCCATACCATCTTCCAAATCGGTAGAAAGAGCCACTGATCCCACTACGTGATAGAGCAGGATGGCCTCCAGGAGTTCCGGGTTGTCTAAAACCTCAGCTAAAACTGCAGAATCAATGGCAGCAAAAGCATCATCAGTTGGAGCAAAAACAGTTAACGACGCATCCGGGTCTGCCAGGGCAGCATCGAGGCC
>REEI01000038.1 GCA_007695145.1 Saprospirales bacterium | reverse complement strand
TTGTCCTGATGATGTAAACACGGTCAATGATCCCGACTCCTGTTCTGCTTTTGTTCAAATAGATCTGCCTTTGGTCGATGACAACTGCGCAGTGGATAGTGTGGTGAATAATATTACTCTAACAGAGGATGCCAGTGCAGTTTATGAGGTGGGTACTACCATCGTGGTATTTACTGCCTTTGATGAGGCGGGCAATTCCGCGAGTTGTAGCTTTGAAGTGACCGTAGACGATACTGAATCCCCAACGATTGGTTGCCCTGAGAATATTGTTCAGGAGAATGATCCGGGAGAATGTAGTGCAATGGTTGATATACCACTGCCCGATGCAGAGGACAACTGTGGAGTAGTTTTCATAGAGAACAACTTCAATGGTTTGCCGGATGCGAGCGATACTTATCCGGTGGGCAGTACCCTGGTTCAGTTCACTGCGGAGGATGCTGCAGGTAATACGGGGATATGCAGTTTCACAGTGAGCGTGCAGGATGTAGAGCCACCCGAGATCAATGGCCTGGCAGATATTACTGCTGAAGTAGATCCCGGAGAGTGTGTAGCATTTGTAAGCATTCCTATACCGGATGTTACAGACAATTGTGCTTTGGATACATTTTTCAATGACTATAATGGCACAATGGATGCATCTGATCTTTATCCTGCAGGTGAAACAGTGGTGAGATATACTGCCATTGATGTAGCAGGCAATGTAACCATTGACAGCTTTACGGTAACGGTTACAGGAGTCGAACCTCTTTCATTAGAGTGTCCTTCCACCTTTACAGCGCCCAATGATTTTATGCTTTGCTCTGCAGAATTGACTCTTCCATTGCCTGAAGTGTCAGGAGGTTGTGGTGTAGATAGTGTATTCAATAATATTAGTGGAGAAGGAGCGGCTACAGGATTATTTGAGGTGGGAGTTACGATTGTAACCTATACGGTGGTGGATGTTGAAGGCAGTTCGGCTAGTTGTTCCTTTGAGGTTTTTGTTGAAGATGCGGAAGCTCCTGAGATTACTTGTCCTGATGATGTAAACACGGTCAATGATCCCGACTCCTGTTCTGCTTTTGTTCAAATAGATCTGCCTTTGGTCGATGACAACTGCGCAGTGGATAGTGTGGTGAATAATATTACTCTAACAGAGGATGCCAGTGCAGTTTATGAGGTGGGTACTACCATCGTGGTATTTACTGCCTTTGATGAGGCGGGCAATTCCGCGAGTTGTAGCTTTGAAGTGACCGTAGACGATACTGAATCCCCAACGATTGGTTGCCCTGAGAATATTGTTCAGGAGAATGATCCGGGAGAATGTAGTGCAATGGTTGATATACCACTGCCCGATGCAGAGGACAACTGTGGAGTAGTTTTCATAGAGAACAACTTCAATGGTTTGCCGGATGCGAGCGATACTTATCCGGTGGGCAGTACCCTGGTTCAGTTCACTGCGGAGGATGCTGCAGGTAATACGGGGATATGCAGTTTCACAGTGAGCGTGCAGGATGTGGAGCCACCCGAGATCAATGGTCTGGCAGATATTACTGCTGAAGTAGATCCCGGAGAGTGTGAATTATTTGTAGAAGTACTAGTGCCAGATGTTACAGACAATTGTGCTTTGGATACATTTTTCAATAACTTCACTGGTACTGAAGACGCAAGTGGGGTATATCCTCTTGGAGAGACTGTTGTGATTTATACCGCAATTGATGTAGCCGGTAATATTACTATTGATAGTTTTACTGTAACCGTAACAGGAGGAGTTGAACTAACCATAATTTGCCCTTCAGACACAACAGTAGTTAACGATCCAGGTCTATGTGAAGCATTTGTAGAATTAGAACTTGCCCAGGCATTTGGGGGTTGTGGAGTAGATTCTGTATTCAATGACTACAATTTTACCAATGATGCCTCTGATATATATCCGGTAGGTGTTACCACAGTAATATTTACTGCTGTTGACGTTGAAGGAACAATTGACACCTGTCATTTTACTGTGACCGTTTTAGATTTAGAACATCCTGAAATAAGTTGCCCTGATGACGTAATAGTCGAAAATGACAGTTTAGAATGCTCAGCATTAGTCGACATTTCTATTCCTTTTGCAATGGACAATTGTGAGTTGGATTCACTTTTTAATGACTACAATAATGCCGAAGATGCAAGCGATACTTATCCGGTAGGTCAAACTTTAGTGACCTATACTGCAACTGATGTAAATGGGAATTCATCTACTTGTAGCTTTACAGTGGAAGTTCTTGATGTTGAAGCGCCAGTGTTTATTTCCTGTCCTCAGGATACCACTATTGCTTGTGATGAATTGCCTCTCGATCTTGAGGATTTGGGAGTGGCATCAGCAAATGATAATTGTGGAGTGGAGATGATTGAAGAGGTGGTAGTTTCTGAAATCGATACATGTACAGGAGTAGGGGAGCTGTTTAGGCTTTTTGTCGCAATAGATTCCTCAGGGAATTCGGATACTTGTCAGCAGATTATCACATTAGAAGGACAATCTATGCTAGATTCACTTGACTTTATATGGCCGGATTCAATTGTTATATTTGAGGAATGCGGTGACTTTGATCCCGGAGATTTGCCATTTACCCCTCCTTTTTTAGATCCTAATATTCTAAGTTGCAATTTCATTGGGATTAGTCATGTTGACGAAACATTAGAAATAGAGGGGGAGTGCGATCAGGTCCTAAGAACCTGGACCGTAGTAGATTCCTGCAATTTCAATGCTGACCTTGGTATGGGAATATGGACATTTGAACAGATATTTACTGCACTAGATACTACTGCACCTGAGTTTATCAATACTGTTGATACCTTTGAGTTTTTCTTGAATCCTGATAGTTGCAGTATGTTTTTGGAGATTTTCGCAGAAGCCATAGATGATTGCACCGAAGACATCCAAATTTCAAATAATTCGCCCTTTGGGTCAACTACTGGTAGTGATGCCAGTGGAGTTTATCCCGCAGGAATAACAGAATTTACCTTTACCGCTATTGACAATTGTGGAAATGTCGCCGAATTTGAAGTATTTGTCAACCTGATCGATACCGTTGGTCCCAGTATAGTTTGTGAAAAAGTGCCTGTCCTTATGGAGGATGAGCAACAAGTCGTTGTATTTGGGGAGCAATTACTTGCTTCCCTGTCAGATAACTGTATAGACTCGGCAGATATAATACTAACATTTGACCTGAATGATATAGGACTTGATTCACTGATCATTACATGTGATGACCTTGATCCTAATGTCGGAGTTACCATATTAGAAGGATTCTTATATGTGCTAGATGGTGTGGGGGGAGTTGACTCCTGCAAGTTTGCCTATGAGGTTAGCGATCCATTCGGCTTTTGCAAGGAGGATATAGGTGGAGGTGTTGTGAATGGTCTCATCTTTGATCATGGCAGTGAAACCGGTTTACCCGGAGTGGAATTGTTTTTAGCTTCATCTGAGGAGAACCATTGGGACTTCACTGACCAGATTGGATATTTTCAATTCGAAAATATCCCCTGGCGAGAAGACAACTTTCACCTAACTCCCTATGACAACAGAGATCCCCTCAATGGTGTAACTACCTATGACATATTCCTCATGCAGAGACACATTCTCGGTCTTGGGGTAATAAAGGATCCATATTACCTTATCGCTGCAGATGCAAATAATGATGGAAAAATTGATGTCCGGGACGTTGTGGAACTCAGAGGTCTGATATTAGGCAGATGGAATAACTTTAGAAACAATACTTCCTGGAGATTTTTTGATGCTGATTATGTAATGCCTGAGGGTATGATGCCAACTGAGTTCGAGCTTCCGGAATTCACCTGGATTGATCCCCATGAGGAGGGAAGAGTGTTTGAGCAAAACTTTATAGGAGTAAAAATTGGTGACATCAATGGAAATGTGTCCATTGAAAATGGCAACGCAAATGAGGCTCTATCTAGAAGTTTTGAGGGAATTTTGGAAGTACAAAACAAGACCTTCAATGAGACAGAATTAATCGATGTTCCAATCCATGTAAAGGAGGCTGACGAAAACCTTTCTGCCTTTCAGTTTGCATTGAGATGGCCTGCAAATAGGTTGTCCCTTGATGAGCTGGTATGGAATCAGGTCATTGGAGCAGATGCTGAAAACTTTAATCTTATTACAGATGGAGATTTTGAATACTTGCTCGTCAGTTATAGTCGTGCTAAAAAAATCTCATTAAACGGTGAAAGCCCATTGATGAATCTTGTTTTTAGAGCCCACGAGCCAGGAGAATTGAAGCATTCCATAGAACTCAAGCCTGGTATTCTTACGCCTGAGTTGGTAATTAATGAGCGCCAATTTGGAAGCCTGAGACTTGATTTTGCGCGGGAGGTATCTATATCTTCGGGCCAGTCATTTGAACTCTTCCAAAACAAGCCCAATCCATTCAATGGTAATACCTTAATCCGATTTAATCTACCGGCTTCAGAAGAAGTCATCTTTGAAGTCATTGATGCTCAGGGAAGACTTCTTGTTTCAACTGAGATAAATGCAACCTCTGGTTTAAACGAGATTGAGGTCAATGCCAAAAAATTGGGTTTGAGCCCTGGTGTATACTATTATCAGGTAAAGACAACAGAACATCATGCAGTGAAAAAAATGGTGATACATTAATCGCAATTGACTTTCTGATACGACGCGTAAAGGGGGTATTTCAATGAAAATATCCCCTTTTTTTAGAAGAAATACATATTTTTTTCTCGTATAATAAGCTGTCTAATGTTTATAAAATAAGTTTGTAGTCTTGTACACATTATGAAATTATGTAATGTGAAAAATACCCACCTTCCTTGTTTGAAACATATTATAATTTTCGCTTATATTTGTGATGTATTATAAAACTTTATAATCTATTACATGCAGTTTTACATGTTTGTATAGTTTATGAAAAATATTAATACTGATTGACCAACCAACCTGACATTAGATAATTCCAACCATATCTAAGTACAAGACCCATGCCTTGTGTCCCAGTGATCACAAGGGGTGGAATAGTATACGCATGAATAAATTTTTTAATACTAAACTAAAACTAAATTCTCATGATGAATTTTACTAATTTCTACCACAAAGTAGAAGAGTTTGCGTGGAAAGTCATGAGTCAGCACATCTTTCCATCCCTTACGGTAGCTATGTTGACATTTGCTTTTCTGGGTTCTTCAAGCACCTGGGCAAGCGCACAGAGTGGATATTGTTCTAATCCGCTCAATGAATTGGAGATTTTGAGCAGTCCGGATGTTTCATTATGTCTGGGTGGCAGTACTGAATTGTCGGTAGAGGCCACCGGTGGTATATTGAGCATTCCGCGATCATATGCGATTCGCGTTAGACCTGGAACCAACAGGTTTGTCAAGCAAGGCCTTGACGGTTCTGATTATGTAGAAATTGACATGGGCACGAATATTGCCTATGGATCCGGGGATTTTGGCAATGGTACTTTATATGCCGTAGATTTATCTAACAATTTGTTGGTGTCTATAGATACTACAACTGCTGCTGCGACAACCATTGGATCCATTGTCCCCTCGGAGGGAAATCACATATGGGCAGGTCTGGCATATGATGAGACTACTAATATTATGTATGCCGTCAGCACCGACACTATTTGCAGTGATTCTTCAATTATTTACCAGGTTAATCTTGCAACCGGGGAGGCTTTTGAAGCATACAGACTTGGTGTGAATTGCGTTTTGTGGTTAGGAGTCGACCCGGCTGGAATTGGCTATGTATTAAACGCAACAGATAGTTCCCTTTATTCCTTTGATCTTTTAGATGGTGAGTTGAGTCTGGTGGGAAATATAGGTACCAGGGTAAACTTCTGCCAGGGGGCTGATTTTGATCCTGTTAGTGGTATTCTGTATGCTGCTTTGTACGATTTCGTTGCAGACGAAACTACTTTTACTATTATAGATACGGAGACAGCTGAGTTGACTCCGCTTGAAACAGTAGAAGGAGAATTTTGTGTGGTTGCATTGAAAAATCCGGGACTTTCTGAACTACAATACTCCTGGACCCCGACCACCGGATTGGATGATCCCAGTTCTCCAAATCCCATTGCTGAGCCAACCATTACGACAACTTACATCGTTGTGGTTTCTGATGTTTGTGGCAATTCAGCTTCTGCCAGTGTCACGGTAACTGTTGAAACGCCTTTTCCCCTTGATACCACCATTAGTTGTAATATGAATGTGCAGGTATCTGTTGATGGAAATTGTGAGGCAGTTGTAACTGCGGATATGATGCTTGCCGGACACTATCCATGCATCAATGAATTCCATTTTGTTGATGTAGACAATCGCGGTCACAATTTCGTAGATCAAAATGACATTGGAAGTACCCTTATGGTAAAGGTAACCAGACTGGATACAATGGGGAATCCCACCGGCAATAGTTGCTGGGGTAGTATCCTGGTTGAGGATAAACTAAAGCCAACCATCATCTGTACCAATGATACGCTGTCTTGTCTGGATGGCAGAGATTATATAGAGCCCATAGCATTTGATAACTGTGGAGAAGTGGAGTCTATCGTTTTATTGAATGAAACAATAACCCCAATTCTCTGTGATGAAGAGTTTATCAGAGTCGTTAATAGAGAGTATATGGCCATAGACTCAAGTGGTAATGAGTCTGAACCATGTGTTCAGCAGATTCTTTTGCGTCGGGTAGACTTTAATGAGATAGACCTTCCCGGGAATTTTACTCTTCAAAATGGAAATGCTTTACTTTGTGATGAAGGTTTTCCAACTTTACCAAACGGGCACCCATCTCCTGAGTTTACCGGATATCCATCCATCAATGGATTTGATCTTGTGCCTGGTTCTTTAGATCCTTACTGCAACATTTCAGCGACCTTCTCAGACTCCCCACTGCCTCCAATTAACTGCAAGGAGAAAATTATCAGAACCTGGGTGATACGTGAGTTCTGGTGCAATCAGCACATAGAGATTATTCATACTCAAGAAATAGAAATAGTTGATTTGGAGGGACCTGAAATCACATGTCCCGATGATATTACCGTCACTACTTCTACTTCTCAAAGCTGTACAGCAGGAGTCTTCATTCCTGTTCCCAACGCTGTTGACAACTGCAATGAGGTGGATAGAATTGATCTGCAATACCCCGGAGGATTTCAATCAAACTGGGCAGGTGGCAATATTTCTCTTCAGGCAGGGGAAAATATTCTAACCTTCACAGCCTATGACAACTGTGCCCCTAACAGTTCTAGCTGCACAATGACAGTAAGCGTGGTGGACGAAACTCCTCCTGTGCCGGTATGTAAGGAATCTACTGTTGTATCACTGACCAATGATGGTACAGCAAGAGTAAATGCTGAGGTTTTTGACAATGGAAGTTTTGATGAGTGCGGTATTGGAGGTTTTGAGGTGAGCAGAATGGATATTGGTTGTGATGGAGAGTTGCCATCTTTTAAGCCATATATTGACTTTTTCTGCTGTGACCTTGCAGACAACCCGATTATGATCATCCTGAGGGTGTATGATACCTCCGGAAATACCAACGAGTGCATGATAGAGGTGGAAGTGCAGGATAAATTGCCCCCAGCAATTAGCTGCCCGCCAAACATTACAGTAAGCTGTCAGTATCCATTTGACGAGAATGATCTTTCAGTTTTTGGAACAGTTGTAGTACTGGATAATCTCAGTGATCTTCAGGATCCCAACCTCGATCCTAGAAACCCAATAATTATCGATGATATTGGGAACCCATTTGAAACTCAACCTAAAAATTGGGGACTTGATGGTTTTGCTTATGACAATTGTGATGTATCAGTCACAGAGAGCTTCGTGAGCAACATAGATAACTGTGGCATGGGATCCATCGTAAGAACTTTCTCAGCAATAGGTGTAGATGGAGAAGTTGGAGGCCAATGTCATCAGGTGATTTCTTTTGACAACTTTACCCCCTTTACACAAGATCAGATCACCTGGCCTGAAGATGTTATGGTCAACAATGGTTGTAATGCATTAGACCTCAGTCCGTCAGTAACCGGTCAACCCGAATTTGATGACGATATCTGTGACCTGGTTCACTTCAATTACTCTGATCAGGTGTTTTATATCAATAGTCCAAGTGATCCTGCCTGTTTTAAAATAATCAGGACCTGGACCGTTATTGATTGGTGTCAGTTTGAAAATGGCCAGTACATTACCTGGGTAAGAGACCAGACTATAAAAGTAGTCAATGATGTGGCACCTGTCATTACAGGAAATTGCGAGGAAATAAACACCTGCTCTTTTGACCCAAATTGTGGTACTGCTTTTGTGGAACTGACTCAGTCAGCTGAAGATGATTGCACTCCGCAAAATGAACTCAACTGGAGATATGACATTGATCTGGACAACAATGGCATTTTTGAACTGAGTTCCAGCTATAATCCATATGCCAATATTATGGATCCAACGGATGCAAGCGGCAACTACCCACTGGGCAACCACCGCATAATATGGTCCGTTGAAGATGGTTGTGGAAATGTGACTACTTGTCAGCAATTCTTCACCATTATAAACTGCACCCCTCCAAAGGCAATTTGTAGAAATGGTATTGCTGTTGAGTTGATGCCCATGGATACCAATGGTGACGGAACTCCAGATACTGCTATGCTCGATCTTCCCGCTCACCTTCTGAATGCAGGAAGTCACCACAGCTGCGGTTACGATGTGGTATTCTCCTTCTCTCCAGATCCTCAGGACAATGTGATTGGATTGGGTTGTGACGATCTTGGAAGTTTGTTTTTACCAATGTATGTAACCGATGAGAATGGCAACCAGGATTTCTGTATTGGTCATGTGGAAGTGCAGGATAATAATGAAGTGTGTCCTTCTGCAGGTGGCAGTTCCGGTGGAGATGACAACGGGATAATCAGTGGTCTGGTCCAAATGGAGAATGGTAACAAGGTTAAAGATGTAGAAGTGCAATTGGAGGGTGCTGCAATGGGACCTGCCATGACCGATCAATCAGGTAATTACAATTTTCCACCTATGCCATTAGGGGGAGCCTATGAAGTAGTACCTGAAAAAGACTACGGTTACCTGGATGGAGTTACGACCTATGATATCGCTTTAATGCAGAGACATATTCTTGGAATTCAGTATTTCTCTAGCCCCTATCAATGGATCGCTGCTGATATAGATAATAACGGGGTGGTCGATGTGAGAGATGTGGCAGAGCTAAGAAGAATGATTCTTGGAACTATCGATAAGTTTACCAGAAATAAATCGTGGAGGTTTGTTGATGCAGCCTATCAATTTGATGGATTTGATCCATTGAATGAAGATTTCAATGAGACTTATATGATTCCTGATTTTAATTCCAACATGACAGGCCTCGACTTTATAGCTGTAAAGGTTGGTGATATCAACAGTAGCGTTGATCCAAGCGGATTGAACCAGGGAGCTGAGTCAAGGACCTATGCTGAACCACTGGCATTTAGACTCAACAATATGAGTTTTGAAAGGGGCCAAACCGTAAAAGTCGATTTTAGAGCTGAGGACTTTAGAAGTGTGGATGCCTTCCAGTTTACCCTCCTGTTTAATAATAACGAACTTAGATGGCAGGGTTTAGAAAAGGGAGCAATTGATCTGAGTGATTATCAGATCGGCACTTCTTACCTGAATGAAGGCATGATTACCTTTAGCTGGAACGACCTGCTGCCCACTACCTTAAATGAGGGTGAGGTACTGTTTACGCTTGTATTTGAAGCCATAGAAGATGGATGGTTGACAGGTTCTCTAAATCTCTCTTCTTCCAAAACTCCCGTGATAGCCTACACCAATGGTGAGCCTAGACCAATGGAGTTGAATTTTCAAACAGCACAGCAGACTTCAGAAAGTTTTGAGCTTTATCAAAATCAGCCTAATCCATTCAGGGATTATACCGTGATTGGATTTAATATGGCCAGTGATGCGAATGCCAAGATTACGATTGTCGATGTTAAAGGAAAAGCAGTCGCTGTTTTTGAGGACTTTTTTAGCAGGGGCTATAACGAGGTGAAAATATCGGACATCTTCTCCTGGAGCAGCGGTGTATATTATTATCGATTAGATACCGAAGGCTTTAGCGCAACCAGAAAAATGATCATCATTAGATAAACTGCGCTTGATGACCTAAAAATATAGTTTACTGTTTTTGGGATGGGACCTCCTCTTTGAAAAAGTTCAAGGGGGAGGTTTTTTTATTGTGCTGTACAGTAGAATTATACACATTAAATAATAATAACATATAAAAAATACCCATGTGGTTTCTTGTTGATATAGGAATATTCGTAATATATTTGCCCCTGATGACAAAAGAAGTCATGTATTAAGCGTAAGTTTAATTTATTCCAACCTTAATTGTGCAATTCCAACCTGCACAACCGACCTGATAATAATTTTCCAACCAACCCGACTTTTCGCAAAGTGCGATAGTCAAATTTGTTAGTGTTAAGATACATCTCAAGACAGTAATAGGTCTCATCCCAATTGCTGCCTGGTGAGTTGGTCAGTTAATGCTAATTGTAACGGTCATTGCATTTAAAAAATTAACTAACTAAAACTAAGGTCTCATGAAGAAAACTACATTTACTTCAAATGAGCAGGGTAGGTCAACCCGCAACTGGAAGGAGATCATTTATTCAGTTTCGGCTCTTTGTCTTTTCCTGATTATTAATCCCGGCAATTCATTAGCACAAGGTAATTGTGTGATGGCTTGCTTTAACACACAGGTTTCTGTAGATGAAAACTGTGAAGCTGTGATCACCTTTGATATGGTATCCACTCCTTCGCAATGCTCCGGAAATTATGTGGTGGAGGTACTTGGCAGCAATGGACTGCCCATACCCACTTCGCCAATGGTAAATTACGAGCACATTGGTTTGACATTAACGGTAAAAGTGATGGATGTGCCAAGTGGCAATCATTGCTGGAGTACCATTTTGGTGGAGGATAAAATGCCACCTGTGATAGAGTGTACAAGCGATACCATGTCTTGTTGGCAGATGATTGAGCACGATATCCCTTTCGTATATGACAACTGTACGGACCCGGATGATATCACCGTAACATTGCTCAATGAGACCATCACCTCTCTGGCTTGTGATCCGGATTTTATCAAGACAGTAACCAGGTCTTATGTAGCTACTGATGCATCAGGCAATCAGTCCTCAGTATGTGAAAAAGTCTACTACCTGGAGCGAATTGACATGAGCTTGATAGAATTTCCTGATGACCTGTCGGTTGCAGATGGCACCCAATTATCTTGCGATGGTAACTTTCCGGTCGATGGAAATGGTCATCCTCATCCATCTTTCTCAGGGGTGCCGACCCTTGATGGTATAGACTTGTATCCCATCTCCGGTGACTACTGCAATATTTTGGTTACTTATCACGATGTTGTTTTTCCAAACATCAACTGTAAAGATAAAATAATCAGAACCTGGACAGTTCGCGAGTGGTGGTGCAGTCAGGAAATTGTGGAAGCTTCTATTCAGGTAATTGAAATAACTGATGAGGAAGGTCCGGATATTGTATGTCCTGCTGACCTCACAGTAACTACTTCGCCTCAAAGTTGCTCTGCAGGAGTATTCCTGGCACCGGCTATTGTCAGTGATAATTGTAATGATATCCTTAGGGTAGATGTTACCTATCCTGGTGGTTTTCTTCAAAATAGCAACGGAGGATTTGTTGTATTGCCCGTTGGTGACAATTTAGTTACCTATACAGCATATGATGATTGCCTGAATTCAAGTTCCTGTTCTATCAATGTTTTGGTGGAAGACAAAACCCCCCCTATTGCTGTTTGTAAAACAGTTACAGTAGTTGCACTTTCAAGTAATGGTCTTGCTGAGGTCTTCCCAACCAGTTTTGACAATGGAAGTCACGACGAGTGCGGGATAGATTATTTTGAGGTTGCTAGAATGACCGCCTCTTGTGGTTATGGTACACAATTTGGGTCTTCCATTGAGTTCTCCTGTTGCGATATTCCCAACAACAATATTCAGGTGATTCTTCGTGTATTTGACACCTCAGGAAACTCTAATGAGTGTATGGTTGAAGTAGAAGTACAGGACAAATTGCCTGCTGCTATTAGTTGTCCTCCGGATATTACAATAAGTTGCCAATTTACGTTTGACCCGGCAAATCTCAGTCTTTTTGGCGATGTGGTGGTTGTCGATAATCTCTCAGATCTCCAGGATCCTAATCTCGACCCCAGAAATCCCATCATTATTAACGATCCCGACAATCCCAATCTAACTCAGCCATTTAATTGGGGATTGGATGGATTTGCTTACGATAATTGTGCGGTCAGTGTAACTGAATCAGATCAGTTTGATATTGATCAGTGTGGAGTGGGAACTATTTCCAGAATTTTCACGGCCGATGGACCCGGCGGCCCCTCTTCTAGCTGTGTCCAAACCATCACGGTAGAAAATTACTTCCCATTTTCAGTTGCCGATATAACCTGGCCTGATGATGTGACCATTGATACGGGTGTTTGTGATCCGGGCGATTTGGATCCGGATATTACAGGCAGACCAATCCTCAATTCAGGATTTTGCGATCTGGTTGGAATAAATACTCCGGAAGATGAGGTATTTGTGGTGAGCTCAGCCAGTGATCCTTCCTGCTTCAAGATCATTAGAACCTGGAAAGTGGTTGATTGGTGTCAGCAGCATTTAGGTGTTTATACTATATGGGAACATAAGCAGACCATAAAGATCAAGAATACCAATGCACCTGAGTTTACTACTGACTGTGAAGATATCGTTATCTGCTCATTCGACCCAAATTGTTCTGCTACCTTTATTGAGCTTCGTCAGGAGGCAATTGATGATTGTACCCCTGAGGACGAACTCCGTTGGACCTATCAGATAGACGCCTTTAATAATGGGGTATTTGATTTTAGTCCAAATAATAATCCTTTTGCGGCTGTGGGCAACGCACCTAATGAAGCCAGTGGAAGCTATCCCGTAGGAACTCATAGAATTGTGTGGACAGTTGAAGACCAGTGTGGCAATAAAACTACCTGTACCCACTTGTTTGAAATTCAAAATTGCACTCAGCCCAAGCCAGTTTGCTACCATGGACTTGCCGCAGAAACTATGCCCATGGATTTGAGCGGTGACGGGGAAGCTGACTGGGCAGAAATTGAACTTCATGCCTCTATGTTCGATGCGGGAAGTTCCCATTCTTGTGGTTATGAACTCACTTTCTCTTTCTCCTCTGATCCAAATGATCAGACCAGACTATTTGATTGCGATTCACTCGGTCAGAGAATTGTAGAAATATGGGTGACAGATGAAGTGGGCAATCAGGACCTCTGTATTACTTATGTGATTATTCAAGACAACAATCAAGTTTGTCCGGATAATGGAACAGGAGGTATTGGTGGCTCAATAGCCGGTATGATTGTGAATTCTAATGATGAGGGAGTAGAGGATGTGGAAGTCAGTCTTGTTGGTTCAGCTTTTGCTCCCACAATGACTTCAGAACACGGGTTTTTTGCATTCCCGGATGTTCCTATGGGTAAAGATTATCAGGTAGTTCCTCAAAAGAATGACAACCCATTGAATGGAGTCACGACTTATGATATCGCACTCATTCAGCGCCACATTCTTGGAATTCAGGAACTGACTTCACCTTATAGCCTCATAGCAGCCGATGTTGCGAATAATGGCAATATCTCAGTAATTGATGTTGCTGAGCTCCGTCGACTAATCTTGGGTACAACAGATCAGTTTTCAAATAATGCTTCCTGGAGATTTATAGATGGTGAGCACAACTTCAATTCGGATAATCCGCTAACGGAGAATTTCCCGGAGTTGGTTGATATTTTCGATTTCAATGACAATCTGGTGAGATCCAATTTTGTAGCTGTGAAAGTGGGTGATGTCAACAATAGCGCTATAACTGTTAGTGCAGCTGGAGCGGAGGAAAGGAGCTTTGAGGAACCTCTGTCCTTCCTGGTGACTGATCAAAGTTTCCAAAGAGGTGAAATGGTTGTTGTTCCCTTCTATGCAACAGATTTTAGTGATATCCTTGGATTTCAGGGTACAGTTATGTTTGACCCTGCTACACTGGAGTTGATAGATATAAAAGGTGGCATGTTGGATATTTCTGATCAAAACTTTGGTTTTAGGTTCTTGTCAGAGGGTTTATTGACTGCCTCCTGGTCCGATCCTGATATGGCTTCTCTGCCTGAGGGAGAAAAACTTTTTGAGTTGATCTTCACAGCCAGAGAGAGCGGAAAGTTGAGCGATTTGATCAATATGGGTTCTACAGTTACCACGGCTGAAATTTATGAAGGTGACAATGCAAGACCGTTGGAATTGAAATTTGACAATGTAACAGAATCTGATGGATTTGTCCTGTTCCAAAACAGACCGAATCCTTTCAGAGATGAAACTGTAATTGGTTTTAGACTTCCTCAAAGCCAATACGCTACACTGACCATATACGATGTTACCGGAAAGCTGGTTTACGAGTATTCAGACCACTTTGTGGCTGGATATAACGAATTGACGGTAAGAAGATCAGATCTAAATGTGGGAGGAGTACTCTATTATCGATTAGATGCAGAGAACTTCAACGCTTCAAGAAAAATGATCATCATCGACTGATTATAAAGATTTACTGTTTTAATTTTTGGGATGGGACCCCCTCTTTGCCTAATGTGGTAAAGGGGGTTCTTTTTTTATACCTGCTCACAGATGCCTTGTATTTTCCTTAAATATTTTTGAAAATCCCACCTCCAATCAATGACTCTTTTGCGCTATATTTTCGTTTGAAAAACTGTTTTTAAATACTCAATTACTCGCCAGAACAATATCGAAAAAATTGTTTCAGCCGACTTATTGGTATATAATCAATTAAATATCACATAAAAAGATATAGGTGTTTTAGTGTAGTTTTTTTAATGCCGTTTATAGAAATCTGCCTAACTTCGAAGCCCTTTTTGAGAAATAATATTGGGAGGCCTCTCAGAAAGGTGTCTGTCGAAACTTTGACAGACGAAAAAAATCCTAATAATTCTTTAAAATCTTTAGTGAGTTGGGTATATTGACGGCTGAAATGAATGCTGATATAAACAAGGTGTGGGATTCCTGTCTTACCAATATCAGGAACAATGTCAACGAACGGAGCTTCCGAACCTGGTTTCGTCCTATTGTGCCGGTTGCTCTGGATAAGAATGTGTTGACAGTTCAGTTGCCCAATGAGTTTTTTTACAAACATCTTGAGGAGCACTATTTGGAAGTTCTCAAGCAGACCATTAGAAATGAGCTAGGCCCCAATGCCAGACTTGAGTATCAAATCATAAGGCAAAGGGAGACAGAATCCGCTAACACCAAAAGGAAAGAGAAATCTCAGGAAAAAGAGGTGATCAGAAACCCCTTTGTCATTCCAGGCATAAAAAAAATAAGGGTAGAGCCACAGTTGATTGGGAAATACACCTTTGATAACTTTATTGAAGGGGACTGCAACAAGCTTGCGAGGTCTGCAGGTATAAGGTTGGCCGAAAGCCCTGGTTCTACTGCATTTAATCCCCTAACTATTTACGGAAATTCAGGCCTTGGTAAGACCCATCTTGCGCATGCCATTGGCAATCTAGCCATCTCTTATAAGTCGGATTTAAAAGTACTTTATGTCAGCACTGAAAAGTTTACCAATCAAATTATTCAGGCCATAAAATCCGGTAATATTTCCGAATTGGTAGCTTTCTATCAGGATTTGGATCTCTTTATTTTGGATGACATACATTTTCTGGCAAACCGAGAGAAAACTCAGGAAATTCTCTTTCATATTTTCAACCAAATACATCACAACGGAAAGCAGATAGTACTCACTTCCGATCGACCACCCAAGGATTTAGATGGGATGGATGAACGATTGATTAGCCGCTTCAAATGGGGGCTTTCGGCCGACCTCACCGCGCCTGACTTTGAAACCAGAATGGCAATTGCTCAATACAAACTCGAGAAAGAAAGGAAGCAAATACCCAATGAAGTATTGGAGTATGTCTGTTTTAATATTCGCGACAATATCCGCGAATTGGAGGGATTGCTCACCTCTCTGCTTTTTCAGGCCAATGTAACCAATGCCAAAATTGACATTGCTCTCGCAGAGTCCATCCTGACTAAATTTATAGAGAAGGAGCAAAAAGAGATCAATGTAGAAAATATCAAATCACTTGTATGCGATGCACTGGAAATGGATGTGAGGCAAGTCGCAGGGAAATCTCGAAAGAGAGATTTTGTTTCTGCCAGACAGATTATAATGTACCTCTCAAAAAAATATACCAACGCTTCCTACAAGGAAATTGGCGAGAGTTTTGGAGGTAGGGACCACAGTACGGTTATACATGCCTGCAAAGCAGTCAAAGATCAGATTGAGACCAATAAACTATTCAGAGACAAGGTGAAAAATCTGGAGAGAGACATCGAGCTAACTTTTAAAAAATAAGTTTGAAAATAATTTTTTTGGTAATTCAATACTTCCGTATATTTGCACTCGCTTTCAAAAAGCCCGAATGAGGGCTGGTAAAAATTAAAATGGTGAGGTGGGTGAGTGGCTGAAACCACCGGTTTGCTAAACCGGCGTACGTGGAAACGCGTACCGCGGGTTCGAATCCCGCCCTCACCGCCATTTTTCCAAAACCGATTAATTTTCGGCCACGGTCCATTGGAAAAAGGCACGTACGGGGCGTAGCGCAGTCCGGTTAGCGCACCTGCTTTGGGAGCAGGGGGTCGCAGGTTCGAATCCTGCCGCCCCGACCTGTTAACAAGGGAGTTATGGCAGTTTGCTGTAACTCCCTTTTTTCGTTTGCATAAAATTTACACCATCTACCTCCACACGAAACCTTGGGCTTTGAGGAAGTATTTTTATCAGGGAAGTTACCTTCAAAATATAGGTAAATACATTCCTTGCTGAATCCTCTAAGTCTTATTTCCTTATTGGTACATGTTTTTACGACAAAAAATTAGCCCAAGAGTCTTGAGTTATCAATTATATGCCTAATTTAGTTTCGGATTTTAATAAAGGACCGTTCTTCATGGCAAATTCCAATCAGGCTTCAAGTAGATTTACTGCCAGTTTAAAAGATCATTTCATTCAGGCAGTATTGATCTTTGCCAGTGTTTTATTGGCTTTTTGGCTGACCGATAGATGGCATCATCAACAGGAAGATCGCCAGGCAGCCGATGTTCTCAGTTCGGTGATCGAAGAAATGACCCGCAATAAGGAAATTATGAAGGAATGGACTCCTTATCACAAATTGATTTTGGAGGGACTGGAGGAAATAATAAGTGAGGGACCGCAAAGCATACAATCCTTCAACATTAATCATCTGACCGGAGACAGGGGAATTTTTCGGGAGATTTTAACTCATGATAGTTGGGATTATCTGCGCCAAACCAATCCAAGAATCTCTATTGAAATGAGGTTGATGATCAACAGAGCCTTTAGACAGCAGGAATTTGTGGACCGGGCGATTCACAATGCAGTGGACTTTCTTTCTTCCAGACAGATTCTTGATGATAGTTTGGCTTATGAGAACTATATTCTCTTCTATGGTCTAATTTCTGATCTTTATTATCAGCAGCATTTTATGATAAAGACCCTTCAAAGTACTTTGGAAAAGTTGGATCAATAACTTTCAGGTTAGAGATAGCAGACCGTTTTAAGCATCTTAAATATGGGAGTTAGAATGATTGTTGAGTGGATTTAATTTTAGGAATATGAATAATTTTTTTGATAAAAAATGGATGACATCCCTTGATGGTCCTATTTCAAAATGTACTACTCCGCACATAACTTTTTTACTGATTATTAGCAGTTCCCTTTTCTTGATGTCCTGCGGTGGAACTCATGCTTACATGATATCCGGTGGAAGTGAATATCCTCGTTTTCCGGGAAAGTTTGCTGAGTTTTTAGGAGATGGAGAGAAAGAAGTATTAACTACCTACCACTTTGTTGTTAGCAAAGCAGCTGAAAATCACTTTATAAAACGCACTTTTTTTCCAGAGACCAATCAGATGACTGATATAGAGCACTTCGCTGATAGCTCATTGCTTGTTAAAATTGGAATGCATTTGTCCTTCTACGATGATGGAAATCCAATGAGTGAGATTAATTACGTCAATAATAGGAAAGATGGACTTGCGGTATATTATCACCCCTTTTCCGGCCAAACCATCTCTACCGGACAATACGGTAGTGGGAATCGCAATGGCATCTGGAGAGAATATTCCGGGGATGGAATGTTATTAGCCAAATATGAGTATGCAGCAGGGATGCGCGAAGGTCCTTTTAAAGAATGGACCCCTGAAGGAGAATTGATTAAAAAAGGACATTATAAAGGTGGTTTGAGACAAGTTGAATTCAGTCTTCCGGATACAGCAATTACTACCATTGAAATGCCCGTTCTAAAAGAATGTGCCCATTTAATTGATTTGGACGAGAGGTCTCAATGCTCTGATCGGGCTTTTTTAAGGTACGTGTACCAAAGAATCAGCTATCCCCGAACAGCCAGGGAATATGGTATAGAGGGGAATGCACTAGTCAAATTCGTGATCACCCCTGATGGAAGATTGGACGATATCAATTGCTTGAGGTGTCTTTCAATGGATATAAAGGCGGAAATACTTTCAATTGTGGATAAGCTGCCTGAATGGAGCCCGGGGAAAAGGAAGGGTATCCCGGTATCTGTTTCTTTTAGGATGCCCATTCGATTTGAACTGAACTGAGCATAATTTTTTCCGGTAAAAGGATTTCCTGGTAAGAAGCGGGTGTCAATTACTGGCTAATTACATCATTTTGCTGAAAGAAGTGTATCTCAGAAATCATATTTTGCCTTCCCGAGTCTTCCGATGCATTTCTTAATAAGCTAATTGCAAAGACTGCCGGGTTTTTGGATTCTTCACTTGAAAAAATACTGGTTTTTACACTCACGTGAGTGTAATTTTGGTAAATTTCTTTGTAGGGATATAGATTGAGAAGGTCTTTGAATTGGCGTTGGGCCTCTACATCAGCCGGCCGTAGAAAAAACTGGGAGTTCGCATCAATTTCTTTCAGGGAAATGGTTGAGTTCATGTCCATTAATTGGTCGGGATCTTTTAAGTCTCGGCATTCTGTGCCATTCATTACCTTGAAATTATGAATCCTTTGACTGGATTCCAACTGACCTTCTGATGTGTATTCCCACAAGCTGATAGAAAATATATAGCAATTGCAAGAACCCATCTGCCATACCCGATCTATTTGGGCAGTATAATGGGTAGAAGGCTGCGAAAAGACAGGGATGGAACTCACCACAAAACCCATTGAAAAAACGAATGCCAATATTGTCCGGGGCATAATTGTACTTGATTTCTACCCATTCTAAACCTGCTTTCATTTGAGATTATTTTGCGGACATCCATTATTATTCATTATCCTTAGACTTATTTTTACAATTGGAGATTTATGTCACAAAGGGACTTGTCTATCAAGCTGAAAAGCAAATATTCTCTAAATTTGTGGCCTTTATTTCAATGATTATGGAATTACGTGCTGGAAAGTACTTTATTGATGGTCTGGAGGTCCAACATCTAGCAAAAAAATATGGAACTCCTGTTTATATCTACTCGGCAGCTGCCATAATTGAGAGGTATCATCATGTGAAAAGGTGCCTGGGTGGTGATAGTATTAAGTTAATGTACGCATGTAAGGCTTTGACCAACCCAGTTATCCTTAAGTTGTTCCAAAGCCTGGGGGCAGGATTAGACGCTGTTTCAGTAGAAGAAATGGAGCTTGGACTGGGAGCCGGTTTCCTGCCCGATGATATTATCTTTACTCCGAGTATGGTTGGTGATGAAGATTACGACCGCGCTGTAGAGGCAGGTGTGCGAATCAATGTGGGTGACCTACCTGCTCTTGAATACATGAATGCACGATATCCCAATTACCCTGTTTGTGTAAGGATTAATCCGCATGTTTTAGCCGGTGGACACCAAAAAATTTCAGTTGGACATAAAGACTCAAAGTTTGGAATATCCATTCATCAAATGCATGAAGTCCTGAACATGATTAACGCCCGTAACTGTAAAGTTGAGGGGCTTCATATGCATGTTGGGTCGGATATACAAGCAGATGAGCAGTTTCTCTATGCTCTCGAGGTTTTGTTTAAAACGGCTGAAAATTTCAAAGACCTGACTTATGTGGATATTGGGAGTGGGTATAAGATTTCATACAAAGCCGACGATTCCTCATCTGATTTGGAGAAAATTGGTTCTTTTCTCAAAGAAAAGAGAAGGGGGCTTGAGTCTATACTGGGACGGAAAATTGAACTACTCACAGAGCCTGGCAAAATATTAGTAAGCGAGTCGGGATTCTTTTTGTGTAGTGTCAATACGGTCAAGCGCTCCCCAACAAGGACTTTTGTGGGTGTGAACACCGGCTTTAACCACTTGATTCGTCCCATGCTATACGATGCGTGGCACGAGATTGTCAATGTCAGCAATCCCGATGGAGAAAAGGAAAAGGTTGATGTGGTTGGTTATATTTGTGAGACAGATACCTTTGCTTCAAACAGAGAAATAAATTTGACAAGCAAAGGGGACTTGCTGGTATTTAAGAATGCGGGTGCTTATGGTTTCAATATGGGTTCCAATTACAATTCTAAATTTCGCCCACCTGAAGTGCTTATATTTGAAGGTAAGGACTATCTGATACGAAGAAGAGAAGAGATGAAAGACTTAATTAAGTCAGTTGTTGATCCCATGTTGTTCTAAATGATTTTCGAGAAGCTCTATTCTGACCCCTTTTAAGGTGTGTAGGAACCTATTGTTGGAGACACCATTTGTAGATTGGAAATTTTGGAAGGAGTTGGGCTGCACCCTTCAACCGAAGTATAAAAAATCTTTCAAATTGAAGGCAAAAAACCGGCCACTGTATCCTTGATGCTGATATTTCAGGCTAGGAGAGTGATCAACAGAAATAAATAAATATCAATCATTATTGACATTAATTCTTCCAATCAAAAATTCCAGTGACCGGTGTCGTATCAAAAAAGAATCTGACACAAATATCAGCTGTACTTCAGAAAGTGGGGAGTACTATTTTTTCAAAAAAGAGCACTATTGTAACAAATTATTCAATTAGCTGAAAAACAGTGATTTGATAATTGGGAAATCTCCAGATAATTACAAAATGTTACATGAGATGTTACAAATGAAGGGTACTCTCCCGGGTGATTATCATTCAAATTTTGATGTATTGAGGGGAAAGGGAGAGAACCTTCAGAAAG
Source organism: Saprospirales bacterium (assembly GCA_007695145.1). Lineage (GTDB taxonomy): Bacteria > Bacteroidota > Bacteroidia > Chitinophagales > Saprospiraceae > PWJY01. The sequence goes on along the minus strand of REEI01000038.1, from coordinate 14,512 downwards.
AATATGCGACTGGGAAAAACCTTGCTCACTATCCAGGCGCTTAGTTAAATGGTTTTATCTGACGCCCTTTTTGAGTTTGCTGCTGTACAGTGCCAGTTTTAAATTTACTGAAGCCTGGTTAGGTTCACTTGAGAACTCGCCGCGCCCAAGTTTTTTGAGTTAGATGGCAGAGGAAAAATTGCTAAGCCTGGGGATTGTATCTTAGGTTTTATACGCAGATTGTAATCTCAGATGCTACCAGCTTATTAAGAGGCTGAAATCCAGAGGACAGAAGTAATATTATCTTGAATTATCTCTTTGAGAAATTGAATTGTATGTCGATCCTGCCTTGATCAAAATATAATGAATCCCATCAACAATTTTAAAAATTGATCGTACACCAGAATTTACATTGCCTGAAAATTACTCTTGACTCATCTTGCCTACCAGGTCGAGCTTTAGGAGGGTTTGGTCTTCTGAGAGAATCAGGAGTTGATTCTCCAGCCACTTAAAGTTATCTGCTCTGCGATAAGCATCCCTAACCTTGACTTCAGTTTGGTATTGAGGACAATCACTCTCCCGAATGGCTGGAAACGGGTATACGCGGAATCTGTTTTCATCAGGGCGAGGAGAAATGGTAGAAGAACTCAATTGGCATCCCAAAAAGGCTCTTGCGATAATGAACTCCTGATTGCCTTGTTCAAAGTAGATAAAAACCGGTCTATCTTCAGGGGAAATTTCAAGGGGATGATCTTCGACTTCACTGATCAGAAACAGCTTGTTGAGAAAGCCGGTCCTGTCCTCCGCGGATGCATCAACCGGAGATAACCCACTGAGGGTGAGTTCTGGAAACAAACTGGACTCAACTGACCTAAGGCCATTGATGTCTTTGACCCAACGACTTTCCTCTATAAGGTTTCCTTGTCTGGTTTTGACTGCTAGAACAATGGTGTCGTTTAGGTTTTGCCACTCACCCATGTATTGATTCAAGTCCATCCCTCTGTTTAAGTGAAAAATTTGAGTGGCCCCATCCGCCTGGTTAAAGAAGTAAACCTGATCCATACGCTGTCCACCTGAATTTTTTGAGGTGTGAAAACTCCCTACAAACCAATCGCCACTGGGTTCTGATTTACAAGAGGCCACTAATAGAAGACCGAGGAATAAAAAACCTAATAATTTTATCTCTTTCATTGTATTGAACTTAAGTATATGAAGGTCAGTTGCCGCCCGCAAAGGTATACAAATTAAAGATTATGAAGATATTGGTTTGGATGATCAAGTACAATAAAAAAGCCCGGTATAAAAACCGGGCTCTTATAAAATTAGTTTATTGCAATATGCCAATTGCGGCATTAATTAGCATCCCAGAAAACCCTGTCTAACATTGACCTGTCAGGCACATTTGAAAAATTTCTTTGAAGTTCCGAGTCAGGATATCTAGCTAGTCTGATCATTTCACCGCCTAGGGCTGAATTGGCAGGGGCTCTAAATCCCTCGTACTGGTAGTCAAACCTTCTGGCATCATTCCAGGTTTCAGGATTTAAGAAAGTAATTACATATTTTTCTCTCATAATATTATTTATCGAGAGGTTGTCTGCTCCCACCGAAACCAGAGGATCACTCCAATATTGCTCAATGGCATCGGAATCAACACCTAATTTTTCCATGTGGGCTCTAATTCCAGCTTCATAAGCACTGTAAGCTCTTGAGCTATTACCAGATGCTAAAGCAGCTTCTGCCTCTATCATTCTGAGTTCTGCATAGGTCATCAGCTCTAAGGGCTGTGTAGGGCTGAGCGCATAGAAGGAACCCACTGCCAATACACAACGAGCACCTTGCTCAGGATCTGCACCCCTACCCGCACCATTTCTGGTACCTACATAACCTCCACCAAACACAGAGTCAATTTCTTCCGTAATAAACTCAATCCTTGGGTCGAAAACCCCATTGGTTGCTCCACTCAATTGATCAACAATCTGATCAGAGAGCCACCCTCCTAGATTCAGCCCCGCATTTAGCACTGCGGTTCTATGCCACTGATTTTGTGCTTCATTTGGACTAGCGAAAAAGGTCATTTCAAAATCGTCTTCAGAGTTTGCAAATGCATTTTCAACAGCTGTTAAAACGCTTTGCGGGTTATAACTTCCAAGCTTGCTGAAATGATTGAGAAATCTGGCTTGAAGTGCATAGCCGGTTTTTTTCCATGAATCCAGATTGCCTTGAAAAATGAAGTCATCTCCACCAGGAGCTGCGGCTGACTCTTCGGCATTTAGATCAGCTATCCCTTGATTAATATTTTGGAGAATAACCTCATAAACAGCTGAGGATGCATCGTAAGCAGGCTGAAGATTATCAGTCCTAAATGCCTGAGAATAGGGTATATCCCCAAACATATTGACCAATAATGACAGATTATAGGCTTTCATTATCCTGGCTGGACCGCTATAATGTGGGGCATTTATTGCTTCCGCCTGTTCAATAATCTCTCTAAGGTCACCAATATTAAAGTACAATTGGGACCAGGCTGTACCATAGGAAATTGCATCGTGAATATCAGTTCCGGTAGCAGCATTGGGAGATGCTAAATGCTGTACAAAAAATGAGGTGACAGAACCCACCCGATAGGTATTTCTTGCAGTTTCAAATGTGGAATTGATCATTAATCCCTCAATTGGGGCAGTTGTTGGATTATTTGGATCTTCATTGATGTCCAAATAATCATCACAACCGGATATTAAAGCTATTAAAAGCACCGGTGCAACTATAAATTTTATAAAACGTATCATATTATTTATTTTTCAAGATTAGAAAGAGAAATTTAGGGAGAATACAAAACTTCTAACCCCCGGATAAGCTAAGTCGACCAATCCAATGAGGTTGGAGCCTGAACTTACAAATGCCTCGGGATCGTACTGAGACCATGGAGTCCAAAGTAAAATATTATCTGCAGTTACGCTTGCCCTTAATGATCTGATTGGCAGCCTTTCAAGAGTTGATTGTGGTAAAGAATAACCAAGTGTAAGACTTCTAAGCTTTACATAGGAGGCATCTTCGACTGATTGTTCCACAGCAACCCGGTAAACATCTCTATGGTATCCGGCACCATAATCCAAGCCATCTCTGGGGTCAACTCCCTGACCTAACCAAACCTCTCTGGTGTTTGGCGTTCCATCTGCCAGGAATCCATCAAAAACCTTGTAATCAGTTCGGTTGAGTGTTTTTTCTGTATGGCCAAATGCTGAGTCCCATTGATCTAATTTGTTGTATTTATCAACTCCCATCACAATGTCGATATTGAATGACAAATCCCAGTTTCTGTATGAAAACTGATTGAATACATTTAAAGTCCAATCAGGTAAAGCATCACCTACAATTTTAGGTGTACTCTCTATTAACGGGAAACCATTTTCTCCAATTAAATAAGGTAAATCTGATTCCAGTACAAGAGAGTTTGGGTCCGCCCCAAATCTGGCATAGCTGGTTCCCCAAATGGCTCCATAGGATTGACCTGGAACGAGTTGCATAAATGGGCGATTTATATAGGCTGCAATATCTCCAAGAAAAATTGCATCAACACCCTCTCGAATACTTACTACTTCATTGGTATTGGTAGTAAAGTTTGAAACGATGTTCCACATAAAGTCTTGTGTCCTTACGGGTGTAGCTCTGAGTGTTATCTCTATACCCTGATTCTGGATTTCCCCCGCATTGGTTATAAAGGTTGCAGCACCGGTTGCGTTAGATACCGGTACAGGGATGATCATGTCTTTACTATTGGCTTTATAGTAGGTGATGTCCAGACCTAATCGATTGTTGAGAAATCGAAGGTCCAAACCAAATTCAGTTGAAGTGGTTCTTTCGGGCTTAAGATCGGCCGAGGCAATGGTTGAACCTCTGGAAAAACCAGTCTGATCACCCAGTGGATAAATTTCCGGTGAAAAGAATACGCTTCGGGTAGAATATGGGGGTGCATCTTTACCAACCTCAGCAAAACTTGCTCTAAACTTGGCAAAAGTTATCCAATCTGGCATTTCAACCATATCGCTTAAAATGGCTCCTAAACTAACTGAGGGGTAAAAAAATGAGCGATTATCCTCCTCAAGAGTTGAGGTCCAGTCGTTTCGTCCGGTCACATTTAAGTATATCATGTCTCTCCAGTCGAGATTTAGGTCTCCATATACCCCGATCAATCTTCTTTGGATGAGCGATTGGCCGATATTTACATCGCGTGCATTACTGAAATGACTGAATTCAGGAACGACAAAGTTGGTGCCTCTTGCCCTTACAATATCAGTCTCACGGTCGAAAATGTCATTGCCAACCCGCAAGGACATTCCAATTTCATCTGTTATTGAGCGGTTGACTACAAATGAAAGATTGGAGGTTAAATCTCTACTATTTATTCTTGTTTCCTCTCTAAACCCACCTACGCCACTCCACACAAATTCATTTTCAAGACCTCTGGGGCCCGGCTCAATCTCCGTCCTCTCATCAGAATAAACATCAATACCCACAAGGTAATCTAGTCTCAACCAATCAGTAAATTGATAGGAAGTTCGAAAGTTACCAATGAGCCTGTCTACATTATCTTCGTAGGTATTGGTTCTGGCATCATAAACGGGGTTTCTTCCTGCACCCCTTCCTTCGAAGTTGTCTGATTTCATGGTTCCATCCTCATGTCGCCAATCGTTAACATCAGCATGAGTATTCCAGTAGGAAAGCCTTTCCATGAAATTAACAAAAGGGACTCTGCTTCCACCACTATTGATGTAATTGGCACTGGCTGCAAAAGTTAAAGCTCCTTTATTTACCTGGCCGGATGCCCTGATTGATGTCCTTCCCCAGTCATTATTGGGAATGATTCCCCGGTTCTCTGAATTAGAAAAGGAGGTATAGAAAGTTGCAGTTTCAGAACCACCGGAAATACTTATGGAATTGTCAGAAGTATACCCTGTTCGCATTGAATTTTCCCAATTGTTAAAATAGGTTAAATCCGGAGTTTCACTAAATGGCGCACCCCAGGCAGGCCAAAAGCTATTAGGATTTGAATCAAACCCAAATCCAGGGCCATAAACATCCTGATAGTCTGGGTAATTGATTACCTCTTGCATGCCCCAGCTACTAGAGACATCTACTCTTACATCCCCCTCTCTACCTTGTTTGGTAGTAATTATCACAGCACCATTTGCAGCTCTGACCCCGTAAAGGGCGGTTGCAGGGGCACTTTTGAGAACAGAAATCGACTCTATGTCAGCAGGGTTAATGTCTATAGCCCTGTTGGACATCCCTCTGACCCTTCCAAAGGACTCTTGAGTAGAGTTGTCAATAGGTACTCCATCAATTACGAATAGTGGTTGGTTGTCAGCGGTTGGATCAAGTGAGGTAAATCCCCTAATAAATATTTGGGAACCCTGGCCAGCACCACCGCCTCCTCTGTTAACCTGAACCCCTGATACCTGTCCCTGGAGTGCATTGAGAACGTTGTTTGTGCCGGTTCGATTGATATCCTCAGAATCCAGCTCCTGAACGGAATAACCTAAGGCTCTTCGTTCTCTGGCAATCCCCAAAGCCGTAACCACCACTTCTCCAAGTCTTACGCCGGAGGACAGCTCCACTTCCACCCGGCTCTGCCCGGGTGCTACCACTACTTCCCTGGTATCATACCCGATGTAGGCAATTATCAAAGTCGATCCATCAGATGCCTGAACCCTGAATTCTCCATCAAAGTCCGTAGTTGTTCCCACTGTAGTTCCGGCTACAGATACCGTTGCCCCTATCAGGGGTTCACCGGACTCTGCATCCATCACCTTTCCACTTATCGTCCTGTCCTGCGCAAATAGCGAATTCAGGCACAATAGCAGTAAAGGCACCAAAACAAATGCGTAAAGTTTTTTCATAATTCTGCTTTTATGTTAAATTTGTTAATACGATTCAAGCAATTTTAGCCAATAGAGTATGTGACTTGCTCCCAGCAAAGGATTTAACCGCAACCTTTAATGGTCACAGTTTGAGGATAAATTCATGGATGAGTCAAATGTAGGAATTATTTTACAATTCCTTAATCTAATGTTTTCAAAAAATTGATCTGTGGTCATTGACTACCTTTGTAGAACGATTGGATATGACAGATTGCTTCCTATTTTACAACACCTTATGTTGGAGTCGCTTTCTGATGGTAAATTTCGAATGTAAAATAATAATATATGAAGATTTTTTATGCGGAGGCAGCACCTCATTACAGCTCTTATACTTTTCCATATGGCATTTACTGTCTTCCCCAGAGTTCGAAAGATTATTCCAACGCCTATAATTCCGGATTTTTACCCTATACAGGCAACCCTAGTTTAGATCGTCCCATTTTTTATAAAGCGCGAAGCTTAAGGCTATCTCTTACCAACTTTCTAGAGAGTTCGGAAAGCAGAAGAATGGCCAGAAAATTTGAAGGTACAACAGTAGCCATTCGCGATGGGGAGGGTGAATTAAGGTCGGATTTGGGTTTTCTTAACTTTGCTCTCGAGTATGCCTCCAGACGTTTTCAAAAAGGAGAGTTGGGTACGGACAGACTGGATTATCTTCTCTCACGACCTTATTTGACCGGAATAAAGGTTTTTTCTGTTGGCGAGGATGATATTGCATACTTGCTGTACTGTGCCCATGGGCCCCATTTCCACTATTGGTTTTCCTTTTACAACCTGGATTTTCCGGGAAATTTACCTCTGGGAAAATATGTGATGTGGAGGTCTATTCACCTGGCCAAAGATGAGGGGTTTAAATTTATTTATCTCGGCACTTGCTATGGAAGTAAATCCCTTTACAAGGCACGCGACTTCAAGGGCGTTGAGTATCACGACGGCAATTTTTGGAACTCTGATCTCAAACAATTAAAGACAATTTGCAAATTGGATGATGAAAATGCCTTAATTTGCGCCGATCGATTAAAAATATCAGAGGATCAAAATGCTTTCATCCGAAGCATATTTGAAAGAGATTAAAATTTGCAGCATTTACAAAGACATTTGGATTGATTAAATAATTAAGATTCATTCAATGGAAACATTTGGTGCCTGGTCCCTCCTTCCTCCTTTACTCGCTATTATTTTAGCCATTTACACCCGTCAGGTATTTGTATCCCTTACCCTTGGGATATGGAGTGGCTGGTTGATCATCTCTGGTGGTGATCCACTATCGGGAACATTCAACACTATTGAGGGTCTCGTCAGGGTCTTCCAAAGTCCCGGCAATACGCGTACTATTATGTTTTGTGCACTGGTTGGAGGTCTAATCGTCTTTATGCAGCGATCAGGTGGCGTGGCGGGATTTATTGCCTTTCTCAACAGACGAATGAAGAAATATGAAGACGAAGACTCGCCCCGCAATCGCATTATGGTCCAACTTTTGGCTTCGGTTACAGGGATAGTGGTATTTGTAGAATCTAGCATTTCAGTACTGACTGTAGGCACATTGTATCGCCCTCTTTTTGATAAAATGCGCATCTCCCGGGAGAAATTGGCATACATTGCAGATTCGAGTTCAGCTCCGGCCTGCATCCTTATTCCATTGAATGCCTGGGGAGCTTTTATTATGGGCTTATTGATTGCCCAGGGCTTCACCGATCCCTTTAATACCATGATCAAAGCAGCGGCTGTCAATTTCTATGCGATACTGGCACTGCTATTGGTTTTCGTAATCATTTTGACTCAGCGGGATTTTGGCCCAATGAGGAAGGCTGAGAAAAGGGCAAGGGATGAAGGTAAACTAATGCGGGACAATGCCGTACCCATGGTGTCTGAAGAGTTGACTGATATAGAGGTAAAAAAAGGCATTCCCCACAGGGCGAGAAATATGATAGTCCCCATAGCTGTGATGGTTCTCATGATGCCCGTTATGCTCGCTGTAACCGGTTGGGAAACAGCTGTTAATGAAAGATCTGGCAGCGGAGCTCTGGGAATGTTTTTCTTCGCAATTGGTCAAGGTAGTGGTTCAGCATCTGTACTCACAGCAGTCGTTACCGCTTTACTGGTTTCTATGTTCTTCTACAAAATTCAGGGCCTCTTTAATTTGGCAGAAATGGTCGATATGACCATGAAGGGAATAGCGGGTCTGATGCCTCTCGCCTTACTCATGTTATTAGCTTTTGGTATCAGTGATATATGCCGAGAGTTGCAAACGGGTCAGTATGTGGCAGATCTTGCTTCCGCTCTATTCAGTCCGGCTCTGGTTCCCGCCCTGGTATTTGTCATCAGTGCATTTATAGCTTTCAGCACTGGAACTTCCTGGGGTACTTTTGCAATAATGATCGCCATTTCTGTGCCAATGGCCCAGTCCATGGAAGCACCTATGATACTGACAATTGCGGCAGTTCTGGGGGGAGGGGTTTTTGGTGACCACTGTTCACCTATTAGTGACACCACTATATTGTCTAGCATGGCTTCCGCCTCCGATCATATTGACCACGTTAGGACTCAGTTACCTTATGCCTTGTTAGCAGGCGGGATCACTACAGTACTGTATTTGATTCTGGGATTTATCTATGTATAAAGTTTTTTCAAGCGCAAAAATCATTACCTGACCAGTACAATTTTGCCGCTGTAAATAATTCTATTCCCTGACCGAATTAAATAAAGGTAAGTTCCTGAAGGTACTCCCTTTGTGTCCCATTGGTAGGTTTCTGTTCCCGCAAACCAATTGTCGCTAAGGACGCTTCGGCCATTGATTCCTTTTATCTCTACCTGCAAGTCAATGTCACTTTCCAGATTGGTTTTTTCAAAAGAAATTTCATGGTTAGCCGGGTTGGGGAATACAACAAATTGCTCTGTTGTCATTTCGTTTACTTGACTTGTTCCGGTCCTGGCTAAAAAGATGTTGCTCCAATCTGATTCTTCACCTTCAGTAAAAGCTTTCATTCTAATATAACTCTCCTGAGCAGGATAATAATCAACAATAAGCGGCCGGGTAAATGAATAAACCGAGTCTAAAAAGTCGAAGACGCCCCCTATGTCAAACTTATACTCGACTACAAAACCCGTCAACTCACTGCTGTCTAAAGGGTAGCTGTAGAGGATGAACAATTGATCGGTCTCTATCCATGCATGGTCGATTTGTGGTGCTGGAAGTGGCTCTGATACGCAAGTCGAATTAATGTATTCCTCGACAGAATCTCTCAGGTTGTTCAATTGAGGATACCAGGCATTGCCCGGGCAGTCGGTGCTGCACCCATCCCTGTGTCCTGAAAGGTTTTTTAGAAATAGCCCGGAGGAAGAGTGCAAACTGCTCCCATGAGGATCCAATTCTTTGTCGCAAAAGTACCATCCCAATAATTCCGTAGCAGAGGACGTGGCATTGGGATTTGGGAACGCTATATTGAAATTGCCCAACAGACAAACCCCAAGCGTATTTGAATTGGTCGCACAGAAGTGGGCTCCTTGAATATTGGGCTTTCTGCCGCGATATATTACTCCCTCGGAATCTATGAGGTAATGATATCCTATATCCGCCCAACCATTGATGTTTACATGCTGATTCCAAATGCTTCGAACAACTGCCGGCCAGTCAGATGATTGGTTGGCCCCGGCGGAGTGATGTACGATGAAATGTCCGGCATGAGATGGTATCCCACCCTGCTGCTCAGGACATTGGCCGAATGGACACCAATGACTTCTCTCCCACACTAGAGGGTAGTCGCATTTGCATTCTTCGCCTCTTCGATAGATGGACTCCTGAAGATGTTTTTGTGATTCAGGCGGTTGTGCTGAAGAGCCAGGATGAAACCAATGTAGCTCAATGTCTTTTGGATCAAATTTTTCACCGGGAAATTTTAAATGAATGCTGGTCTGACCCGGGTATAAGAAAATGAGCGAACTTAGCTTGTGAACCCCCTCGCCAAGATGTGGGTCAAATGAAAGTTTTTCCCAATCGCTTTCACCTTCTGTTGATAAAAATACCTCATCGGATGAACGATTGCCAATCCCTCCTCGAATTTTAATGGTCAAACTTAGAAAGGGCTCTTTTATATGTGGTAGAGTAATATCGTATATATCGAAAGGAGAAAGGGTGTCGCGCAAATGCTCTGAGTACTGGTCAATCGTTTTCAGCTCAGAGGAAAAAGATAACGTCTGAGCCACTATAGTACCCGGGAAGCATAGATACCACCATAAGAAAGTGGATAAAGTTAGGCGAATCATTGAAACCCAAATCCCAGGATTTAGCATTGGTGAATTATTGAAAATTGATATAGGTTTCTGGATTAACCGCTTGCCCGTCTATCCACAACTCAAAGTGTAAATGGGGTCCGTCGGTATGAGTGCCTGTATTTCCAATAATGGCGATTACTTCACCGGCACTTACCCGATCTCCCGGCTCCTTGAGGGAATAGGCATTGTGCTTATAAAAACTGAGAATATTTCCCCGGTGAAGTATCCCAATGGAATTGCCCGTTTCCAGTGTCCAGTCAGATGAAAATACCACACCGTCCATAATGGCTTTGACAGGGCTGCCTTTAGGGGCAATTACGTCCACACCGAAATGACGAATAGCGGGATTGAAACCCATACTTACAAACCCCTGTATGGGAGAAAAGAAATGCAAGTCATAAACAGGTTCATTGGCAGTAAGTCCACTGAAAACCAGGGATTCTCTGAGATCTACTTCACGGCGTAACTCCTCGTCTTCGGGAATTCTTTCAGCGATAAAAGTTTCATCACTGAACTCAGCGGACTCAGCAAATCTCACGTCCGCTTCGGTTTCATGCCTTCCGGTAAGTAGTCGATGAATGGCATCGGTATAAACTATTTGAGCCTCTAATTCTTGAGAGAGTTCTCTTATTTTCTTGTTCATTTCTATAAACTCCCCTGTCTGCGTGTAGTCTGCATAACCCGGAATATAAGTTTTTAGAGGGGTGAAAATAATCAGCGATAGGACAATCAATCCGGAAATGAGCCCTATGGTGCAAATCAGCATGTAGAGATTGAGCAAACTAAGATTAAAGGAGGTCTGTTCCTCCAGGGTTTCGTTATTGAGGATGATCAAGCGGTAAGGCGTCTTGAGCTTGGTGAGCAGCTCCTTTTTCTTATTGCCCTGTTCGGGGTCCATGAATATTAATTGTTATAATTTGCCGATTTAAAATAATTTTGCACCAGCAAAGGTTTAAACGGTTGATTTGCAAATAAGCTTGTAATGGTTTGCGTTCATCTTTCTGTATCGGCATTCATTCCGCTACAAAGGTCAGTAAATTTTGCCAACTGGACCAAGTGTATATTGTAAAAAGTTGAATATCAGAATAAAAAGATAAATTAACGGATGAGTTTTTCTTCGTCTTTCAAAGGATTCATATCGGTAACTGCCGGGCCAGCACTTATTCTTATGGCCTTACTGTTCCTTGTTCCGGCTTGTACTTCTCATAAAAAGCAAGGCGAACTGTCCAAATTTGGGCAATTCTACCAGAACACTACAGCATATTACAATGGTTTTTTCAATGCAAATCTTCTCTACGAGGAGGCTATAATGAACATTGAGGCAAATTATCAGGACAATTATAACGAGATACTCGCCATATTTCCATACCAGGCCGCACCCGACGTTCGCTCCGAATACGGCAATCTAGACAAGGCGATGGAAAAAGTATCCAAAGTAGTTGCTCTTCGGAGGCCGAGTCACTGGACGGACGATTGCTATTTAAAGTTAGCCAAGTGTCAGTATGTAAAAAAGGATTACGAATCTGCTGAGAAAACACTACAGTATTTACTGCATCACTTTGAACCATCCAGAAAAGCAGACCCAAGACGCGTTTCAGAGACCCGTTCAAGAACGGCCTACAACCGCGAGAGACAAATCAATCAGCAGCGTACTCGAAGACAAATTGAGCGCGAAAGAAGACAGGCCAGGAGACAAGCTGAAAGGGACAGAAAACAGGCTCAGCGAGATAGAGAGAGAGCACAGAGGGACAGAAGAAGGGGAGAGGCTCCTCAAAATCGGATTCCTGCACGAAGTCAGGCAGCTACCGAGGGAGAAAAGGTGGAGAGTTTAACCTCTGACCAGAGTAGTCAAGTCCAAAAACAAAGCCAGGAAGAACAGAATTCTACCGGATTGTTCGGACACGAACCTGCATTCAATGAAGCCAAAATTTGGATGGCTAAAAACTATATAGAAAGAGATGCTTTTTCTCGAGCTTCCAATCTGCTGCATCAGGCCCATCAAAGAGGTCTTTCCGACGAACTAAAGGCCCTGGCTTATTTGACTGAAGCACATCTGGAGGTTTCCAGAAGAAATTATGAGAGAGCCATTGAGCCATTGGAGAATGCTGTCCCCCTGGTGCGAGATAGGCGACAGCGAGCGCGGTATTCCTACATACTTGGTCAGCTATATCAAAGAGAGGGCAATTTTAGGACGGCCGGTATCCACTACGATAATGCTGCCCGATGGACCAATGACTTCGAACTGGAGTTCAATGCTAATCTCAATCAGGCCCTTGCTACACAAACTACTGTGGCTGGTTCTCTTAGAGAATTGGAGCGAATGGCTACAGATCGCAAAAATGTCGATTATCGCGATAGGATTTACTATACCATTGGTCAGCTTCATTACAACGAGGGTCAAATTGAGGAAGCGTTGGCTGCTCTATCTCTAGCCGCGGAATACCATTCCGGAAATGAAAATCAAATCAGGGAAATTCATTACCTAAAGGCTATAATTCAGCTCGAACAAGAAGACTACCTCGCTGCTCATCGCTCCTTCGAGAATACCTTGAGAGTGATGCCAGAGAGCGATGAGAGATATAGCGAAGTTTCAAGAATGGCCTCAAGTCTGGGAGAGATTGCTAAATTTTATGATCAACTCAGTACCAACGATACTCTCTTGTTGGTGGCCTCCTGGCCAAAGGAGGAACAGAGAAAGTGGGCAGAGCGCCAATTTGCTCGCGACCGCAAAGCCCAGGAAATGTCCAGACCAGCTACAGGAGCAGATGGCAGATCGACTGCTTCTTCAGGTCCGGCAATCAGGGAGGGAGTTGGACTAGGCAGAGACGGAGCAGCCGGACTGGGCCCCGGAAGGTCAGCAGCCGGACCCGGACCCGGGCCCCGTGCAGGACAGTTGGAATCCAATTTTTTTGCTTACGATGATCGCCAAATAAGAAGAGGAGCAAGGGAGTTTGAGAGGAGATTTGGAAACAGACAACTAGCCGATGACTGGAGGAGATCCAATAGCCCGTTCTACAGAGCTGAAACAGATAGAGATTTTGCTGAAATGGAGAGGGTGCCTGAACGAATAGTACCCGAATCCAAAATTGATGAGTACCTCTCCAAATTGCCTCAGGACGACCCCAGTACTTTAAGAGTTAAGCAGAATATCATTGATGCTCTTTTTCATCTAGGGGTGCTGTTTAGGGAAAAAATGAAAAACTACCGGGTTTCAGCAGAGCATTTGGATAGGCTTACAGCTGAATTTCCAAATTCAAATAAAGAGCTGGAAGGACTCTATTACCTCTATCTGGATTACAGAGACATGGGAATGCATGACGAAAAGGAAATGGTCAAAAATAGGATCATCAACCGCTTTCCCAATTCCCGACATGCCAGAGTTCTGGAGGACCCTGCCAATGCAGCAGCTCTGATGGAGGAGGAGAACCGCTTGCCCAATTACTACCGCACCATTGTCGAACACTTTGAAAAAGGCAATTTCGAAGAGGTTCAGAAGAGGATTGCGAGATCAAAAGAACTCTTTGGTACCGATCATCATCTCAGCCCTAAAATAGCCCTCCTCAATGCAATGAGCCTGGGAAGTGTACTCGGAAGAGAAGCTTACATTGCCGAACTTCAGGATATGATCGCCCAGTACCCCAACACTCCAGAGGAAACCAGAGCGCGTGAGATCATGAGGTTCCTTCAGGGTGATTCCGGTGCTTTTGATTCCTTCAGGGGTGAAATTGATGTGGATAAATTCGTCCCGGAAGACGACCGTATGCACTATGTGATCGTTGTTTTAAACAATGCAGATAAAATTTCACTGAACGACGCTCAGATATCTATCGCTAATTTCAATCAGAAGTACTATCAACTCTCAGGTTTAAGGATATCTAATCACTTTCTGAATACGGAAACCAATACTCCCTTGATTTTGATTAGAAGTTTCAATAATAAAACCCAGGCAATGAGATACCTGACCGATGCGAATAGTCTTAGTGAGGAATTTCTTCCCGAAAATGCACTCTTTGAAATTTATCCCATCACTCAGCGAAATTACAGGGAAGTTTTAAGAGATAGAAATACCCACAGTTACCGGGTTTTCTTTGACAATCATTACAAAACCCAGACCAACAGGAGGCGATAGGCAATATTTGGCAGGTCTGGGCTTTCCTTTGTAGAGGCGAGACGAAAGGCTGGGTGGTGGTCGATCGGTCATTGACATTGCATGGGGGCTGCAAAAAAACTTATCGAATTAGGCTAATAAATAATAACCTTGAATGATGATGGTTATCAAAGCAATCAATTGAATAATGGAAGCAAAGTTTAAGAGACATAACATTTTCGAATTTCAATAACCC
>REEI01000040.1 GCA_007695145.1 Saprospirales bacterium | reverse complement strand
GGTCGGGGTTGGCTAATGAGTGAATTTCAATATTTTCAATTTGACGCAATGCATCGTCAACAGAAGAAAACATGGTTGGGACGACAACAAGTGTTCTAGAACCATTTGGAATTTCCTCTTTGTAATTCATCTTTGGAAGTACACGGGGTGGCAGGATAAAGGCAAAAAAACGATTTACTACTGAAATTGCCAGATCATGTGCAGGGAAAAATGCGATAAGTATCATTGCTATTATTACTGCCGGGGAATAGCTAATGGCCCCGGTTGCTAGCAAAAAAACTGCCAAAAATGCAAAAGTAAACAGAAAAATAATCAAAAGGTAAAGCGAAAAATGAGCTTCAAAAGCCCTGAGAATCCGCTCCCTGAGTGGCATAGAATATCCGACTTTCTCAATGAGTTCACTATATCCATCTCCTATAAGAAAATACCCAATGTGGTGTTTTACGCTATGGTCTTCCCCCTTCCCAGGCTCCACTCTGGCGAGGTTTAAAGCAACATTGGACACCTCATACTCTGTTAGCTTTGATCGCCTACTTAATCTCTCTACAGTCTTTCGGTATCGGTCCCTGGTTTGAAAATCCATGGCTGGATAAACCCCGGCAGGATCCTGTTTAAGGATACCATTTATGACAGAGCACTCCTCCACGAAATCCGCCCAATCTGTCTCTGAAAGCTGCCTTAAGGAAATAATCGCATTTTGAATGGCGACCTGAAGTCTGGATTCTTTTTGTGCCTCCAGCCGCATTGCATCCTCCAATGTCGTCTCGTATTGGTTAATTTGGTATTTAAACCATCGCTTTTGCTCCTCGTGAACCAGACCTGCTGATTGGAGTTGGTTGAACAATTCTAAAAGATGTAAGAGACCAGATTTTTTTGAATGCACCCTGGCCCAGCCGGATATGGCATGTGAAAAGGAACCAGGCTCCTGCAAATCCTCCTTTTCAAGTTCGGTTACAAACATTTCAACCTCACTTTTGATCTTCTTGTAATACAATATCCGGGATGCTTTTTCGGCCAATATTTGGATGAGAAACAAGCGAATCATAATGGGAAAGGCCCAAAGTTCACCTAGCTGCAGGTGCTGCTCCTGTTGATAAGTTTGAATATATTCTACCAGTACTTTATAGTCTACTACATTGTCCGTGTGTGTAAGCATACTGAGTGCTATTTCATACACTCTGGGAAAGCCCTTATGCTCACCTATTGCCAGTATTGGAATGTTCCGTTGATACGCTTTTGGAAAATCAATCCCAATTTGTACAATCTGTTCCTGAATTACATAGAAATTGTCCAGCAACCATTCAGAGGCAGGCGAAATGTCTTTTTCAGCTTTTACTATTTTGGAGAGGGTGCGGTAAGTGTTGGTCAATACCTGTTTAGACTCTATCAAAATGGGCTTAATCGGCCTCAGGTCTCTGGAAATGGATGAAGTTTTGTGAATGCCCGCCAAACCAATGGCACTTTCTTTCAAAAACCGAATATTAAAGGATACTGTTGGTCTTTCTTCCATTGTAGTGAATTTTCGTAATGACTTTGCCCAAGCAAGAATTTCCCACTTGCCAGACTCTAGCAACTTCAATTGATTTTAGCACTCCGCAATGGTTCCGTACCAAAGATTTATAAGATTTCACAAACCACCATTTTAGAATACAAGCCTTTACGAGGCAATAGAATCAACAGAACCTCAAGGTACAAAATTTTTTGATAGTATGCCAATATATATCAGATGTAAAATGCGTCATCAACAAATACTCTATCCATGCTCTTGGCTGAAAAATCTATTTTTTTAGCATTCAGGAAATTTAATCGACGACCAGGATTTAATTTTAAAGTTCTAATGGCAAAGTTTGATCCCGGTCCCACCTTTATCCAAATCCTACTTAATTCCAGAACCATACAAGCGACCAGGTCGGCTCGGAAGCGGATGAAAAGGTGATTAAAAAGAGACTTTATGTCGCTGGACAGCCTAAAAAAGGCCCGCTATACTTTAAGAGGGATTTTGGGCTTCCCCTATAAATCCCCGTAAAACTACCCTTCTGAAGGCAATTCACAAACTCGATCAATCAGGGCAAAAATGCTACAATGCGAAGTGGGGCTCCACTGCCTCCCCTAATTTTCATGGGGAAGGCCATAATCCAAAATCCGTCAGCAGGCAGTTCATCCAACTGCGCGAGGTTCTCGTAAGCCGTCAGCCCCCGGGCGAATAATATGCGGTGGGTCTTAAAGTCTTTTGATTTTCCATAATCAATGCTGGGTGTATCAAGTCCAACTGCTTTGATGTTTCTATTCTCAACTAGCCAGGTAGCAGCATCGGGGTGGATTCCGGGGAAAGACAAATTATCAACGCCTTCTTGTCCGGTGAGCTCAGTTCCTGTATAGGTTAGCTTGTCTGGGTAATACTTCCAGAAACCGGTGTTGAAAAGTACAATCGCCCCATCAGGGATTCGTCCGTGTTGTACTTCCCAGGCCTTAAGGTCCTCAGCTGTAATTTGATAATCCCGATCCTCGGCTGCCTGACTCCTGACGTCCACCAAAATCCCCGGACCGGTCAATTGCTCGATACTGATCTGGTCAACCGTCTTACCGTCCTTCGAAAAGTGAATGGGTGCATCAAAATGAGTTCCCCCATGCTCCTCAGCTGCAAAGTGAAAAGATGAATAGAAATATCCCCCTTCAGTCATTCCCGCAAAAACTGTATCATGAGTAAAAGGTATATTGGTCGGCCAGTAAATCGATTCCTCATCAAATGCCCAGCTTAGATCGATCCATTGTCCCCCTCTCAATACAGCTAAAGGGTCTTCCACCTGTCGGCATCCAAAAACCACTGTGGCGATCATTAAAAACAGTACTGCACTTTTCATAAGCCCATAGAATTAAATTCATCTTCAAAAATAGGATTATTATTGGGAAAAGACATGCTTGAGGCGCATTTATTGCTATTGACTAAAAAAATGTCTTTGTCACAAACCACTATAATTCTTTGATCCCTCTTGATCTAAAAATTATCAACCCAATGAGGCGCAAATAGGAGAGGAGACCTTCAATTTTTTAGCTTTGGTCAAGATACCGATTATTCAAGATGCACAAAAAGTTGCCTTTAGGAGTATTTTAAAAGACCAAGGTCCATACCATCAACCGGCTATCTGCTTCTACCTTGATTTTGTTGGCCATATTATAAAGATCAGTTGGACCCACCCCCGATTAAGACCAACGAATTGGAAAAACCTCCAAATTTAAACCTAAAGCCCGCTACTATAGCTTTGAATCCATTGAAAGATTTTTTTGCGGCTACTTTCCGAAAAGGGAACATCTCTCAGGCTACCATCAAAGCATTTTGGGGCTATCTTAAAAAAGTGCTCTGCTCCCTCTGCAGTATAATATTCAATATACCTTGGAACACCCTCAGGGAAAATTCTGTGAAGTTCATCGATACACCACTCGGAACTGACAAGTGGATCATTCTCAGCAAACATTAACAACAAGGGCTTTTCAATGGACTCCAGATAAGGGCTAGATTCAAAGTTCCTTATTATCCTCAATTGTTTCAGATTGCCCCTCAAGCCCAGTATGGAAATTAAAAACAATTCCCTATTTACTCTCTTGGTGGCTTTTCTGAGTGCATGGTCATCATCCAGCCCCCTGCACTTGTAGCCGCTCCAGTAATCGTTTATCAATTGCTTCCTCACACCGAATGTTGGGCCCGCCATACTCACTCCTGCCCTGAACAGTTCCGGATACATTGAGAGGGCTACCTGAACTATCCACCCACCCTGACTGTGCCCTATCAAAAAGATATTATCTTTGTCCACGAAACTCATATCCTTTACCGCTGCTGCAACATTGGCCGCATCTAAAGCCCTGTCTTCAAAACTGGCATTATACCATAAGCCTTCAGAATCTCCAAGTCCTCTTTTATCGAAATAAACCAAAACATAACCCTCACTCAAAAAGGACTCCTCAAGAAAATACCGGACTAGTGAGCTGTTGGATTTCATAGTAGAACCCTCCCCCGATCCAACAAGATAAATTAGGGCCGGTCTTGGCCCTATCAGCTCCGGGCATCTTAAAACCAAACCATCAAGTACATATCCTTCGCTTTCCACCTGAAGTGAAAGGGTGTCAACACGAGTACCAGTCAATTCTTGTCCATTCGCTTCACTGATGATCGCAGATAAGCAAAACCACACCATCATTGAAGTAAAAATTGAAATTACCCCAGCACGCTTATTTTCCATCCTAAATAGTCTTTTAGTCTGTCCATATTCCTTTTGCGAAGTTTCTGGTCCATTACTTGTGCACCATCTCCGCAAAACTAAAATCTCTGGATGAGTCAATCAAATTTTCCTGGACCATTATATTGCCGGTTCCAAAATGCGTTCGCGTCTAGGTCAATCTCATTCGCAAATCAGAAAACCCTAAAGTTTTTAGGCCGGCCTGCATAAAAATCCCAGCTTTTCCAGTTCGCTCCAAAAAGCGGGAAAGGATTTCCCCACTACCGCTGCATCTTCAATTTCAACTGTGTCGCCCTGGCATGCCAGAAGAGCCTGACTCATAGCCATGCGATGGTCAGCGAAGGTTTTTAAGGTTTGATTCTGGGGAAGCTTTATTTCTCTTGGACTGATAAAGTGAAGCAGACCGGAACCTGATGCAACAATCTCCCCACCACATAGCTCAACCAATGCCTTCAACTTTTGAAGTCGCTGAGTTTCTTTCAGGTCGAGATTGTCACATCCTGTAAAGCGCCCTTCCAGCCCCTCCCGGAGACAAAGCAATACAAAAGTTTGAGCCATGTCGGGGATATGGGTAAAATCGAGCTCCAGACAGCTGGGAATCACTTTTTCCTTTGGCCGCAGAAGCGCTTCAAGTCCCTTTTCTCCTTCACGGAACTCCATTCCTAAATCAGAAAAGATATCAACAATCTGCGCATCCCCCTGAATGCTGTTTAAACAAAGTCCCGGAAAATAGAGTTGCCCCATTCCCTGAAGGTACAACGCAGCCAAAAAATAAGAGGCAGCGCTCCAATCCCTCTCGGGAACAAAAGCCTCCGGATGGTAATGCCCGGGAAAAACTAAAATGTTGTTACCTTCTTTCTCCAGCTTGATGTTGGCGGTTCTCATCAATGAAAGGGTCATTTCAATGTAAGTTCGGGAAAGTATGGGAGGTTGGATTTGTAAACAGAGTCCGTTCTTCACATAAGGCGCTATCAAGAGCAGTGCGGAGATAAATTGACTACTCACTCCCCCACTAATAGCAATAGGGCCCTCAGAAACCAACTCACCACCATAGATTTTAACCGGTAAACGACCCTCCTCTTTCAGATATTCAATATTGGCTCCAAGTTTTCGCAATCCATCCACCAGTATTCCTATTGGACGGCTGTTGAGGCGATCCGTGCCTGAAAGTTGCCATACACCATCCTGAAGGCACTTGACAGCCAGACCAAATCGAGCGGTGGTTCCTCCATGGCCGGCAAACAAATTCCCATTCTTCTCAAGAAGCAAATCCCTTAAATGCAACACATCTTCGGGGCTGTATTGGTCGATTATTTCCACTAAGGGGTTTTCTGCCCGTTTTTCAGACTTTGCTAAAAAATCGATGACCAGCCATCGGTTGAGAATGCTTTTCGAAAAAGGAAGTTTGATAGATGCTTCTATCCCCCCAATGGCACCATTGACGCGAATGGCCCCGGTATTCTCTTCCCGGCTGTCACTCATAACAATACAGTCTGTGTTTAATCTGCCACAGACCACAACCGCTTTCTCTTGGGCTGATGCACTCTTTTTCACCGGCATCGTATTTCCTTACACCCCCCGTGTACCCCCATTCCAGGCAGCGCTCCCTTGCCTGCTCCATAGCAGTTTCCCAGTGCAATCTGGGCTTTTCATAGTCCCGGTGTTCATATATAAAGGTCATCTCACCGGAGGGACGATCACTACTCATCATTTTGGGAAAAACGTCCACCGTACACGAGAAAAAACTCAGCATTACTGCTAATACTGCGCATTGCTTAAGCAGATTAATTTTTTTTTGGGGACCAAAGAGCGGAAATCTATAAGACTTATTCACCATTTGAAATCAATTTCTTTTACAATATCGGGATGAAGGCTCAGTAAAACCGGACAATTCAATCCTGCTCTTTCCAGTATTTTTTGTTCTTTGGCTATTATACCCTGATGATTCATTTTCAGACTGATCCTTATTTCAGCAACTCGTCGGGGATCGCTTGCCATGATTTTTTCTACCTCAGCCTCACTACCATCGATATTCAAATTGAGATCTCTTGCTTTTATACCCATTATGGTGAGCATACAAGATGCCAGGGAGGTTGAGAGCAGATCCGTTGGTGAAAAAGCCTCACCTTTACCTTGATTATCTACGGGGGCGTCCGAAATAATCCGAGTACCGGATCTCAAGTGTTGAGCTTCTGTCCGAAGGTCGCCGACATAGGTAACGATAGATGTAGCCATTGATCTTTTTTATTCTTCTTCCTGTTTTGATTTTGCTGCCGGAGTAGACCTATCTTCCTTTCTTCTGGCCTTGAGGTCTGCATCTGACTTGTCGTATGCGATGATTATTTGCTTAACGAGACGGTGACGCACGACATCATCAGCAGTGAGCCTAACCACCCCGATACCCTCGAGAGGGGAGAGCAAATCAATCGCTCTGCCGAGGCCGGATTTTTGACTAAAGGGAAGGTCTATCTGCGAGAGGTCACCGGTGATAATGCATTTTGCCGAAGGACCGAGGCGGGTCAAAAACATTTTAATCTGAGTAGTAGTGGCATTCTGAGCTTCATCGAGAATGATAAAAGCATTGTCAAGGGTACGACCCCTCATAAATGCTAGAGGAGCCACCTCAATGATGCGGTTAGCCATGAAGTAGTTGAGTTTTTCAACCGGCAACATATCGTCCAAAGCATCGTAAAGAGGTCGGAGGTATGGATCAACCTTATCTTTGAGGTCTCCGGGTAAAAACCCGAGGCTCTCCCCCGCTTCAACTGCCGGACGTGTGAGGATGATCTTTTTAATCAATCGGTTCTTCATCGCCCTTACTGCCATAGCCACAGCGGTATAGGTCTTTCCCGTTCCCGCAGGTCCTACTGCAAAAACCACATCATTCATCTCCGATGATTCAAAAAGTTTTTTCTGATTGCGCGTCTTGGCCTTAATGGGCCTTCCATCGCGTCCGTGGACAATGGTAGTTCCCCGTCCATTTCCTAAACCTGAATTAAAAGGCTCATTTCCAGCCATTAACTCCTGAACCATCTGAATAGAAAGATCATCGGTATCCCTGAGTATGCGAACCATGGTTTCCAACTGGGCCTTGGCTGCCTGAGTCAGCTTTTTACTGCCTGTTAGCTTGAGTTGGTTGCCTCGGGAAACGATCTTTAATTCCGGATAAGCGTCCTTGAAAAGGTTGAGTTTGACATTCTTCTCTCCGAAGAGATCTACTGGATTTACTCCCTCAACACTGAGAACAATCTCACTAAATTCTTTTGGTTTGATAATCTTAGTATTTACGTTAGTTATTGATAGTCTGTAAATTAAAGCGATTTTTCACAACGATAAAGGTTTAATAAAGAACCCCATCAAAAAACTCCCTGACCGTCATTTCTAAAAATTTTTCTCTCCATTATCGTCCAATGAAAAGGAAAAACCAATTTTGGTATCCCTTTGTTTTACTGCGCCTAAACTGCTACAAGTTTAAACATATTTTATGGATTCATATATGATTTTCCAAAAAAATCATCAAAAATTAAACAACCGCCTTTCACTGCAAGTTCCGCCTGGACAATTGACCTTTGACTGGAATCAATTTTTACCTAAAATTAAGAATAAAATAAAATCCCTCAATACCAAACCTTCAGGTGGAAAAAAAAATCACCAAACCTAAATATTGGTGAGTACTTTATCCCAAACCTGTCATTAGCAGAAATGCGAATCTAAAAAACGCCTCTATTGATCAAATTTTAGCTAAAACTTCATACTTTTGAAAAAAATATCACCATGCCGGACATTACACTTACTACAGACTGGTCGGACAAAAGTTATTCAACAGGGCTGATGAAAGGGCTTCTGGTCGGAAGGTTTCCCCACTCCAGGATATTTGACATCACGCACAGCATTCCACCATTTGACCTCAATCAGGCTGCCCATTTTGTCAAAGCATTTTACAGTGGATTCCCTGCAGGAACCATCCATCTCGTCTGTGTGCTCCCACACTACAGCAGGGAAAACGAAATCCTTTTCTTTGAATATGACCACCATTATTTCGTAGGGCCAAATAATGGACTTTTCTCCCTGGCCTTTAGAGATCTCAAGCGAGCCGGAGCCATCACCATCAATTACAAAAAGCCCAATCCGGTGATACTGACCCTGTGCAATGCAGTAGCCCGGTTGATTAAACCCGACCCTTCAGAACTTGAACTCGAAATCCCGATCAATGAGAAATTAGGAATTCAGGCCGTGATCAGCGGTGATATAATCAAGGCGATTGTCACTTACATTGACGGCTTCGGTAATCTCACCCTCAATGTGCATAAAACGCTTTTTGACCGCGTAGTCGGCAATCGAAATTTTGCCATTCATTTTAAAACCCACGATCCTATAACTGAGATATCTACCCATTATATGGATGTGCCTTACGGTGAACTCCTCTGTCGTTTCAACTCCACTTCAAATCTTGAGGTTGCAATGAATAATTTTTCTGCCTCGGAAATACTCGAAATCAAAGTAGGGGACTCTATACAGTTGCAGCTAGAATAGAGCATCACTACATTGCAATCTCGTGGAAACTTCCGAAACTTACCCAACAATACAAGTTCCCAGGATGCAGTAGGCAAGTGGCCGAAGTTCAGAGAGCAGGGTCCAATGAACTTTCATTTTGTCTTTCACATTTCCCGGTCTGCTTTTATACACAAGCCGGGTGGTGCAGTAATTGCGTGAAAGAGTAAAGTGCAGGGGGTATTTATCAAAAATCAAAACCCATGCTAACGTGCCACCTGGGAGGTTGGATAATGCGGGTTTCAATGCCCCAACCGCGGTCTACTCTTATAAAATAGCCGAAAATGAGGGCTCGTGCTCCAAACCCCATGCCCATGACGGCCGGATCTCTGAAGTACTCGACCTCTATAGTACTTACCGGATTTGAAATAATGGCGGTATTCAATGGATTTTGCCCTCCAAAGGGATCTGAGCCGTACCAGGTGTAACCCAGGTCAAAGAAACCAATCAGTTGAAAAGAATTTAACAGATTGGATCGCGGTGGAGTTTTGGTGAAATAGTGAAACAGGGGAACCCTTAGTTCTGTATTTAATATCAAGTAGGAACTCCCATTTCTGATATTCTGATCAAATCCACGCATATTTAACGCCATCGCCTGATAGG
The DNA here is from genome assembly GCA_007695145.1 of Saprospirales bacterium. Lineage (GTDB taxonomy): Bacteria > Bacteroidota > Bacteroidia > Chitinophagales > Saprospiraceae > PWJY01. The sequence continues at coordinate 26,472 of REEI01000040.1, read as the reverse complement.
CAAACTTCTCATCCTGGGGAATGGGAATATTTTGATTGAAACCCGGTGAGAACCAGTTCTCCACACCCCCCATATAAAATAAAATGCGCTCAGACCCCAAAGATGTCGCCCCAGCTCCCCTCACTGCCAATATACTGTGCCGGGTGAGGCGCTGATAGTGCCTTGCATCAAACCCAATCACCGTCATAAAACCCGATGAAGCATCGAATTCCCAGGGGGAAAACTGGACCCGGAATTGATTGACACCCTCTATAAAAACCTTGTAGCGCGTACCGTCCTTAATATTGATCTTTACATCATAACTGTTGTCAAAAACGTATTCAGCCCGGACACCAAAACTCTGACGGTTGAAATCAGGTGCCTCAAGGGACTCCAAAGAAGTGGACTGCCTGATGAACCTATCCAGGCGGAGAGTTCCCGTAAATCTAACGGATCGGAAGATGTCAAAGGGATAAGTCCAGCGATTTTGCAGTAAAGTAGTGGTATTTTTCTCCTGATCAAAAGATCCGAATCTCGCCGGCACCCTCTCTGAGCGCGATCTCCGGTAAAATGCATATCGCTTGTTCCAGCGAGTTTTTTTGTCATCGAAAATCAAATAGTACTCCGTACCATTAAAGGTCGTTGGTATCCTCACGCCTCCTTCAAAAATGTAATCCTCAAATATATCGAAAACCCGGGATCGGATGAGGATACCCAAAGGCGGTATTTCAAAGCCCTCCTGGATGCCTGAATAGGCGTCAAGTCCACTGAATAATAGAGAGTTGTCCAAGCTTGTTGAAACCTCCTCAAATCGGAAGTGGAGACGAGAGGCGATAGCGCGTGCAGAGACAAATCGCTGGACCCTTTTTTCCCCGGGAGCCATTGTCCTGCTAACGGGCACCCGGTCCCCGGACTCCCTCACCATTATTTGTTTCTCAGGCGAAAAAGGAGAAACATCAGAGTCGGGGAATCTCGTCTGAAACCGAATACCTTCAGGCATCTCCCATTCCTCCGGTTGCAACTCTTCCTGCACGGGAGTCTGGGGCAATATCGAAGGAGCTCCGGCCAGTTTCGTCCTCAAAATTGTAGCAGGTGGCTCTTGCTGGATAGCCATTCTCAAGTCGGCAATGTAAATCCTCGGAATATCTTCCTTTCTCTTTGTAAAAACCAATTGATTTCCCCTAAAATCAAAGGTCCTAACATTGGTTAATAGGTTAGTAATAGCCTTGCTTTCCAGTGAATTTGGAAATTCACCAGGATTCTGCGAATTTGGCAACTTAAGTCGGTAGAGGTTCTTCACCCCATTTCTGTCACTCAAAAAGTAAAAATCACTTCCATCAGTGTGCCGAATGAGGGTTTCATCAGCACTGCCGTCAGCGGTGAGTCGAATGGCTTCATCTCTCTGACCGGCCGGGTTGAGAAAGAAAAGATCAAAACGATCGAGTGGCAGAAAGGTATCTCTTCGAACCCTCTCCAGTGAGTTGACAGGTCTGTTCGAGGAAAAAAGTATTCCTTTGGAGTCCTCCATATCAAAAGCAGCCACCCATTTATGATCGTAAATGTCATAGGTAAGCCGAGTAGATTGACGAGTGGGAAGGTCGTATAAATAGACATCAGAGAACCCATCCGTTGTCGCAGCCATGGTCAGAGTCCGGTGATCGAAATAATCAAAACTGTAAACCCGCTGATAAATAGGATTGATTCTTTGTTCCTGATATTCTCCGGTAAAGGGGTCAAGCTCCCTGAGCTTAATCACATCTCTCTGTTCATAAATAATCATCAGGCGGTCACCGTCAGGATTCCACCTTACCTTGGGGTAATTGTAATCCGGATCCTGAAAGGGATTTCTAAAACCCTCCCTGAAGATCACTTCTCGTTCTCCCGTGTTTAGGTCCTGCAAAAAAACGCGGTTCCTGCCAATTTCATTTTCAACATAGGCGAGATAGCGACCATCTCCGCTGATGGCGAGGTCAATTATTTCCGCACCTCTCTTGTTGTTAAATCCGGGGATCTCCCGGTAGGCAATACCACCAGTAAGCAGGCCGGACTCTTCGCGAAAGTTGGCCTGGTAGTACTCAAGACACTCCGCCTTCACCTGATCAAATGGCTTGCCCAAGACAAACAAAAAACCATTTTCAAGATTTCTGTTAATTCTGGTCAGATACAGCAAATTTGAAATGGTGGCCCTCCCATAACTGAGTGTGAGGTAGTGCCAAAAGGCCTTGCCCGCGAGTCGTTCATCCCACTCCACCAGATCTGCAAACTCCTCGGGCTGCACAGTCAGGAAATAATCTCTCAGACGGCTGTCTCCCTCGTAGGTTAGAGACTTGCCGATATGTGCAACCAGGCCTTCCTTAAACCAGACCGGAAAATCCACAGCCATTGCACTTTGGATCATTTCCTGAAAATTAGAGCCAAAAATCATTTGGCCGATGAATGCTCGGGCCATTCCCTCTCTCACCTGTCTTCGAAGATCAACATGGCTGCCGTTGAAATAGACAAATATTTTATTCTCAATGATTTTGGTCTGCCCGGCCCTCGTTTCGAATAATTCAGTCGACCCAATATTACTTTGTTTCAAGTCAGTCACATCAGTGTAAACCACTATTTCCAGTCGATCATTGAGTCTGTGCTGAAGGGCATTCTGGATTTCGGGATAATCGTACTCTGCAAGCTGAAAGACCGCTTCAGCAATATTCCTTCCTTTTCCGTACCAATAAATGATTACATTGGCTGATTCATAGCGCCACCAATTATTGAAGTCATTGTGATACTGAACTCGGTTTTTTCCAAATTCCTCATCCGCGATCCTCCCCTGTGAGAGAAGGAGAATCGGCAGCAGGATCAAAAAAAACGCTATGGTGTACCGTAAAACCATGGATTAATAACTGATAACAATAAAAACCTGTTGTGGTCCGATCGGGTATTTAAGAATGATCTTAAAAATTTAACCACACCTACCAGACGGCAAAGTAAAGATAGTAAAGTTTCTCATTTTATAATTAATCTATTTTCAGTTGTTTATACAGCAATAAAATACATATTTTAATTACTTTTTCAATTGTTTGTCAATGGCTTGCACACATTTTTATTTCTCATCAATTAAATCCTTATGGTATTATTTGTTTACTCGCCGGATAAAAAAACGGAAGACTGCAAAGCATAAAGATGATTGGATCAATTCTGCTACCAAAAATTAATGGAAATACACTTTGCTTTGAATTAATAGAATTCGACAAACTATCTCATATGGTATACTATACCTGATTCATTAACAAATGAGAAACTTGAGTAAAGATAGTGTTTCAAAGAAAAATTGGCAATCTAAGTCCGCAAAAATTAAAGACCCGGTCCTACTCAGCCGAGGGCACACAACCCTATAGAGTTGACCCTTGCGAAAAGAGCCATTGTTCATTTTCATAGTTCTGAAGCAATTTCCCGCAATCACAAACTCAAAATTGCCTAAACGGGCCCGTAAGTTTTCAACAAGCACTCCTATCCCCCTTGCTTTCAGAACAATAAATTTTTCTTCAAATACTTGAGATTATTCATTTTTTCTTATCTTTGCAGCCCTTTTCAAGCTTTCTTCGGTGACTTGTTCGGTTGAACTCTTTACCGGTAAGTGTTTGAGGGGGAATTTGAAACAATTTTTTTAACATTTTAAACTAGGGTCGAATGCGCCAATACGAAGTTACATTTATCGTAGATCCGGTTTTGTCAGATGAGGAGATTAAATCAACTCTTCAAACTTACCAGGAAATGCTTACCAATGAGGGTTGCAAAATTGTCCACACAGAGGAAATGGGCCTAAAACAACTGGCCTATCCCATCAAGAGGAGAAATTCCGGTGTGTACTATTGCATAGAGTTCCAATTGGAAGCTCCATCTTTTCTTGACAAACTGGAACTTTCATTGCGTCGAGATGAAAGAGTCATGAGGTTTTTAACTATTTCACTTGATAAGTTTGGAGTGAAATACAATGAAGACAAGCGAAACGGCTTGATCGGAAAAAAGAGGACCGAAGACGAAAAAGGAAGTGACGCTAAAAAGTCTGAACCTAAAAAAGTGGTTGCAGACGAAAAAGAAGTCGTCAAAAAAGTAGTAGCTGCCAAACAGGTATTAGAGGCTGTAAAAGAGTCGGACTCCGCGGCAAGTCAAGAAGAAGAGTAATTTTTTAATCTAAAACAAATCATCATGGCATCAAGAGACGATATTAAGTTTCTCAGCAATCCAAAGATCGGGCAAAAAAGGGATAAATACTGCCGCTTCAAAAGGTTCGGCATCAAACATATCGACTATAAAGATCCCGACTTCTTATTGCAATTTGTGAACGAACAGGGTAAATTGCTACCCCGACGCATCACCGGCAACTCTCTGAAGTATCAGAGAAAAATTGCAACGGCAGTCAAAAGAGCCAGGCATTTGGCCATGCTGCCTTACCTGACAGATCAACTAAAGTAAGTCGGGCTATTTAAATTCACTTTTTTAAAAAGGATAGAAATGGAAATAATTCTTTTAAAAGATATAGAAAATCTCGGTGACAAACATGAACTCGTCACTGTAAAGCCGGGCTACGGCAGAAATTACCTCATACCTCAGGGAATGGCAATTATTGCCAATAAAAGCAATAAAGCCAGACTCAATGAGATGATTCGTCAGGACCAATTCAGAGAGAATAAGCGACTGAATGAATATCAGGAAATGGCCAATCGAATCCAGGCAGAAGTGTTGAAAATTGGCGCCAAGGCAGGCACATCCGGTAAGATCTTCGGCTCAGTAACCAATGTGCAGATCGCGCAGGCTATCAAGGAATTGCTGGATATCGATGTGGACAGGAGAAAAATTGAAATACCTGAAGAGGTTAAGAATATCGGCACCTACCACGCAGTGATAAATTTTCACCCGGAAGTTAGCTGCAAAGTGAACTTTGAAGTGGTTGAAGAGTAATTCAGCCGAAAAATGACAGAATGTGTTTCCGGCAAGACCGGTTTCCATTGACGATAAATCTAAGCAGTTGCCTTCAATTTTTTTGGCAACTGCTTTTTTTTTGCATGCAATCTCATCCATCTGTTTCCGTCCTTAAAAGCAAACCATGATACTTAAAGCCTGTAAAGTTCAACATTTGACCGATGCTCGATACTTCTCAGCAAGGGGGGCATCCATCATGGGTTTTGATCTTGACCCCAATTCCCCGGAATTTGTATCCCCTGAAAGACTCCATGCAATAAGGGAATGGGTAGATGGTGTGGAAATTTTAGGTGAGTTTGGACTGAGTAGCCCAGATCACATCATGGATCAGGCAGCTATCCTGAATCTGGATTTCATACAATTACCTCACTTTTACGATCAGACAGAATTGCACACTTTTGAAGGTATTAGATTAATCCAGACCATTGTGGTGCATGCCGATGAGCACTGGGAAAATCTCGCAGGGAAAATTACCGATATTGCTCCAATGGTATTCTCTGTCGAACTTGATTTCACTGCTTCGGGCATGAATCCACTCGCGGGGGAGTCCATTGGAATAAACGGACTGAATCAACTACTACCCCTCCACAATATTTTCCTCAAAGCTCCTCTTTTTGCCGACTCAATAGCACGGGTCAAAGAATTGAGCCAGCTGCCAAATCTAAGTTTTACCGGAAGTGAGGAAGAAAAAACTGGATTCAAATCCTTTGAAGCAATTGATGAAGTACTGGATTATCTGGAGGACGAAGGTTTATTCGATCCATACCTTTAGACAGCTGTTGAGTTCTTGACTTGCCTATAGTTTGGTTTGATGAGTTATGATCAATTCCATCTTTCTTTTGTTATACAATTCATTGAATTTTAAGGGGGTACCCTTCTTCAGATGATTTTACTGGTATGCTTGTGGGTTTTCTTTGCGAGGCTGAATATTGTGAATAGCCTTTACCAGGGTCCTTTACGTTCTTGTGGAATTTGGATGAATGGGAACAAAACTTAGGTCGGCTCAAGTTTCCATATTACAACATTTATCAAACCAATTAAAAATGCGACATCAATATAAAGTAACGGGAATGACTTGCTCAGGTTGTGTGCGACAGCTTACACAAATCCTGAAATCTTATCCCGGTGTGACCAAAGTAGATGTGGACCTCAATTCCGGCTCAGCATCGATTGAAATGGAAGAACACATCAGCACCGAAAAACTCAATGATCACCTTTCGGCAAAAAGTCACTATAGTCTGAGTGACCAACTTCCGGAACAAATATCTGAGAGCAGTTCTTTAACAACAGAGACTGAAAGCAACAGCAAGTGGCAAACTTATAAACCACTCATACTCATTGCCGGATTCCTAATAATGGTTTCTACCATTACCTCCCTAGAAGGTAGTCAAATCGATTGGTCTAAATGGATGCATTCATTTATGGCCGGCTTCTTTCTCACCTTTTCTTTTTTCAAATTTTTGGACTTGAGAGGTTTTGCGGATAGTTACTCTACTTACGACATTCTCGCCAAAAATTTCCGACCCTATGGCTTCATTTATCCCTTTCTCGAGTTGGGGCTGGGACTCGCCTACTTATCGGGGATTTTTTTGATGGAAACCTATATATTCACCATAATCCTTATGGGCTTCAGTAGCATAGGGGTAATAAAAGCAGTATTCAATAAAAACACCATTCGCTGTGCATGCCTTGGAGTGGTATTCAATCTCCCAATGAGTACCGTCACCATTATTGAAAATGGGTTGATGATAATTATGGCAGCAGGAATGTTGTTGAGTTCGATGCCCGGTTAAAAAAACGATGGTCACTTGTCTGAATATTCCAACAAAGCATTCAACTCATTCAATTCGGATTTACTGAGATGGCGCCATTTTCCCGACTTCAGTCTTCCAAGGGTTATATTCATGATTCGGACTCGCCTGAGTGCGGTGACTTCGTAACCCAGGTGGCGACACATTCTTCTGATTTGCCGGTTGAGTCCCTGGCGGAGGATAATCCTGAATTGAAATTTATCCAGCTTTTCCACATAGCATGGAAATGTCACTGTATCTAAAATCGGGACTCCTGTGGCCATGTTTTTTAGAAAGGCAGTAGTAATCGGCTTATTGACGCTGACTACATACTCTTTCTCATGCCCGTTTCGCGCTCTTAAAATCTTGTTGACAATATCTCCGTCGTTAGTCAGCAGTATGAGTCCCTCAGATGGCTTATCCAGGCGACCAATCGGAAAAATACGTTCCGGGTACCCCACGAAATCAATGATATTGTCCCTTTCTCGATGATCTGTGGTACAGACAATACCGACAGGTTTATTCAATGCTATATAAACCGACTTTGGTTTTGTCTCTCCACTGATAAGCTCACCATCAAGAACCACTTTATCGCCTGAAAAAACCCGGTTACCTAAAATGGCTGGCTGACCGTTGAGCAACACCCTGCCCGCTCTGATAATCTCATCAGCTTCCCTTCTGGAACACCTCCCCGTATCGCTGATGTATTTATTTAAACTTATACCGGATTCATTCTTCATTAGAAAAAAGGTAAATTTGCTATACCCGGAAAGGCATTGGGGGTTATCAAATCAACATAAAAAAGCACTCAATCGTCTATTTTGACCTAAAATGGCACTTCTCAATGGATACATTTCTGCTCAATTTCATGGTGAAATGTGAATCAAAAACTGTAAATCCAGTCCAGCAAATCCAATTTGTCAGCAGTCCAATTACTCCTCGGATTCACTTATTCATTCTTCCCCGTCCTATATAAATGATAACCCCATCTGTGCTGATCTCCGGGTGCCCATTTGTCTGGCTTATTAGTCTCCGGATCAGTTTTTCCCTTTCTGCTGGGAATAGTAAAAACCATATCCAGATCGTTTAAATTTTTAGAAAGAATGCCTGGAATACTTATTCCTGCCGCGCTGTAGGAAGGAGAACCCTTTCGACCAAGGACCACAAAAACCAGATCATTTTCCTTCACCAATCTTGCCAGCATCATAAAATTATCGAATCCATCCCATCTTTGATACTTGCGCGAGGATTTTCCCAACCTCTTCTGGAAGATTTCCTCAATGGCATTTTCCGTATTCTCTCCGCAGAGAATCAATAGGCCGGCCCCTAACTGTTTGGTGAGGTTAGACACTCGTGATACCCACTGTTCAAAATCATCTTCCTCCTCAGCCATCAATGGAAGGGCGAGGACTATACGGCTCAAAGTATTTAATGGATGGATGGGCTTGTAAATAAACAAAGTCTGGTCATTTTCCTGAATCAACTTATCCAGCATATCATTAAAGCGGTGGGTCTCATCGGTTTTATTCCCGGACCATCCAGTGATAATTTCAGTGGCGTGAATATCTCCGGAGGCTCTGGCAATCCCGGTAGCTACACTTTTATCAACTCTGGTTTCAAGGACAGATTCAAGGTCATAGGTAGAGATATATTTTTCGGATTTTTCCAATACCTTTTCACCCTGCAGTACATTCTCTTTGGAGTTTTCTCCCTCCATGGCTACATAGAGGCAGTGTATGGGTTCTTTGCTCCTTGGGTTTCTGATCATGGCTGCGAAATCGGTGAGCGGTTGGATGCGCTCCTCCCGGTGTAGTGATACCAATATCCTCTGATCAACCGGTTCTACTTCAGGGATTTTTTCACTTTCTTCTTTTGCCACCTGCACACCTGCCTTTTCTGCATAAAAAGAACCGACCAAACAGGTGACCAGAATCATCACCACGGTACCGTTCAAAACTGCCTCATTGAAGAGACCGAGATTAACCCCTACAAACACAACGGCCAGAGTAGCAGCTGCCTGGGTAGAGGACAGTCCAAACATAAGGTCTCTTGCCGCCTGGTTCCAACCATAGGTTTTTTGAGTAATCCAGGCGGCCAGCCATTTGGCCCCAAGTGCGACAACCGTCATGACAATTGCTACAAATATGGCCTCAAAGCCGGAAAAAAGTACTCTGACATCCACAATCATTCCAACAGATAAAAGGAAGAAGGGGATAAAAAGGGCATTCCCCACGAACTCAATTCTACCCATCATAGGAGAGGTGTGAGGGATGAGTCTGTTGAGGGCCAAACCGGCAAAGAAGGCCCCGATGATGGTTTCCAAACCTGCAATTTCAGCCAAAAAGGCTGCGAGATAAACCATCGCCAAAATAAAAATATACTGTGAGACGCTGTCGTCATACTTCCTAAAAAACCACCTTGCCAAAGGAGGGAATCCCAACATTACAATCAAACCAAAAATAAGAGAAGAAAGCCCAAGCGTTATCCAAAAGGTTTCAGTGACCTCCCCCCTTGACATACCGGCAATAACAGCCAGCACCAAAAGGGCCAGGGTATCGGTAATCATTGTTCCTCCGACTGTGATATTTACCACCGGTATCTTTGCCAGCCCCATTTTACTGATGGCAGGATAGGCGAGCAGGGTGTGCGAGGCAAACATACTAGCTAATAGAATGGCAGATGGCCATGCAAATCCCAAAACATAATGCCCTACCAGACTACCAATAGTCATAGGAATAATGAAGGTGTTCATGCCGAAGTAAATGGACTTCCACTTGTTCTTTTTGAAATCGTTCATATCGATTTCAATACCAGCCATAAACATTATATACAACAGGCCAACACTACCAAACAATTTGAAGGGCTCATCACTTGCTATGATTTGCAATCCTTTTGGGCCGATAATGACCCCTGCCAGAATAAGGCCAATTATGGCCGGAACTTTTACCCTGCTGAGTAATATGGGAGAAAACAAGATGATGATTAGCACTAAAGCGAAAACCAGTACCGGGTCCTGAAGGGGAAGGCTAAAATCAATGTGAAGTGGCAGCATATTTATTTCGTCAAATTTAATTTAGACAGAACACAAACTAAAAAAATCAACTTTCTAACAGTCTCATAGCTCTATAAACACCTATCCCCAGCCCTTCTCCCAAATTTAAGACTAGCTAATCCATGAAAAAACAATTCAGTCTCGAATCTTCAATGGAATCAATGAAAATATCAAAAATTATTCTTCCTCTTCAGAGGAGTCCTTTAGAACCTCTGTAACCGCCACAGCAGTTTTTACAACCTTATCGCCAGGATCATCATTAGGAGCACTACTTTCTCCACTTGTTTCATCTGCGGGCGTTTTCTCCTTTTCAGATTCTCCTGTTTGAGCAGCTTCGGTTGCTCCTCCCTTTTCCTCCTCAACTTTCTTCTTATTGGCTGCAGATTCCTCAACAGTTGAATTTTCCGCGGGCGTCTCCTGTTTATCTCTTTTTCGATCATCAGATCCAATAGATGCAGCAGCTTTGATAATTTTCTCTTCGTCTCCCTTTCGCTGTTCTTCAGCGGCTTTCATCTCTTCTTCAATTTTTTTCTTTGCCTCCTGCTTCTTTCTCTCAATTTCTTCCTGCTGTTTTTTCTTCTCCTCTTTCTCCTTTTCAAGTTCGAGTCTGGATTCCAATTGAGTTTTAATTCCCAACATTTCATCCAACTTGAGTTGCTTGGATTTCATTCTTTCCTCAATCATTTTTATTTTGGCTTTCCGGATCTGAGCCTCAAGTTGCCCGGCAGTTGAGCCAATTCGATGATCCTGAAAGTCCAGTTCTTTCTTATCCCTGTCGATGGATTTTTCCATCTTCTTTATAGCGTTGACCAGTCCATCATATCTTCGCTGGGTTCTACTAACGGAGGACTTTGAGGCTTTCTCACCGAAACGCTTTTCCTTTACCTCCTTAAAAAGGGCATCCATTTTCTTCCAGACCTTGTTCTTGTGGTCTCTCACTAGTTTAGCCTTATGAAAGTCTCTTTGGATGCTTTTCAAATCGTCAAACAGTGGCTTGAGTCCCATGCCGGATTTGATCTTTTCCTCCACCTCCTCAAGCTTCTTGAAGAACTCGTCTTTTCTGATGTCAGAATCTTTCCTCAACAATTCATCCATTTCCTTCCGGAGGTCCTTGAGGCGGTTAAAGACTCCATCTACTTCTTTACGCATATCTAAATAGTGAGAACGGAGCAGGTTTTTTTCCTTGATTTGCTTCTGTACCTTATCCCAATAAACTTTGAGTTCATCCCAATGCGACTGCTCGTAACGTCTGGCATTTTCCACTTTTTCAGAGATGTCCTCTAATTCAGCGCGGTAAACAGAGGCCAGTTTATCAGACATGTAAAGGTAAACCCATTCTGCTTTGGCCTTATCTATCAAATCATCCCTTTCAGTTGAGAAACCATCCGGGATAAGTTTATCTGCTTCAGTAATCTTTTGCTCCATGTCTTTGATCCGGTCGGGCAAAGGCACCTCATTGCCCTCTCGCCACAAATTCATCATCTGGTTGACAAATTCTTCGGTTGCCGCATCTTCGGGAAAAATATGAGTTTTAACTGTGCTTTCAGCACTCTCATAACCAATAGCAACAAGTACTCTTTCCTTTTCGGGACCTTCTCCCCACAATACAAGTCTCTTTTTCATAATCATTCAATTTCTACTGTTCAAATCCGTTCGAGCCCACATTTTGTGACTCTTTATCCATCGGCCTAGTATCCGGTACATTGAAAATAACGCCATTTTAGGCTATTAATTTCAGGAATACGAAGGTAGGAAATATTAGAAATTTTATCCTAAAATCGCTGTCCTTTTATTCAGGTTTACAAAAATGTGGTAAACTTGTACCCTTAACCATATAACCCGGGATGAAAAAAGCCGCTGTTTTTATGATCAGTATTTTCCTTCCACTTGTTCTGATCGGACAAATCGTTGACCGTTTTGACAGGGGGGAATTGACCGGTGGGGCAATCGACTGGCAGGGAAATACTGAAAACTTCATCATCAATGCTCAAAATGAGTTACAATTGAATGACAATCAGGCAGGAGAATCATCTATCTTTTTTTCTTACCAACCTGATAATAGTCTGCAGTGGGACCTTTATTTCAGAATGGAATTCAACCCCTCAGTCACCAACCGACTCCGCATCTTTCTCGTAGCCGATGATGAGGATTTATTTCAAGGAAATGCATTTTATCTCGACATAGGCGAAAATGGAAACAATGACCCCATTTACTTTATAAAGCAAACCGACGGCAGCGGCGAAATATTGGCCGCCATGCAAAGCGGAGCAGTAGCATTTGATCCTGCTGTTGCACGAGTACGGGTAATTTACGATGGGAATGAAAACTGGGAGCTACAAGCCGATTATCAGGGTGACTCCCTTTTTGAGGATCGAATTATTGTGGAAAATCAACCGATAGAGATATCCGAGGGTTACTTTGGACTTCACTGCAGCTATACCGTTACCCGGGCCACATTGTTCTTCTTCAACGACCTTCGCATAGGGAAACCCATCCCAGACACCACTGGTCCGCAACTATTGGAGATCATTCCACTTATGCCCAATAGCATTGAACTGGTTTTCGACAAACTCCTGGATTTAGACAGCGCTTCGGATACGGAAAAGTATTCCGTTTCAGGTATCGGATCGCCATCCGAAGTTTTTCCAGTCTCCGATCCGGGTAGTAGGCTAGAATTATTCTTTGACGATGAACTGGAAAACGGAGCAGAGTATTTACTGGAAATAAACGAAATTCTAGACTTAAGGGGAAATGCTTCAGATATTTCCAGTGAATTTGTTTTTGTGATACCTGAAATTCCGCTTCCGGGAGATATTGTCATAAATGAAATTCACTCTCTTCCATCTTCAACCACCTTAATTCCTGAAGTAAAATACGTAGAGTTGTTCAATTCGTCCGACAAATTCCTGCAATTGGGTGGTCTTAGATTTTCTGACAGGACAAGGACAGTAACCTTCAATCAGGGAATGCTGGCTCCCGGTGAGTTTTTGATTATTTGCGATATTTCTGATGTCTCTCATCTGGAATCTTTTGGAAGGGTGGTCGGATTCAGTGGATTCCCAATCATCAACAACACCAGTGATGATATTAGACTCGAAGGTCAGACCGGAGACATACTGTTCTCTGTCGGCTATAGAAGCGATTGGTTTGACGACCCGCTCCGGGGAAGCGGAGGTTATTCGCTGGAGCTGATCAATCCATTTATCAACTGCCAGTCAAGAGTCAATTGGCGATTGAGTGAAGACGTCAGTGGCGGAAGTCCGGGACGCGCCAATTCAGTCCTAAATGAAAATTTCAGCCCCGGAATACCGGAATTGATGTTTGGCACATACAGCGATGCGGGCAATTTGGGTCTGCATTTCAGTGTGGAACTGGATCGCAATATTCTTTCGCAACCTCCTGAACTCACTCTTTCACCAGCTGAATTGAACTATGAACTAGCATTTGACCCACTGACTCCCAATGTATTAGAATGGCTTTTTGACCCGCAACCGGAAACGGGAATCCTTTATGAAATCGAATTGCAGCAAATGAGGTCCTGTGGCCTGGATATCAATCAGGGCGTGGATCGCTATAGCTTTAAAGTTCCGGATATACCCCTTACGGGAGACCTTGTCATCAACGAATTACTTTACAATCCTCCTACCGGGGTGAGGGATTTCATAGAATTGAAAAACACTTCTGAAGACCGCTACTACCGCTTTTCTGACCTGCTTATTTACCACCGCAGATCAAATGGAACGGAAGCAACTATACGACCCTCCATTGACAGGATCATCGCACCGGAGGACCTACTTACCTTTGGAAGAGAAACCCGTCTTTTACATTCAGCTTATGATGTAGAAAATCCTTTTCTGCTCCAGGATATAGATTTACCGGCCCTGGATAACAATAGGGGAAGCATTGTACTTAGCTCTTTTCATCCAGATGAAGTGGTTTATCTGGACAGCATTGCCTATTCTGAAAACCTTCACGACCCCCTTCTGCGCAACCGCAGAGGTATATCCTTAGAGAGGACAGATCCCAACCTCTCCCCTTCAGTTCCTGCTGCATGGTACTCTGCTGCAACCATAAGCGGAGGTGCTACTCCCACTTCTGAAAATTCACAAAGGCGATTGCCTCCAGAGCAACAAGAAGAGGAATATTTCTTTCTTGCGAGTAGGACATTCAGCCCCGACGGAGATGGGTTCGAAGATTTTCTGCAACTGGAATACAGAATTGATCGACCCGGATATATTGCAAACATTAAGGTGTTTGATATGAATGGAAATCTTGTGAATAATCTCGTCAGAAACAAAAGCCTCGGAACGGAGGGTGTTATTTTATGGCGAGGTGAAAATGATCGCGGTGAGAAAGCAAGGGTTGGAATTTATGTTATCCTGGTAGAACTCCACAATATCGACGGCAACAGAAAAAGACAGCGCCTCACTGCAGTGCTTGCAGAAAGACTCAATTAAAAAAACCTCAAAATGGAGGCTGACCAACTGGACTGGATATTGTGTACATTCGATCAATTGAGCAAGCGAGACCTTTACGAAGTTTTAAAACTGCGTTCTGAAGTCTTTGTAGTAGAACAGGAATGCCCCTATCAGGACATGGATGGATTTGATTTTCAGTCCCTCCACTATTTGGTGGTTGATGGTGATCAAATGATAGCTTACAGCCGCATACTTCCCCCCGACCTAATATACCGCAACTTTAGTTCTATCGGCAGGGTAATTACCAAAAGGACCCATAGAAAGATCGGTCTGGGGCGAAAATTAATGGAAAAAAGTTTGCAGCTTTGTCGAAATAGATGGCCGGAAAATTCTGTAAAAATAATGGCACAGTCCTATTTGCTGGATTTTTATAAAGGTTTTGGTTTTTTACCGGTAGGAGAAGAATTTTTAGAAGATGATATTCCACATCGCCATATGATTTTACAAACCTAAGAAAATACCGTTTCCGGAGTTTGGCAGTAGAACCCAATGTTGAATTTTGATAAAATGGAATTGATATTTCCTCCGCAGATGCTACTTTTGCACGAAAAATGAATAAATTCCCTCCTTCCTTTCCCGTAATGGGGCCAGATTTCCCCGCAGAAAAATTCAGAGAGGTTGACCTGTCTACCAGCGCTACAGGACCTGAAATGACCGATCCATATCACGATCTCAAAAAATGGGTGGACAAAACCGGAGAGAATGGTCGTTATTGCTGCTACGGGGGGTACCTGGAAAAAAGGGCCATCTATACAGCTGCGCAATACACCCAGACTTCAGGACCCGTTAGAAATATTCACATTGGCGTTGATGTTTGGTGGAAAGCGGGAACTCCGGTTTTTGCACCATTCGACGGCAAGTTGCACAGCTTTGCCAACAATGCCCAACCTCTGGATTACGGTGCGACCATTATTTTGGAACACCAAATTAAGGATGGAATTTTTTACACCCTGTACGGTCATCTTTCTCTCAATTCGCTTGAAGGACTGGAAACGGGCATGTTCATTGGGAGAGGAAAACCCTTTTGTCGCCTGGGCAACCCCCAAGAAAATGGCGGTTGGTATCCCCATCTTCACCTTCAACTCATTTTAAATCTGGCTCGCTTCAGGGGAGATTATCCGGGGGTGGTATCCGAGAAAGACCAAAACATCATGAAGAACTGTCCAGATCCAACTTTCATGGTGCTTGCATCGTTATCTGCCTGAATGCACAAGTAGAACAGATATATCTGCCGGGGTCACACCACTAATTCTACTGGCTTGACCGATGGTTAGAGGTTTGACCAGATTCAATTTTTCGCGGGCTTCAGCAGAAAGGGCTTTCAGCTCTCGGTAGTCAAAATTTGTGTGGAGCTTCACCTTTTCCAGACGCTCCATTTTTTCCACCTGCTCCTGCTCTCTGGCAATATATCCCTCGTACTTCATCTGGATTTCCGCAAGTTGAACAGATTCAGCATCCATATTTTTCACAAAGGAATTCAAGCCGGAATGACAGTTGCTCAAATCATTCAAAGAAATATGAGGCCGGGAAAGTACAGACAGCAGTTTTACCTTCTGACTGAGAGGAGAAGATCCTTTTTCCCTGAGCATTTCATTGACCTGCTCGGGAGCAATGCTCTCATTTCTAAAAAAATAAATGATCTCATCCATCTCTTTTTTCTTCAATTCCACTCTTTGCAGTCGTCCCTCCATATTTTTCATCCCCAAATCCGCTGCAAGGGGACTGAGTCTCAAATCTGCATTATCCTGACGCAGCAAGATGCGATATTCCGCCCTGGAAGTAAACATTCTGTAGGGTTCGTCTGTGCCTTTGTTGACCAGGTCATCGATTAAAACACCAATATAAGCCTCTGACCGCTTAAGAATAAATGGGTCGCGATCATTGAGTTTTAAATGGGCATTGATGCCGGCAATCAATCCCTGACAAGCGGCCTCTTCATAACCTGTAGTTCCATTTATTTGCCCTGCAAAGTAAAGGTTTTCAACCAGGCGAGTTTCTAAAGTGGGCTTTAGCTGTGTGGGAGGGAAGAAGTCGTACTCAATAGCGTAGCCTGGACGAAACATCCTGGCATTCTCAAATCCGGGTATTTTGCGAATAGCCTTGAATTGGACATCTTCGGGCAGTGAAGAGGAAAAACCATTGACATAGACCTCACAGGTGTTCCAACCTTCGGGTTCAACAAAAATTTGATGGCGATCTCTTTGCGAAAAGCGGTCTATCTTGTCCTCTATGGACGGGCAATACCTGGGGCCCAAACCCCTTATCCGACCATTGAACATCGGGCTTCTGTCAAACCCCGTTTTTAATAAATCATGAACTTTGGGATTGGTGTAAGTTATGTGGCAGTTGAGTTGATTTTCAGGTATTTCCGTTTGGGTGTAGGAAAACCTCCCACCACCTTCGTCGCCATATTGTGGCTCCATTCTCGCGTAATCCAAAGATCGACCA
Source organism: Saprospirales bacterium (assembly GCA_007695145.1). Classification (GTDB taxonomy): domain Bacteria; phylum Bacteroidota; class Bacteroidia; order Chitinophagales; family Saprospiraceae; genus PWJY01. The sequence continues at coordinate 9,757 of REEI01000040.1, read as the reverse complement.
TCTATTCTTGGCGGAGTACCTGTCTTCATGCGACCTGAAACAAAGCCGAGTTCAAGGAGTTGTTCAGTAATTCCTGTAGAGGCTTTTTCTCCAGCGCGCCCCCCTCCGAATCTCTTCTCGCCTATGTGAATAACGCCATTGAGAAAGGTGCCGTTGGTAAGAACCACGGAGCTTGCGGGAATTTCAATTCCCATGCCTGTTTTGACTCCGCATACCCGGCCGTCTTTCACCACTATACCACTTACCATTTCCTGCCAAAAGTGAATATTCTCATTTTGCTCGACCAGTTCCCGCCACTTGGCGGCAAACATCATTCGATCATTTTGAGTCCTGGGACTCCACATAGCAGGTCCCTTTGAGAGATTCAACATCCTGAACTGCACCATAGAGTGGTCTGACACCAAGCCTGTATAACCACCCAAAGCATCAATTTCGCGCACTATCTGGCCTTTTGCAACTCCCCCCATAGCAGGATTACAGGACATCTGAGCGATGACCTGCATATTCATGGTGGCGAGCAGCACTCTGGAACCCATGTTTGCAGCCGCAACAGCTGCCTCGCATCCGGCATGACCACCTCCAACAACAATCAAATCATAATGCGGAAACATTGCATTTTCTTTTATTTGGACCACAAAGTTAACCATTTCCGGCCATGTCCAATAATTAGTTTACCTTAAAAACTCTACCTTAAAATTGCCTGAAGTCCAAATAAATTGGCCTTGAAATTAAATAAATTAATCGTACCAGGCTATTAAAAAAAAATAACGATCAGTCAGTCATAGTAAACTTCCATTGAGACAATCGCTTGAATGGCAATCTAAAAAAGCAAACACCGATTGCGGGACGCCCCTTTCAGAATTATTTACTAAAGTTCACCCCCCACTTAACTACTTAAAGGTCGGTCGTTTAAATAGTAGCAAAATGCATAATTAAATACCTTATCCAATGTTAATCAATGACTTGCAATATATTTCGCTTCAAATCGCTCTAATCCTCATTGGATTAATAGTTATCTCGAGTTCAACCTTACTTTTTGTCTTGATGCTTCGGCAGCACAGCACAAGTGCTTCGATAAAATCAGCACAAGTTCAAAAAGTAACAAATTAAAACAAGGCTGTCAAGTATTTGGTTTCAGAAAAATCAGGGGAATAGATTCTTGCATGGTATCATTCATTGATAAGTAATGACAAACTTAAGTAAATAAAGAGGTCCAATCCTATGTTTACTTGGATATGGTGTTCCAATGCCCTTAGTGTTAGCTTGGCTCTGGACAAAAAGGTAGTTTTCTGACATACCCGGAAATTACATTATCTTTCGGCTTCAAAGCTGCAGCTAAGCGTGAAAAAGGAGTTTGTACTAAATCTGGTCTTCCTCATTCTCATCAATCTGATGATCAAGCCCCTGTATATTTTCGGGATAGATGTGGGAGTACAAAATGCAGCGGGGCCTGAAGCCTATGGGTTGTATTTTTACCTGCTTGGTTTCGTCTATTTGTTCCAGGTCATCAATGACCTCGGCATTCAAAACTTCAACAACCGTTTTATCTCTCTGAATGAGCATCTGTTGGCCAAATACTTTCCACATATTTTTTCTCTAAAGCTGGTCCTGGGATTTCTATTTTTGACCATTACAAGTGTCGTTGGCCTGACCATGGGCTTAATGCAAATGTACCCCCTTCTGTTTGGAATAATTGCTGTCAACCTCATTTTGGATTCGCTCAATGGATACCTCCGAAGCAATATAGCCGGACTTGCGTGGTACAGAACGGATAGCTTGTTGTCGGTTACCGACAAAATAATCATGATAGTTCTCGTCGGATTTTTGCTATTGAATCGACCGGAAGGCTCGGAATTTCCTATTGTTTGGTTTGCCCTCTCCCAAACTATTTCCTTTCTTTTGGTCGGCCTCACTTGCCTTTTCCTGCTGAGAAACAGGTATTCCGGCATGATGGTCTGGCCGAAAAAAAAATACTTTATTCTCATCTTCAGGAAAAGCTGGCCTTTCGCCCTCATATTGCTGTCAACCTTCATTTACAATAGGTTGGACGGAGTAATGATTGGCTATTTACTGGAGGAGGAGGGTGCGAGAGAAGCAGGATACTATGCAGCAGGATTCAGGCTTTACGACGCTGCATCCATGTTTACCTTTCTGTTTGTGGGCTTGCTTTATCCAATGTTCAGTAAAATGCTTTCAAGAGGAGAGGACCCCGCACCCCTTTACGTCCTTGGACTAAAAATACTGTGGGTTACAGTGCTTGCATTGCTAATACTACTGTTAACTTTTTCGCATGAAATCATGCACGGCCTATACACCGACCCCGGTCCTGATGCAGCAACAGTTTTGTTTTTCCTCGCATTGGCATTTGCGGCAAAGTCCGTATTCCACATCAGCGGTAGTTTTATGCTTTCATATGGAGACCTAAAAAGGATCAATATCATTTTTGGCGCCGGAATGCTCTTAAATTTTTTGCTCAACTGGTGGCTCATTCCAACACATGGGATACTTGGGGCCTGTATTGCCACACTTGCAACCCAGGCCCTGGTGGCCATTGCTCTTTATGGATGCACCGTAGAACTCTCCCGGGGCAAGGTTGGACCAGGCCTATTTGTCAGAGGTGTAGGCCTTATTTCAATATTGCTCCTTGCCCTTTATTCCATTTCAATATTTAACTTTGACACAGTGGTTTCCAGAATGATTTTCGCAATTGGTGGTTGGACTTTGTTAGGAATATGGATCCTTAACAATCTGAGAAAAAAGCGGGATTTACTCACCAAATGGATGAGAGGCTAAATGAAACTAGCAAATTAGACGTTAATTTCCTACTTTTGCTGGAATTATAAATCATTATGGAAGAAAAAGACAATCTCATTTCCCTCGCGTCTATTCTGTATCGCAACCGAAAGAGGATTATCCTCCTAGGAGTAGTCACCTTTGTAGTCGCCGCTGTCATTACCCTTCTTATGCCCAATTACTACAAATCCACCACCTTATTTTATCCAACCAGTGAGGATTTGATGAAACCGGAAAAAATATTTGGAGGCTCCACTACAGACCTTCGATTTTATGGGACTGACCTGGAAATGGACCGCCTGCTTGCCATTGCGGAATCTCCTCAGGTACTGGATCGCTTGATAGATAAATTTGATTTGGCCGAGCGCTATGGCATTAAGGAAGGCAGCAGACAGTGGAAAAGCAGATTGAGGAATCGCCTCCTCAAGCACTATGAAGTACGGAAAACCAGATTTGACGGAATAGAATTGAGCGTAGAAGATACCGACCCGGAAATAGCAGCAGCAATGACGACAGCTGCCAGAGAAATCATTTCGGGAATGGCATCCTCTGTCATCAGAACTGCACAGGGGCGCATGATCAATGCCCTGGAGGAAAACATCAGAGAAAAAGAAATTTTGGTCAATGACATTAGGGACAGCCTAAGAACACTTAGAGAGAGATACGGAATATTCAATGTGGAGTCTCAGGCTGAGCAGTTTTCTGGCTTAATTACCAAGTTGGAAACTGATCTTCAGAAGGAAAGAGTCCGTGTTGAAACACTTGCATCCAATCCGAGAATACCCAGGGACACCATTGCCTATCTGGAGGCCAATCTCCTCGGCATGGAACAACAATACCGTTTTCTCACGGGTGAGGGCGAAACAGAATTGACCGGACTCCAGCGATTCAATCAAGGTATGGGTTTGGTTTCCATGTTGGAAAACAGATTTTTCAGAGAAAATAATCAATTGGGCTTTGACCGCATACGATTAAAAAATACTCGTGCAGCCTATGAAGCCCCATATGATGCTGTTTTCGTTATCCAGGAGGCAGTTGTTCCAGATGAAAAATCCCGGCCAAAGAGGTCTCTCATCGTCTTGGGGGCGGTTTTTGGAGTGGTCGTTTTCTATTCTCTAGGTCTTCTACTTTTGCACTCTATAGATCCTGCTATAATTGATAGAATCAGAAAGGAATCCCTTTAATACGGACCCTAAAAACCATAATTTTAGCGGCAAATGAAAGTACACTTCAGTATTTCAAAACCCCTGAAAAATAGCTTTCCGGCATGAATCAGCTGATACAAACAGTCAGGGAAAATCCATTGGAAAAAATTTCATGGTTGTACCTCGTCATTGTATTTCTGTCTGTTATTGGAGCAGTTGCGACTGAATCCTATTTTCCTGTTGCCGTGCCGCTTATCTTGTTGTTTACTTCATTTGCTATTGCCCACACTGACAAGCTATTCCTTTTACTTTTTGCATTGATTCCCCTCTCAACTGAGTTTCAGGTTACTGGTGGACTGGGCACAGATATGCCCTCCGAACCGGTAATGTGGGTTTTATTTGGCATTTGGTTATTCTGGCTTTGTCAGCGACAAATGGTTCGGTCTTCGACAATTTATCGCCACCCTCTAACCTGGCTAATATCCATGCACCTGGCCTGGATTTTTGTTGCTTTTATCTACTCTGAAAACCATATCATTTCCATTAAATTCTTTCTGGCCAAATTGTGGTATGTTGGGGTATTTTACTTTCTGGCATTTTATATGTTGCGGGATAAGACCGATTTCAAAAGGATAATGATGGCTGTTTTCGCCTCCCTACTCTTCACAGTAGTGGTGATTTTTTTTAGGCATGCTGTGGAGGGAGGACTGAGCTTTGCAACCATCAATGATGTCGTGAGTCCATTTTACAGAAACAAAGTTAACTACTCCTCCTTAATTGCGCTTTTCTTACCCATATTGTGGTTCTTGTTTTCAGAGAGCAAGGAGAACTCCCGCAGGAGATGGTGGCTCAGAGCTTGTATCGTCTTTTTATTGATTGCGCTCTACTTTGGGTACACCCGCGCCACTATGATAGCAGTAGTAGCAGCTGTATTTACTCCATTCATATTAAAAAACCGGCTGATAAAACCCATCCTGGTAGTCGCAGTGCTTGGAGCAGGTAGCCTGACCTATCACATGTTTTCCGGAGAGACCTTTTTGGATCATGCACCCGAATTCGACCGCACCATCATGCATTACGAGTTTGACAATCTTTTAGAAGCCACTTATCAATTTGAAGATATATCAACCATGGAGCGCTTTTACAGATGGATAGCCGGCTATTACATGGTAGCTGACCGCCCATTGACGGGCTTTGGCCCCAATGCATTTTACGAAAATTACAAGCCTTACACGGTCAGGAGTTTTCAAACCTATGTAAGCGACAATCCTGAGCAATCGGGCATACACAACTACTTTCTTATGTTGATGATCGAGCAGGGCATTCCCGGATTTTTGTTCTTTTTTGCTATAGTAGTGGTATTTCTATTGCGCAGTCAACAACTTTACCACTCCCTCAAACCCGGTTCAGACAAAAATCTGCTGACCGCAATCACAGCATCTATGATCGTTATTCTATTACTCCAATTGATGAATGACCTTATTGAGGTTGATAAGGTGGGAACCTTCTTCTGGCTTTGGCTGGCCATGCTGGTGAAACTGGAAATGAATTGGCGCAGGTAGACCAATAGCCTTAGGCCGCCTTTATTCAATGAACCATAGGGCACAGGCGCTGTTTGAAATAGAAAGCACAAGAATGGATTGGAGAGAAGAAAATGATCAGCTGGTGACCAGGGTAGAATTCAAAAATTTCAGGCAAGCGTATAGCTTTATGACGGCAGTGGCTTTTCTGGCTGAAGAGCACAACCACCATCCCGATTGGCGAAACGTCTACAACAAAGTTGAAATCAAATTGTCCACCCACGATGCCGGGAATGTAGTAACCGAAAAAGATCGCAAGCTGGCAAAGGGGATTTCTGAAATTTACAGTAGCTTTGGTCCAAAATCGTAAGATGGCATCTTGTTAACGAGGAATATTTTTAAAAAAGGACCTCAAAAGGTGACGAGAACTTCACGCCTCTTAGCGAAAAGCATAATTTTTCAACAATTGACTACCATTAAATGAGCTTCAAACCTCCACCAGGTAAACTTCCGGATTCCGAATTGAGTATTTTTTCTGTCATGTCGGCCCTGGCTGCCAAACACAATGCCATAAATTTGGCTCAGGGATTCCCTGATTTTGACTGCGACCCCGCCTTGAAACGATTTGTCACTCACTATATGGAAAGGGGATACAATCAGTACGCACCTATGGCGGGGGTACCCCCACTCAGAGAAGTTCTGGCCAACAAAATCCACCGTCTATACAAAAATGATGTTTGCCCCGAAAAGGAAATTACCATAACCGCCGGTGCTACTCAGGCCATCTTCACAGCTATATCTGCAATTGTCCACCCTGGGGATGAAGTCATTTTAATAGAACCTGCTTATGATTGTTACGGGCCTGCTGTAAAGGTTAATGGAGGTCGGGTAATCCCCTGCGAGTTGACACATCCGGACTATCGGGTAGACTGGGACAAATTGGCAAATCTTATCTCGGAGAAAACCAGAATGATTGTCATCAACAACCCACACAACCCCTGTGGCACCGTACTTGAAACAAGTGATTTGGAGACCCTATATAAAATCATCAGGGACAAACAAATCGTTGTCTTAAGCGACGAAGTTTATGAGCATTTGGTTTTTGATGGATTGAAGCATCAAAGCGTCTTAGGGCATCCGGGTTTATACGAACGCAGTATAGTCACTTTTTCATTTGGAAAAACCTTCCACAATACCGGCTGGAAAATCGGCTATGCAGTGGCTCCACCTGCCCTTATGGAGGAGTTCCGAAAGGTTCACCAATTTAATGTCTTCTCAGTAAATACTCCAATTCAATACGGTCTCTCAGACTACCTCCAAAACTCCAAACATTACGAAAGCCTCGGGGAATTTTATCAAAAAAAGAGGAATTTGTTTTCCGATCTGATGGGCAACACCCCGTTCAAACCAATACCTTCCAGTGGGTCTTATTTTCAACTTTATGACTACAGCGCCATCAGTGAGGAGTCCGATGTAGAGTTTGCCAAAAAGATGACTACAGATACAGGAGTGGCTGTCATCCCAGTATCGGTATTCTACAGTGCCCGAACTGACAGGAAAGTAGTTCGATTTTGCTTTGCCAAAAAAGAAGAGACCCTGAAAATGGCCGGCAAGCGAATGGCAGAATACTTCCGCACTTAAACAATCGTCAAAAGTGCTGGCATCTCTTGCGGGTCTTTGCTAAGCATTTTGCGACTCTAATGAGGTGAAAGCCTAAAAATGGAAATCATTTTATCCATGGTTAGAGCTGAAACCAATATGCCCCTGTCGTTGGCCCCTTCGAACTTTTTACGCAATCAAAACCGAACTGGAGTAAAAGCTTGTCAACACAATATAACCGGCATAACAATAGTCAGTTAGGCAAACATTCAATAGGCCCTTACATCCTTTTTCTCCATATAGTTCATAAATGCGCGATTGGCCACTGCATTGCCACCGGGAGTTGGGTAATTACCCGTGAAGTACCAATCCCCTTTATTATCGGGACATGCCCGGTGAAGGCCTTTTACAGACTGGTAGATTACCTTTACAGGAATTTCCACATCGGGGGGAGTGAGTAATTTGGCAATCCGATCAGATATTTCCTCTTCGGTAAATTGGTCGTAGAGCGGTATGAGTTCATTGCTGACTTCCGATTTGGGCAGATTCAATTGTTGAACACATTTTTGATAAGCTTCTTCCAGCAGGTAATCCCTACCGGATTCTTCCAGTAAATCCACCATTGCGCGGAAGGCAACGAACTTGCCCATCTGAGACATGTCGATCCCATAGCAATCCGGATACCGAATTTGAGGGGCTGAAGAGAGGATGACCATCATGGATGGCTTAAGGCGGTTTGCGATTCTGATAATACTGTCTCTAAGAGTGGTTCCCCTCACTATAGAGTCATCCAATAGGACCAATTTATCTACTTCGTTTTGTACAATTCCATAAGTCACATCATACACATGAGAGACCATATCTCCTCTGACCACTTCATCGGCAATAAAGGTCCTCATTTTGGCATCCTTTACAATGATCTTTTCTACCCTGGGTCTCATATTGAGGATCTTTTTCAACTTATTCTCCCCAGGTTTTTCACCCAACTCCAAAATCCTTTTCGCTTTTTCTTTATTCAGGTACTTTTCAAGCCCATCGATTAAACCGTAAAATGCAGTTTCAGCAGTATTGGGAACTGCGGACCAGACGGTGTTTTCTATATCATAGTCAATGGCCTGTAGAGCTCTTTCTGTGAGTTGCTCACCCAGTTTTTTACGCTCTAAATAGATATCCCTATCCGTTCCTCTAGAGAAGTAGATCCTCTCAAAGGAGCACGATTTCTTCTCACCAATATCCGTATATGGCTCTTCCGATACACGGCCATCTTTCTTTACAATAAGCGCATGACCCGGTTTTATTTCCTGCACTTCCCGGTACCGCACATTCATGGCAGTCTGAATGGCTGGCCTTTCAGAGGCTACCACTACCACTTCATCGTCTCTATAATAATAAGCAGGGCGTATGCCATTGGGGTCTCTCAACACAAAGGCATCACCGTGTCCAATCATACCACCCATGACAAAACCACCATCAAACTTTTTGCAAGCTCGTCTCAGCATTCGGGCGACATCAAGATGCTTGAAGATGAGTTCATTGATCTCCTGATTGGTGTGTCCATCGGGTTTAAACCAGGTGTATAATCGCTCCACTTCATCGTCCAAAAAATGGCCGAGCTTTTCCAAAACAGTTACGGTATCAGATTTTTCTTTGGGAAACTGGCCAAGCTCAACCAACTCAGAAAACAATTCATCCACATTGGTGAGGTTAAAATTGCCTGCAAGAACCAAGTTCCTGGTCATCCAATTGTTTTGCCGCAAGAATGGATGGACCGTTTCAATGCTGTTATCTCCATGCGTCCCATACCTAAGGTGACCGAGGTAAAGCTCACCCACATAGGGCTTATTCAGCTTTAACCAATCCGCACTGTCAAAGTATTCCGGACTGAGGTCTGAAAAGTGGGAAAATATACCGGTAAACAGATCTTTTAGGTAGTTGGGACTATTGCTGCGCCTTCGCGATATATAGCGAGAACCCGGTGGAAGGTCCAGTTTAATAGTGGCAAGACCGGCACCATCCTGTCCCCTATTTCGCTGTTTTTGAAGCAACAATTGCATCTTGTTGAGGCCGTAGAGGGCTGTACCGTATTTTTCCTTGTAAAAAGAAATCGGTTTAAGCAATCTCAAAAATGCAAGTCCGCATTCGTGTTTAATCTGATCAGACATGAGCTTGGTTCAAAGATTTCGACAAAATTAAGGCCAAATTATTATACTAAGACTATTTCCTGGGGTTTTATTCTAAAAGCTAACAAGCAGCTCAGAAAAACTGGCGATTCCAAGGGGCAGACTCTATCAACCTCCTCTCCTAAATCAAACAGATACCCATGCTAGCAAATTATAACTTTAGGTACTTTTCCCTTTCTTGAGGGCCTTCAAGGATTTGACGTTAAGAAAAATGGGGTTTCTCAACGTTGAGAGAGTTGTCACGTGTCTGAAGGGCGATAGAAATTCAACAAATCAGTTCAGGAACCTAATTAAAACCTGCCCTAAATAATCTGGATTCTTCCCTCAAAAGCAGTGCTTCAAAAATTTCTTGTGGTAAGGCAAGTTTACTGTTTCGGTTAAGTCGCAGGCATTTTATTCTTTTTCGAGGCGGAAAAACGCAACATAGCCTTAGCTACATGAGGCTTTTCCAACTAAGAAAAAGGGGGAAAGACCAAGACTTGGGCTGACTAAAGTACACTTAACTTACCACCATGCACAA
>REEI01000143.1 GCA_007695145.1 Saprospirales bacterium | reverse complement strand
TAGGTTATTCCATTTTTATCTTTTAGCTCAAAAGGGATAAAGGTATCCTTGTCAATCCTATAAAATTGACCGGATGCTATGTCTAAAAATAACTCTGGAGAATAAAATAGGAAACTACTTGGTGCTTCCATTGACTTTATCATTTCCCCGGATTTTAAATCATAAACCTCAAAAATTTGTTTAGATTGATCAGGATGCACGGAGCGCAAACCTAAAGTATCCCCTTTGAAAAAACTAGACCCTGCTGATTCGTATTCTCTATCTTCAGGAACTTTAAGAACAGACGGAAGAGCAACTATATATTCAGCGCTGTCCGGCTTAAGTTCGTGCATTCGTCCAGTTATTGGATTAATTAATACTAGCTGCTTTGATTCGGGGAGATGAATAGTTACATTGCCATGTAAAATAAATTTTTTCCAACCCTTTTCGTCTGAATACAAAAGTAGATAATCTGATTCTGCACCACTCCCTTTGAACCAAACTCCATGTTCATCTGAAAAATCCAGAAGATAATTTCCACTTATGCCTTCCTCCATCAGATCCCAATGCTCCCATTGCAGCCCGTCAAACCGACTGAATCGGTCAAACAGGGAATAGGAAACCCATAGCCTGCCCTTGTGATCCAATAAAAGGTGAATCACCTGATTGGTAAACAGCCCATCATTTTGCGTGTAGAAGACCTCTACCGGTCGTTGGGCATATAGTTTAAGACAAAAGATAGTCAGCAAAAAGATAGAGATAAGCTTAGATTTCATTGTTTGTTTTCGGTCACAAAATTTTAAACCACTAATATAGATAAAAAAAGCAAGTACGGTGCACTATCAGTTATAAAAAGGTCATTTAGAGGTGTGAATGAGTAGATTTTGGGGGTGAAATGTACAAAGAAAAAGAGCATAATATTTTTGTCTTCATGGAGAAAAAATGGGGTTTCATGGGTCTAAATGGGGCATTTGGCTAAGTCACAAGTATAGAACTGAATTGATTTTTATAAATTTGATGATCAGTGCTATCCGGGATAGTGGCTGACCTTTTGAGCTAAATTTTATAATATTTGATCATGAAAACAATTGCTAGACTGCTACTTTTGGTGCCTTTTTTAGTGACATCTCTTCTATCTTCCGGTCAAACTAATCCAGCTGATGACAATTACAGAGTGAACAGAATGGAAGGTTTTGGAAGTCAAAACTGGTCTCTCAATCTGATAAAACCCTCATTGGGAAATTGCAGTCAAACTACTGATTTTCCAGGGCTGGTTGAATTGCCGGTTAATGGGCAATCTTCCTCCTTACAACCGTATTCTCTCGACCTAGGCATAGTAGATATAATTAACATCGACCTTCATATATGTCCTGGTGACATCTCTCCAAAGGTGACCTTGTTTAATTTTGGTACCGATACTATATCCTCAGCTATCATATTCTTCAGCTACAACAGTGGGCCTTTAGATAGCTTTAACTGGCAGGGTTCGCTTGCACAGCTGGAATTCGAATCGATCGAGTTGTCTGAATTAAGTTTGATAGAAGGAGCCGGAGAATTATTGGTTTATAGCTCACTGCCCAACGGTCTGCAAGATGAAAACCCATCGAATGACAGCCTTATTTTTGCATTTACAGTTGACAGCTCCGACATCATGCTCACACTCGAACTCGACAATGAGCCCGAAGAGGTAGATTGGGCCGTTCTGACTCTTTCTGGAGATACGGTAATCTTTGGAGGAAATTATACCGAGGCAGGGCAGATACATGAGTACGAATTCTGTAAAGTCCATCCCTGTCTAACTTTTAAAATCAATGACTCGGGTGGAGATGGAATCTGCTGCGACTCCGGAGAGGGGTATTACCTCATCACCCGTCAATCGACTGGAGATACCCTTGCATTCGGTGGTGAATTTGGATACCAGGAGACCACTTACCTTTGCAGTCAAGAAAACACCATTCCCCACAATCCTTCCAACTTTATCACTACCTGGCAGACCGATCTGCCCGGGCAAAGTGAAGACCACCAGATTACGATTCCGACCAATCAATTCGAGACATATCTCTACCATGTATATTGGGAGGAGGTCAACAATCCCTCCAACAGTGGGTTTGTTTCCGGTCTTACCGGGGATGGAACGATCGACTTTCCCCATCCCGGTGTCTATCAAATACAAATTTCAGGTTTGTTCCCTCGGATATTCTTTCTTATTTCAGGTGATAAGGAAAAAATTCTTTCCATCGATCAGTGGGGCAGCAATCCATGGACATCAATGCGAGATGCATTTCGCGATTGTTCTAACCTAGCTGGTCAGGCAGCAGATGCTCCTAACCTAATTAACGTTAGTTCTGTGGCAACAATGTTTCAAGGTGCGACTTCTTTCAATCAGGATATTGGAAATTGGGATGTGAGTAGTGTAATATCTATGAGTGGGATGTTTTCAGGAGCAACCTCATTTAATCAAAATATTAGCAGCTGGGATGTTAGTAATGTCGACAATATGCATATAATGTTCAGTAGTGCAACATCTTTCAATCAAGATATTGGTAGCTGGGATGTAAGTAATGTAGAGAATATGATTGGTATGTTTAGTGGTGCAACATCTTTCAATCAGGATATTGGAGCCTGGGATGTGAGCAGTGTGATCAACATTAATGGTATGTTTCAAAATGCAACATTGTTTAACCAGGATATTGGAGCCTGGGATGTGAGTAGTGTTCAAACAATGAACGGAATGTTTTTAGGTGCTACCTCTTTCAATCAGGATATTGGAAATTGGAATGTGAGTAATGCATCCAACATGAGTCAAATGTTTTTAGGTGCAACTTCATTTGATCAAAATATAGGCTTTTGGGATGTAAGCAATGTAACCAATATGAGAGGAATGTTTCAAAATGCTTCCTCTTTCAATCAAAACATTGGAGATTGGAATGTTGGCAAGGTAAATACTATGGAGCGAATGTTCAAAAATGCACCCTCATTTAATCAGGATATTGGAAATTGGGATGTGAGTGCTGTAAATAATATGAGAGAGATGTTTTTTGATGCTATCACTTTTAATCAAGACATTGGACAATGGAATGTTAGTAATGTTAACGACATGGCATTAATGTTTCGAAAAGCAAGTTCCTTTAATCAGGAAATAGGATCATGGGATGTGAGCAATGTTGTCAATTTGCATGATATGTTTTCTTTCGCTACACTTTTCAACAGTGACATAGGGAATTGGGATGTGAGTGGCGCTAATTTTATGTCATTGATGTTTCGGCAGGCCACCTCGTTCAACCAGGATATTGGGACCTGGGATGTGAGTAATGTTACCAATATTAGCAATATGTTTAATGGTGCCACAAGCTTCAATCAAGACATTAGTTCATGGGATTTGGGAAATGTAACCAATATGCAAGGAATGTTTTTAGGTGCTACCTCTTTCAATCAAAATATTGCGGATTGGGATCTAAGTAATGTAAATGACATTTCACTATTGTTTTCTTCAGCCACTGCCTTCAACCAGGATATTAGTAACTGGGATGTAAGTAATGTGTCAAATATGAGTAGAGTATTTTATGGGGCAAGCTCCTTTAATCATGAATTAGGATCGTGGAACCTAAGCAATGTAAACAATATGTATCGATTTTTTAGTTTTTCCGGCCTCTCCTGCGAAAACTACGATCAGACCCTTTTAGGCTGGAGTCAAAATACCAATACACCAGACAGTCTTGAGGTGGGGGCAGCAGGGCTAAATTATTCTAATCCGGGGCAGAGTGCCCGCGACAGTCTGATCAACGGTAAGGGTTGGATAATTGATGGGGATAGCTTTGACCCCGGCTGTTATCCATTTCTGCACATCGTTTCCGGAGAGGTAAAAACCTGGGCCGATGTACAGATCAACAATGTAGAAATGATAGCGGATGGAGACTCAGTTTATTTAGAATATACCAATACGGATGGCATCTATGAGTTAGGAATCCCGAATCAGGGTAGCTGGACGGTGATCCCTGGAAAAAACGAAAACTGGACGGATGGAGTCTCAACGCTCGATCTGATTATTGCTCAACAGCATATTGTCGGTCTGAACTTCTTCGACCAACCCTATTTGCACATTGCCGCAGATGCTAATAATGACGGATTCGTTTCCACATTTGATTTGGTACTGCTTCAAAATCTGATACTCGGTTTATTACAGGACATTTCAGGCAACAGCAGTTGGCGGTTTATTCCTCACGATCACACCTTTGACAATCCCGATAATCCCCTGGCAGAAACCTGGCCTGAAGCGCGCACCTATTTTGATCTCGACAGCAGCCTTGCCAATCAGGACTATGTGGCCATTAAAATTGGAGATGTAAGCGGAGATGCAGGACAATCCGGCCAACGACTCCTCAAGCCCGTGGCAGAAATCGAAACCCGCATTGAAAACAGAGGCCCTTATAGGGAGATAGTTGTTACAGCCTCAGAGGATCTATACCTTTTGGGATACCAGATGGAATGGCAAGTTTTATGCCCCAATTTAGATTTGTGTGGATTTGATTGGAAAAACTCCACCCTTCCCGATCTGACAGATGAACACTTTCATCTGCTTGTGGATGAGGGAACACTCAGAGCACTTTGGTGGCAAGAGAGGCCCCATTGGGTAATTAAGGGTGAGGAATTGTTCAGAATAAAAATAAACGGAGATCTGACCGATCTTGAAAGGGTCATAAAGCTCATGAAGCGGGGAAGCAGATGGTATTCTGAGGCCTATATTGCCAGTGAAAATGATATTATTGTTCATGAAATTAGACACAATATAAATACCCATCCCGGTAATTACCCCGGCTACCGCCTGGGCCAAAACGAGCCCAACCCCTTTACCACTTCAACGGTGATTCCATTTGAACTGCCTACTGATATGTTGGTCGAACTAAGGATTACTGATGCCTCAGGCAAGCTCATTTACCAAACAAATATCAATGGTAAAAAAGGCCTAAACCGTTACCATTTGAGGGTGAGTGATTTACCTGTTTCCCTTCTTTTTTACAGCTTGCTTGGTGAAGGATGGATAGATACCAGGAGGATGGTAGGATTTTGAAATGTTTATAAAAGGCTTGGTGATCAATAGATTCTTAACTAACGAAGGACTGTCATTTCCTTTTTATCCAACATTTGAAAATCAATTCACCCTGATTTTTATTGAAAAATGGAGAACTTTTAGGATTCTACTGATCTGGTTAGTTGATTGATTTAAGGGAGCATAAACAAATGAAAACAATTCTGAAAATGAGCTTTAAGCCCGGATTTATGATACTTGCTGCAATTGTAATAAACTGCGCTTTAATCCCTGCCAATCAGCTTTTTTCCCAAAACCTGCCTGTAGAAGCAAAGCAAAATTTGAATACCCCTACAATCAACCCTAAAGAGGGGGAAAAGGCAAGTGCTGAATACCTTTTTTCTGAAAATGTAGGTCAGCGCATATCTGGGCACTGCAATCCATTGGACTCCAGCTTGTGCTATTCGGCTCAACCCTTTCCGGTAGTTGAATTTGCTATTGAGAAAAGACTTGAAAGTGTAGAGAACGCTGCAATTTATCAATCGCCCTTAGTGGCAGATATGGATGGGGATTGCATCCCTGAGATCATAATGGCCGGGACTGAGAATTTCAGACTGAATCCACGGTTGACCAGCGGCATCCATATACTTGACTCTCAATCGGGAGAGACAAAAGTTTACATCCCAACACCCTTTTATTCCTGGTCTGCAGCTAACAGTTTTGCGATAGCAGATGTCGACAGGGACGGCATCCCTGAAATTATTGTAGCTGCTGCTGACCATAGCTCCAATCCTTCTGACTTGAGAGGAAGGCTTATTTGCTACAATCTGGATGGGACTATAAAATGGATATCCGACCAAAAGTTTGGTGCTAACGTTACCTTTGGATATGGCGGAACTGTAGCTCTAGCAGATTTTAATAAGGATGGAATACCGGAGGTTTATATCTACAATGAAATTTTCAATGCTCAGACCGGGGTAAAATTAACAGACGGGGGAAATAATGGTACAGGCGTTTCTGGCGAAACCCCTCCAGGTGGATCTCAAGCGATTGCAATTGCAGCGAAGCTGAATGGAGATAATTCCACCCTGGAATTGGCAGCCGGTTATACCATTTATGAGGTAGATATTGTGAACACCAATGGAATGCAGGGTAATACTATGATTCCAATTAATATTGAAGTAGATGGGGACTTACGAGATGGATTTACCTCAGTAGCTGATATCACAGGGGATGGCCATCTAGATGTAATTGTGGCTTCCCCCGGAATTTTCCCCAATGGTAGAGTGTACGTTTACCAATTGAATGGTGGTGAAATGACACTTGTCGCAAGTGCAACACCAGAAAATGGAAATGGAAGTTGCTGTTGGGAAAATATTGGCCCACCCTTTATTGGTGACATCGATGGAAGTGGTCAGCCATCTATTGGTATAACGCGATCATTGAGGTTGAACACCTATAAATACAATGGTACTGAATTCCTGGAAAGGCTTTGGTCGATAAACACGAATGACCATTCCGGTCAAACCGGCATGACCATGTTTGACTTCAATCAGGACGGTATAATGGAAATTGTTTATAGGGATGAACAATCATTGCGCATAATCAATGGATCTGTTGACCCTCCGGAGGATCTTGCGGTTTTTAGCTGTTTTTCAGGAACAGGGTTAGAGCATCCCATTGTGGCGGATATTGACAATTCCGGTTCCTCAAAAATTGTGGTCGGTTGTGCAGATTTCATTACCCAAAGAGGTAAAATGGCAGTTTTCTCCTCTCCAATTGAAAATCAGAGCTGGGCACCTTCACGCGGAATTTGGAATCAGTACAACTACCATGTATTCAATGTTAATGATGATCTCACAGTACCAGTGCAACAAAAAAACAATGCGACCTACGCCAATGGGGCATTTAACAACTTTTATGTGCAGGCGTCCCTTCTGAATGAAGAAGGTACCTTTCTTCAGAGGGTGTCCAATTTGAGTGGAACGATTGAGTGTATTAATTACGATATCGAAACGGATCAATTTGTGGTTGAGTTTTCTCTGTTTAATGAAAGAGATGCCAGTCTTTCTGCACCGGCAGAAGTTAAGGTTTCCTTTTTTATGAACAATCCTGAAACCAATGGAAGTCTGATCGGAACCTACAGCACTTCTGAATCCATCTCTCCTGGTGACACTCTTCGAAGCCTCAGTTTTTCCTTCGATCAAAGCGGGAATTTTGATACCCTGTTTATGTTGATCAATCTGGACGGTACTTTGCTCGATGGACCTTTGAAGGATGATGATTATATTTTGCTCGAATGCAGCTATGAGAATAATATAATAAGCAATCATTTTATTCCAGATTTTGATACAGTTCGCTTGCAGTTATGTGTTGGCGATACCTACGTTTTTCTCGATAGCACCTACAGTGAGGCGGGAGTATTTGATCGCAAAATACTGAATCAAAGTGCTTGTGACAGTGTGATACTCCATCTCATTCTTGAGTCTATTGAGGTGATAGAAGACACGGTTTCGGAAACCTCCTGCAAATCCTATTACTGGGAAACTGCTGATTTTGAATATTCAGAGAGTGGTGTCTATAGCACTTTGCTAGTCGATGAAAACGGATGTGACAGTCTACTGTATCTGGACCTCACAATCCCGAAAGCCTGGTCTGTATCGGTTGAAGTCGGGAACACCTGTGAAGGGGAAGCAATTGGTCAGGCATCTTTTAATTATCAGGGTCTGGATGAATTAGAAATTGCAGAGATCAGATTAAACGGTCAGGTAATAGAACCGGCCCTTACAATTTCAAACCTGGAATCGGGACCGTATCAATTGGAGATATACGATACATTGGGATGTAGTGAAATGATAAACTTTGTAGTCGATATTTATGAAGAACCCCTGATTGAATTGCCTGACCTTGAGGTTAGTTGCGAAGACGAAACAGGAGTTTTGGAGATCAATGTGGTATCCGGCGATTTAGAAGACCTTCAGATTAAATGGGAGGTTGGGGCTTCGGGCCCTTTACTTTTTGTTGAGGAAATTGGAGAATACCGGGTTGATATAAACTCAAAATGCAGTGCTTACTCCCTTGCAGCAAAAGTTTATATGCCGGAGGAAGGTCAGTCATTGAATGTTTTCATTCCCAATGCATTCAGCCCAAATAGTGATGGAGTAAACGACCTGTTTCAACCGTATTTTGACCCATTCATTGAAATAATTGAATACTCTCTGATCGTAATGGATCGGTGGGGAAACAAAGTATTTGAAAGTTTTGATCCTGAACAGGCATGGGATGGAAATATTAAGGCCCATAAAGCCGATTCCAATCTTTTCTTATGGTTGTTGCAAGCAGAAGTGATTTACTGCAGGGAGTCCCACACTTTAATAATGGTTGGTGAAGTCAACTTATTGAGGTGAGATGTGAAGTTATTTTGCAAACGGTTTTTGAAGCTAATTGGCTGATCTAATCTTAGATGTTTATCACTTTCCCTGACCCAAAAAGTCTTTTCGCTACCCTATTAATAACTTTTCATGGCCTCAAAATGAGGTTTCATGGCCAAATTTCATCTTTCAGAGAAATAATTTAATAATTTTGGACAGTAGTTGATTTTTAAAAAATTTAGGCTGTTGCTATGGATTTATTAACACTTAAAGTTAAAATGGACCATTGGCGGTCCAATAAAAATATAAAATCCTTCCATC
>REEI01000073.1 GCA_007695145.1 Saprospirales bacterium | reverse complement strand
ATTGCTTTAGTTTTTCCATCCATGATTTTAAAATTTTAATGATTATTAATTGTTATGCTTGCATAGGACTGTTTCCAGGATTTAAAAATTACAACCAGTTTCAATTCACAAAGATTTAAACCAGTCCTGAAAATATTCTCCAAAAAAAGGAGTCAGTTTTTTCTCGCCTCCGGCTGCTCCAACAAGACTCAAGACCCATAGAATAAACATTGCAATACCTAAGAAGGTAAAAACTGAGCCAATGAATAAACTATAAATGCCAGTACCCGGTAATCCTATACTGCCACCGATTGAAAAGCCCGATATCAAAAATCCTCTAAACATTTGCAGGGCAAGCCAGATCAAAAGTAAACCTAGCATTTGGCGAATATAAAAGGAGGCGAACTCATCCTTACCCTGATTATCGCTATTATTGACAATCAGGGCAATGATCCAACCAATAATGGTAAAATGAGCCACTATAGCTCGAGTTTTTCCATCCATGATAATTATCTTTAATCAACTTTAATGCATCTAACTGAAAAGCCGTAATTTTTTGGTGCGCTGAGGCGATAAATACCACCGTGTCTTGCACCCAGGTTTCGATAAATCGCTCTGAGTTCATTATTTTCATCTTCCGTCATCGTCCAGAAAGTCCCGTTAAGACCCAAATTGCTGTAGGAGCCATTGGGTTTTTTTTCACCTGCTGCAAGGGCCGAAAAACCAACTTCATCAGATGCAGCTTCATTAGGAGCCATCCAAAATGGATGTTCTTCTCCAGCAGTATGGGTATGTTTTAGTTTGCCACCTATATTTCCCTCTTGTCTCATACCGGTGTGGTCCAGATCTCTGGACACCATCCCCAAAAACGCCTCCAACTCCTTCCAGTCTTCATCGGTGGGAACCCTCCAGCCCTCGGGGCAAATATTGCGTGGGTTATTCACAGCATACCAATTGTACAAGGCCCCATATTTTTTTCCCAAATCCTGGTCATTGTTGTACCATGCGTAAGCCCCTTCAACATCCGCCTCCCATTTAGCATCATCTTCAGCAAAGAAGTTGATAGCACGCCCATCAGCATAAGTCCTGCTGCTGAGATTTTCGGACATCCACTTTTGATTTCCGATTTCAAGATAATCATAAGTTTTTTGATCTGGGGCGCAGGACGCAAGTAATAATCCAGAGAATAGAGACAAAAATAACAAGTGGTTTTTCATTGTTTATCAACATTTAGTTTTCCAGGCCGAAAGATATAATTTATTGGGCGATTTTTTTGCCTGAGGCGTTTAAGTATTTTTTTTTGCGAAGCTAAAAGACAGCATTTGATAAGTGAGATCTTACAGATTTTTCTCGAACTGGCTGATTATAGCTTCTCTGGCATTCTTGGATAGTTCGTGTGGATCACTCCCACGGAGAGGCTCCAAAAAAATGAGATCGACATCTATGCTGGATTTACCTAACTGGGTCATCAAATGGCGGTAAAGTGAATCCTTTTCTTTCCATGGAATATCCGGAGACTTGAATACAATGGCAACCGGCACAACCGGAGTTCCGGCATTTATGGCACTTTGAAAAGAACCATGTCTGAAGGGCAGTAAATTAAAGCCGGAACTTACTGTTCCCTCGGGAAACAACAAAATAGATCGCCCTGAGCTGAGGAATTCCTCTACCTTTTTTCGGATGGCCCTTCGGTGATCCCTTTCGTCCCGGTTGACAAACAAGATGCCCGTCTTTTCAGAGGCAAACCCGATCAATGGATACGATCTAATTTCATGTTTGCCTACGGGAAATAGTTCTTTGTAACGCATTACCACAATGGGATCCAGGGCAGATTGATGATTGCAAACAACCAGGCAGGCTCCTTTTGGCAGCTCCCCAATTAAATTTACTCGAATGCCCATGATCTGATGAGCAATAATCATCCAGGACCTTCTAAGTGCTAAGCCCCATTTGAGTGAATCCTTTTTAAATGGCAGCATCAGGTAAAAGACTGCAATATAAATAACGATGGTCAGAAGAACCAAAGCTATTCGCATCCACGCTCTGATAGTTGAAACCATTAATAAAATATTGAAAATTACTTTCTCAATAACAACTTACATCCCCTCGATCCAGAATTGAAAGAGGCAAGGGAAATTCTGGAAAATATGTAATGATTTAACATCAATACAGAACTAATTGCCCGGCCAGTAGGTAAAGATAAAATAAATACCTTATAAAGACCTAATTAGTACCTTTGTGGTATCAAAAAATTCTATCAATGGATATTTACAAGGAAGCTCTTTCACTTCATGAGCACTTACGCGGCAAAATCAAGATCACCTCAAAATTTGATGTGCGGACCAAAGAAGACCTCTCATTGGTATATTCTCCCGGAGTTGCCGAACCATGCCGGGAGATTGCAAAGAATCCGGAAAAAGTGTGGGACTACACTATAAAAAGTAATACCGTTGCAATAGTATCTGATGGAAGCGCCGTTTTGGGTCTTGGCAACATAGGTCCCCATGCTGCCATACCCGTAATGGAAGGAAAGGCCATGCTATTCAAGAAATTTGCTGCCATTGACGCTTTTCCCATCTGCCTGGATGCAACCACAGCAGATGAAATAGTTGAAACAGTAAAGCGCATTGCTCCTGTTTTCGGCGGAATCAATCTGGAGGACATTGCAGCACCCAAGAGTTTTGAAATTGAAGAGCGGCTTCAGGATATAGGCATTCCCGTATTCCACGATGATCAGCATGGTACGGCCATAGTTGTTTTGGCAGGGCTATTGAATGCAGCGAGAGTGACCGGCAAAAAACTCAGCGAACTTAAGGTGGTTATCAATGGAGCCGGTGCGGCAGGGATAGCAATCGCAAAGCTTCTACTCTGTGTTGACAATAAGAACGACGGAATCTGTCAACCAGTTGGAGAGATCATTCTTTGCGATAGCAAAGGAGTTGTGCACAAAGATCGCAATGACCTCAATGACCAAAAGCGCAACTCTCTTTATTTCACGAATCCTCACAATATTAAAGGTACTGTATTTAATGCATTAAAAGGAGCAGATGTTTTTATCGGTGTAAGTGTTGGCGACCTATTAAGTGCTGAGCACATTAGAAGTATGGCTCTGGACCCAATAGTCTTCGCCCTCGCCAACCCCACACCTGAAATCATGCCCGAAGAGGCATACAGAGGAGGGGCTGCAATTGTAGGCACCGGCCGTAGCGATTTGCCCAATCAAATAAACAATGTGTTGGGATTCCCGGGTATTTTTAGAGGAGCATTGGATGCCAAAGCAAAGTCCATAAGCCCTGGGATGAAAATAGCAGCCGCTCATGCCATATCCAATTGCATAACCAATCTCAGTCACGATCAAATCATTCCCTCCTCACTCAATGAAGCCGTTGGCTACCGTGTGGCAGAGGCCGTATATCGCGCCGCAATGGAAGAGAATCAAGGAACTTGAGATTGGTCAATTGAAGCAGCTGATTGGCCTATGTCCAATTTGCTATTGTTCCTGCCGGGGTTGTTTTCCAGTATTCAACCTCAAAGCCAATATGTATTGAATCCGTAAGAGGGTGTCTGAACATCTAGTGAAGGGATTCTATGTCAGTTGGAATTGACCACCAGGTGGATCACATGCCACTACATAGTAACGAAACCTTCAAAACGGCAGATCACAGTATTATATCGTGTAAACTGCAAGGCATTTTTGGACCTGGGAGACAGCTATCACAGAATATCAAAGCTATTTTCAATAGGGCGCACAAAAAAGGCCCGTTGTAAAAACGGGCCTGAAAAAAGTGGAGGATACCGGATTCGAACCGGTGACCTCCACACTGCCAGTGTGGCGCTCTAGCCATCTGAGCTAATCCCCCTTTTTTCGGAAGCGAGGCAAAAATAGCAATTGTTGCACAACTGTGCATTATTCAATGCATTTTTTTTTACACCTCAATCAAATCAATAAATGGCGGGTTGAAAAAAATAATTCTGGTTAGATTCAATAAGACAATGGGAATAAAATAGGACAATGGTGGGTTTAAATGGAAGTACATTTCTGAATAGGTTAAATTGCTGTTATCAGTTCCTATTCAGCTTACAAAAGGAGGATAAATCACATAAATTATGTTATTTTTCTGATTTCTATATTATTTCAGAATTTTATTCCAAAATAGAGCGTGATAATCACAATTACAAAACATTATTCTAAACCAAATTGTTAGTGATAGGATGAAACCAATGGTTAAATATTCCGACTGGGGCCTGATTGATTACCGGGAAGCCTGGGACAAGCAGACAGCTATTTCTGATCAACTAAAGCTCGCTAAAAAGGAGGGCATCAATCTCAGCCAAAAAAGCTCTGCTTGCCACCAGTTGGTATTTTGTCACCATCCTCATGTATATACGCTTGGGAAAAGTGGATCCGTTGACCACTTGTTGCTCTCAGAAGAGGAACTAACCGAAAAAGGGGCAGTTTTTTTTAAGATCAACAGAGGAGGCGACATTACCTATCACGGACCTGGGCAATTGGTAGGTTATCCCATCTTTGACCTGGAATATTTCTTTCGCGATGTACGTCGATATGTCCAAAATATAGAGGGTTGTATAATAAAAATGTTGAGTGATTACGGAATTAAAGCTGAGAGACAGGAGGGATACACAGGGGTTTGGATAGGAGGGAGAAATGGTGAAAAACATCGAAAAATATGCGCCATTGGAGTCCATTTAAGCAGATGGGTTTCCATGCACGGTTTTGCACTCAACGTCAATCCCGACCTCTCTTTTTTCAACAATATCATCCCCTGTGGGATTAAGGAAGAAAACAAGGAAGTGACCAGCATGAGCAAGGAATTAGGAAGTGGTGTAAGCATGGATGAGGTCAAGGCCAACCTAAAGGAAAAATTTAAAGAGGTATTCGACTATGAATACATTCCATAAAATATAGCAAAAATGAACAATCGAAACAATACAACCTCTGATAGGAAACAAAAAAAGGTGAACGAGTCCAGAACCACTATGACTGAGATGGTTATGCCAAATGACACCAATCCCCTGGGAAATCTAATGGGAGGCAACCTGATGAGGTGGATGGATATTGTGGCCTCCATCTGTGCAGCAAAGCATTCTGAATCACATGTTGTAACCGTATCTGTGGATCATGTATCCTTCAAGCGCCCTATAAATGTCGGAGATGTGGTTACATTGAACGCAAATGTAACGAGAGCCTTCACGACCTCAGTGGAGGTGTATGTTGAAGTCTTTGCCTCTGACATCAAGGGGGGTAATCCGCGAAAGTGCAATCATGCCTACCTTACCTTTGTAGCCCTGGATGAAAACAAAAAACCCACTGCCATTCCAGAGGTCATTCCGCTGACTTCTGAGCAGGAAAAACTTTACGAAGGTGCTGGAAGAAGAAGGGAACTGCGACTGATTCTAGGAGAGAGAATCCCCGCCAAAGATGCCAAACTCCTCAAGGAGTATTTACTTGCACAGTAAATAACCACCTAAGGTGAATTTATACTTTTTCTATTTGTCCATGATCTCAAATGGATCAACACCATCAATGACTGAGTAGAAAAGAGACAAAACCACAGCAGAGGCATCTCTGAACCTGTCGGCAATCTCGCGATTGAGATATTCAATTTTTGCAGCACCGGCATGCTGCAATGCAAGTCTATCCACCTCCCGCAGTTCAGATTTAAAACGGACCTCAATGCCAGGGTCATCAACCAACAATTCCGGCATGGCCATTCTCAATGCTTTGTCCAAATTTTGAGCGTTTAAATACGCTGCTCTCGAAGCTGTTTTCCGGGCAAAATCAAGGGTAAAATCGGGCACTTCAACCTCTTCTGAAAAGGCTTGCAAAAAATCATGATCGCTGAGTCCTCTTTCATGAGCACTTTTTAACTCTAACCATTGATAGGCCTCAAGAACAGTGTGCCTGTTTGAGACCAATTGAATAATATCCTTCATTCCACCTTCATTGCCTCGCCACGCATTCAATTGAGTCATTATCATTTGTAAGGTGCTGAAACCCGGTAAAGCGGTACTGTGGTAAGGCATGGTTAAGTCAGTTGCGTAGTGCATACTCCAACCTAAAAACCGCCATCCCCAATAGTCTTCACCTTGAGAAAAAGAAAACAGCGAAAGCGCTCTGAAAAGGAACAATCTGGACTCCAGCAAACTATTATTCAATCCAGGCATAAATCGGTATACCAAACCAGGCTCGTGATAAAATGACATGTGGAAAGGGGCCTGCGAGCTGTATGGTAGATTGGGGTTGCCAAATGGTTGATTTCCAAATCCATAAATTTCGCCATAAGGCGTACCATTGTCCTCAAATAAACCAATATCCAATCCATAGTCCGGTTCATCATTTGCGGAAACTAAAACGTCCAAGGGATGGGCTAAAGCTCCTTCAAAAAGTTTTCGATATCTGGTATTTCTCTCCCTTTTGAGGTTGTCAAAAACAGACACTTCCAAGGCACTTAAGTTTTGTTCAATTGGAACGGAATCTCCCGGCAGCAAATGGAGGTAAAGCGGAAGTTTGCTATTGGGATTTACCCGAATTGCCATCAAAAAGCCGGTTCGCAATTCCTCACCTCTCAGAAAAGTATCCAAGCGCAATTCATGTGGTCTATATCTGTAATTGCATAGATTTTCCGAGGCCCACTTTTCATGTTCTTCGAGAAAAGTATACAATTTACCTGCATTAGCTTCAATAAATGAAACCAAACTTTTGATCTCTACAGAGTCAACAGTTTCCCAATAATCCAATTTTTCCAAAATGGGTTGCACCAGGAGCGGATGCTCTGCCCAACCAAAGACATGGTTAGAGAAAAGTAAGAATACAAGCGATATAGTCAAAACCTTTAGCTGCATTTATTCTAAAGTATCACCACATTTTTTAGGATCCTTTTTTCCTATCACCAAATGCCTAAAGGTCGGAAGTTTAACAATTCTGAGGTCAACAATCTCAGGTCTTTTTCTGACAGCTGCAGTATTTTTTTTCCATTCAGAAATGCTGAAGCCTCTTTTTACGGAAAGAGGTGCGTCGTTTTTGGTGTAACGCGAGCGCGAAAATAGGCGGGTCAAAATCCAAATAGCCCTATAGGCAAACCAGTGTCTCTCCAGATCATTTATGATAAAGCCAAGTCGCGCATTGGAAGCCATTAAGCCCAGGAGTTCTGCTATCTCCTCATCAGTCAGATGATGACAAAACAGATTGCAGGTGATGATATCAAATGGTTCCGAGGAATTGAATACTTCGCGGTAGTCGCAAACCTTCCAGTCCACCCGGGAAGCCAAATTAGGAAATTTTTTTTGGGCAAATTGGATGGCGTGACTTTCTGCATCCACTCCAGTCAATACAAAGTTCAAAGCCCGGGCTCTTGACTTTTGTTGAAGATAATTCAGCCAATCGCCAGCGCCACATCCCAAATCAAGTATTCTGACTCTCTTCATCCCTACTGGGAGCAATTTGCACAATTCATTAAAGGTTGTGTAGTAAAAGGCTGTAAATCGATTGATAAAAACCAGCTCGTTGAGATTGAGGTAGAGTTCCTCCGGATCCAACAGGGGACCATCCATTAATTCCTTTTCCGTGGATCGCTCTTTCAATTGATACTTCTTTGAAATTTCATCAGGGCTACTTCAATTGTCAGTCCGGGGCCAAATGCCGCAGCAAATACTAGTGCCTCACTTTTTCCCGAGTCAATAAACCTCCTTTTCACCTCATCTAAAACGAATAAAATCGTAGGAGATGACATGTTGCCAAACCTTCGGAGAATTTTAAAGGATGATTCCAGGCAGTCTTCAGATAAATTCAGTGCCCTGGAAAAAGCCTCAAGAATATTCTTTCCGCCGGGGTGAACGGCGTAATAATCAACATTTTTCACCCCACATTGCTCTAATAACTCATCGTGTATTTGACGAATATGCCGCCCAACATACTCTGGAACTTCTCTTGACAATTTCATCAAAAATCCATTGTCCTGGATATCCCAACACATGCTCTCAGGGGCGTGAATTAGACGAGAGGCTTGTCTTACAATTTTCAGAGATAATCGACGATCATCCGGCTTGCTGCTCACGATCACTGCAGCTGCACCATCACCAAATAATGCGGTAGAAAGCAGGTCGTCATCTTCTGAAGACCTTTTAAAATGGAGAGTACAGGTTTCTGCACAGGAAACCAACACTCTTGCTTCCGGGTCGAAATTACTGATGTAAACCGCCTGCCTGAGGGCGTGAAAAGCGGCATAACATCCCATGAAATTCACAGCTGATCGCTCGACATTTTGAGATAGGGCCAGCGAATGGCTCAATGAAATTTCAAGCCCAGGCGCCCTCATTCCGGTACAACTAACTGCAATTAAATGGGTGATTCCTGAGGGTTTCACACCAGCCCTTTCCATTGCTTTTCCGCATGCCTCTTCTGCCATTTGGAGGACGTTATTGTGAAAAACAGAAAGGCGCTCTGCAGTTCCAGGCTCCCTATTCTGACCGGAATTATGGAATAAAACGGATGGACTTTCGGGCATAAAATCCGGAATTACCGAATATCGGCAATCTATTCCTGACCTGGATACGAGAAACTTAAATTTTCGCCAATCCCTTTCAATGGGATAAGTCCTTTGTGCCCACCTTACAATATCCGGAGAATTAATTTTAAAATCCGGAACACTGATACCAATTGATTGAATATATGCCATTCAGAAAACTTGTGAGGCAAAAAATAGCCAGCTAAAAAAGAGATTCATCCCAAGAGCACCCAAAAAGTTCATTTTCATACTGTTTTCAAAATTAGCATTGGATTCATCTTCAAGGATTTTTCTAAACCACATAAAAAAGTGGGCAGTCGTCGGGAGAGTGCAAAACAGAAATATGATTAGATCGTATAATCTCCCGAACAAACTGAGATATGTGAACAAGGCAAGTATGAAAAAGATGAGCAGCGAAGTGGAAAAAAGAAAGGTGCCTCTGACACCCAACATACGGCTGATCGTCATAACATCATCCTCGCCGTCCTGATCATGCTGATAGACCTGGGTCAAGGGATAGGAAGAAGCTATGAGGAGGGAGGATAAAATCAAGCCAGCGACCTGTTGTTCAGTCAGCCTTTCTGCACTCATGGACTCAATGCTGATCATGCCAACACTAAAGTAGTAAACAGCTGCTCCTTGAAACATAACCACCGTAAAAAATCCGACAATCGGATATTTTTTTAACCTCAGTCCCCTCCAACTGTATGCTTTTGAGGCTAGAATGTATGCAAGTAAGACAAAAAAAGCATGTAAGTCCCAAATAAACGCGATAGCCAGGGCGGTTAAGTTCATCAGTAAGGTTACAAGCATCATACCTTTGGGAACAGTGGGGGGATTTTTTAAACCACCAATACTCCCGGTATCTCTATCCATGAGGCTGTTGTAACCATTGCTGGCTGGATACACCAGTATATGAAGAACAAAAAATGCCAACCAAAATCCCAACCAGGAGAAATCATCAACCGCACTGGCCGCAAAGAGGAAGACCGGAAGAAGCAGAACCGAAAAAGGAATTCTAAGGTGCCTTATCAAATCAACGACTTCTGACTTCATATCATTCTCTTATTCAGGTTGACAACCCCAATACTAAACATTATGTTTCACAAGCTTCATTTTCTGAGACAAAATTATCTGCACATCACTTTTGAAAATGCCGTTTCCCATTTTCATGAGCTTCCCGAAGGAAACAAAGGTATTGGAGTCCCTTTGATAAAACACTATGTGATTAACCCTCCTTCAAAGTCCTATTAGTATATCCTTACCTTTAATTCTAAAAGCTTGATAATGAATAATGCAAAGTCAATTTTTAGCCAAAGAATAAAATTCCGGAAAAGAATTCCACAAAATTCATTTCAATCAGTAAAATATCTAAAAAAAACACCTTAACTTTACGCTTTCATCTCAATTCAAAATTATGTCACATCTTTATAACTGAGCTTTATGAAAAACACCTCTAAATTTTTTATCGCTGTTCTACTCTTCATTTCCACTCCCGTTTTTTCCCAACTTGAAAAAGGATCCTGGTTGATTGACGCAAGAGGCAGCACAGGTTACGATTCAGATATTGACTACATCATCCCCAGGCTTTATACCAAAATTGGATACTTCCCTACTGACTTTCTGGCTGTAGGCATTCGAGTTGGAGGTTACGGTAACCTGATATCTAACAACAATTATGGAGAGGTACTTTATGCTGGTTTTGCCAGGTATTATATCAATCCCAAATCAACTAATTACTTCTTCTACGGGGAGTTGGAAGGAGGTATCATTGCAAATTACCTTGAAAGGAGGGATACAGAAACCCGCAACTTCCTCAAACCGACTGTGGGTGTAACTTTTGTCAACCAGGACTACGTTGCAATTGAGGCAGCTCTGGGTATGGCCTTTATCGAAAACCCAAATACAGGAGACCTCAAATACAACAACTTCCTACTCCAATTAGGATGGAAGTCACTGATTAGCCAAAGTAGCAAGGAGGGGATGAAAGATATTGAAAGATTTTTTGGGCGGGGTACACTAAGCCTAGCTTCAGGATTTAATCTCATGAGCGACTTTATAGTTGAATTAGCTGCTCTTGCTCCGGTTTCAGATATTGCCTATAATTCTGAAAGCATAGGCTTCAATAACTTATCCGATGGCAGAAGTTCTATTCTGGGGATGCAGGCTTCAGTTGGTTTTTTCCTGACCAACCAATTCATGTTTGACCTTGGGCTGGGATTCACCAATTATAGTGCTTCCGACTTTCAGGGGGCACAGACCCTTTTCTCGATCAGCCCCGGTATCCGATATTACTTACCACTGGGTCAGGGCCGCAATCAACTTTTTGCAAAGGCAGGATATGAATTTGGAGGTCTGAATCAGGAGGGACTTGGCACTGATTACACCTATGGATTCCTCAATGGTGGCATCGGTATAAATATCATGCTCACTCCAGGAACTGCTCTTGAACTGGGGGTTGATTATGGAAATCTAAGTGCTGAAGATGCAGGTTTTGAGGTGGACACCAATATACTTAGATTTAATTACGGCTTGAGGGTCTTTTTATAGTTGGATAGAAGGTAGACCAGGCATCAAATTTCGAGAAAAAGTTCCTAAATTTTGAAGTTGGAGCTTTTTTCAGTTTAAGGAATCGGCACTTTATTGGCTGGGTATAAAGATTTTCCTGGACCAACTCTACTCCC
This sequence comes from Saprospirales bacterium, assembly GCA_007695145.1. GTDB lineage: Bacteria > Bacteroidota > Bacteroidia > Chitinophagales > Saprospiraceae > PWJY01. The sequence continues at coordinate 26,126 of REEI01000073.1, read as the reverse complement.
CTCCGGGCCGCACAAACCAGGGAAATTCTTATTTACCAGAAAGTCAGGTTTCGCATTTCTTTATGAATCAGGTATAGTATGCCTTCATGAATACCCCGGGTTAAAATTTGGTAGTGACTGAACGCGATAGCGGTTCAACTACTCCACAAATCCTGCAACAGAGAACTGTCAAAGACACAGGGCACAACACCGCCAAAAGCCAACTGCAAATTTTTCAAAAACCAAATACTGGACAGCCTTGATCTTTATGTTACTTCTTATACTTGTGCTGAGTTTGTCGAAGCACTTGTGCTGAGTTTGTCGAAGCACTTGTGCTGAGCCTGTCGTAGCATCAAGACAAAAAGTAAGGGAGAACGCGAGATAACTACTAATATCCATAGGGATTTGATTTAGAGGAAGTGGAAATGTACATAGGTTATTAATGTTAAGGTCGAAAGGCAATTAAATTAATAATTTTTTACTATATAAACAACTGGTTCTATAAGTAATACATTCTGAAAAAATCAAATTGAAAGTAAGTTTACTTTCATGCCATCAACAACACATTAAAATTTACTACAATATTTAAAATCCACATGAACAAATTGTTAAAAAATAAAATTCCTTAAAATATTGCTTTGAAGTAACCAATTATATGCCAAAAGCGTCTTATGTTTGCATCTTAAATACAAGCTTATGAAATACACATATCTCTTCATTCTATCCGCTTTGGTACTTTTAACTCTTACCAGCATTCCAAAGACAAGCGCCCAGCAGACGAATCGCACCGTACTAGTTGAGCAATTTTCCAATACCCGATGTGGAATTTGTGCCAACAGGATTCCTACTTTTTGGCAAACCGTCTCTGATTTTGAAGAGGATGTAATTCTTTTATCATTTTATTCCTCTACACCCTATTCTAATTGTGAGTTGTATCAAGCTTCCAGGTCTCTCAATGACGAGCGCATTTCGTTTTACAACATTTTTGGCACCCCCACATTGCATATCAATGGAGAAAGGGCACCCACTAATATTTGGTCAAATGCGGCCTCATTTTTAAATGGGCTTACTGGCTCTTCGAGTGAGATAAGAATTGAGACCGGCTTCAGTCCAAGTGGTTCACATGGTGACGGTTTTGCAAGCGTATTGTTATACAATGAGTTTGAAGGTCTGGAAGAGTTTGTTCTTCACGCTTATCTCGTTGAAAAAAATGTCACAGCCGGCACTTTACCATCTTACCGCAATCACCACAATGTAGCAAGAATTCAACTTACACCAAATACAGGTCTGCCGATCGATAAAGTTGCGGACATCCAACAAAATTTCTCTTTTGATTTTGAGATCAATCAAAGCTGGGACAATGAGAATTTGGCGGTAATTGCCTTTGTGCAGGGACAAAATTCTTCAGAAGTCTACAATGCAGCCAAAGGAGGTGCGGTAATCAGTAATACAGATGCATTTGGGACCGAAAAAAAAATGAGCTTATTCCCCAATCCCGCCAAAAATGAAATAACAATTACCACTGCTACCGGTGGCAAAAAAACACTCCAAATTTTCAATATACTTGGAAAAATGGTTCATAAGATGGAATTCGATGGTCCCTACACGACAATCAACACATCTCATTTTCAAAGAGGACTATATCTTGTGAGGTTGGAGTCCGGAGGGTCACCTTTGAGGACATTAAGGCTGGTTTTAGAGTAAATCAATTACTGGTCATTTCCTTCCCTTGCCCTTCGGTTTTGAAACAATTCTGCAAATGTGTTGAAGTCGCGATTGAACAGCAAGGAAATTCCAGTGGCAATGACCTGCCCCTCAAGTACTCCCTCATACTGATTTCTTCGGAAACCCCTGATCCTCCAGGTTCCGTCTTCAGTAAGTGAATACTCAATATTTACATCCCCCAATATATCAGTTGCACTCTGCCTATCTGCTGCTTCAGACCCTTCCAGGTCAATTTGGCCACCGACTTCAAGAGTGAGCCGATCTCCAACCAGAGACCTGCGCATTCTGACATTGAGTTGTGTTCTATCCTCTGCCCTTCCCGACTGATAATCAGTAAAACTCTCGAGATCAAAATCGAGGTCAACACCTCTGATGTAGCGGTCTGAAAGAGCGTTGAGTTGGCCTGAAAGGATGCTACTTGCGCTAGACCTCGCCATTGCCCCGGCATCAAATAACTGCCCCTCTTCGGAGGCGACTCCTGAAGGCAAAAATCGATTGAGCACCAAAAGGGAGAAAACCTGAGTATTTAATTCGGACTCCGTAGTATTCAACTGCTGAATTCTTGAGTAAACATTTCCACCGTGTGCACCACGGGCAATTTCCGGCATATCAAGTGAAAACTCAAGAATGGGCCTTAGCAATTCACCGCTTATATCCATGACTACCTCAAAGGGCAATTCCTGACGAAATTGTGTTCTCGTAGCCTGGTCGGCACCAACCAATTGGTCTGCCATGAGGTCAAGGGCAGAGGTTCTAATCCGGTAGACAGCGGTTATAGACATCTCGGCTTCCATCGGATCACCAAACCAGCTGAGACGGCTGCCGGGCTGAAGTTCAAATCGCCTTCTAACGATATCGTACATGCGCATTTCGTAAAATCCCCTGCTCAGCTCATAAATTCCGGAAAGGGACATCCTTCCCTCCCGGTCCATATCAAAACTCAGGTCTGCCCTACCTGCAACTTCAAGCTGGTCTCCTGCCCTCTCATCCAGTACAATTCTAAAAATAACAGAAGGATCAAGGTGTATGACAGCCTGCAAATCCAGACCAGTGAAAAGCGGAGGACTTACCTCTTCTACCTCCTCTTCCCGCACTACCTGACCCTCAATTCGCCTTTCAATGCGGATAACGCCCTCACGATCTTCGATGTCCACCTGACTTTCAGGGACGATCATCGTAATTTCAGTGCCCCTTTTTAAGTCAACTTCTAGCTGCATATTTGGTTGACTCAAATCCCCCTCAATTCTTATATCCAAATCAGCTATAGCTTTACCGTAAACAAAATCGTTATCGGCTCTAGTAGATTCAAGGAATCTGAAATTGCGACTGCTGATATTTAATCCAAAGCCGGGATTGATGGGATTGGTAATATCAACTGCACCAGATATGACGGTTGGGTTGCCCCTGCCGTCCCGAATGGTAAAATCCGTAAACACTATATCAGATTGACTGAAATCTATTCGCTCAGATGGAATAGTGAAAGAAGTACCTACTTCTGTAACAACAAAAGCTACGGAATCAATCCTTAAAAAACCGGTGTACTCAATATCCATACCAGCTCCAGAGGTAGAAAATTGTCCGCTAATCACTCCCTTGCTGTTCCTTATGGCTCCAGCTGTAAAGTTTTCGAGCATGGAAAACTCTAATCTTTCCAAGACCACATTTCCTCTATATTGAGGCAGATCTGGATCGGAGATGTTCAACTCCCCATCTGCCAACAAATTCAGATCACCGTCAGTGAGCTCGATTTCCAGAACAAAAGTTTCCATATCTCTGCTCTCTAAATTTGCAATCATTTTGCCAAGGGCAATGTCCATGGCGACTAAATCCTCGGCATTAATGTTCAACAATAGCTCCGGCTGTTCAAATATATTATCCAGTTCTATTTTGCCATTTAGAATGGCATCCGCATAATCTTCCACAGGGTTTACAAAATCCAACAAACCGCCCAATGAAAGATTTGAAAATTCAATACCCAGAAAATTGCCCCTTCCTAATGGATGGGATTTCAGACTGAAAAAATTGTCCTGTCTACGGAGATTGAAGTCCTCTATTTTTAGAAAATTAGTTGCGTAAGTAATAAGGTTGTTTTCATCGATACCCCAAATCTCATCATTGAAAATCAATTCGTCCGGTCGCAGATGAAACTGAAAGGTATCTGCCTCCATTTTAACTCTGAGATGAAGTAAAGCTATTTGAGTTTCTTCAGCAACCATATTGAGAGTCATTAAAAGGGTAGAGTCTTTGAATAGTCCGTGGAGTCTAGTTTTTTGCACATCAATACCCCCGGACTGTAAATTGTCAAAGCCCGTTTCAAATTGAAGACTATCTCGATTGGAATCTGCTCGCAACATAAGTTCTTTTACCTCAACCCCCCCATAATTTATATGTGGGGCATCCAATTGCATGAGGATATTTCGGCTACTTTCGCGATAAAACACCTGTGCCCGGATGGTCTCCATTTCTTCTAATTCGGGTGCAATTACTTCTTTTAAAAACCGGGTTTCGGGGATTTCAAGTTGAAAATCAGCCTCAAGTCCCTTGATAACCATGGAATCTGACATGGAAGGATCTCCATAGGATCTAATGTGAGCCATTAGTCCATCAACAACTTTATCCGGTGAGGTATTGACGCTGAGATTGGACCTCAAAATTGCAGACCTCACATCAAAAAAAGTGGTTGAGGGATCAAAAAACAGATCGGCTTCAAGACTATCAAGTGTATATTGTCCTTCTTGCTGAAAAGCAATCAATGAGTCAATCCTCAGGAAACCACTAAAAATGCCTTCGTTCCCACTAGCTTCAATAAAGACTTTACTTTTAAAGGTGGTAGAGTCTTCGAACAGGTCGTAGGAAAAGGCGTCAAGGTGGGTGATATCCATAGTAGCGGTCAACTCATAAGCCGTAGTGTCAAGACTTCCACTCCCAGTAAAATCAAAGGCCAGTAGCTCCCCATCCAAACTCACTCTAAGCATTCCCCGCTTTTCTGCCCAGCTACCTTCCAGATAGAGTGGACTGTAGCGAACCCCTTTATATTGCAAATCGAGAAATTCGGCAATGAATGAAGCATGGAGATGATCGGGATCAAGCCCCTGCCCCGCCACTTCTAAAGTGCCTGAAATAGATTCAGGCCCAAGGCTATCGGAATAAAACGCAGTATTAAGCTCTTCAATGGTCATTCGTGCATTGTATTCCATTTGGTCACCAAAATCAGAGAACTGCCCATTCAAACTCAACCGACCATGAGGCACTGCAATTTCAAGTCCAGTCTTCACCAGCTTGGAGTTACCCTCAACACTACCCTTCACCAGAATAAATGAAGGCATGACAAAAGGGGAATCCAAAGCAATTAAGTGAGCCATATCAATTTCCGGGATTTTTAGACTCACAGAGGCCAAGGAATAGGATAATCTCTCAAAATCCATCAATTCCCTAATTCGGCCATTCAATTCCAGCCTGGAATCGGTCCCCATTCTCAAGTCAAAATGTGCAATATCCAGTTGATCCAGCTTTCCTCTAAACCTAGACTTTAAGTGGATGGGATGCTTCAAAAATGGCCCCAATGTTGGGTCATATATCAATTGGGGCTGAAGGAGGGCAAGGTCTCCGGGGCCCAGATTCAAATCTCTCAATTGTACATCTACAGTAATTTCTCCAGGTTCATTCACCATTTGATCAATCTGATTGAATGTTAGGTAAATCTCGGATTCAAGTGATGAGTGTCCGGTCCTCAAGTCAATATTTCTTATCTGGAGAGCATCATTAGCCAAACTTATATCAAAACCGAAATTTTCCAATGACAGCCCACTTTGCTCCGATGCCTTTAAGTGGAATCCATCTATCGAAGCTTGATCCTCCCCAAGGGTTATGTTTGCAAGTTCAAAAATTGGTGAATTGATCCGTATATTTTCTGGATTGAATTCTCCTGGCAGTGCAAATACTCCTTTTTTAAAGTAGTGGAAATCACTGTCCACAAATGAAATTTTCCCCGTTTCCACAAGGATTCCGGGCCATTGAAATTCGAACTCAATCCCCTCTTCATCCCCAGTCGGTTTAGGTATACCACCCGGAAAATTGGGCGAATCTGCATAATGAATTCTGAGGCTTTCGGTTAGTAGCTCACCAACAATAATTTTGGGAAGTCCCGAGCTATTTTCGAAAGGCCTGAGATGAAATTCAGACATTAAATAGCGGTCCAGACTGACTGTCAAGTCTGAGTCCAGTTTGCGATCACGGAGGGTGAAATTTAAATCATCAATACTGAGTTGACCAAGCTTAATGGGTAGTAAGGAGGTCAGTCCTTCGGACTTTTCCTGGTCAATTGAAATAGGTGCCTCGGATACCCCGACAGCAGATTCATAAAGCAACATATTCACCTTCAAGCCTGAAATTGAAATAGCCTCTTGTTCAATATTTTCAAACAAGGTAGACAACTGAAGGGGTGAGAGAGATATATTCTCCAAAAACAACTCCAAATCCATACCTGCTTGCCGGTCTGTTATGCTAATCTGAATATCAGCTACATTAATTCTGGGTAAATATATGCTGAGCGGCTCAGATTCAACTTCACGCTCCTTCCCTCCAGATGAAAAGGCTTCTATTAGAAAATCGTAATTGTTAACGCCAAGTGAATCAGTCAAAACGTTGGCTCTCAATCCCCGCCAGTCAAACTTTCTCACCCTTATCTCTCGATCAATAAGGGGCCTTATCCTCAGGCCGGTTTCCAAAGAGGAGAAATAAAAAAGAGTATCGCCTTCCAGATCGGACAAATAGACGCCCTCCAACCACAGATTCCCTGAAAAAGTGAGATAAAGCCTGTTGATGGAGCAATCAGCACCTGTCAGTTCTGAGACATACAAAGTAGCCTTATTAGTGATCCACTGTTGTACTACTGGAGTCCTCAAGGCAAAAATCAGGGCGACAAACAACAAGGCTAATCCCAAAGTAAAATACCCGAACCACTTAAGAATTCTCCTTATGAGGGAGGCCCTTTTCTTCTCGACTGGTACTGAATTGGCTTCTTTGTCCTGGTTCACGCCCGATTAATGATTGAAAATCCTAACTAATTTATACATCAATGATTAACTTCCCGATATTTTCAACGATTAATTACATAGCGGTGTTCTACTTTTGGCTTTTTAGTTGAATGATTTAAACTAAGAAGACATACTTCAATTGCTTCAGACAACATTAAATTTATGCACGCCACTTTAATTGCAGGTTGGTTGTTCTACTTTTTCCTTCACAGCTTTCTTGCAGACTTAAGAGTAAAAGATTTTTTTTACCAATCCCTTTCAGTAGGTCCTCAAAGGTACCGATTGCTATACAATTTCATTGCAGCTGCAGGCTTAGTCACATTGGTAATTTTTTCTCTGCGAGCAACAGAATATTTGTTTCAACCTTCCTATATATCAATCTCTATGGGCATAATTATGATTATTTCTGGTGGTCGGATTATGTATCTGTCTGCAAAAGCTTTTGATTTGCCGGAGTTTTTGGGTATTCGGCCATTCAAGGAGAATAAAATAGGAGCTGCAGAAGCCGGCTTAATCCAAACAGGTTTATATCGCTATGTGAGGCATCCGCTTTATTCTGGGACGGTACTATTGTCCACGGGTATCTTTTTGACACTGCCGATTATGGCCTTAGCAATTTTTCTGGTGTGCATGGCAGTTTATCTCCCTGTTGGTATTTATTTTGAAGAAAAAAAGTTGATCGCGGATTTTGGAGGTGAATACCTTCTATACCAGAAGAAGGTCAAAAAGTTGATTCCTGGCATATATTGATTGCACTACCTCTTTTGCCAAATCGAAAATAGAAGCCTAATTGACCAGATTTGTCCAAAATTCAAGTTAAGAGGTTGAATTTTTCTACTTAATTCAATTTGGATCGCCATATTTGCAAAAAATGAGGTATTTGATGAAGAACTATACGATTGTCTTGGCCTACTTTCTTCTTTTGACACCATTCCTTTCAGCCCAGAACATTACGGGGTTTTCATCAGAAAATGCAGACGCACAACGACAACTGGAGAGCCAAATCAGAAATCTAATTGATCCTGATGCCTTTAAATCCCATCTGTACGCACTGAGTTCAGAACCACATATTGCAGGAACTCCTGAAAGCCAAAGGGTCATTCAGTACATTGGTGATGCCATGCAAAGTGCGGGCCTAGAGGTGAATTTCTACGATTATGATGTACTTCTAGCTGAGCCCGGGATGGTAGAAATAACCTTAGAGCTGGATGAGCCCCTCTTACTTCAAAACCGCGAAAAAGAATACAAACAGGACCCCTGGTCATCTCATCCTGCATTGACTCATGGTTGGAATGCTTACTCAGGAAGCGGAAAAGTCAGTTCTGAGGTCATTTATGTTAACTACGGCCGACTGGAGGATTTTCAAAAGATTGACAGTTTGGGAATAAACCTAGAGGGTAAAATTGTCCTCGCCAGGTATGGGGGAAACTTTCGCGGGTTTAAAGCAAAGTATGCTGAGGAAGCTGGAGCAATTGGTTTAATTATTTTTACCGATCCTGCAAACAGTGGCTTCAAGTTGGGCGATATCTACCCGGATGGTCCTTTTAATGATGCGAGTGCAATTCAGAGAGGCTCTCTCCTGACCCTGGACTACTACGGTGACCCCTTGACACCCTTTGAGGTTGCTCTGCCACTTGATCACCCTGATAGCCCTGTACGAAAAAAAATAGAGGAAGTGGCGCTTCCAAAAATTCCCGTAGCCCCAATTGGTTATGGAGCGGCTTACGAAATACTCAGTCGCATGGAGGGACAGAACGTACCCGAAGATTGGCAGGGTGGTTTTGATTTCCAATACTCTGTTCAGGGTGGGCCGGACTTACTCGTAACTCTTGAGGTTCAACAGGAAAGAGAAATAAAACGGATAACCAATATTACAGGTACAATTAAGGGAAGAGACTTCCCCGATGAATGGGTAATTATCGGATGCCATCATGATGCATGGACTTTTGGAGCTGCTGACCCCAATAGCGGAACTGCCATGATGCTAAGCCTTTCAGATGTTTTGGGGGAATTGTTGGAAGGCGGTTGGCAACCAAAGAGAAGCATCGTTTTTGCCCACTGGGATGCAGAGGAATTCGGACTCATAGGGTCCGTTGAATGGGTGGAACACCACCTGGAAGAGTTGATGGCTAAAACAGTAGTTTATCTCAACTCAGACATGTCAGTTACAGGGCCCAATTTTCGAGCATCCGGAACTCCATCTCTTCACAGTGCCATCATGGAGGCCGCTACCGCAGTCATACATCCCGATACACAATTAAACCTACTGGAATACTGGTTGAGAGGTAGTCAGAGTGAAGAACCGTCATTTGGGCGCCTGGGCAGTGGATCAGATTTTGTTCCATTTGTCCACCGGGCCGGTATCCCCTCTGCCCAAATCAGTATGAGTGGAAGAGTTCCTGTTTATCATTCAGCTTTTGACAATCTCTTTTTTTACGAACAGTTTATCGACTCTCATTTTGTTTATGGAGCGACTTTGGCAGAGTATTACGGAGTACTCGCCACACGCTTTGCCAACGCTGATATTATTCCATATGATCCTTTGAGAACAGCCTCAGTGCTCGAACAAAAAATCGAAGAAGTAACAGAAATTGCGGGTAAGGATATTTTTGAAGCAACTAACTTACCAGAGTTGGTCGACCTATTGGGGGAGCAAGCAGGATTTTACAATTCTCTCTTGAATATTTTCCCAAAAAATGATGGCCTGAGGGATGAAAATTTACAGCAACTCAACAGTATATTGATCGGAAAGGAAAGGCAATTCATTGTTGAAGAAGGACTAGAATTCAGACCCTGGTTGAGAAATGTCTTTCTGTCCCCCGATCCCCTCCAGGGTTATGCAGCCTGGGCTCTGCCGGCATATCGATATGCCATTGAAATGAATCTACTTGACGATCTTTACCACATGCACAAAACTCATCAAACACATACCCAAATATTAATGGACCTCATCATTTCACTAAGTGAACTAAATGAGCTGATGCGTTAGATAGCAGACAAAATAAAGGAAAGACAATAAAAAGGTAAATTGGGTAAATTGGTGAACAGTTATTCAATTGAATTTAATGGGCTTTGTCTCAATTTTACCTATTTCAACCATCATCAATTAATAACGAAACCCTTCAGCCCGCAAATAACAACTAGTATCCATAGCAAAGATATAGTAGGAGAATTGAGGAGATGAACGATTGAAATTTTCGGTCTCGATCAGCCAAAATACTATTATAAAGCCCTGATCAACTATCGATAAGTCATTGATAACTTTAAAGAACTCCTGTTCTTTGAAGCCCTTTTTCATGGACTGAAAATTTCCACAAAAATTCAATAATATGTTGAAATATGTGAACGAGCCATCCCAATAGGTCTGGCCTCTAAAAACTTGCAGACTGGTTAAAAAAATAGGAGCCTAAGTTCAATTTGCAGATTGCAAGTCCTTCATTTTCATGCTTTATACAAATTCCTTGCAAACCCAGGAATAAGAAAAGCAGACAGCTCTTATGGAAGAACCAACAGGCGAAAAAAACAGCCAAAAATTCAATCCCAAAAATTACATCGGGGGATATACATAGCTTGCCTGAAGCCCCAGAGGTATGCCTATCCACCAATAAATCAGTAGGAAGATTGTCCAGGTAATCGTAAAGATAATGGAATACGGGATCATCATTGACACGAGAGTCCCAATACCGGTATCTTTCACATACCTCTGACAGAATACTACTACTAGCGGAAAATAAGGGAGTAAGGGAGTAATGATGTTAGAAACTGAATCTCCTACCCTGTAAGCCGCTTGAGTCAGGTCCGGCGAAATGCCTAACTGCATAAGCATTGGAACAAAAATAGGTGCGATCAATGCCCACTTTGCAGATGCCGACCCCACCAGTAAGTTTACCACAGTTGTCAATAAAATAATACCTACTATGGTCACCTCTCCCGGAAGCATAAGCGACTGGAGGAAATTTGCACCTTTGAGGGCAATCAACAAACCTATGTTAGATTTTCCAAATGCGTCTATGAATAATGCGCAGAAAAATGCCATTACGATGTAGTAAGCCATACTGTTCATAGCCTTTGTCATGCTATCTACCAGATCCTTTGAATTTTTGAACATTCCGGACACGTATCCATGAACCACACCAGGAATTACAAACAGCAGGAAAATCAATGGCACAATAGCTTGCATGAGCGGGGCTCCAAATGAAACCAGCGAGCTGATCTCAGGATTGTCGTGATTGGGGTCTCTCAAAGCAGAACTCTCAGGCCAAGCCCAAAGGAAAAGAGCAACAACACCGGCAATCATTGCAGCAGAAGCCCAGTAGAATGCCTTATTCTCTTTGGGAGTTACAGTCTCCATTTTTGGCAACTCATCCTCATCTGCATCTACCTTAACGTTCTTTAGGCGCGGCTCAATGATTTTATCCGTAATATACCAACCTACCGTAGTAATCAGGATGGATGATATAGCAGTAAAAAACCAGTTGTTCAGCGGGTTAATTAGCATTTCAGGGTCATAAATCTGGGCGGCCTCCTGAGTAAAGCTCATCAATAAAGGATCAATACCTGAGGGAACAAAATTAGCACTAAAGCCCCCACTCACTCCGGCAAATGCAGCTGCGATACCCGCCAAAGGGTGACGGCCGGCTGCATAAAAGATTACACCTCCAAGGGGAATCACCAGCACATAGCCTGCATCTGCAGCTGTATGGCTAATAATTGCCACAAGAATAAGCATCGGAGTCAAAAGAGCCTTTGGGGTAAAGCCTAATAGCTTTTTCAAGCCAACATTAATGAAGCCTGAATGCTCTGCTACTCCTACCCCCAACATAGCAACCAGGACGATACCCAAAGGGGCAAAGGTTACAAAAACGGTCACCATGGTAGCGAGAAACTGGGCGAGACTTTCACCAGTCATTTGATTGTTCACAAGAAGTGGATCTCCAGTGCGGGGGTGCACTTCACCAAAATCAAAGGGAGACAATGCGGCCGACAGTACCCACACAATCACCATGAGAAAGAAGAACAACATGGCTGGATCGGGAAGCTTGTTTCCGGTGTGCTCGATCCAATTCAGAAACTTATCGACAAAGGTTTTCTTTTCTGTAGAATTGCTCATAATCAGTCAGATCTTTTAATTCGAAGGCGTAATATTAGGTGTTTTCTCCGAATTATAAAAAAGTAGTGACTGATAATTCCATTTAGGATGAAGTGAACCACCTGAAATGGCTGTCGGGATTCAATTTATCGATGGATCAACCTCTACAATAATTTTACCCCGGGTGCGCATTTTTTCGTTTGCAGAAATGGCTTCTGCAACTTCTTGGAAAGGAAACACTTCGTCCACATTGAGCCTGATTTCTCCGGCTGCCATTTTTTCTAATATCCAGCTAATCTGTCCTCTGTCGCTCTTCATCAAAAAGGTTTTAAACTTTTTTCCGGGCAAAAGGCCAGTGAATATCTGTCGGATAAACTCTACAGGACCCGGGATGGTATTCACATATATTCCGTTGGGCTTCAGCAGTTTTTTTATTTCCGACCATTTATGCGCATTGACGGCATCAAAAATGAGGTTGAACGACAGGCCGCAACTGTATACATCCTCAGTGGTATAATCAATGACAGCATCAGCCCCTAAATCTTTAACATATTGAACATTGGCCGATGAGCAAACTGCAGTGGTGCGAGCGCCCAAAATGCGAGCTATCTGGGTTGCAAAGGAGCCTACTCCCCCTGCAGCACCTACGATCAAAATTTCATCGCCCTTAGCTATTTTTCCTCTCTGAGTAAGGCATTGATAGGCGGTAAGGCCACATATAGGAACTCCCGCTGCCACTTTCAGGTCAATTGTCTCAGGTACCCTTGCACAATCTCTTTCAGGAAGTGCTACATATTCAGCATATGCACCCCCTTTCAGACCTGTATATCCAATTACCCTATCACCCGGAATCAAATCCTTTACTGCGGGACCAATCTCCGAAACCAATCCGGAACATTCATAACCGGGTTTCTGCGGTAGTTTTTTTCCTGTGACCATCTTCATGCTTCCAGATCGGACTTTCCAATCAAGGGGATTTACACCGGCATACCCCACCTTGATTAGCACCTGACTACCCTTAATAGAAGGAAGTGGCTCTTCTACCATTTTAATGCTATCAGCACCACCAAACTTTGCAATAATAGCCGATTTCATAAAATCATCATTTGAAATTCGAGTTAGAATGACAATAAGCTACAATAATACTAAATTTTCAAAAACTCCAGTGGTTTTGAGAGCGAAATCAATACCGAAAAGGATGGTAACTTCAAATAAAATTCTGATACTGAAAAAAGAAGAGGGCGCCCAGGATAAATAAGTGGACTATTTCGGCAGTGAGTTGGTTCTCTATCCTTAAAATACTGTCTTGTAAAAGCAAAGCCAGGGGTACGGAAATAATGATGATGTGCTGCAAACCTATTCCATCGAAAAAAAGCGAGGACAACCCCAGAATGATCAAGGTCCAATAGATGATATCGATGTTCTTCTTTGTACGTATCCCTTTTTTTGAAGTGTAGAATTGATAATTGACCAAAACAATAAGCACTATAGCACTCACCAAAAGCATAGGAACAAATGACTCTATCTCAACGGGAAAAAAGGGAATTCCAAAATGCAAGTTTGGTTCAAATACTCTAAATATGTCAAGAGCCGGATTGCCAAGAGCAAAGGACACGGTGAATACCAGTAGATAAGGGGTCAGTAAGCCATTGACCATTAACAACCAATCCTTCAGTTTAACCGGTTTAAGAATAAATGCTCCGACTATTACTACTAGAATTGCAGCGAGGTATGGAGTGTAAAATAAAGAGGCCAGGCCAATCCAAAAACCACTATTGAAAAGCATTCCCTTATCCTGATGTCGCTTGTAGGTTTGAAAAAGCGCATCCAACCCGATGATAAAAAAAAGCTGTCCGATGACCAATCCGCTCAACACTTGAAAAGTCGGTAGAAAACTTACTAAAATAATATAAACCATTCCGGGGAACAAATTGATTTCATTCCCGAGGCGGTAAACTATGCTCATGCGATTGATAAGCAAGGCTTTTACAAATAATATAAAAACAAGAAAAAGTGCAGACAGGAAAGGTGAGTTCACCCAAAAAGCATTGATCCAACCACTCAACACTCCCTCCGCTTCAGTGTAGGCCAGCTCCCTGCTTCTAAAAAAGAGTGCATGGTTTAACACGAGTGCGTACGGAAACAGCATTAAGCTATTGAGTACCTGATTGGATTTGAAAAACTGAAGCACGCCTTTTGCTTTGTAGTGTTAATTCATGGTTCAAAAGTAACTAAATCCACTAAGTAGCAAATATCTTTGGAGTGAAAAACTCAATAATTACAGCTTTCCTCATTCCACACATCTCAGAAATTGCTTATATCCATTAAGAGTTATTAATGTCAAGCCAGGTGGATCATTAATGCTAGTCCGTTATCCCTGCCCTTTCAAATTTAAGTTCACTGGAGGGCAATTGCCCCCCTTCCTCAAGCAGAAAGGTTTCAAACCACTCCAACATTCTGAGGTTGTAATCAAATCTGGAGCTGGCTCTAATATTTCCATGGCCTTCATTCGGGTACCATACAAGGCGAACAGGCAAGTCCGGCTTGCGAACCCTTAGGTGGCGATACATTTCCAGCGATTGTCCCGGATGCACCCGGGTGTCCTCTTTGCCATGCATAATCAAAAGGGGCGTCTGGGCTTTGTCTACATAATATATTGGACTTCGTTTAAGATTATCCAACCAATCATCCCATAAGCGCTGTTTGGTATGAACCAGAAATAACTCCTCAGGTATATCGCTGGTGCCCCACTTTGAAATGTTATTGCTAATCCCTACAAACATAACCCCTGCTGCAAATCTGTCGGAATAGTATGTGGACATCCAGGCTGTGGCATAGCCTCCGTAAGAACCTCCTGTTACACCCACTCTGTTGGGATCTGCTATTCCCTCCTGTATGAGAAAATCAACACCATCTACCACATCGTCAAACTCAGCACCGGAAAGATCCATTTGGCTACTGGTAATAAATTCAATGCCCCTACCGGTACTTCCACGATAGTTGGGATAAAATACTGCAAAACCCCGGTCTGCAGCTACTTGTCCGGGCATGCTGTAATTCGTAAGCCACCCATTTGAGTAGTGAGCCTCTGGGCCACCATGAACCATGACAATAAGCGGGTATCTTTGACCTTGTTGATAATCTTTAGGAAGAATGAGCATTCCATCTATCTCGAACTTCCCATCGCGGGCCAAATAGGAAACCACCCTCTGCTCCCCCAAATGTCTGTCTTTCAACCATTCGTTATGGTGAGTAATTCGCTCAAGCACTCTGCTGCCCGATCTATACAGGAACACTTCATTAGGAAAGCGTGGAGTGGATCCAACAAAAACTGCGTCTCCATTTGGAGCGCGGTGAAATCTGTTAATGGCCATTTCAGCTTCATCGATAATTTTTGTGTAGTTGCTGCCATCTGTATTGATAGTGCCATAAATGCTTGCAGTACTTTCGCTGGTTCTCACCTGAATTTGATCATCTTCTACCCATTCAATCTGCTCAAACTTTCCTTCAAAGTCACTAAAGATATTTTCAGGATCACCACCAGTTGAGCTCACCATCATAATTCGTCCTGCTATGGGATCGTGAATATCATCGCCCGCTAGAAGAGCAAGACGGGTTCCATCAGGGCTCCAGGTGATCTGTACTATCTTACCCCGATTGTTGATCTCATTTATGACGTTACCTGTAGTGGGGTCAACTACTCTTACCCTCTGAAACATAAAACGATCATCAATATGAGGTGTAGGTGCTGCAGAAAGAGCCAGTTTATCACCTTTTGGAGACCATTCAATTAAATAAGTCGAACCGGATACTTTCATTTTTTTGATGTCCGGCCAGGTGGAGTTTACATTGGCAACCCAGGCCTTTTGATTGACCAGTCCTTCTTCAAAAATCTCGGGCACATACGGTAGTTGAGGCTGGGTCTCCTTCTGAGGCAATCGAGCCATAAAAGCCACTCTTTCTCCATCGGGATTCCATTGATATCCTGCAATATTGGTATTGAATTGGAATAATCTGGTGACTTCCCCGCTTTTTACACAAACCTGCGCTATAGAATTTGATTGGTCGTCTTCAAATCTAGTGAGAAAAGTAAACCCGCTATGACCGGGCCTGATCGAGAGTCCGGATACACCACTTGAAAGCTCAACATCCCTAATTTCACCACTTTCAAGTGAGATGATGTGAAGGCTGGAGGAAGGAGGAGTGTTCGATTCAAGAGGATTGGCGGGGGTACTTCGGATAAATGCCACATACCCGGATTGATTATCTATGGCTGCCGCTGAGACGATTTCAGTCATTGCAACATCCCAGGGGGTCATCCCCTGCGACTGTATTCCAGAGGTTTGAATGAGTAGGAGGAAAACAAACAGAAGAAGATTGAAAAGTAGTTTCATATTCCTGATAATTTTATACATTAAAGTTTCTAGAAGACATGTAAATACCAATTGAGAGAGCAAGATAAAAAAAATCCCCGACACCAAAAGATGACGGGGATTTTTTATCAATTGAAGGTTTTGGATTTTCTTTGCTGATCAATAAATAGTGTACCTTCTGTCCTCTATGTCAGATTGCTCTTTGATGGACTCCATCAGTCTCACACCAACCTGATTGCGCTTTTGATTAGATAGTTGTCGTCTTGCCTGTGAACTTACACTGACCACTGGAGGATCTACCTTATTGGTTACTCTAAGAGAGAACACACCGGAATTACCAATAATGGGATTTGACTGTTGGCCACTTGAAAGATTCCTAATACTTCCAATTACAGCGGGTTCGTCACCTAAGCCAGGAACAAAGAAAGCACCCAGATTAAAATCGTTGGCCTGTTCAATGGCAATATTGTACTGATTGGAAATCTGTTCCAGACTCATTCCTTCAATATCGGCAGCAATTCTCTGTCCCTTCTTTTTATTAAGAACCAGGGGAAGGACAGAACTTCTAACTGAACTCACAGAGGGGAGGCCTGCTGCTTCAATGCCTTCAAGTGCGACAACAACATACTTTTCAGTAAAATAAAGATCGGGGTGTTGGAACCCGTATATCTCCGGAGACACATTACCCACTCTAGCACTTCTGCTGAAAGCCCAACGAATGATGTCCCTTGAAGTACTGTTTGCACCTAAGCCCTGTATTGAAAAATCATTTCTACTGAGGAAATTGGTGGTGGTCAAAAATAGATTCGGGTTATTATCTGTACTGGCTCTCAATTCATCCAAAGATCGATTATCCGACATAAAATTGAGGACTTCATCATAAACCATGCTTTGAGTTTCATCACTGGGCATAATGGGTTGCTCAATTGCTGCAAATCTAACTCCTTCTGAATCGGAGGTAAATTTTCGATCTGTAACTTCCACCAGGTGCACTCCAAACTGGGTAGTGACGGTGTACAATTGACCAGGCTCAGCTTTGTAAAAGATAAGGTCGTTAAAGGGTTTTACCATCTGACCGGGAGTAGTAAATCCAAGGTCTCCACCATCTACTGCAGTGGCATCCATCCCAAATTCAACAGCCAGGCTGTCAAAGGTTTGAACACCGGTTTCAATTAAGTTTTTCAAACTATCAATTAGCTCCCTTGCTTCAATTAGTTGCGTTGGAGTTTCAGCAAATCTCAAAATATGCCTACTCTGAACTGAGTCGGGTACCATTTTTCGATCCACCAACTTTAAAACATTGTAATTTCCATCCGCTACAAAAGGCTCTGTTACTTCACCAGGCTCCATTGTAAAAAGCCTGTCAGCAAAGGCCGAACTCAATTGATCATCTCTGAAATAGGCAGCATCGAAATACCCAAAATTCATTTCCACAAAAGCGGAATCATCATCTGTCCTAATAAATTCATTGCGGAGGGTATTCATTTGCTCCCTAATAATCATGGTATCTTCAGGGGTTGGAAATATATCAAAGGTGACATATGCCAGTCTTCTGGTTTCCTCCTTTCTCTCAAACTGCCTCCGATTATCCCGTATGTAATTTCTAATATCAGTGTCGGACACCTCAATCTCTCCATCGAGTATAACCGAAAACGGAATATTTACAAATTCAATGGAGGCATTAGTGGAATTGGCCCTCTCTGAATCCTCCGCCATAAAGGTTGGTGTATAAATGCCTTTATGGACAATAGCACCCAATTTGTCCATTAACCGCTGTGTAATGATTTCCTGTTGCTGAAACCTCCAGAATCTTACAAGACCGGGATCAAGCCCTCCCATTTGAAGTCCCTGGCGAAACTCATTCAACTGGTTTCGATCGACCTGGCCAGTCATCGGATCTGCAAATCGCTGGCGGATAATCGGACTAAGATTGGTGCCAAATTGTAATTCTTCCAATTCAGCCTCCCCAACTCCGAGACCCATAGCAGGAGCCATATCGTTTAGGATAGTTTTTTCTACGAAATAATCCCAGAGGAAGTCTCTTCTTTCAAATAAATCTGCCCCACTGCCTGAATACAGAATATCCTCTGCTCTTTGAAAATCCCTCCAGTCAATGTCTTCCCCTGCAACAGTTCCAATTGTAAATGAAGTCGGACCTCCAGCCATATCACCGGGCGCAGTCATGTCCATTATAATGAATGCAGCAAGTGCCAAACCCAGTGATAGTATAAGCAACCAACTGTTGTTTCTGATTTTTCCTATTAATGCCATTATTTATAAAATATGTGCTTTAAATGCTGTTAAAGAAATATCGTTAAAATTTCAGCCTGCAAAGGTAATGCCTTTGGATGTTTTTTCAAACATAAATTATTCAACTGTTTAATATCGCTGAAAAATTATGTTTTAGGCCAGATTTTTCTTGGGAAGTTCCTTGATGTCTAAACTAGCCTATCGGATTGATTTACATGTTATTGTCACTATCAAGCGCTTTTTTTAACTCCCTGAGCCTTTCCATTATCTCCGGCCCGTATTTTCTTTCCAAAGCCTCGGAACAGAACTCAAAAACAGGCACCTTCAAGCTTTTTCCCAAAACACAGGCTGCTGAACATATCTCCCACCTGTCGTAGTTGATGTAGTCCATTCCTACAACTTCATTTTTTTCTATGCGTATCGGATAGAGGTGGCAGGAAATGGGCTTTCGAAAATCTGTCTCACCTTCTTCCCAAGCCTTTTCAAAGGCACATTTTCCAATTTTGCCAGGCTTTTGAATCAGAAATGCACAGGAGCCATTCTCCATTAAAATGGTCCCCCGTTTACTCATACCCTTGAAAAATGTTGCACTTCCGGAATTTTTTATGGCAGATTGATTTTTCTCAGGCAAGTAACTCATTACCACCTCAAGTATTTCATTGATTTTTTCTTCCTCTTCAATATCCAATGGCGCACCATAATCACCTGCACTGCAACAGGCTCCTTTGCAAGCATTTAAATTACAAGTAAATGCCTCCTTTAGTACATCGGGGTGAATCAACAAATTGTCTAATAAGATCATGGGTTCCTTTATTCTCTCAAAATATCATTCCAGGAAGTCTCTGATAGGCAAAGATACCCAAATCCCTGAACCTAATAATCCCCAAAAGCAATTAAAGGTGGTGGAAAAGCGGAAGAGTCGAAATCTTACTTTCAATCAACCTATCATAAGAAAAATTACAATTGAATGACCTTAGACTCCTTTCTTTCCCTGGCTCCCGGGATTTAAAATCCTTTTACAGAAATTCTTCACCCATTACAGCATTTTTTCAAATATCTTGAATGCTGGCAAGCCGCGCTGTCATGCATCAGCTTTGATTGAATTAAAAGGACATATCTTTTAATGGTTATGTGGGTAATGGGCAAAAAGGAATTTGAGTTTTGCATGACAATATACAACAAGCACTCCGGATTCTCTGAATTTACTATATTTGTAGGTCATTTAACTCAATCTCTGCAAACTGAATAGTAGGTAGCTCCCGTTAAACATGCATGGCCGAAGGCCGGGAGATAAAGTATCCAGGCGATCCTGAGAAATGACAAGGTGATAGATGGTTTGTACACTTGAACTTTCAGACAATTCAGATAGGGATGAGGAGAGCATGATTATAAAAAAATAATGACAAGCTTGCCCTTGAAATGTTCATAAACAGAATGTCAGATCAGCTTCTAACATTAAAACATTAATAAAACCTATGAAAAAGATCATAAAAACATTGTTATTACTGGCCGCTATTGGTCTGAGTACTCAGGGTTCTAAGGCTGTCGCCCAGCATTTTGAAGTGGGTATTGGAGGGGGGCCATCCAACTACTACGGAGACCTGGGAGTCTACACAACTAGTGGTCTAATCAATAACATGCACATGAATGTGACCGGCTTTGTCAAGTATCACCTCAATCCCACCTTCAACCTGGGACTCTCCATCTCACATGGCCGCATCAGTGCAGATGATAGATTTTCAAAAGATGAAGCAAGGAGGGCCCGAAACCTCAATTTTCGCTCCCCTATTACAGAAGTAGCATTGAGAATGGACGTCAATCTTCCGGGATTTGAGCCCTATAATTTAAGAAGACCTGCTTCTCCCTACCTTTTTGCAGGCATTGCAGCATTCAGATTCAATCCCGAAACTTTTTTTGAAGACCAGTGGGTAAAACTCAGACCCCTTGGGACGGAAGGGCAAGGCTTAGATGCCTACCCTGAAAGAGACTTTTACAAGCTTACTCAAATAGCAATCCCAATGGGTATTGGATTCAAATATGCCCTGTCTGAATTTCTCACCCTGGGTTTTGAAATTGGCTTCAGGCTGACATTTACAGATTATCTGGACGATGTTAGTCTGGATTATGTACCCTATTCACTCATGCTCGAACAAAGAGGAGAGGTGGCAGCAGCATTGAGTGACAGAAGATGGGAGTACCTCGGTCAGGAACCCATGGATATGGCTGGCCAAAGAGGAAATCCCGACAAGAACGATGGATATGTGTTCACTGTACTTACTCTTTCCTATCACTTTCTCGATACTGGGCTTGGACAATCGCGCAACCGCCGCTCTAACAGATCGGGATGTTATTCCTTTTGACCATTTCGCAATTCCGGAAAAATTTTTTGTATGGATCAAAACCAGGCCTTGAATTCCAATGATGCAACCGGTTGAAGTACTTCAAAAATACTGGGGTTATCCGGCATTCAGACCTCTGCAAGAGGACATCATTCAAAGTATTCTAGAAGGCAATGACACCCTGGCCCTGCTTCCGACGGGGGGAGGAAAATCTATCTGCTATCAGGTACCGGGGCTCATCCAATCGGGACTAACCATTGTAGTCACTCCATTGATCGCATTGATGAGGGATCAGGTCAGGCAACTCAAAGACCGAAAGATACCTGCCATTGCTATCCATTCCGGTCTTCACTTTAAAGACATAGACCGAGAATTGAACAATTGCGTTTATGGCAATTACAAATTTTTGTATCTTTCTCCCGAACGCCTCCAAACTGAAATACTCAGAGCAAGACTTCCAGACATGAAGGTCTCTCAACTGATAGTGGATGAAGCTCACTGTATCTCGCAATGGGGATTCGATTTCAGGCCTTCTTATCTGCGGATTGCAGAGGTCAGGGAACTCCTGCCTGGGGTGCCCTGTATGGCACTGACCGCCACCGCTACCCGGCAGGTGCGCGGCGACATTACGGTTTCCCTGAAAATGGAGAATTACAAGACATTCGTAAAAACCTTTAAGCGGGACAACATCAGTTTTTTTGTGATTGACGAGGAAAACAAACTCGGTCGTTTACTTTTTTTTCTTAAAAAAATAAAAGGCACGAAGATCATTTATGTGAGAAACCGCAGAAAAACGAGAGAGCTCAGCCTTAAACTGGAGCAGTCTGGGTTTTCATCTACCTTTTACCATGCAGGTCTCGATTCCAAACAAAGAGCAAAAGTAGAAGCAGCATTCATACGCTCGGAAAAGGAAATCATCGTTTCGACCAATGCATTTGGCATGGGTATCGACAAGGCGGATGTCCGGGCAGTATTTCACCTCGATTTACCCACAGGACCAGAAGAATACTATCAGGAGGCCGGCCGGGCTGGCAGAGATGGAAGGGAATCGTATGCGATACTTTTTTGCAGGCAAAAAGAAAAGGATCAATTGCTCAGTTCCACAAAGGCGGGCTTCCCATCGAAAGACACCATAAAAAGGGTCTATAAGGCCCTTTGTATATTTTTCGATGTCATTCCGGGGGGTGGCATGGGAGAGTCTTTTGATTTTAACATCAGTGAATTCACCTCCAGGTTCAATTTCTCAGCTGTAGACGTCTTCAACTCCCTAAAGATAATCGAGCGATCGGGTTACATTCATCTAAGTGACGGTTTGCATCATCCCGCAAAGGTGATGATAGAAGTCAACAATGAGACACTTTATGATTACCAGTTAAAGAATCCGGCACTTGACCCTCTGATCAAAGCCATGTTGAGGGCTTATGAAGGATTGTTCAGCATTTTTGTAGCCATAAATCTCAATCAGATCGCTAAACAATTGAAGACTAGCGTCGCTAAAATCCACAAGGCGCTCCTTCATTTGGAAAAGGAAAAAATCGTTACTTACATCCCGGCTAGCGACCGCCCACGTATTACTTTTACACAGCCCAGGGCAGGAAGATGGGATTTTAAAATTGATAGTGACACTTACGATTTCTTAAAAAAAAGAACCTTTGCCCGTGTTCGTGGGATGATAGCATATACCGAAGAAGAGGAGTGCCGCATGCTAAGCATACTGCATTATTTCAATGAAAAAGGAGGTGAGAAATGCGGCAAATGCGACCTTTGCAGAGGAATGCATATTGAAGAAGTGACCGAATCAGAGAGGATTCAATTAAAAGCTCATTTACTTAAGCAGCTAAGCAATGGAAAGCAAACACTGGAGCACCTTCTGGATTCGGTCAGTATTGTGAAGCGAAAAAAAACTCTAAACGTCCTGAAGTACCTGGAGGCAGAACAATGGATTGAGTACGGTGACAGGTATTTTCGCTTGAAAAAGGGAAGGTAATAACTCGCAGAAAAAACGAGCCTTTGAAAAAAATCATATTTGCAGTTACCAATGATTTGAGCATGGACCAGCGAATGATGCGCCTTGGCAAGGCGCTTTCGGAGGAGGGGGCTCAATTTGCGATTGTCGGCAGGAAACTCCCAGATTCGCTTCCAATCACTAAAGCACCTTACCCTCAATACCGCCTGCACTGCCTCTTCAGAAAAGGTCCATTCTTCTACCTTGAGTTCCAACTTAGGCTAATCGCTTTTTTACTCTTTAAAAAGGTCGATTTGCTGGGAGCCATTGATTACGATACTCTACCTGCTATTTGGGTGCTGAGCAAACTCAAGCGGCGACCTTTTCTGTTGGATTGTCACGAGATATTCGAGGAGGTACCCGAGTTGGCACAAAAGCCATTGGTGAGAAAAATCTGGAGGTTTGTTGGGCAAACCTTCGGTCCTTCAGCAACTTTTTTTTGGACAGTCAACCAATCTCTGGCTGACCGAATAGGCATGAAACTAAACAGAAAGTTTTCCGTGATTAAAAATCTACCTGAAATTACGACCATGCCCTCAGCTGCCCATAAGGTGCCGGATAAAAAAATCATTCTATACCAGGGCAGGTTAAATAAAGGAAGAGGCTTGGAAGCTGCAATTGAAGCAATGGCAGACTTACCTCAGTTCAAACTCGTACTAGCCGGAGGGGGCGATCTGGAAGAGACTCTCAAAAACCAGGTAAAGCTTAGCGGGCTGAAAAACATTGAAATCACAGGAAATCTGCGTCCTGAGGAACTTCAACAACACACCACAAAAGCCTGGATCGGGTTGAACCTCCTCGACCCCTCCAGTGGAAATTATTACTTCTCCCTGGCCAATAAATTTTTTGACTACATGGCCTTTGGAGTTCCCTCTCTATCTATGAACTTTCCAGAATACCGCAGAATCAACGAAGAGTATGGATTCTCCATACTTCTAGAGTCAAATGAAGCTAAAGAGCTGGCCGAAGCAATTCTCAAACTTCACAACCACCCTGACCAATGGCTTAAACTCCAACACAACGCTTGTAGGGCTGCAAAAAAACTGAATTGGGAAATTGAGAAAAAAAAGGTTAAGGAAATTTTATCAGTTGGCCTAGAATAATTCCAGGCTTCTTTTTACCCAGTTTCAAAAACAACTGAATAACATGTCCCTTTAAAAATTTCGCTTAATTCATGATTGAGTGAAATTGATTTGCCCTTCGAACAAGCAATGTTCATTTCAAAGTTATCTGGTGGGCCGATTTTAATGACTCTCCATTTTTGAGGGGATGTAAATGTATGAGTTGCACAAAAAAACCCGAACCTCCTTTCCGAGATCCGGGTTATCAATTTGGCGGAGGAGGAGGGATTCGAACCCCCGGTACCCTCTCGAGTACGCCGGTTTTCAAGACCGGTGCATTAAACCAGCTCTGCCACTCCTCCGAATACTTCAGCCAATTCTTTCATCAGCGGTCGCAAAAGTACAACACTAATTGGATTCAGAAAAACTTCATTGAAAATTTTTATCACCCAGGGCAAAAATGGGGTAAACAAATCCAAAAAAGGGGGGAATATTGTCCTACAAATGATATAAGATATTAAAGATTTTCAATGCCCTTCAAATAATGGTTGGCCTGCTGATTGATGCTTTCCTTTTCCTTTTCGGACATTTTATCAATCAGTCGATACATCATACCCATTCGTGGATTGCCCGCAAGTTTTTCTCTGTGTCTGATCAAAAAATTCCAGTAGAGGCTGTTAAAGGGGCAGGCATTCTCTCCGATTTTTATATTCCTGTCATATTTGCAGTTCCCACAATAGTCAGACATTTTATTGATGTAATTGGAGGAGGAAATATAGGGTTTGGTGGCCAGCAGACCACCGTCGGCATATTGACTCATACCTCGCGTATTGGTGATTTCCACCCATTCTATGGCATCGATATAAATTCCCAGGTACCAGCTATCCACCTCATCAGGTGAGCAACCTGCGAGCAAGGCAAAATTTCCGGTAACCATGAGTCTTTGAATGTGATGGGCATACGCATATTTCAGGGATTGATTGATGGAGCTTTTCAGGCAGTTCATCTTTGTATTTCCCGTCCAGTACCAATTCGGTAAAGATCGGTTATGCTCAAAAAAGTTTTTAGAATAATAACCCGGCACCTGTGCCCAGTAGATGCCTCTCATGTACTCCCTCCATCCCAGTATCTGTCTGATGAGACCCTCTACCTGTGCAATATCAGGGGGATTGTTTGGCCTCTCCAGCGCAGCTTCCACCCTTTCCACCACAGTTTTCGGGGCAATCAATTTGACATTCAGCGCAAAAGACAGTCTGGAGTGAAACAAAAAAGCAGAACGTCCGGTCATGGAATCTTGATACTTTCCAAAGTCAGACAATAGCTCTTCAACAAAATATTCAAGACAGGCCTCAGCTTCCTCTGCAGTTAGGGGCCAGTGCAATTTTCCACCCTCCAATTGGCCCATAGTTTTCACCCCTGAATCATGGATCATTTTCTCCAGGTCTGAGACATCTCTAGTAAAGAGAATTGGAGCAGGAATTGGTAACTTTGTAGGGATTTTTTTTCGATTTTCCTTGTCGTAATTCCACCTCCCACCAATGGGTTCCTCCTCACTACCCATCAGAACATTGTGCTTTACTCTCATATGCCGGTAAAAGCGCTCCATTAGATATTCCCTCTTTCCAAAAAACTCCTGAAGCTCATCCCTCTTTGTGTAAAAATGGGCTGTATCTGAAACCTTTACAGACATATCCAACTCCTCTACAAATTCATTTAGCTCAACATCCAACCTGTACTCATCTGGTAATTGGTATTCAAACCGCTGAATTCGGTACTCCTGAATTAGAAACCGAAGATTCTCCTTTAAACTTTGGCGGTTGTTCTTATGATTCAATTCAAAGTAAACAAAGTTGTGACCTTTCTTCGTCATTTTTTTCTTAAACAAGCGCATTGCTGCAAAGAAGGCAGTGACCTTTTGAATATGGTGTACTACATAATCAGTTTCCTGTCGCATTTCAAACATGCAATACAATATATTATCATCAACCCGGTCGAACCAGGGGTGGGAGGCATTCAGTTGGTCTCCCAAGATAAGTCGCAGTTTTTTCACGAAGATATTTTTTTAACTACATCAAGACAAGTATTCCTGATTATTGGTTCAGAAGGATCGAATTAGGCTAATAAATAATAAGCTTGAATGATGAAGGTTATCAAAGCAATCAATTGAATAATGGAAGCAAAGTTTAAGAGACAGAACATTTTCGAATTTCAATAGCCCTTTCCCGGCCTTCAAGGATTTGGCGTTAAGAAAAATGGGTTCCACAACGTT
>REEI01000042.1 GCA_007695145.1 Saprospirales bacterium | reverse complement strand
GTGGACAATGTTAGGTTTCATCATGCTAGGCTTTTAAAAAAGTGGTTGTTGAATCATCCAAAACTTGAGATCGTGTACTTGCCACCTTACTCACCAGAGTTGAATCCGGTAGAAAGAGCATGGTGGTATATGAGAAAAAAAATTACGCATAACCGGTATGTAAACTCTATGAAAGACCGCATGATTGCTTTCTGGAAAATGTTCTCCCACTTTCAAAAACCAAACTCGGAATTGCTAAATGTTTGTGTAATTAATTATTAGGCTTTATATAATCTTTATTGTTTATTAGGCTAATACAATTTATTAATTAAAGGAACAATAAAGTGACCTTCTTCAAGCCAAACTAATTTTCACCTCTTTATCCTGTGCCAACCCCATAAAAGGGCTACAAGCAGAATGAAGAAAATCAATAGGGCCGCGGACAAGGGCAGAAAAGTAACCACCCAAAGCCTCGTCCGATCAAGTACCCAAAGAAAGATAAAAACTACTAGTATAATGGTCAAAAAGGCAGTGATCTTATCGAAACCCGGGATTAAATCCAGACTCACATTTTTGCGAATAATCAGTATTGTGGCAATCATGCTTATGGGAGGAAGAATATTCAAAATAATATCTAACTCGAGAATGTTGATGTTTTCAAATAGGAAGAGATAAAAAAGCAGAGTAAGTGCAAATATTCCCGGTATGCATGCCAGATAAATGAGCAGACTGTACAAGTACTTCCAGGGTGAACTGCCCCCTGAGTAACTGCTGAGGTAATTGGTGAGCAAACTGCTAATTGGTACCATTATTAAAAAGGCAAGAACAGCTGCGGGCTGCCCGGATAAATGATCAAAAAAATCCTGTACGGTCATCGGTTATTGTTGTAAGCATAGATTTCCATATAAATCCGTTCCCAGGAAGAGAAAAAATCATTTTTTGACCTCAGCTCATTTATCAACATTGACTGCACTTCCGCCTTATAGATCGAGAATGAGAGATATTGGATCTTCCAGTATTTCCTTAACCTTTACCAGGAAAGTAACCGAAGAGCTGCCATCAATCACCCGGTGATCATAGGAAAGTGCCAGGTACATCATCGGCCGGATCTCAACTTTTCCATCGATTGCCACTGGCCGTTGCTGTATGGTATGCATACCCAGAATTGCAGACTGGGGCTCATTGATAATGGGAGTACTGACAAGGGATCCAAAAACACCCCCATTGGTAATGGTAAAGGTGCCACCACTCATCTCATCAAGGCTGAGTTTTCCGTCCCTTGCCTTGTCGGCCAGTTCCTTGATTTTCTTCTCAATCTGGGCGAAACTCAAAGATTCAACATTTTTAACAGGGGGCACTACCAATCCATTGGGAGTTGAAATGGCTATAGAGATATCAACATAATCGTGGTAAATGAGGTGATCATCCTCCAATTGGGCATTTACCTGAGGCATATCCATCAGGACTTTGGCACAGGCTTTGGAAAATAGCGACATGAACCCCAATTTTATACCGTGCTTTTCTACAAATCGATCCTGGTACTTCTTGCGAAGGGCCATGACATTGGTGAGATCCACCTCGTTGAAGGTGGTGAGCATGGCTGTTTGGTTCTTAGCAGAAACCAATCTGGCAGCAATGGTGCGTCTCATTCTGCTCATTTTCTCTTTTCGCTCTTCACGACTGAAGGCTGTCGGCATTGATTGAGAACTAACCTCAGCTGTAGACGCAGGTGCTTCCTGTGACGGTGCTTCTTTTGATTTAGATTTTCCTCTGCTTTCACTGACTGCCTGCTGTGCATCCTCTTTGGTAATCCTTCCATCTTTACCAGTACCGCTTACTTTCGAAGGATCTACCTCACCTTCTCGTAAAATTTTTGCAGCAGCCGGTGATGGATGACCTTTAGCATGAGAGGCATCCTCTGAGGAACCTTCTTTTGTAGATTCCTTATCCTTTTGACCCTCCTCTTCCACTTGCGCTTCATTTGGAGTTGCGGTTGTTGTTGCTCCCTTACTTTGCCCGGTTTTCGCAGGCGCTTTCGCAGCGGTGTCTATTCTGGCAATGATAGCACCAATTTCGAGATCGTCACCTTCAGCAGCCACATGCTTTAGTACACCAGCCTGCTCAGCCGGAAGTTCAAGAGTGGCCTTGTCCGATTCAAATTCACAAATTAATTCATCCCTTTCAATATACTCTCCATCTGCTTTTAGCCATTGGGATAGGGTAACTTCCGATATGGACTCACCTACTTCAGGAACTTTTACATCGATTACGCTCATGTTGTATTTTTTCAAAAAATATTAAAGCCCCGCTAAAAGGGGTGATCTATCAAAATTATTTGGGCAAACTATCCCGGAAACCAATAAGGATGAAACCAGGAAAGCCAGCGATTCAAATCGCAAAAATAGCTATTTGGAATGAAACCGTCCTTTTAACCCGGCAAAAGCTCAGAATTACCTTTTACACCAATTTTCAAGAACGATTGCATTTGGTTGACTTTCTGCAATGATTTAATACCTGCCGGCAATTGGTAGTTTTAGGATATGCAACGATTTTTTAAAGCCGAAAGTTGGTTAGCTTGATATTTCCTTCATTAAATACAACCCCTCTCGCCCCAGCTAATTGCTTAATCAAGTTTCGCATTTCTAAATAAATCAGCTATATTATGTCATACGAGACAGCTTATCGAATCCTATAAGCAAGCCAAAGGATAAGTTTCTTTTAATTTTTGGTAGCAGCATATATCCAATCAGCGTATCGGTTCGCAGCCTATTATTTTTGAGGTGAACTTTTTTTGAGAAAAAGTCTTGATGGTGTTGGGCTAACTTTAAAAGCAGGACTTTGGTACAACAACTCAGAATATAGAACAGACAAATGACTGATCTCATTATTAAGGATGAAAATGGACTGTATGTGCCGAAAGCCGATGTCTATTTAGACCCATGGAGAAAGGTGGACAAGGCCATTATCAGCCACATGCATGCCGACCATTGCAGGTATGGGCATAAGCAGTACATCATTCCAAACGGCTCTTTGAAAGTTTTTAAAAAGCGCATAGGTCCGGCCTCTGTTAGCACAAGAAATTTTAGAGAACCATTTAGTATAAATGGAGTGAAGTTTTCATTTCATCCGGCGGGTCATATTCCAGGTTCAGCCCAAATTCGTGTGGAGTCAGGGGGAGAAGTGTGGGTTTATTCCGGTGATTACAAAACAGAAGAAGATGGCCTGGCCGAATCTTTTGAGCCGGTTACCTGTCACACCTTTATTACCGAGTGCACATTTGGCTTGCCGGTATACCTATGGAAGCCGCAGAGCCAGGTATTTGAGGAAATTCTTGATTGGTGGACTGAGAATCAATCTCAGAGTCGACCAAGCGTTATTCTCGCCTATTCATTAGGGAAAGCACAGCGGTTGATTTCAGGGCTTTCCGGAGGTCCGGGCCCCATTTATTGCCATTCAGCTGCCCAACAAATGACCAATGCTGTGAGAAGAGATGGTTTTGATTTGAAGAGAACCAAACCCCTGACTGAAAAAACTCCAACAGAAATGCTCAATCGGAGCCTTGTGATTATTTCGCCCTCCGGTTTTTCCAATCACTTTGTAAAAAAATTCAAAGATGCATCAACAGCTGCAGCTTCTGGATGGATGTCTATCCGGGGAGCAAGGCGAAGAAGGGGGGTTGATCGTGGCTTCACTCTTTCTGATCACGCTGATTGGGGCGGACTTCTGCTTGCAGTAAAGGCCACTCGGGCCGAGAGAGTCCTATGCACCCATGGTTATCAGCATATTTTTGCTCAATACCTCCGAGAATTAGGATTGCAAGCCGAAGAACTCAGAATAGATGATTTCACTGATGAAGGATAGGAAGCTATAAAATAACAAAAGTTGCGCATTTCTTAATGAATCGGATATACAGTATGCCTTACAAGACAGTTTGTAGAATCCTAAAGGCGATGCAAAAGATTTATTCCCCTAAAATTTTCTAAAACCAAATACATCCAATCAGCGCCTCGGTTTGCGGTCTTCCACCTTTTATCCCGGCCTTTAAGGATTTGATTGATGAGAAGTGGAAAATAAGTACAAGTCATTGATAAACAATTGAAATAATGAGAAAATTATGCATTTTATAGTTATAAAAACAAGCGAACCAATAGTAAATATCTAATGGGTGCTTAAGTAAAATAAGTTTTTACGCAGGATTTTGTTAGCAACTAAAGCTTATTGTACATGATAGGGGGGCAATGGATTAGTAAAAGGTTCCCCCGTAAACGCTTAAGCACTATTGCTGCATTTTAATTTTGTAATGCAGGAGATTGAACCCTAATCGAAAACGATTACTACTATGCCCTCTGATGCAGACTTTCGATTCGGAAAATTAATGATTCGTCCATTGAAATTTGCCCGATGGCTGATCGATTCAGTAGTATCAAAAAAGAAGTCTACCCCGGACAAAAAAGGTGCAAGAGCAAAGGTGGGAATAGAGGTGGTATCCGTTTTTTGATTTTGATTGGCGTCGAATAAAAACCATGCAATACTGCTGTTGGCTGCAGTTGCAAAATCCTCTGTGCTGAGTTCAATTCCATCTACAGAAAGATGATCTCGCCCGTGGACAGTGGCGCGATCTGAGGTAAAAATAACTACAACGGATTGGTGATCATCAGATGGCAGAGAGGAAAGCATTCTTCCTGCTATGGAAGAGGGGGAAGGCAACCCACGCAAGTAAATAAAGGGGTTGTCGTAGTTAATAGCTTGACGAAAATATGAAACGGTTCGACCCTCTGAATGAAGCTCATACTCCACAACAGCACCTGTTTTGACCTCAACAGGTCCCCACTGCCCCAGAGAATCGACGCTCAAGGTGGCTAGAGGTTTGTCGGACAGGCGCATTCCACTTTCCGAATCCAGTTCAAAGATTGTAATTTGTGCATTATCCATTGGTTGGTTCTCGCCCAGGCTGACCGCTTTGCCGGCAATGGTTACTGAATCTCGCTGGGAGATTACCGGGTCATTTGTCGATGGTTGATTTTGAAAGAAAAACTCATAAATGGCCTCAAAGGAAGCATTTGATGTGACCACCTGATAGTGGTCCTCCTCTGTGAGCTTGAGATTGGTGGCGCCCGGTATGTCCGCACCTGGTACGATTGGGTCCCCTTTTGAATAGATGTTCAGGGTTGGGACCTCCCCTTCCTTCCCTGGTGGTCTTATATCGGCCCTGGCTCCTATGTGCACATAAGCTTCGATTTTTTTTGCTCTTTCCGGTTGCGACATATATGAGTAGCTAAGGCCTCCTCCTGCAGAGTGACCGACAAGGTAAACCCGCGGCGCATCGGTTTTTTGCAGCACTTCATTAATAAAAGCGTCCAATTTTTCAGTATTGTCCTGCATACTCACTGTATTCCAATCGAACATAAAAAGTCGATGAGGACAAAGACCATTGGCCATAAAGCGAAGGGCTTGCTTTTCGTAACTGTCTCCCGAAGCCAAAAAACCGTGTACAAAAACAATTGGAAATACGGAATCATCGCAGTTTTGGTGGAAATAGGTAGGAGTATTCACTACTTTATCCCCATGAAACTCCTCAGAAGTATTAATATACAGTATTCCATTGACCGGAATAAAAGCGAGAAACCAAAAAATGAATGGAATTAATTTCACTTTACTTATTTTGGACAAAGATAATATCGACTTTCAAAGTACCGGAAAATTTTCGACCCATTATTCCTCAGCTAAAAAACGGGTAAAAACCTTATACTTTCCATTAAATGAATGCTGAAAACTCTTCTATCCAATTGCTCATTTTGACATTGCATTTGGAGTGGAAAATTCATCATATTAAAGGCAGGCTTCAATTGGGGATCCCCTTTCAGCCAGGATAGTCTAAGTTGCAGAAAGCGTAACCTATCTCCTTGAATTTGATTCCCTTTGAAAATGTGATTTTATTTAAAAAGGCCAGGATTTACAAACTAACTGCAACAACAGCAAATGGGTATGTGCAAATCTAAGGACGACAAGAAATATGACCACCAAAGATCGGCCTCAATTGACCACTGAAGTATTTTGAGTTCACTTACTCCAGAACCAGTTTTTCGTCTCCAATCAGATTTCCGAAAGCATCCAATGCCCTGATAAGATAGAGTCCGGGTGAAAGACCACTCAAATCCATCTCAAAAATTGGTTGATCTACAGTATTTGTTCTAACCATTCTGCCCTTGAGGTCAAAGACATGTATGTGGTAGGAGGAAACTTGGAGCTCAGTTATTTCAAGTAAAATACGACCACGAGAGGGATTTGGATACAATTGCAATCCGGTATCCTCTTTTGGGGCAATTCCATATGCAACTTCCAGGTCGTAAAAAATTTCACGGTGATCTCCAACAAGGCTTCCTGTACCGGGTACATTGTCCAGAATACAGCGAACAGAATAGCCTGTGGCCCGGTCGGCTGGCCTTGCGAAAACAAAATTGGGGGTCATAACCACCACCAGGGCCTGATCTCCGGCCACTGAACTCGTCCAATAATAACCTATTTGACGCTCCATTGCAATATCGCCGTTCGTTCGCCTCATTCCGGAAAGGGGCATTCGCAGATAGGAGCTAAACGAGTTTGAGGTAAGACCAGGAATCCAGGACCGGATTTCTTCATTCCACTCTTCTACAGTTGGCAATCGGAATCCATCGGGGCATGGATTGTTAATAGCCCCTCCTCCTCTCCAAAGTCCATCTTCCGGTCTCATAAGCCAATCGCGCGGGGGAGTGGTCACAACTATAAAGCTGTCGTGTCCGGGTTCTCCTGTCTCTGCCAGCATATCGGTCAGCGGACTGTTTCTGCACTGATGTCCGTCTCCAAAGCGCCCCCACTGGTACAAGTCTCCAAAAGCCCTGCTGTCCCTCAAAATATAAGCGGGTCGCTCTGCACCCAAATTCCGGTCCATCCAAACCCTGTCCGTTACCGGGTTGGTTATTTCCACTACCTCTGTTGCCCTTCCGCTGCAAGTTATCTTTTGTCGTACCACTTCAAGATGCAATTCTACAACCAAAATACAACCAATTGAATCCCTGGTCCGGCCATAAAAAACATAACTACCTGACGTGCCAATTGGATCGATAAATCCATTTTCTACCGGCTCATATGGCCCCAGCCAGCGGTAGGCCTCCCCAGTTCCAATGGTGTCATGCTGAATCAATGTATCGGCAGGCGCAACATAAAACTGCACACAATGTGGATCCGAGTAGCTGCAAAAGTTAGTAGCACGGATACAGATTTCAAAAGCTCCGGTATCCGGAAAATTAAACGATGCGCTGTCATGTGCCCTGTGTCGATTATCTACTATTTCTCCATTTATAAACCACTCGTAAATAAATTGACCTTCTCTCCCATCTTCAATAAAAAAGGGTACATTCATGGCTCCCAAACAAATGGTGTCACCGCTCCCTACACTATAGCCTCCCAGCTCAAAAGTTGGAAAACCTACAAAGTCCTGATCAATGGTGTCCGGCGGGCCTCCTCCTGCCAGAACCTCTAATATTTCAACCTTGCAAACGGCGTTGGCCCAGCCGTCAAAGACAAGCCCATAAATGGTTCCGGGTTCAATGTCATTTACCTCAAAGTTTAGAACCCCAATCTGGGCTGAGGTGGTGAGGTCACAATCAGAAACCAGCATATCTGCAGTGGGTTGTATGCCGGGTCTTATCCCAGTTGGATCAGGAACATAGTCGATACCCAACTCGTAAAGTGCGATTTGCACCCCCGTACCAATACAATCGCTTATTTCTACATCTATGCTGAATGAAGTGTCTCCTGCTACAAAAGTGATCCACTGGGGATTGTGAAAGGCAACGTCATTCGGAGGATTACATCCGGGCCAGATTGAAAATGCCGGTGGAAATGGAGGTCCCATAAAAAAACACTCTCCCACCAGGTCGTCAATTGGACAAAAAGGCATGGCATGGTTGTAGAAGTATGGCATTATTGGCGCACAACTATCTGCAGATCTATTTGCATCAATTAAGGGATCAAACTCAACCGCAGGTTCTTTTTCAGCAAATCGATCAGCCATAAGGGAGCTTTCCTCTGATTCCAGGGTATTGGAAAACTTGGAATCCTGCTGTGATAATACTGCATTGGTAAATAGGGAAGAATAAAGTGCCAAAAGAATAAATGAGCGAAGTGTAAAAAGTGTAAGCATAATTTCAACAAATTTTAGTTAAGTATTAGGATTGTGTTAAGATTGTCAAAA
The DNA here is from genome assembly GCA_007695145.1 of Saprospirales bacterium. GTDB lineage: Bacteria > Bacteroidota > Bacteroidia > Chitinophagales > Saprospiraceae > PWJY01. The sequence goes on along the minus strand of REEI01000042.1, from coordinate 29,120 downwards.
ATACAAGCTTTCCTAAATTATTCCAAAAATTTTCCAAAAAAAACTTCAATTTATTTTGAAGGCATAAAAAAGTCCATAAAATGTTGGTTTAATTTTAGGGCACTATGTCATCCGATGGTTTCCTTTTTCAAGCTAGAGATGAGTTTAAATCCCCCTGGGGTTTCATGTTTCCCAAATATTTAATTGAGAGCAAACTTGCAATGCAGCTTTTGCTTTCTTTTACCATATGGCAGGATGGTGTGCCTGTGGGCTTGGTTGTTTGGGAGGATAAAATTATCGCTTAACGCAAGAGGTGAATATAACATACCTTGTTTGGGGGGCTAAAGAAAAGAGAGCCATACCCAAGGATTGGGATACGGCCCTCTATTCTATTGTCCTCTCTGCTTAATTCAGCAGAAAGCTACCATCCACTTTATGAAAAATTGTAGCCTCCCTTACAATCCACCCGGATTGATTTTATGCTACAAAAGCCTGGGTAAAGGCTTTTTGCAATCAAGGGGTTTAATTGCAGCTAACATTGGGATTCCAGTCGTAAAATGTACCACTGGGATTTTCCTTTTCAGTCCACACATGCAGTGCCCAGATTTCCTGTTGATGATTGTGATGAAACTTATGGAAGAAGAGTTCAGGTGCTTCTGAGTCTGCCGGTAGGATTCCAAAAGGTACAATGTATTCTACTCCAACCAATTCAAATGAACCATCGGCATGGGGTTCAAAGAGTAAAATTTGTGGTTCCATGTGATTGACTCTGCCATCGATATACTCAATTCGTGCATAATGATGGCCCATGCCACCTTCAACGGGATGCTCTACACAGCCGGATAGATCGGTACTCCAACCAGCCTCAATAGCTGCTTCGAGTGATTGTAGATTGGCAGTTAGCTGACGCACTTCGTTGAGCATTTGTTCGATCTGCTCTTCCTGAGATAGTTTCCCATTGTCATCATCGCTGCTGCAAGCAGGTAAAAATATCAAAGAACAAGAAAAGAAAAGCGAATAGATAAAAGTGTTTTTATTCAACATAATTATATGATTTATAAAGGTTAAAAAACTGATTTCAATAAGTGAATTGCAAAAAAATTAATTTGCCGCCATGAATATTTGTACGTTATTGTCAAAAGGTTCCAGAGAATTGAGATACTCGTAAATAGCCTCCAGGTCTTCTGTTTTCATGCCGGCATACATCGTCCAGGGCATAATGGTTTGGAAGTCACCGGGACCAACTTCAGGCAAGGAAATTGAAGTATCGGCGTACATTTTGAATCTGCTGACAAAACTCTCTTTGGTGAATTTTCCCAATCCGGTAATATGAGGGGTGAGATTGGGACTCCTGACAATACTTCCGTCGGGAAATAGAAATTCGCGTCCTCCTCCGGCAGTAGGTCCTATGAATTGACCCTTGTCAAAATTGGTGTGGCAATCTCCGCAGGCGGCTGCATCGAAGAGGTATTTTCCATATGCGATCAAATCATTGCGAGGCGGCTTTGGATTGAATTCTGCTTCTTGTGGAATGGTCCGCATAATGAAATTCATGGGAAAGTCAGCGCGGCTAGGTGGGTGGTCCTTTTCAATTGGCTCCAGGGTTCTGAGGTAGGCAATAACCGATTTTATATCTTCTTTATCCATTTTTCCATAGTTGGGAAAAGGCATGATTGGAAAAATGGGATTTCCGTCCGGCTTTACTCCAGTGGTTATTAATCGGAACAATTCGCCATCGGTCCAGTGACCTATTCCGTATGGAGTTATATTCGGGGAAATAAAACTTCCGGGCAGCCCCAGCGACTGATCAAAGACCTCACCTCCTCCAAACTCAGAGCCCGGAATAGGAGGACCTGTCAAAATGGAAAAGTCCCGTTTGCCATGACATTCTGCACACATCATCACATGCCAGGCAAGGTATTTGCCTCTTTCTACTCTTTCGGGAGTTATTTCGACCTGAATGTCGGGAGGTGGGCCTATATTCGGAAGTGCCACACTGATATAGGTGAGTCCCAATCCAATGATCAACAGCAGTCCCAGAGCTGTAAACAATAAAATTTTAAAAACTTTTTTCATGTCAAATCTATTTGCATTCAATCATGCAAATGTCATTCAAAACAAAAAGTGATTGATCCCTCTTTCGAGTGATTTTACATCTGATTGATCCTTCCGATAAGATCTGCTCTACTCTTTGCGCCTGTTTTTAAGAAAATGGACTTCAAGTGACTTTTGATGGTGTGTTCGCTGAGGAATAATTTTTGAGATAACTCGCGATTGTTCAAACCCACGGCCAGATGCCTCATAATTTCAATCTCTCGACTTGTCAGCGGGGTGAAAAGGCTTCTGTTGAACTTGTAGATTTTGCGAGATAACTGTTGCTCAGAATTGGGATTATAGTAATTGCTGCCGGCTATTTCTATAGCAATTTTCAATTGGGTTTTGTCAAAAGGCTTGACCAAATAATAGGCAGGATGAACTGCTTTTGCCTTCTCCAGGGTGATTTCATTTCTAAATGCTGTCAGAAAAATAAAAGGAACTGGATTGTGATCAGACATCCACTTGGCAAGCTCTATTCCATCCATGTGTTTCTGAAGATGGATATCAAGCAGAGCCAACTGGATGTCCTCTGTTTCAAAAAAAAAATTGCGCTTGCTTGACGTTATATGCAGGGCCGAATGGAGCATGCCCCAATTTCTGAACGAAATTATAAATATCGTCTGCAACTATGGCATCATCCTCAACAATCAAAATCCTAAGCTCCTTCATATTCATTCCACTAAAGGCATTTCAAACTTTACTGCTGTGCCGGGACACAGCTGTTCATGCCGGACACTGGCATTGAAGCGCTGACTGAATATGCGGAGCAATTCACTGCCGGTTCCATTGGCAAAAGAATTTGCCTGTTTCATGCCTAGGCCATTGTCCCGAACCTCCAACTCAAGCTTATTATCAGAACTTTTACTGAGTGAAACAAATACTGTACCCCTGCTCTGTCCATTAAATGCATGTTTCACGGAATTGGTCACCAGTTCATTGATGGTCAACCCAACCGGTATGGCAAAGTCTGTATCCAGTGTGATATCACCGCAGTGGTAATTGATGTTTATGCCTCTTTCTTCGAGTCCAAAAGCACCCTTAAAGTAGTTGACCAAATCCTTGAGGTAGGGGCACATAGCCACTTTGCGAAAATCGTCATTTTGATAAAGTTGATGGTGCAAAAGGCTGATTGCGCCCACACTGTCTCTGCTGGATTGAAGAGCTGCCTGAACTTGTATGTTGGGAGTGTTGCGTTCCTGCAGACTGAGTAAACTGTTGAGCAATTGCAAATTGTTTTTGGTTCTGTGGTGCATTTCGCGCAAAAGCAGGTCATTTTTATTCAATGCTGCCTCTTTCTGGGAAAAAGCGATTTTCAACTGTTCCTTTTGTTTCCAGAAAAAATAAAGGAATACTGCAGAAACCAAAAACAACAACAAAGAGAAGGAACCTGAGATCAGATAACGATTTTTCCTGGCTTTTTCCCTCTCCAATTCCAAATTCTGCAGGGCGATGGTCATTTCCTTGTCTTGCAATTCAAATCGGGCATTCATCTCTTCTACCGCCCAATTGCTCGCCTCTGAATTGATCTCATCATTCAGTTCGCTAAACTTCCGCCAACTTTCCGTAGAAATATCATGAAATCCAGCGATCTCAGCTGAAAGCGCCCGCTGCTTAAGGACATCTCTTTGCAGTACCCTTATTCCGGAGCGAGATGCAATGTCCCATGCATACTCGATATTTTCCATGCCTTCACTGTATCCACCTTCTTGTATTTTTAGTGCACCCAGGTAGGCGATTGCTGATACGTACTCTGCACTGCCCTTATTGGAAATGCCTTTTGTTCCACGCAAAAGGTAGCTTTTTGCCAAATCATACTCTCCCAGATTGTAATAAGCAACCCCAATGGCTATTTCAACATGAGACTTGTCCCAGGAAATATCCTTATAATTTTCAGCCAATTCAAGGGCTTTGAGTAAATTGGTCAGACTTTCCTCATAATTGCCAAGATAGGAATGTGACAAACCAATATTGTATTGGCTGATAATGATCCCGCCGGTATCCTTTTCCATTTGCTTGACCTCCAATGAGCGGTTGTATATTTCCAAAGCACGGTCAAATCGTCTCTGCTTTCGGTAAATCACCCCCAGATTGTTCAGAGCGTGTCCCAGGCCCTCATTATATCCTATGGAGTCTGATAAAGAATATCCACGACTGTAGTTATTAATTGCCTCGGTAAAGTTGCCATCAAAATAGTGCGCAACACCCATGATATTGTAAAGCTTGGCCCTACTAATATCGTCTCTACTTTCAAAGGCCAGTCCAATTGCCCGATCATAAATATTCAGAGCTGTGTCTACATTATTTAAAAACTCATAAGCCAGACCCTCTTGATATAGGTTCCAAATCTGTCCGGGATAAAAATTAAGGGTACGTGCTAACTGAAAGCCTCGTCGGGCAAAAATTACAGCGGAGTCCGGAGCTTCTGATTGGAAGTAATAGGCGATGTCTCTCAGCATCCAAACCTTGTTGGTGTCACTCGCAACATACGGAAGTTGTCTTTTGAGACTATCCAGAATCTGAGGTGAAGCAGATAAGGTCGACAAAAAGGGATACCCCATCAACACTATCGCAATAAATGTTACAATGTTGCATATACGCATCTCCTCAGAATTAAATTGTTTACACCTTCATTATTGCATTACCCTCTATTGACTAAGGCTGCTGGGTACAAATATATAATTTTTTAAAGAAACCTAAGTGAATGGCAATTTTTGGGCATTTTTTCTTTTGCAAAGCAGGTGAATTTTTGAAAAGGCCTGCATGAACCAAATTCATGCGCCCAATGTAATACTGCGAGCTTGTGTGCGAGTTTTGAGCTTAGTGACCGTTGAATCGGACCATTTAAAGAACCTTTTTATTCTGCCGAAGAAAAATATCTCTTTTATTGTCGATCGAGTTCTTCATCGCTCAAACAAAAACCTGATAAGCAGGTTATGTTAGTTGAAACCTATTGAAAAACTACAAAATTGATCATCATGAGCAAACATTATGCAAGTGCAATTTGGAATGGAAACCTGACCAAAGGAAATGGTAAATACGCATTGAAAACCAGTGGCTTTGAAAATGGCTACACTTTTCCCAGCCGATTTGAAAATGATAAAAACCACTCGAGTCCTGAGGAACTCATTGGAGCTGCCTGTGCGAGTTGTTTTTCCATGGCTTTTGCCCACGGATTGGATCAGGCGGGATTTACCCCTCAATCCATTGCATCGGAAGCGGAGGTTACCCTGAACAAAGTAGAGGGTGGCTTTGGGATTACCGCGATAGCATTAAAAACAGTAGGTCAGGTACCCGGTATTGATAATGCCAAATTCCTTGAAATAGCTAATGACGCCAAAGAAAATTGTCCGGTTTCAAAAGCTCTTTCCGGCACCAAAATAGAATTGGCCTCGGCTATTCTTAAGTAACAATGATTGAATTAGCGAGTGAACGAGTGATTAACTTCGACTACGCCACACGATGCTCTCTAAATCTAAGTGCACTGCAGTACGAGGAATGAGGGCATTATGGGAGTGGGTTCAATGATACCTCCATTTTATTTTAGGATTTATCTTTACAAATTTAATTCCTGGTAAATATGCTTGAAGCTGATATTATCATTGTTGGTTCGGGAATTGGAGGACTCAGCACTGCAATAAAAATAGCTGAAGCTAGAAGAGATCTTTCGGTTCTTGTTGTTACCAAAACCGAAGAGAGGGAGGGCAATACCTCCTATGCCCAGGGTGGTATTGCTGCTGTATGGGACCAATCAAAGGATTCCTATGAAAAGCACATTGAGGATACCATGATTGCAGGAGATGGATTGGGAGAGCCTGAGGTAATACGTACTGTTGTGGAGGAAGGGCCGGAAAGAATCAGGGAGATAATCAATTGGGGAGCCAGATTTGATGACGATGAATCCGGGAATTTCGATCTTGCGAGAGAGGGAGGGCACTCCGAAAAAAGGATACTGCATTTCGGAGATCTTACCGGCTATGAATTGCAGCGCACCCTTTCTGAAAAAGCTGCATCGCTAAAGAATATCAAAATTCTGGAACATTATTTTGCTATTGATCTGGTCACTCAACATCATTTAGGGTACCACATAACCAGAGTCACACCGGGTATCGAGTGCTATGGTCTTTATGCCCTTAATTTAGAAAGTGGTCAAATTGAGTTATTCAGATCGCGTTTGCTTGTGCTGGCTTCAGGAGGAGCCGGTCAGGTCTATGCCACCACCACCAACCCAACGGTAGCTACGGGGGATGGTATAGCAATGGTTTACAGAGCTAAGGGAAGGGTGGCCAACATGGAATTTGTCCAGTTTCACCCCACTGCACTCTACGATCCTGCCGGGGAAAAAAATCCAGCTTTCCTCATTTCTGAGGCAGTTAGAGGTTTTGGAGGGATACTGAAAACTTGCGATGGCGTTAGCTTTATGGAACAGTATGACAGCAGGGGCAGTCTCGCCCCCAGAGATATAGTCGCAAGGGCAATAGACAGGGAGATGAAGTTGAGGGGAGACGATCATGTATTACTGGATTGTACTCATATTGATCAGGCGGATTTTCAGAAACATTTTCCGGGTATAAGCAAGGAGTGTTTTAATCGGGGTATTGATCCATCTAAGATCATGATTCCGGTGCAGCCAGCCTGTCACTATCAGTGTGGTGGAGTGGTTACTGACCTCCAAGGCCGGTCTAGTATTGATGGTCTTTATGCTGTAGGAGAGTGTTCGTTCACAGGACTTCACGGTGCGAATAGGCTGGCATCTAATTCCCTATTGGAGGCCCTGGTATTTGGTCACAGGGTAGCTGCATCAGTTTTGAGTGAAGTGGACAATCGCCATTTTCAGCCAGGCTTGCCGGAATGGAATGCAAGGGGTACCAACCACCCTGATGAAATGGTTTTGCTGACTCAAAGCCGCAAGGAGTTGAAAGAGGTGATGAGTAATTATGTCGGGATTGTTCGGTCTCCTGTTCGTTTGAAAAGAGCATTGGACAGATTGTACCTTTTGTATAATGAGACAGAAAAAATATACCGCGAGACCATCATCTCTCCCCAGTTATGCGAATTGAGAAACCTGATAACCATTGGTTACCTCATTACGCGTTCTGCTTCATTGAGAAAGGAAAGCCGGGGATTGCATTTCAATATTGAATATCCTGAGAAACTTGTGAAAACCCAGAATACCTACCTGTAATAAGAAAGCAGGAACCTCCATTAAAGAATGTTCCTGCTTCATCGTTAACCCAAAATTACGTACTATGAAAACAGTAATTAAAACGCTGTTAGGCTTACTCGTTTAAGATTTTTTCGCAGCCTGTCAGAATCTTGGACAGTATACACCTCGTCTTTCAGGACCGCAAATGTTGTAAATTATTGAAAACTCAAATGCGCCGTTGCCATTGGTTGCTCTGCTTAGGTCGCTGACATTGATATCGTAACTGAAACCGATTCCAAAGTATTCGAAGTCGAACCTCGAAGTAAGGATAATGGCATCTGCACCTAACTTAATGTCCTCATTGACTACAGGTGGTTCTGGATCTTGCGCGGTTACTCCCCAGGTGTAATTGTTCACAAGGCGCACCCATGCACCGATCTGAAAAGACTGGTTGTCGCCTCTAGCTCCAATTTGGAAGCGGGAACTCAATCCGCCGTTCAACTGGAAGGATGGTCCCTGGAACATTGCAACTACATTGGGAATGAGGGAAAATTGCGATGAGAGAGGAGTTTCTGCCCCACCGTGGAGGGTGTATTTTGTATAGAGCTCAATGCTGTTGTCATTAAAAAATGATTGATTGGGTCGGTTGACGTGGTGAGCGGCTGCACCGAAGTATATACTACGGCCATCTCTCCAGGTGGTAAACCATAGCAAACCAACACCTATATCGGCAAAGAGAAAATTGTCGCGGTCGAAAGTCTCATTGGATGGAAGTGAAGAATCCCATCCACCACTTCCATCGTGTTGAGTTCCCCAGCGAAGTCTGCTCAGGTCAATTCCCCTTTGGGCAAGACCAAACTCTGCACCAACCACCAGATAGCTGTTGTAGTCACGTCCTCCTGACATAAATTTACTAAAGGATCCGGCTATTTTGCCTTGATAAGTGCTGAAATTGCTCTCTCCGGCCTGATCACCCCAAAAGGCAGCTCCCACTCCGAAATAGTCATCCCTTCCGGATGGAATCTTGTGATCGTAGCTCACGGAATAGGTGCTGAAGGCATTGCTCCTCAGTACACTTGACCACTGATTCCGGTAGTTGGCCACCAGTCGTTGATTGCACTCCATTACCCCTGTCATAGCGGGGTTGAGGTTGAGGGGCGACATGTAGAATTGCGAAAAATGGATGTCTTGAGCCTTGCTTTCAGGCATAAATCCAATCGCTAATAAGAAACAAAACGCGTAGTAGAATTTTTTCATACTGAATCTTTATTAAACTCTTTACCAGTTTTATGGATTGATAAAGATATGAACAATAATCAAAATGGGTGGACTAAATAAGGGACTTTTAACATATAAAAAAATCAATTATACCACTTTTTCCTATGTAAACCCCATTTATCAGCATCCAATTCTACTAGTCAAGATACCCATTGCCGCAAAAACGCTTACCGGAAGATTATTTTTTACGAACTTTTTTCCGAGAACTGACAAATCAGAATTTTGGCTGTAGAAAGTAGAGGTGACATTAGTACTAGAGGTAAGTGTTAAGTTATAGGTTAAGTTTCCGATGATACCTACTTGTTCGTGGCGAATCAAAGCAGCAGCTGCCGAGCAAGTCTAAGATTGTTTTATTGCAAAGAATGAACAGTCTATACATTGTACCCTTTTGAAGCAAAACTAGGTACTTCTAATTCGTGGAAACATAGCTAGGGTCTTGAAGAAAAGCATAGTTACTTTATTGCTTCAAAGATTGGGGCATACTCGTTCCCTGATTTTTTGAAAATTTCAAAAGTTTAAATCTGATTCTAGAAGAATACAAAATCAGCTGAGTTTTACAATACCTGGCGGGTTTGAATTAAAAGAGGTGAAGAAGACGCTACCGCTCCGTATAATAATCATAAAAAACACCCTGAAATAACAGATGTTTGGGTAAGCCCAAATCTAATCTGTGTCCATTTTTACTTCTTCTTACATATCTAACCTGAAAAGTCCCGGCTACCTTTCTCTCAATGGTATCAATTTTAGTAAGTTGAATAAAACTATTTACGTCATCTTTTAATTGATAAGAATATCCAAATAAATCTTCTGATATAACCTGTATAAAACCAACGCTTGGAATTTCATAGTATCCGGTATCTGCTGGAATCCTACTTATAACAAACTGATGCCAAAGTGATGTCTCTTGCTGAAAGAAAAAAAAAATACTAAATCTTCCCTTGTCACCTCTATTTACAAAATTATAAAGCCTTGGTTCATAATCCCATAATTCACCATTTCTATATATCAGGGACTTTCCAAAATCTACTGAATCAGGCAATTCAATTCCATGTGGGAATTCATCTCCGACCAACTCTTTTGCACATGAGACGGCAAAAACACCCAAGCCTATAATGAACGCAAAACAATAGATTGGTTTCATTTCTTGACCAATTTCATTACATGAGATTCATTGTTCTCCATAATTAATTCCATAAAATACAGTCCGGCAGGGAAATAGGTTAGACTAATATTCAACTCTTGATCTTTTGATAAATTGTCTGTTCCAATCTTTATAAGTTCTCCTGCCGATGAAAATATTTTGTACCACACCTTTCCAACAATTCCCGAAACAAATATATCATTATTGGTCGGATTAGGGTACAATATGTATTCGGAATTCGTTCCGTCTTGTTCATTGGCTTCCCTAAGGATGCGCAGAAATGTATTGCAACTGTATGGTTCGTCTCTTTTTCTTACTTGAATGGTTGTGGATGCAGTGGTTCCGGAAGGATCAGATACTGTCGCCCTGAGCCAAAAAACATCCGGGAGGTTGTTAGGTTGTGTTAAAGTAACCGGATTCCCATTTTTAATTTTCCCAATTATGGTTGTCCAGTTAAACAATCCGTTCTCACTTATGTCCCAGTTGAATATGGGATTTTGAAAGACATTCTGGTTATAGTGGACTTCATACTGAGGGAATGCATTATCAGGACAAAGGAATAATGGGCCTTCAATATAGTATATTGATAAGGGTGGAGGCGGAGGGATAGGAGGAACTCCCTCTCTAAAACAAGCTACTTTAGAGGCTCTATTTTTTAGTATTCCAGAATTTCTATTGTTAGTATTACCCGTAGATTGCCCCATAAATTTAGCTCCACTACTCGACCAAACATTTACTCTGGTCCTGCCACAACCTTGAACATGCATAATGGTCCGCATATCGCTTCCTACTTTATAGCCTTTGTATTTACTCCATTTAGGGTCACAAGCACTAGGACACCTCCTACATCTTTGATGCCTGGTACCAATTAGATGACCTATCTCATGGGTGCCAGTTAAGTTACCATTAAAAGTAAATTCATAGGTTGATATAGCATATGCCCTACTTTCACTTGCTCTTATGTCTCGTGCTACACCAAAAATATTTCCGTAGACATTTCCTGTAATTAATACAACAATGTCAGCTAAAACTTCATCCCGCATTTCTTGGGCTTCCTGGTTGTTGCTGAGTAATTCTACATCTCCTTGAATATCTTCATCTTCATCATCTTCAACAAAACTTCCCAATAGTCTGGTATCAGCAAGTGCAAAACTTATTCTACTCCTACTTATCCCTGTATTGGCGATACTTAAATTTAATTCGTCAATCAACCTTTGCGCATCTCGATTCATGTTTGATCCTCTGAGGAAGCTTTCGTTTCTTCCCTGTGTGGTAAAGAGTACCAATACCCTTATTCTGTTGTGATCACATATACTTCTTTCTTGTGCATAGTTTAAAGAATCCGGACCAGAAAATTCATCCGGGTAGTAATCTTCCTGGTCACCATCTTCTCCGGTTGTAATGCAACCAATTGATTCAAAACCTGTCCAGTTTGGATATCTCAGCATAACTGCATACGATTCTGAGATACTATTAAATTGATACAAGCTTTGACTTTCCGGAATAAACATATTTGCACCGATTTCCGATTCCAGTAAAGTAAAATTCAAAAACCCACCTGATAAATTGTATCCCGTCAGGGAAAAACTGCTATCATTTCTATATTCTATTGCAGTTGTAACAAATTGTATTTCTCCGATTTCGGCCAATGGAATGGATATTGTTATCGTATCAAGAGATACATAGTTCTGGATGGGATTTATTCTGATTAAATATTTTTGGTAGTTTTCCCCGAATCCAACAATAGAGTCATATCTTACAGCTTCTGTAGAATCTAAACTTACTTCGTTCGGATTTAACACTTCTATAAAAGGAACCTGGGAAAAACACATATTCAATGTTCCAAAGAATAACAATGGCAATAGGAAAAATGAACTTTTCATTTCCGAAATATTTTATAGGATTAGTAAATTATAAATTACAATTAATTTGTTGTAAAGCTATGGTATGTGTTGTTTGTTAAACAAATTTTAAAAGGGTATATTTCAGATAAATTTGTGATATATATATATATATAGACAATCAATCCTTTATAAATATTTTTGTTAAATTACTTTTTTATTAATGGTAGTTGTTTTGCTGAAGATAGTATTGGCTGGCTTAATTTTTAAATCCGTTAAGGCAGTAAGATTTTAGGGTTCAAAAAGTTTTATCGGGTTGAAATACCTTTGGATTAATGAGAGCTTATTAAGGGTGGAAGGCATTTTTTAGACCAATAGGTTGCCGATTTTCGATAGAATCATCTATATTTGTTTTTGCGCAACTAAATATTAATGGACATGAAGGTATTTAAACTGTGGATGGTACTACTGTTAATGGGGATCACAAATAATGCCTTTGCACAGATAGGCCTCAGAGCGGGCATTAATATTGCAACTCAAGAAGATTATGCAATTGGTTTTACATCTCCAATATTAGGATTAACACTTGGTTTGCAATATAAAATTGATTTATTCAAAAGTGTAAGTATTCAGCCGGAGGTCTACTTTATTCAAAAGGGAGGCAAAGAGAGATTTTCCACTTCTGAAGGTAGAGTTTCCGGAGCAATCTTTATCAACTACCTGGAGGCAGCATTTTTGCTAAGGTGCAATATTTTTGGCATAGGCGAAAATGGAGTTCTTTATCTGGGAATCACCCCTTACTATGGTTATGCGTTTGGCGGGAAATACAAATTCGTTGATGGCAGAAATTATTCATTTGAACGCATTGACTTCAATACAGATGGAGTTGAACGATTGGATTATGGGTTCGGAGGAGAAATTGGAGTTGATTTTGAAAAATTCTCCATCGGTTTGCGATACAATCATGGTAATCCAAATATTGTCAATGAATACGCTCAAACTTCAATATTTAATAGAGCAATTTTAGTTGGCATCAGTTATTATTTAAGATAATCAAAGACTAATTTATCGCCTCTTTTTTTATCCATTTCGCAACGATGATTTAGAATTTTATATATTTAGTCCAGACCTCAAAACCACTTCCATTATGAAGCTTCAAACCAAAGTGAACATTGAGCCCTCGGGACTAACGCTTGGGTATCATAACCAATATTATTGTCTGGGATCTTGCTTTGCAGAAAATGTAATGAACTACTTGCGGTCCTGGAAATTTTCTGTTGAGGGTAATCCCTTTGGTATCGTTTACAACCCCATTTCGATTGGCCGGCAGATTGAATCACTCTGCAAAGGGATATTAGTTGAAAATTCAGAACTATTTTTCCATCAGGGGCTTTACCACCACTTCGGCTTTCATGGCAACTTCTCAGACCCCAATGCTGATGAGGCGCTGAAAAAGATGAACGAATCTCTGGAGTTGGGACGAAGGGCATTGCTGAATGCCGACCTACTGATCATCACTTTCGGCACTGCTTATGGTTTTTACCATCGGACAGACGACCAGTTGGTCTCGAACTGCCACAAAATACCGGGAGGGGAATTCTATCGCTATCGGAGTTCTCCGGCTCAAATCCGGGAATGTCTTCATCAATCACTTTCCCAGCTTGTATCGATAAATAAAGAGCTTAAAATTATTTTCACCCTCAGTCCGGTGAGGCACATCAGAGATGGTTTGATTGAAAACAACCGCAGCAAATCAGCCTTAATGCTCTCCATCGATGAATTGTTGAAAGATTTTGAGAGAAGGGCTTTTTATTTCCCTTCTTATGAAATAGTAATGGATGAACTCAGGGATTATCGGTTTTATGAATCGGATTTGGTGCACATCCGAAAAGAGGCTTTAGAATACATCATGGAGCGATTCTCTGAATTTATTCACAGTGAGTCCGCTTTCCGAATGCTTGGGGAGGTGAAGACCTTAATTAGGGATGCCAATCATAGGCCGCTTCACCCTACTGCAGAGCCGCACCGGGAATTTGTGAGATCCCGCCTGAAAAAGCTCGAAAAGTTGGGTAAGCAATTGCCAAATGTAGATTTTTCAACTGAAAGGGACATTTTTTCAGCCCAATTTAGACCAAAATAGAAGTAGAGAACTGCTTCTAAGTGCTCATTCAATGATTCCGGCAGTTAAAAAGCTGAAGGTATTTCAGCCTCGAAAAAAGCTTTTATTGCAATGGAGAAAAGGTCTATCTTTGCAAGGCATCACAGTATACGATTGATCGCTTTATGAAGATTTTCTTTTTCATAGTGTTGGTAATGCACAGCCTAATACATATTGTAGGGTTTATAAAGTCCTTCAATCTGATTGAATTGAGCGAGCTCACCAATCCCATTCCCCGGTTTCAGGGGGCCCTATGGCTACTTACCTCCATACTTTTCTTCATATGTCTTTATGGGCTCTGGTTTGATTATTTCTGGTGGTGGATGGTGGCCATTCCAGCTGTTGTTTTATCACAGATACTAATCTTTTTGGATTGGAATGAGGCCTGGTTCGGAAGCATCGCTAATTTCGTGGTGGTTATCAGTGTCATTCTCGGTTATGGGCAATGGAATTTCGATCGAATGGCAGGCCAAAAAATTGATTATATATTGACTGTCAGACCTGATATTACTCATCTGGTGGACAGCAATAGTGTTGAGGAGTTGCCTGAGGTGGTAGTCAGGTGGCTCAAAAGGTCGGGAGTATTCAATGAGGCGGTTCCCAGACAGGTTTATGCATTGCAAACCGGTAGAATGCGAACCAGTCCAGAGGGGCGGTGGATGCGCTTTGATGCAGAGCAGTGGTACAATGTCTACGAGCCTGCATTTGTCTGGAAAGCTCATGTGAACGCTTTTCCCGGACTTCATCTTTCGGGTCTCGACAGCTATATTGGAGGCCGCGGTAACATGCTGATCAAAGCAATGGGTTTATTGGAGGTGGTCGATGCCGGGGGACCGGAGATTGATCAGGGTACTTTACTGCGTTTTCTAGCTGAGATGGCCTGGTTTCCAGCTGCTGCAGTTTTACCCTATTTGGAATGGCAGGAGCTTTCCGATAATGAGGTGCGCGCTATCATGACATATGGCGATGTTTCTGCTGATGGTGTTTTTCAATTCTCGGAAGAAGGGGATCTACTTTCATTTGAAGCCCTGCGATACTACGATAGAGGGGATTCATCAAGTCTCGAGCGGTGGATCATTGTGAGTCGTCAAAATGGCTGGAAAGAGTTTGATGGATCGCGACTCCCATATTCTTTTGAGGTGATTTGGGACCTTGATGAAGGCAAATTTACCTGGCTGGAGTTAGAAATCTCCGAATTGAAATACAGCTATTAAAATGCGTTCGATTTGGCTAGCTTCGGCTTGAAAATTTAATAGTGCCTGAAGTCGTTAACAGTTCGACTACCCAACAGAACCTGTAATTGAGAACTTTCAAGGGCGCAATGCAGCCAACCGTCAAATACTTGACAGGCTTGATTTTTTTTACTTTTCCTACTTGTGCTGGGTTTATCGAAGCACTTGTGCTGAGTCTGTCGTAGCACTTGTGCTGGGTTTATCCAAGCACTTGTGCTGAGCCTGTCGAAGCATCAAGACAAAAAGTAAGTGAGAATCGAATAAACGTGAGATAACCATTAATACCAATGAGGATTTGATTGATGAGAAGTGAAAAATTAAAGATGAGTACAAACCATTGAGCACAATTGAAAAAACAATTAAATTATATGTTTCATTTCTATATAAACAACCGACCTTATGCTATTTATATAATGTGAAGCTTTAGCAACTAAAATATTCATCGAGGTCCTACTTATACCTCCTTACTAATTCCTGGTGTAGCCTGCTACATCTTCAAGTAAAAGCCTTGGTGAGGGTGTTTTCTATAGATTATACTGTACAAAAGTAATCGAGTTCAGGCTATAGGAACTAGTTTTTTAATTCTGCTCGCATTTTCAGTGCTTCATTCATTGCTATAAAGTTGGCTTCTGTATTCTCCCGTATGGATTTTAAAATAGGCCCACTGAGTAGTCCACTGAATTTCTCACCGTGAATCAACTTTACACTTTCTGCATCCAGACTTTCAAGCTTGAAGTAATGGTGCCCATCAAAAAGCCCCCTAAATAAAAGACTCCCCAGCCAATCGAAATACTCATTTTCAACCACTTTCAGTATTTTGGGCTTAAACCTCATCGTCTTCTCCCCATTTTTCATTACATTGATGAGTCTTGAACCCTGCTTTAGTTCACCACTGCTCTCGATTATAAATGGATTCCACTCGTGATAGTGGTTAAAGTTGGTGAGAATGTTCCAGACCTTTTCTGCCGGTGCTTTGATTTCAATCGCCGTCTTTATTTCTTTACTCATTTCGATATTCATTGATTTTCTAGTGAAACACAAATCCCACTGTGGTTTGGAATTTCCTTCCGCCAATTATTGTGATGGAGTGGAACTCCTCTGCAAAATTAGTCTGGAATAATGGATGGGGAAAGTTTTTTCTGCCAGCCGACCTATAATACCAACGAATTGATTCTCTCAATAGATTTGTATCGAATGGATGGATACAATCTGCACATAGTGAACATGCTACTGAAAAAAAAGACCGGTTCTACCCCCCAGTGAACCGGTCCCTATCAGCAAAAACTTAATTAAAAGCTGTGCTAAATACAAAAGCTGTACGCTGAAACTTACTGCATATATCTTGCCAAAATTTGAACGGCTAGTTTCATCTTTCTAGCTGCAGGCAATGGACAGGCTGCCATTTTTTCAGTTGAATTTCCATAAAAGTCGCTGAAATTCAGTTGATGGAGTTGCCCTTCGCCTATTTGTCAGTTCAATGGGGTTTGGTACGATAGTTGACTTTTTTTTCGAAAAAAAATTTGACGCATGGAAAAAGGTAACATATCAGTTCAAACGGAGAACATCTTCCCAATCATCAAAAAATTTCTCTATTCCGAGCAAGAAATCTTTTTACGGGAATTGGTTTCCAATGCAGTGGATGCAACCAATAAGCTCAAAGTCCTTTCAAATAAGGGTGAGTTCAAAGGTGAATTAGGAGACCTCACCATAGATGTAATACTGTCAAAGGAAGACAAGACCATCACCATAAGAGACCGTGGAATTGGAATGAGTGAAGAGGAGGTGAAAAAGTACCTCAATCAGGTTGCATTTTCCAGTGCTTCTGAGTTTTTGGAAAAATACAAGGACGACAGTGGTATAATTGGTCACTTTGGGCTGGGTTTTTACTCGGCTTTTATGGTGGCTTCAAAGGTTGAAGTTGTTACGAAATCCTATCTCGATCAACCCGCCGTGAGGTGGACCTGTACCGGTGATCCCTCCTACGAATTGGAGCTGGCCGAGAAAGAGGAAAGGGGGACCGACATTGTGCTGCATATTGGAGAAGAAGGGGAGGAATATCTCGAAAAAGCGAGATTGGAGGAATTGCTCAGAAAGTATTGTGGTTTTTTGCCCATTCCTATTAGGTTTGGTAAAAAAGAAGAGGTCATCACAAAGGGAGAGGGCGAAGAGGAGAAGTCTGAAACAGTAGAGGTTGATAATATTATAAACAATACCAGCCCACTCTGGAAGAAAAATCCATCCGACCTCAAGGATGAAGATTACAAGGCCTTCTATCAGGAATTACATCCTTTTTCTCCTGCCCCGTTGTTTTGGATACATCTCAACATCGATTACCCCTTTACCTTAAATGGGGTTTTGTTTTTTCCCCGACTGGATCAGACCATGGTCGAGCCTGAGAAAAACAGGATTAAACTTTACAGCAATCAGGTTTATGTAACCGATGATGTGAGCAATATACTTCCTCCTTTCCTCATGCATTTGCACGGCGTGATTGATTCTCCGGATATTCCACTCAACGTTTCCCGATCCTACCTTCAAACCGATCAAAATGTGAGGAAAATTACCGGTTATATTACTCGTAAGGTAGCCGACAAATTGCGAGAGCTTTTCAATAATGACAGGGACGAGTATACTGAAAAGTGGGATGACATCGGGATATTTGTAAAGTATGGTATGATTACCGAAGAGAAATTTTATGAAAAAGCGCTCAAATTCGCCCTGCTGAAATCAACAGACAAGCAATATACTACTCTTGAGGAGTACAAAGAGAAAGTAAAAGACCTTCAAACCGATAAAAATGGATTGCTCAACTTCCTCTATGCCAATAGCACAAGCGGTCAAAGCGGATTCATCAATGCGGCAAGAGACAAAGGCTATGATGTACTGATCATGGACCAGGTGATCGACAACCACTTTATGCAGCACCTTGAACACAAGTCAAACAATGAATTTCGCTTTAAAAGAGTGGACAGCGACACAGCGGATCAGCTTATAGATAAAGATGAGAAAATCGAATCACTTCTCAATGAAAAAGAAGAAGAAAGCCTTAAGGAGCTCTTTCTAGAGGAAATTGGTGAAGACAATGAAATGAGATTGGAATTAAAACCCATGAGTCCTACTGAAGAGCCTGTGGTGATTGTCCGACCTGAATTCTTGAGACGCATGCAGGAAATGCAGGCCATGCAGGGTATGGGCAATGCTTTTGGCGGCAATATGGTCAATGTGGTGGTCAATTCAAATCATCCCATTTTCGCGCAAAAATTACTCCGGATGAGAAGTCCTGAGAAAAAGAAGCAACTGGTTCAGACTTTATTTGACCTGGCAAGACTCAATCAGAATATGCTCACCGGCGAAGACCTCAATAAGTTTGTAAAAAGGAACCTGGAGTTGCTTCAGTAAGCCATAAAATTCAAAGGTCTGAAACGGGAGAGGACTTGCAAATTTCTCCAGTCCTTGTTGTCGGGGCTTGCTTCTGGCATACTTAGAGATGCTTGTTTTACTCGAAATTTTTGTTGTAAGTCTTTGAATTTCGTGTATATCGGGTTTTGCCCTCGGCCGATGGCTATGGGGTTGATTTGCCCTTCACTAAAATTGGTGAATATTGGAGATTCAAGGAATAGGATTTTAATTGCGGTCAGGTGGAGGCTTTTTTTTTGGAATTGCGAAAAGCTTCGTATTGAGCATCAGCTTTGACAGTTAAAGTTTTTCGTTTAGCATCATTTCTACTCCTAAAGTTTCCTTGCTGCGAAATGAATCAGCTGGGAACCACTTCAAGGTCCTTGAGAGACCGCAGGCATCCTGGCATCTCATTCATTTTGGCGTCTTTGCTAGAAAGAGGTAAACAACCCCTTGACCCTTTCCTTTGGCTTCAATGGAATGAATTTTAAAGAGACTAAATGACATGCCCTGATATTTAATTCTGGGCCGGGATATGAAAAGAAGATAGACTTTACACTGAGTATACACTCAGGCATTGAGCAACTGAATACTGCAGGGCCGCATTTTTCAATACTGGAGACTGAATTTAAAAAGCCATATATATTCAATCATTGAGATCCCGGTACGGTAATTTGTCCGGTCTGTCTAAATTCATTAAACCTTGCGAGTCCACACTCTAAAAATTCTCGATAGAGCTCTCGGTCCGGTAGATAGGCCACTGGTCTGTTGAGAATATCTCCCTCCGGGGTTGCCAAAACATAGTAGGGTTGAGAGTTTCTATTGAAGTGAATAGCCTGAAAATCTGCCCATTTCATACCTATAAACCTCATTTCCCTGTTGCTAAATGAAGATATATAGGTCTCTTCAAGAGGTTGTCTATCATCGACATAGAGTGATATCAGCACAAAGTCGTTGTTGATCATGTTAAATATGCCATCGTCTTTCCACACCTGGTCCTCCATTCTTCTGCAATTTACGCATCCATGTCCTGTGAAGTCAATCAGTACCGGCTTGTCATTTCTTTTGGCATAAGCCATTCCCTCCTGAAAGTCCTTGAAGCAATTGAGTCCAAGCGGGCAGGTGTTTGGAAATATAAAGCTGTGTCCTGCAGGGGGGGCGAGTCCGCTGAGAAGATTGGGAGTGACAAAACTCTGAGATTGATCACTGACTCTGAACCCGAGAGAAATATAAACAGCGAGCAAAACCATAGCCGCTGAGAGTGATATCCTTGTTGGTCCTAACTTTTTAACCGGGCCGTCGTGCGGGAAACGTATGTAGCCCATGAAGTAGAGGGCAAGCCCTACTGCACAAGCTATCCAAAGTAATAGGAAGAGTTCATATGGAAGAATCTTCCATCCCATAGTCAGGTCAGCAATAGACAAAAACTTGAGGGCAAGAGCAATTTCTACAAATCCGAGTGACACCTTCACGCTGTTCATCCAGCCACCGGACTTGGGCATTGAGTTGAGCCATCCCGGGAATGCGGCAAACAAGCCAAATGGAAGGGCGAGGGCAAGAGAAAACCCAAACATTCCGATCAGTGGTCCAACGGGAATTCTTCCCAGAATGGTAGGTCCTCCACCTGTGGCTGTTTCCACCAAAAGGGTTCCAATAATTGGACCGGTGCAACTAAATGACACCAGGGAAAGTGTAAAGGCCATAAAAAATATGCCTATCAATCCGCCCTTGTCCGCAGCCTGATCGGTTTTATTGACCCATGAGCTCGGCAAGGTGAGTTCAAAGTAGCCGAAAAAAGAAATGGCAAAAACCACAAAGAGCACTGCAAAAAAGATATTGAACCAGGCATTGGTTGAGAGCAAATTCAGGGCCTCCGCTCCAAATAAACCAGTAATTGCTAATCCAAGTAATACGTAAATAACTATAATGGAGACTCCGTACCAGATGGCGTTCCTCAGACCTGCTGCTTTGGTGGTACTGCTTTTTGTGAAGAAACTAACTGTGAGGGGAATCATAGGGAAAACGCAGGGAGTCAGGATGGCGATCAGACCCCCTATAAAGCCAGCAATCAATACCCACCAGAAATTACTGGAATCCTCTTCCCTCACAGAAGTGCCGATACAGTCTGTATTTGCGTGTTCATAATTGAACTCAAAGTAAACCGGAGTTCCCTCACCCCTTGTCTGACCCGCATCGAGACGAGCGGTGGCCTCCTCCTTATCAGTTGCTGAAAAGAAAAATTCACCGGTGACCGGATTGAGGGAAAAGTCCACAAATTCAGGAGGCAGACACATAGTCGGATCGCAGGCCATGTACTCGATATAACCAGTGATTTCAGCGGCATCATCCTCCAACACTTTTATGGAAATAGTATAGCGGGCATCATCCTCTAATTTTGTGAGATCCATTTCGAAGAATTGGTCAAAGCCCTTAAAGATATTGGACCCACTTTCTTGCAATGGTCTGTAAATTTCAAAATGTGGACCCGGATCGAACTCTACAGAGGTTTCGCGGGGACCGTCATCGCGGTCCAATTGATGCGAATATATCGCCCATCCATCATCAATTACGGCATCGAACACAAAACTGTAAATACCATCTCCCTCATAAGTCATTTCGGCCGTCCATTTTACCGGATCAACCAGGCCGACATCACCGGGAGTATCGCCACCCGGAGTTGAAATACCGCCCATCACCAGACCACCGGATCCCAATGCGTCTTGATCTGATTTTCCTTCAGTTTCTATACTGCCTGTAGCCGGCAATGGCCCTTCGAATAAAAGTTCGCGGCTGTAACCCATTACCTCAGCATCTTTTGCATTGGCAAAACCGATGGAGAAGTCCTCAGGCATGGGTGGCAAACACCGGGTATCATCACAAACCATGTACTCGTAGTAACCCGTTATCTCAATGCCTGGCTCAGCCACTCTAACTCTTTGAATAAATACGGCTCTTTCTTTGAACTTCAAGAGGTCCATTTCAAAGAACTGATCGTACCCTATTTCACTTTTTCCACCCTCCTCAGTGCCATTGATCAATTCAAATCCTACCCCTTCTTCAAAGAAAAAAATAGTGGGCAGGGGACCATCCGGGTCGTCTATGTGCTGACTGTACATATACCACCCCTTGTCTATGGTAGCCGTAAAAACAATGTCAAAGGTTTCTTCATCCAATTGATAAACTTCGTAAGATACGTCTACCGGATCCAGCATTTGAGCATTCAGAAAATGCGTCGAACTTAGGAGAAAACCAGCAATTATGGTAAAGAGATAAAAAACTCTCATCTGAAACATTTTTTTCAAAAGTTAATTAATAACGTCACGAAAGCTGATTCATTACAAAAATATTCATTTCTTGGAGCAGATACCAATAAATTAGGACAATCTTAACCGGGCCGATCGCTGAGCCTGTTAATGGCCTGCTTATACCCATTCAAAAATCATCTTCAAAGCTGTAGCCCTTGAATCAATACAACAGAAAATGAGCAATTTGAGTATTTTGTCTCCATTATCGGATAATACATTGGATATTAACTAGTTAAGATGTTTAAATTTTGGCAATTTAAAAGGTTGTAACAACAATCGAGTTATGATTTCATCTTTCCACTTTAACTGATGAATTAGCCACCAACGGATAAACCAAGCTTAAGCAAGAATTTCATCTCTAAAAAAGGCTTCAAGCAGTTTTTTTCCATCTTCATTGCCCAAAATAGGTTCAGCAGCACGTTCAGGATGTGGCATCATCCCAAATACATTGTGCTTCAGATTGGAAATTCCTGCAATGGAGGAAACGGAACCGTTGAAGTTGGCTTCATCAGTAAGTTCTCCGTTTTGGTCGCAATATCTGAGCAATATCTGATGATTTTCCTCCAGTTGTTCAAGACCTTTTTCATCTATGAAGTATCGGCCATCTGCATGGGCTACGGGCATTTTCAGTACTTTTTGTCTATCGAGTCCACTGGTCCAGGGGCTGGTGTTATTGCAGACTTTTAGGTGAATGTTTTTGTGGACAAAAAGCTGGTTTTTATTTCTCAGAAGCACACCGGGAAGGAGGCCTGCTTCACAGAGCACCTGAAAACCATTGCAAATTCCAAAAACAAAGCCTCCGCGTTCAGCGTGGGCTACGACCGATTTCATCACGGGCGAAAAACGAGCGATGGCACCTGAGCGCAGATAGTCGCCATAAGAGAAACCTCCGGGTAGAATCACGCAATCTTGTGGCTCAAAGTTATCAGGAACCGATTCTTTATGCCATATTTTTTGAACTTCAAAACCCAGTACCTCTCCGATGACATGTATCATATCGTCATCGCAATTAGAACCCGGGAAAACAACTACACCAGCCTTCATTTGCACTATAGTTTACGAATTTTCACGAAAGAGGCACAAATATAAGCTTTTGCATGGAGAAGACGCCTAACTTTTATCACACTATATTTGCAGGGAAAAACCAGAGAAGAGAAAAATTCGTTATCGATAAAAATTTCTGAATGTACAGAGGTCTTCTTGTAATCATGATGATATCCTTTTTTTCCTCAGGAGTATCAGCCCAATGGAGCATGGAATTGGAAACGGGACTTGCTTTCGAATCCTATAATGAGGTGAGGATACCCAACGAGACGGGAACCTTTTTTGACTTCACACGTGATTTCAGTAGAACCAGTGCCCCATTTCCCTTTAGGTTTCGCCCTGCTTACACCTTTGGGAAGAAGAACCATGTTCTCGGCCTTGTGGCACTTTTGGCTTTGGATTACGACGGCCCGCCCCCATTTGCAATCAATTTTCAGGGGGTAGAGTTTTCCGAGTCAGAAAACCTGATCATCGGATTCTACAAGTTCAACAGTTACCGGTTGACCTATCGGAGAGACCTCGTTCATTCAGAACGGTTTACCCTGGCTCTTGGCGCCACTGCAAAATTGAGAGATGCCACTGTTAGATTAGGTGCAATGGAGCGCACGGCGAGAAAGGATGATCTGGGTTTTGTCCCATTGATTCACCTTTATCTGAATTACAATTTTGGAAATTGGGGTTTGGTTTTTGAAGGGGATGGTTTAACAGCCAGTCAGGGAAGGGCCTTTGACCTTTACGGAGGGGTTCGTGTCAGAATGGCCGATGACTTCTACTTTAAGGCCGGATACCGAATGCTGGAGGGTGGTGCAGATGTAGAGGAAGTGTTTAATTTTGCTCTCATACATTTTGCCTCCTTCGGTTTTCAGTTCAAATTTGGGGCAACGGATATTGGGAGGCGAGAGTAGTTAGTCACCTTTTTACCCACCATTAAAGTAACTTCACCCCAGCTACTAGAAATCCAAATTGTTAGTTTTGGGGTGAAGATCTTTGTATAAATCTATGAAGAAATGCCTGGCTTGATTTTTGGCAATTTTACAGGCCACCTTTGGCATTGAATGGGAATTATTTGGCGCTGTTTTAGGCATTTGTCATTAAATTGGAACCTACCTTTGTTATTTAATTGCTTAAAATCGATTTTGAGATAACCGACGGAACATTAAGATTTCACGCATTTGTAAGTTTGTGTGAATTAGGCTAGGGGAGTTCTCCTTGAACTGGGGGGATTCCCTTTTTTTATACTATCGATACTATAAATTTTTAAAGTAGTAATCCTGCATGCGCCCCGGTGACAAGGAAGCATTGTTGAGCGCAAGTGTGTCTACTGTAGAGTGTGCTCTGAAGGAGGATGTTTGGCAAAATGCAGGAAAAGTTAAATATTTGCAGAAACCAAAATGCTTAAAGGAATGATAAGCAATTAATTGTAAGGTCCATCTTAAAAACAGTAGAACAGGATGTCAATGAATGGCTTGACGAAAAAGATTTGATTCAAGACCCTATTGAGTATGAGCGATGCTTACTTGATAGGAATCTAAACTTTGGAAAGGTCTTGCTTTCGGAAGGCAAGAGGAAAGTACCTCGTGATCTGAACGCAAGAAAAAAGTCCTAACCATTTTTGGGTAGGTTGAATTAAGTAAAAAGGATATTTTTTATCCCGGGAGTACTTTTTAGGTTACGGTTTTCATGCAGTCAATGATTTGCATGTTAAGTCAGCACTCTGTCTTTGAGAGTGCCTCAAAGTTTTAAATGAGATTTTTGGGTATGGATTGATGTACCGGCTAAACAATTTCAGCGTATCAGTGAGTTTTATGGGGAACAAATAGACCCAATTATTCAGGCTGACCAAATCGAACATGCTCAAATAGCCACCTACCAAAAAGCAAGATGATGTGTATTATGTGATGTTGGATGGCACAATGGTTATGACCCGTGATGAGGGTTGGAAGGAAATAAAGTTAGCCAGGCTGTTCCATCAGGGCCGGAGCGATCGGGTACAGCAGGAGTTGAAAAGTATAGATCAAGAAATAAGGTACCGAAGGGGGGCAGCTATAAGGAATATCTCGTACTTTGGTTATAGTAGAATATATTGATGAATAAATTGAAGGTATTGAGTGTATAATTCAGTAATGAAACCTTGGGACACTTTTGAATTGTAACCTACAATTGAGTTGTTTGAGCTTTAGAATTAACTA
Source organism: Saprospirales bacterium (assembly GCA_007695145.1). GTDB lineage: Bacteria > Bacteroidota > Bacteroidia > Chitinophagales > Saprospiraceae > PWJY01. The sequence goes on along the minus strand of REEI01000042.1, from coordinate 4,317 downwards.
GTTACTTTTATTTTTTTTTTTGAGGTCCTTTTTATATTGTTTGATGGTCATCCCAAACTTCTCCTTGAAAATTTTTGAAAGATAGGAGGGTTTATTCATGCCAACCGAATAGGTTAATTCAGAAATGGTGATTTCCGGATTTTCTTCCAACAACTTAAGCGCCATTTCTAATCTAAAATTCTTGATGATATTATGCGGGGTCATCCCTACTTTTTCCTTCGTCACCCTGAATAATTGCCTTTTGCTCAGCATTAATAGCTTTGCCATTTCGGCAACATTGAAATCATGGTCAGAAAAATTTTTTGAAATAACAGAATGAACCTCACTTAAAAATCTTTCATTGTATTGATCCTGAGGGGAATCCGAGTTTTCAGATCGTTCCCTTTGTTCATAACTACTTTTACTTGGATCGCCCTCACCGATCCTTGGAATTATGGCTGGATTCTCTTCGGTTGGATAAACAGGGCTTTGTTTCGGAAAACTGCTTCCCTCTGACTTTTTAACAATTGGGTCTTTCCAAATCTCACTTTCAGAGCTTTCCTCAAATCCTATGTCTTTCCCGGTTTCCGGGAGAGAAAATTTTCTGTGCAACCGTAGAAACACAAATATGAGATATAATAATCCAATTACACCAAATAAAATCAGAAAAAGTGTTTTAAGAGGAAAACTATCCTTGACAAAGCTCAATTCTAAAGGAAAATCACTCAGCAGAAGGTCTCCTGAGGTCAATTCAAACAAAATTTCCACTTTAAGTGAAGGATGTGGATGGTTGTCCGGTAATGGTATGTGACCATTCTCCGCAACTCTCCAGCTATCGTTAATGTCGCTAAACCTATAAAATATTTTTTTCGTCAAGGCTGAAAAGGGGACTGCTGGCAGGGGTGTTATTTTTGTAGTGTGAGCTGGGATCTCAAGGGAGTAAATTCCCTCATTCGGTTTAATTCGATCCCACTCTGCCAGTAATTTATGGGGATGAAGCTTAATAGAATGAATTCCTACAGAAAATTCAGACTTGGGCCCTTTAAATACCAAAGGATCAAATATATTGTAACCACTGAGGCCACCAAATATCATGTGCCCATTTGGCAATTGATAGCTCGAAAGCCTATTAAATTCATTATGGGTCAATCCGTCTGTGACATCAAATCTTTGAGCAACTCCCAATTGAAGGTCGACCAAATATAAGCCATTGTCAGTGCCAAGCCAAATTCTTCCCAGTTCATCTACTTCAATACTGTGTGCAGAGTTTTCAACTAGAAAGTTTTCAGAATTGATCCTTTGCACTATTTCCCAATCGTGTTCTTTTCTCTCCAGTATCAATAACCCTTTTTCAGTGGTAGTTACAGCCAGCTTATAATCCCTTAATCTTTGGATGGCGTGGACCGAAGTGTTAGGGATCAAATTGTGAAGTATACTTCCTTCTATTTTACCTCCAGACTCCTTGATTTCTATCTTAAGCAGTCCCCTCTTGGTACTTAGCCAGTAAGTTTTGGGAGTATTTCCTTTACTTATCCTGTTAATGGATATGCCATGAAAATTAAAGATGTTTTTTTCATCACTTAATTTTAAGAGATACAAAGCCTCATTTGACAAGTTGAATATGTATAGCCCAGTTGTTGAGCCTATCATCAGATTGTTGTAATCCAAATCTATTATGTCCCAAATATCGCCAACTCCAAATTCTTTTAGGTGAAATAATTCACATTTTCCGGAGGAATAATTATAGAAATAAAAATCATAACTGTAAATGATGATGGTAGAATCTCGATATTGACTTTTTTTAAATCCCTGAACAAAAGAAAGGTGACAATCTATTTCGTCTGTCATGTTTCTCCAGAATAAAGTCCCTTCATTCTTGTGCGATAAATCTATTTCAAAAAGTCCTGCATAAGTCCAGCTAAAATGGTTTGATTGTCTCGCAGAAATAAACCTCTTGTTGAAATTCGATGATTAGGCAAATCGTTTAAAGCGGTCAAAAAGTCTTTGTTCCTTCTAATCCTTATTAAATACAAGCTACCTTTTACCAGCACCCAATTTTGTCCCCTGTAGAAATAATAAAACTTTGGGTAGGGGTGCTGAAGTGCAGAATTTATGGAATTTTTTATTCTAGATTTCTTCAGCCCGGCCATATCAAGCGTGAAGAAATCCTGTACTTCAAGATTTTGAATTTGGATGGTACCACAGGAATAAAAATAGTGGAAGAGGTCAGCCGGGGCTTCTTGGTAGTTCCATGTCCTGTTCTCTCTGTCAAAAATTGATATGTTAAAGCTTGGTCTTACACCGACACAAATTAGTCCTCCATTTTGGATGGTACAGTGATCAATGCGCCAGTTTTCTTTGATTGTCGGCAGATGCTCCCACACTCCTGTTTTAAAGTTTAATAAACTAATCTTTATGGATTGATCTGAAGACCTGCCAAAAATCAACTGTTTTCCCGAGCTGCCAAGGAGTTGGAAACCATCATCAATAGGAATAAGCCGGTAAGTATCGGACTTTTCATAAATTAATAGACGATTTCTATTGGTTTGAAAAGCAATTACATTTGTGTTTAGTTCAGCGAGTTTTGTTATGGCTTCGCCTTTATCCAGGATGCTTAGTAAAGGATTTTTAAATGGCTCATCTGAATTAGGTTTATAGCTAATAAGATTAGTTATGGGTGCGTTCATTTTGAACCATTCAGAGTAAAACCAAATCCTTCCCTCCCGATCTTCTGCAGAGTAATTTATATCCTGAGTGTTTAGCCTGGATGATTGCTGTACTAAATAAGCGCTGTCAGACCTCCAGTGGAATAAGCCGGAGCGTGAGAGAAGATATATTGAACCATCACTGTAATGATGAAGTGTCCTAATTGTCGTATTTCCCATTTCGGCCTCGAGTACTACTTTGTATATCTCCACTATGGTATCTCCGACTTCAAACGATTGATCAAGCTTGACATTTATCTGAGCTACTAGATCGCCATAGAAACATATGCCAAATAGGCAAGGAATCAATATTGAAAAAACCTGAAAAGGTTTTGCTTGTTTAGTGCAGCTTATTGCCAAATCCATAATTTTTTAAAGTAGCATCAAGTGTTCCTATCCGGTCAAACTCGATTTCAATTAATGCCTGACAAATTATAGGAATTAATTAATCCCCATATGTTAAGAGTTATTTAGGAACCTAATTAGTTTTACAAAGGTAAAAAAATTGTCGAGTTTAGTTCAAAAAATGGATAAAGCAATGATGTTTCAAGTATCCTTAATTTTGACAATTGTGTTCTACCTGCATAAATGTCAAGAAATAGTAAAGAATTTGTGTTGAACTAAGTTAGTTACTTTGCAGAAGAACAAAATTTAGTACCCAAGATTGAAGAAATTTTCACCAAGGGAATAAATCTTGTTTTTGGATGAGTATATTTGTTGTTAGGCATCAGAATTCCTGTTGCTCAGGTTTTCTTATGTGGCCATTTTTTGGTAGTACTAATGTATAAACAAATGAAATTCAGTAATATAGTAGATTCTCCACGAAATTGAATTGGCAGTATTGTAGAGTATTTTGGCGCATTATTTGACAAAGGACAGGATATTCAAGTATTACCTTTGTGATTGTAAATAATTTACCTGAAAAGCAATGTTCCATGGACTATGGTAGCTAGATGGTTTATTAAGTTAAATCTGCTAAAATAATTCTAAGCTCACCAAAAATTGGCGAGAGTTCCAATTTTTTAGGTGATGTCTATCAACCTTTTGCTTATATTTTTTCTTTTTTTTGATTATATCATATTTGGAGTATATTTCATAAATTCTTTTAAAACAATGAAATAGATATTGATAAATTTATATATTTTACCAACTTATTATTTAGTTTGAGTGATTTTATCATAATCTGAAAAGTGGCAATATATTTGCATTAACTTTTTGATAACCTACTCAATTTTCCCCTGGTTATTAACCATTTCCAATTATCGAGACCTTAATCGGGTTGAATTCGCTTGGGTGAACAAATGTCTTTATGGGAATATGTGAAGTATATTGCACTTAAGCACGCTGATCATTTTCACAGCGAAAAAATTGAATATTGAAGGTTGAAATTTTTAACCAAGGAAATAAAGGAGAAATGGCATTGTGGATAATAAACTATTAAAGGAATAAGGAACAAAATTGTCCTAATAATATAACTTAAAGGATTTCAGTATGTTGAGAAATTTTACTACATTTTTAATCGGAGCGGTTGCTACAATTGGGTTCGCCCTTGGCACATCTCAGTTGAATGCCCAGAATTGTACGGTCAATGCTGGTGTATTCCAGGAGTGGTGTGAAACTGAAGAAATCAGGC